>NZ_JBVJIU010000005.1:293616-379575 GCF_055586105.1 Actinoplanes sp. NPDC051537
CCGGCCGGAAGGTACGCGCCCGGCCGGAAGGAACACCCCCGGCCGGAAGGAACACGCCCGGCCGCGCGGATCAGGTGTGCGGCACCCGCCCGGCGGGGATCACGCCGAGCCGGCCCTTCTGGAAGTCCTCGAACGCCTGCTTCAGCTCGGCCTGGGTGTTCATGACGAACGGCCCGTAGTGCGCCACCGGCTCGCGGATCGGCCGGCCGCCCATGATGAACAGCTCCATGGCCGGGATGTTCGAGTCCTGGGTCGCGTCCGCCTCGACCCGGATGGCGTCGCCGGCCCCGTGCGCCGCCAGCTGGCCGACGTGCAGCGGGCGCTTCTCGACGCCGACCGTGCCGCGGCCGGCCAGCACGTAGACCAGCGCGTTGTAGTCGGGCTGCCACGGCAGATCGAGCCGCGCCCCGGGCTGGAGCGTCACGTGCGCGAGGTTGATCGGGGTGAACGTCGAACCCGGACCCGCATGACCGTCCACCGACCCGGCGATGACCCGGATCAGGCTGCCGCCGTCGGGCGAGGTCAGCAGCGCCGCCTGCCGGCCCCGGATGTCCTGGTACTTCGGCTCGATCATCTTCGCGGCCCGGGGCAGGTTGACCCACAGCTGCAGGCCGTGGAACAGCCCGCCGCTCGCCACCAGATGCTCGGGCGGCGCCTCGATGTGCAGGATGCCCTGCCCGGCGGTCATCCACTGGGTGTCGCCGTCGGTGATCGTGCCGCCGCCGCCCAGCGAGTCCTGGTGGTCCATGATCCCGTCGATCATGTAGGTCACCGTCTCGAAGCCGCGGTGCGGGTGCCAGGGCGTGCCCTTGGGCTCACCCGGCGCGTAGTCGACCTCGCCCATCTGGTCGAGGTGGATGAACGGGTCGAGTTCGTTGACCGGCACCCCCGCGAAGGCGCGCCGGACCGGAAAGCCCTCGCCCTCGTAACCCGAGGGCGCGGTGGTGAGCCGGCGAACCGGCCGAAACGCAACATCGGCCGCCAGAAGCGGCAGGCGGGGCAGAACCAGGACGTCGTCGACGGTGATGGCGGGCATCTCAGGCCTTTCTGACTTTGTCGAAAACCCGGTGGATGACCTCGAGCTCGTCGGGGTCGAGACGATCGATGAAGCGATCCCGCACGGTGACCAGGTGCAGCGGCGCCGCGTTCACGAGGGCGGCCATGCCCTCGTCGGTGAGGATCGCCTCCTGGCCGCGCCCGTCCTCGGGACACGGCTGCTTGCGCACGAACCCGCGCTTGACCATCGAATTGATCTGGTACGTGATGCGGCTGGGCGAGAACACCAGCCGACCGGCCAGCTCGCCCATCCGAAGCCGCCGCTCGGGCGCCTCGCTGAGCACGACGAGAACGTGGTAGTCGTTCATGCTGAGCCCGGTCTGCGCGCGCAACTCGTCCTCGAGGTGCGTGTGCAGAGCCCAGGAGCTCTCGATGAACGTGCGCCAGGCGACCTGCTCGTCGTCGGTCAGCGGTTCGGCCATGACCGAACTCTAACTCTTTCAAATCTTAAATAACAAGGTGCCGCCGGTCACGTCGGGTCGGGCGCGGCGGCGGGGCCTGGCGGCGGGTTGGGCACGGCGGCGGTTGGGAGCGGCGGCGGTTGGGTGCGGCGGGCCGGGTGCGGCGGCGAGGGCGGGGTGCGGCGGCAAGGGTGGGGTGCGGCGGTGAGGGTGGGGTGCGGCGGCAGGGTGGGGTGCGGCGGCGAGGGTGGGGTGCGGCGGCGGGGCCTGGCGCGGGTTGGGCACGGCGGCGGTTGGGTGCGGCGGGCCGGGTGCGGCGGCGAGGGCGGGGTGCGGCGGCAGGGTGGGGTGCGGCGGTGACGGTGGGCTGGGCGGGCCGGTCACGGTGTGCTGCCCGCGGCGGTCTCGGTTCGGACTCGGGCCAGCACGGCGGCGAACGCGGCCGGCTGGTCGAACATCGACCGATGGCCCGCGTTCCTGAGCGTCACTATCTCTTTGTGGGGCGCCGTCAGCACCGCGAACCAGGCGTTCTGGTCGCGCACGCGGGCGGGCACCTCGCGGTCGCCGGCCACGAGGTAGACCGGCACCGCCAGCGCCGGGACCTGCGACACCAGGTCGACCGTGCGCAAGCGGGGATAGAGGGCGTCGAAGGAATCGAGGACGCTCGAGATCGCGTGGACCTGGTCGAGGGGCGACAGCTCGGGAGCCCGGGCATTGGCGAACAGGGCCTCGACGTTGCCCGAGCCGTAGATCCGGTCCTCGCCGGCCAGCATGGGCTCGTATCCGTAAATATTGGTGTAAGGCGGGCGGCCCACCGCCGTGAGGCGCGCCAGGAGGCGGGCGTCGTTGTGGTCGCGCGCCCAGGCCAGCATGTCGTCGTACTGCGCGCGGTCGCTCGCGGTCGGGTTCGCCACCTGCGCCACGCCGACATAAGCGGCATAAAGGGCAGGCTCATCCTGTACGGCGAGAGCCGCGCCGATGGTGCCGGTGGCGTGTGCCATCAGGTAGATCTTGTCGCGGCGGAACCGGGTTCGCAGGTAGTCGGTGGCGTTCAGGACGTTGCGCTTCTCGTCGTCGACCGTGAACGTCGGCGTCGGGTCGAGCGCGCCGAACGACCGGCCGCCGCCGCGCCCGTCCATGGTCACGACCACGAAGCGCTGCTCGAGGGCGCCGAGCCGCTGCCGCATGGCGGCGAGCTCGGTGCCGCCGGGTGTGCCGGGGACGAACAGCAGGATGGGGAGATCGGTCCGGGCGCCTCGGATCATCAGGCCGAGCTTCCCGGCGTACGCGAGCTCGGAAATGCCCCCGGGAATCGGCGCGACGCGCCCCGGGAGAGCGACCACCACCGCGATCGCGAGAACCACAACGGCCAGGACGCCGGTCAGGAAGCGCCCCACCCACCGGAAGGGGTTGCGGCTGTGCCGACGGGAGCCGGCGCCGTACGCCGCGGCGACGCCCATCGGCAGCAGCGTGAGCAGCGCCAGGACGCCCCGCCCGGCGATCAGCGCGAGCAGGCCGAGATCGGTCGGGCGCGGATAGTCGACGGTGGGGCCGGTGAAGCCGACCCGGGTGACCTCGGCCGCCACCGCGAACAGCAGCGGCGCCAGGAAGATCGCCGCGCGGGAACGGTAGACGCGACCGGCCATCGCGCCGACCGCGACACTGGCCGCCATGATGATGAGGGCCTCGTAGCCGAAGATCGGCCCGCGCGGGCGCCAGAAGGCCGCGAGCACACCCCAGACCAGCGCCGGAAGCAACCCCACGCCGCGGACCATGCTGGGACGCTAATGGAAAATCGATGCCGGGCGCTGCCCCCGGGCGGTTAACGTCCGTGCCATGATTGCGCGCGCCGCCGGCCCCGATGACGCTGATGAGTTGGTCCGCCTACGGGCCGTGATGCTCGGGAGCCTGACCCGCGAGACCTGGAGCGACGACTGGCGCGAGCCGTCCCGGCAGATCCTGGCCGAGCGGCTCGGCGATCCGTCGCCGTCGATGGTGGCGTTCGTGGTCGACCGGCCGGACGGCGCGGGGCTCGCCTCCTGCGCGCTCGGCACGGTCGAGCAGCGGCTGGGCCTCCCGGGCGACCCGTCGGGCCGGGGCGGTTACATCTTCAGCGTCGCCACCGACCCCGACATGCGCCGGCGCGGCTATTCGCGGCAGTGCATGACCGCGTTGCTCGACTGGTTCCGCGGCGCCGGGATTCACAAGATCGACCTGCGCGCCTCGCGGGACGGGGAGTCGCTCTACGAGTCGCTGGGCTTCAAACGAACCCCCGACCCGGCGATGCGGCTGCGGCTCTGACTCTGGGCGCCGCCCCTCCCGGCCCGCGGCCCGCTCTCCGGCCGCGGCCCGCCATCTCCGGCCGCACCTCACCGGCCAGCCGCACCTCGCCCGGCCGGCCCCTGGCACCTTCCGCGGTTTGCCACGCCCCCGCGTACCGGAAAAATCAGCCTTTCGCCCGTTTTATACGGAGAGCCTTCCCCGATTGAATAAGGCCGCTGACCTGGGACCTTGGGGGATGTGTGCGAGGGCGTAACAGTTGGCGGTCGCGGCTTGCGGCCAGCGCGGTGCTATCGGTGCTCGTCGGAACGGCGATCGTGCTCCATCAGCGATCGGCCCCGGCAACGGACGACGCCGCCGCCGACCCGCATGCCGGACACGTCATGCCCAGCGCGATCCCGGTCGCCGTCACGCAGGCCGCGCCGCTGCCGACCACCGGCTGGACGGTCACGGCCGACAGCAACAGCGCGACCGCCGCCAACGTGCTCGACGGCAAGACGACGACGCTCTGGCGCACCGCGAACACCGCCATGCCGCACCTGCTGACGATCGACACGCACAACCGGATCGCGTTCAGCGGTTTGACCTATCTGCCGCCGGCCGACTCGGCCAACGGGCGGATCGGCCGGTACGAGGTGCTGGTCAGCGACGACGGGACGACCTTCAAATCGGTCGCCACCGGGACGTTCGCCGACGACGCGACGCAGAAGTCGGTGACGACCGCGACGGTGGTCACCCGCTATGTCCGGTTGCGGGCGCTCACCGAGGCCGGCAAGCGGGGA
The DNA here is from genome assembly GCF_055586105.1 of Actinoplanes sp. NPDC051537. Taxonomy (NCBI): domain Bacteria; kingdom Bacillati; phylum Actinomycetota; class Actinomycetes; order Micromonosporales; family Micromonosporaceae; genus Actinoplanes; species Actinoplanes sp. NPDC051537. The sequence continues at coordinate 298,136 of NZ_JBVJIU010000005.1, forward strand.
CTCTGGAGCGCGGCCGCGGAGATCAACCTGCTCGGTGGCACGGACCCGGCTCTTTCGCGTACGGGATGGACCGCCGTCGCCGACAGCCAGGAGACCGCGGACGAGGACGGCAAGGCCCAGAACGTGCTCGACGGCGACACCAACTCGATCTGGCACACGGCGTACAGCGCCGCCGAGCCGGATCTGCCGCACACGCTGACGATCGACATGAAGAAGGCGTACCTCGTGTCGGGGCTGAGCTACCTGCCGCGGCCGGCCGACAGCGCCAACGGGCGGATCGGCCGGTACACGATCTCGACCAGCTTCGACGGTAAGAACTGGGGCGACCCGATCACGGCCGGCGCGTTCGAGGACACCGGGGTCGTGCAGTCGGCGACCTTCGCCCCGCAGGTGGCCCGTTTCGTCCGGCTGACCGCGTTGTCCGAGGCCGGCGACCGGGGTCCGTGGTCGTCGGCGGCCGAGATCAACGTGCTCGGGCGCACCGACCCGTCGCTGGTCCGCACCGGCTGGACGGCGACCGCCGACAGCCAGGAGACGGCGGGCGAGAACGGCAAGGCGCAGAACGTGCTCGACGGCAACGCCGCCACGATCTGGCATACGGCGTGGAGCACGACCAACGCCGCCCTGCCGCACACGCTGACGATCGACATGAAGACGACCCAGGCGATCGGCGGCCTCACCTACCTGCCGCGCCCGGACGACTCGTGGAACGGTCACATCGGCCGCTACTCGCTCGCGATCTCGGCCGACGGCAAGACCTGGACCAGCAAGATCGGTGATGCGGCGTTCCCGGACACGACCACCGTCCAGACCGTGGTCTTCCCGGCGGTCACGGCCCGGTACGTACGGCTGACCGCTCTCTCCGAAGCCGGCGGCCGTGGGCAGTGGTCCTCCGCCGCCGAGATCAACCTTCTCGGCCCGAGCGGCTCGGTCGTCGCCGGGCGCGGCAGCTTCAGCGCGCCGGTCGGCTTCCCGCTCGTGCCGGTGGCCGCGGCCCAGCTGCCCAACGGCAAGATCCTGACGTGGTCGGCGTTCCAGACCGACGACTACGTGGGCGGGTACGGCCGGACGGTCACCGCCACCTACGACCCGGCCACCGGCGTCGTCACCCAGCGGACGATCACCAACACCGGGCACGACATGTTCTGCCCCGGCATCTCCACCCTGCCCGACGGCCGCATCCTGGTCACCGGCGGCAACGACAGCGAGAAGACCAGCATCTACGACCCGGCCACCGACGCGTGGACCAGCGGGCCGGACATGACGGTCGGTCGCGGCTACCAGGCGAGCACGACGCTCTCGGACGGGCGGGTCTTCACCATCGGCGGCTCGTGGAGCGGCGGCTACGGCGGCCAGAACGGCACCCCGCACAAGAACGGCGAGGTGTGGTCGGCGACGGCCGGGTGGACGGCGCTGCCGGGCACGAACGTGGTGCCGATGCTCACCGCCGACGCCAACCCCAACGGCGACTACCGCAAGGACAACCACGCGTGGCTCTTCGCGTGGACCGGCGGGTCGGTGCTGCAGGCCGGACCTTCCAAGGCGATGAACTGGTACGGGACGACGGGCACCGGAACGACGACGGCGGCCGGCACGCGGGGCGACGCGGGCGACCAGATGAACGGCAACGCGGTCATGTACGACACGGGGAAGATCCTCGCGGTCGGCGGGTCGCCCAGCTACGAGCAGAGCTATGCGACCGCGGACGCGTACGTGCTGACCATCAACGGGGTCAACAAGGCGGTCACCACCAAGAAGGTCGGCTCGATGGCCAGCACCCGGGCGTTCGGCAACGCGGTGGCGCTGCCGGACGGCACCGTCGCGGTCTTCGGCGGGCAGAACTACGCGGTGCCGTTCTCGGACAACACCTCGGTGCTCAACGCCGAGCTGTACGACCCGGCGACCGAGAAGTTCACGACGATGGCCACGGCCACGGTTCCCCGCAACTACCACTCGGTCGCACTGCTCATGCCGGACGGCCGCGTCTTCACCGGCGGCGGCGGCCTCTGCGGCACCGGGTGCGCCACGAACCACTTCGACGGCCAGGTCTTCACCCCGCCGTACCTGCTCAACGAGGACGGGTCGGCCGCCACCCGCCCGGTCATCACGTCGGCCCCGGCCACGGCCGCGAACGGCGCGAAGATCACGGTGAAGACCGGCAGCGCGGTCACGCAGTTCGCGATCATCCGGATGGGCACCGCGACCCACACGGTCGACACCGACCAGCGCCGCCTGTCCCTGACCCCGGCCGCGGTCGCCGGCGGCTACCAGCTGACGATCCCGGCCGACGCGGGCGTGGCGCTGCCGGGGTACTGGATGCTCTTCGCGATGAACGACAAGGGTGTTCCCAGCGTCGCGAAGACCATCAAGATCGGCTGAGGGGCCGTCAGGCGGCGTGCTCGAAGGAGCGGCCGGCGATCGGCTCGGCCGGCGGCTCGGCGACGGCGAGCCGGGCGACGACGGGCGGCTCCTCCGGGATCGGGATCGCGGCCGCGCCGGCGCCGGCCGGGCGGGGCTTGGGCTTCGGGGCCCGCGCCGAGGAGCTGCCGCCGCGGCCCGGGTAGACGTAGAGCCCGTTGACCGGGTCGGGCGTCGCGTCGAGGGCGGCCTGCACCACCGGCAGCGCGCGGAAGCGGTCCCAGTCGTCGGTCTCCTTGAACGCCACCTCGAGCACCACGCCGCCGGGCATCAGCGTCCACTCCCAGCGCTTGGCGCCATTGGTCACGGCGGCCTCGAGAAGCGCCTCGCCGTAGCCGTCCTTCCACCGCTGCGCCGGCAGGACACCGTCGCGCACCTCGATCGTCCACCACCGCATGCTCATGAATCGAAGGTACGCCCCTCCGGCGAGCGCTAGGGGGCCTCGATCGCGCCGTCGGGCCGGCGGACCGTGCCGGCCCAGCGCTCGTGGTTGCCGGTCACCGGCGGATGGGCGGCGGCCAGCTTCTCGTTCAGCTCGATGCCCCAGCCCGGCGCGGCCGACGGCTGGGCGTAACCGGCCTGCACCACGGGCGTGCCGGGGAAGATCTCGTGCACCAGCCCGGGATAGACGTGGCCCTCCTGGATGCCGAACGCGGCACTGGTCAGGTCGAGCGCCAGGTTGGCGGCGGCGCCGACGGGGGAGACGTCGGCGGGCGCGTGCCAGGCGGTCTGCACGCCGCTCAGCTCGCACAGGCCGGCCAGCTTGCGCGCGGGGGTCAGCCCGCCGATCGCGGAGACGTGGCAGCGCAGCAGATCGACACCGCCCCCGCTCACCAGGCGGGCGGCCTCGGGCACCGAAACCGCTAATTCACCACAGGCGATGGGTACGGGCGAGGCCGCGCGCACCTCGGGCAGGCGGTCGTAGTGCTCGGGCGCGACCGGGTCCTCGAGGAAGAAGAGGCGGTGGGGCTCGAGCGATCGGGCCAGCACCACGGCCTGTTTCGGGGTCAGCCGGCTGTGCACGTCGTGCAGCAACTCGACGTCGTCGCCGAACCGGTCGCGGGCGGCGGCGAACAGCTTCGGCGTCCGGGACAGGTAGTGCTGCACGCTCCAGCCGTCGGGGTAGGGCGCCAGCGGGTAGCCGCCCGGGCGGCCGGGGGCGCCGTAGGTGCCGAGCCCGGGCTGGCCGGTCTGCAGCCGTACGTGCGAGAAGCCCGCCGAGATCAGCGACTCCGCGTGGTCGAGCGTCTCGGCGATGGTCGCCCCCGAGGCGTGCAGATAGACCGGCACGTCCCCGCGCAGCCGCCCGCCCAGCAGCTCGTACACCGGCATGCCGGCCCGTTTGCCGGCGATGTCCCACAACGCCATGTCCACTCCGGACAGCGCGCTGTTCAGAACCGGCCCGCCCCGCCAGTACGCCGAGAAATGCAACAGCCGGCCGATTTCCGAGATGTCGGAAACGTTGCGCCCGACGACCAGGTCCGCGATGTGCGTCGTCAGCGCGGCCACGACCGCCGCATGGCGCTGGTGGAAGGTGGCGCAGCCCAGCCCGTACAAACCCGGGACCGAGGTGTCGAGACGGACGACGACCAGGTTCACGCCCTCGGGCGCGGTCACGATCACCCGGAGGGCGGTGATCCGCACGTCCTCCCGGGCCGGCCACGGCGTCACGCCCGTACCTCATAGGGATGGTGGGCTTGGAATCCGAGCAGGTCCACGGCCGGCCGCAGATCGATGGGCACGCTTCGCCCGGGAAACGCCGGCCGCGGCACCCCGGGATGGAACGTCTCCACCAGCCACTCCGTCGGTTGCGGCGCCAGCGTCTCGGGCGCCGCCACGTAGACGACGTGACAGCCGGGCGCCTTCGGCCGCAGCGCCGCGACCAGCGCCGACGCCGCGTCCCGGTCGTCGAGGTAGCTCCACACGTCGGCCGCGCCCACCTCCGGCGACTCCGCGAACCGGGCCGCCTGCGCCGGCAGCCGGTCGGCGGCCGTTCCCACGAAGGGCAGCCGCAGCGCGACGACGCTCATCCCGTACTGCCGATGGACCATCGCCGCCGTCGCCTCGTCGACCTGCTTCGACAACGCGTACGGGTCGCTGATCTGCAGTGGCAGTTCGGTGTCGATCGGCAGGTAGGGCATCCGCACCGGGGTCCGCGCGAACGGCAGCCCACAGATCGCGTAGCTGCTCGCGATGGCCGCGCGCTCGATGCCGGCCTGCCCGGCCCGGTCCAGCACCGTGAACGTCGCCAGCGTGTTGCGCCCGAAGACCACCTCGCCCGGATCGTTCGCCGGGTTCGGGATCGCGGCCAGGTGGATCACGTCGGTCACGTCCCGCAGCGCCTCGTCGACCACCGCCGGATCGCCCGCGTCCCCGATCACCACGCGGTCGGCGGTCAGCGACGCCGGCGCCAGCGCGAGGGCCGTGACCGGCACCCCGCGCGTGGCGAGCAGATCGAGGACGGCCGTGCCGATCAGGCCGGCCGCGCCGGTCACGAGCACACGCATGCCCGCAACCTACTACCGAGATCACCATCGCGGGATTGCCATTATCATCGAGCGGGATTCGGCTGGCTGGAGCGGCGCCATGGCGTACCGGGTGGAGTACAACGGCGAGAACATCGAACTCGCCACCCTGGATGACGCCCTGGACTGTGCCCGGACGGCGATCGCCAACGACCTGGACCGCTTCGACGGGTGGTCGGTCGAGCGCGACGAGCGCCACGACGACTGGTTCGTCCAGGCCGTGCGCAACGGCCGCCGGGTCGGCCCGACCGCGCTGATCACCGGGCCGCGGGCGGGCGTCGTCGAGGACTGGGAGCGGCGGGTCGCGTTCGTGGGCCGCACCCCGGCCGAGGCGTTCGCGATGGCGGCCGACTGGCTGGAGCGGCGCCCCGACATCGAGGTGCTCGGCGACGTCGGGTGGCACCACACCGCCAGCGGCCACCAGCTGCGCATCTATTACAAGGGCTAGGCCGCCTCCGTCTTCAGCGACGCGGTCAGGTCGGCCCGCAGCTTCGCGAAGTCGACCTGGTGGTCGGCCAGCACCCGCGCGCCCAGGCCCTCGCCCTCGCGCAGCATGCCGAGCATGACGTGCTCGGGCGCGATGTAGTTGTGGTGCAGGTGCAGCGCCTCGCGCAGGGACAGCTCCAGCAGCTTCTTGGCCCGCGGCGAGAACGGGATGTGCCCGCTCTGCGCGTAGAAGCGGCCGAACAGGCCCTTCTTCTTCGGCGCCGGCTTGGGCAGCCGCAGCGAGCCGGCCCCGAAGCTCTCCTCGATCGCGGCCCGCACCTTCTCGAGGTCGATGCCGATCGCCTTCAGCGCGGCCGCGTCCTCCTCGTCGGCCTCGGCGAACGACAGGTCGGGCTCGACGTCGCCGACGTGCCGCAGGATGTCGTCGGTGGCGGTCTCGGTGTCGATCCCGTACTCGCCGAGCAGCCGGGCGACGTTGCCGTCGCCGGCCAGCAGCGCCAGCAGCACGTGCTCGGTGCCGATCAGTGGATGGCCCAGATCTCGCGCCTGCTCCTGCGCGTCGACCACGACCGCCCGCGCGGCGGTGGTGAACCGTTCGAACATGTCAGTCCTCCCGTGGGTCGCGCGCCGGCATCAGGTGCGCGTGCTTCTTGTGGACGCCCTGGCGAGTCACGTCGAGCGCGTCGGCGATCTCCTGCCAGGACCAGCCCTTGCGGCGGGCGTTGCTCACCTGGAGGTGCTCGAGCCCCTCCAGCAGGCGGCGCAGCGCCACGACCGCGCGCAGGCCGACCCGTGGATCGGTGCTGCCGGCGGCGGCGGCGAGGTCGGTTGCTTCAGTCATGCTGTCAACTTACGTTGACACTGACCCGATCGTCAACCCCGGTTGACACGCCGGGCGCGAAAAAAGGGGGGCCATCGTCTGGCCCCCCTTTCCAAAACCGATCAGCCGCCGTACGTGAGCTCCAGCCCCGTGATGTCGTTGTACGCGACGGAGAGCTCCACGGCCCGCGGCACCGGCGCGGTGATCGCGAACGGCGCGCCCATCGGGTCGAGGATCTCGACGTACCGGCCCAGGCCCATCTCGACCGGCCCGGCCGTGACCCGCCCGCCCAGCCGGCCGACGTGGCCGGCCGGGTCCGGGCCGTCGGCCACCTGGAACGACGGCTGCCAGCGACGGTCGTACCGCCCGGTGATCAGCCCGGCCACCGAGTCGTGCGCCTCGGTCAGCCACTCGCCGCTGCCGAACTCGTGGGTCAGCGTCCAGCCGAACACCGAGCCGTAGAACGCGGTCGCCCCGGCCGCGTCGTCGGTCAGCAGATCGGCCCACGCCATCGTGCCCGGCTCGCCCCGCAGCTGGGCGCCGCCGAAACCGGCCGCCTGCCACAGGCCGAACATCGCGCCGTCGGCGTCCGCGACGATCACGCTGCGCCCGCCGGGCCGTTCCTCGGGCCGGGTCAGCACCCGGCCGTACGCCGATCGCACCCGTTCCGCCGTCGCCTCGAGATCGGGCGCCGCCAGGTAGGTCAGCCAGCCCTCGGGCCGGTCCGGACGGCTGCGGATGATGCCCGCGACCGCGCGTCCGTCCACCATGAACCGTTCACCGTCGACGTCCCAGCCGAACAGGCTCGCATAGAACGCTGCCGCTCGCGCCGGATCGTCGGTCGCCAGCTCCACCCAGCAGGGTGTCGATGGCGCAAAGCCCCGAATTCTCATGTGCCGCTCCCACATGGATGTCCCCGAATTGCTGAACACCTTACGGCACCCAATACGCTTCGTCACTAGTCGAGGGTTCAATGTCCGTTTTAACGCGTGTTGCCGCTACGGAAAGTAATCGACCGAGGGGGCGAATGTAACGTGATAGTTAAACAGTTGATCAGTCGCAAATAGACTCGCGGCCGCCCGGGATCAGCAGCTCGAACCACACGGTCGTGCCCCGCACGGACGGATCGGTGCCCCACGAGTCGCTCAGCTCGTCGATCAGCCCGAGCCCCCGGCCGCGGCTGCTGAGGCTGCCCATCGACTCGGCGCGGGTGCGGATCACGCCGCCCCGGGTGCCGGTGTCGGAGACCGCCACGAGCAGCCGTTCGGCGTTCAGATCCACATCTACCTGGGCCGGAGTGCCCGCGTGCAGCAACGCGTTGGTGGTGAGCTCGCTCGTGCACAGGACGGCCGACGAGATGACCGCCTCGGGCACCGACCAGTCCCGCAGCCGCGCCGTCATCCAGTGCCGCACCCGGCTCGGCCCGGACGGATCGGCCGCCACCCGCATCGTGTCCGACCGGCTGCGGGTCACCGCCCGCTCGACCGCGAGCACCGCCACGTCGTCGTCGGTCGGCGGGCCGGGCACGGCCGCGGTCGCCAGCGAGCACAGGTTGCGCGGGTCGCCGCTGTGCGCCGCCGCGGCCGCCGCCACCAGCGCGTCCAGCCCGTCGTTCAGCGGCCGCCCGCGCCGCTCGACCATGCCGTCGGAGAACATCAGGATCGTGTCGCCCGGCTCGAGCCGCACCAGCCCGGTCTGCCACCGGCCGCTCAGCCCGAGCGGCGCGCCCGGCGGCACCTTGACCAGCTCGGCCGTCGGCGGCCCGCCGGCCAGGCCGGCGCGGCGCAGCACCGGCGGCGGGTGCCCGGCGCTGGCCAGCGTGATCGTGCCGTCGGCGGGGTCGAGCACCCCGTACACCACGGTCACGAAGATCTCCTCGTTGCGCGACTCGGCGCCGAGCGAGCCGACCAGCCGGTCGAGCCCGGCCAGCACCGCCGGCGGCTCGGGATCGGTCAGCGCCATCGCCCGCAGCGCGGCCCGCACCTGGCCCATCACCGCGGCCGCCCGCACGTCGTGCCCGGCGACGTCGCCGAGCACGATGGCCAGCCGCCCGTCGCCGAGCCGGAACGCGTCGTAGAAGTCGCCGCCGGCCGCGTTGCCGTCCACACCCGGCTGGTAGCGCGCCGCAATCCGGAAGTTGTCCAGCTCGGGCAGGTGCTCCGGGAGCATGCTGCGCTGCAGCAGCTGGGCGGTGCCGTGCTGGGCCTCGAACCGGCGGGCCCGCTCGGCGGCCTGCGCGACCAGCTGGGCCGCCGCGTTCAGCAGGGCGCGCTCGGCCGGCAGCCAGGTGTGCGGGTCGCGGTAACCGATGCTCAGCCCGCCGGTCAGCGACGGCGTGTCGAGGGGGAGGACGGCCAGCGCGCGGATCCGCCGCTCGTGCCGGTCGGTGGCGACGGCCTGAAGCGGCTCGCCGTCGGGCACGAACGAGGCCCGGGCCGACCGGGCGGCCGCCACCAGCGGCGCGCGGTCGTCGTCGGGCAGGCGCCTCCAGACCGGGGGCAGCCGCTCGTCGGCCTCGTCGAGCACGTCGCCCCGGATGCGGCGGACCATGCGGAACGCGTTGCCGTCGTCGACCGCGAAGACGCAGTGGTCGGCGTCGAACGAGGCCAGCGCGTAGCCGAGGACGACCCGGGCCACGTCGTCGATGGTGAGGGCGATGGCGAGCCGGGACGTCAGCTCGCCCAGGCTCTGCAGGCGGCGGGTCACCTGGGTGGTCTCGGCGGCCACGGTCAGCACCCCGGCCACGGCGCCGCCCGAGTCGCGGACCGCCGAGTGGCCGCGGGTGAAGAAGGCCTGCTCGGGGTGGGCGCCCTCGGCCCGCACCACGGTCAGCTGGGTCTCCGGCTCGAGGAACGGCCGCCCGTCGGCGTAGACGTCGGCCACCACGTCGCCGATGCCGGAGCTGGTCCAGATGTCGCCGAACGCCTCGCGGGCCGGGCGGCCGAGCGCCGTCGGATGCAGGGTGCCGATCAGATCCGCGTACGCGTCGTTGTAGATCTGAATGAAACTCGGCCCGAAGCCGAGCGCCATCGGCATCGGGGACGCCAGAACGAGTTCGACGGTGGCGGTGATGACCGGGTCCCAGCGGTGGCGCGACCCGAGCGGCGTGGCCGACCAGTTCAGATTTTGCACGAGATCGGCGCATTTTTCCGAGGGCAGGGTGGATACCTGACTCACCCCGCGCGTCCCGGACATGAACAAAAGCGTAGCCCGACTCGGTCGTTCGGACGATGCCGCGCCAACCATACGTCCGATTCTTGACGGTACGCGTTTACGACAGCACGCTCCGCGCTCGACGGGCGGGCTCGCTCGTTTGCTCCTAGGGTCGCAAGGGACCGGATTGACGACAGGGAGTGGCGATGACCGGGAACGGGTTGGGACAGGGACTCAGCGACATGTGGCGGTCGGTGTTGTTGTTCCTGCCGGCCGCGCTCGCCTTCATCGCGATCCTCGTGGTCGGCTACGTGGTGGCGCGTCTGCTGCGCACGCTGGTGACCAAGGGGCTGCGCCGGGCCGGCTTCGACCAGGCCGTCGAGCGCGGCCCGGTGGGTCGCGCCCTCAGCGGGCAGGTCAGCGCCACCGACCTGTGCGCGAAGATCGTCTTCTACGGCGTGCTGCTGTTCGCCCTGCAGCTGGCGTTCGGCATCTGGGGGCCGAACCCGGTCAGCGACCTGCTCACCGACCTGATCGCCTGGCTGCCCCGGCTGCTCGTGGCGATCGTGATCGTGGTGGTGGCGTCGGCGATCGCCGGGGCGGTGCACGACCTGATCGCGAGCGCGCTCGGCGGTCTCCCGTACGGGCGGGTGCTCGCCCGGGTGGCGGCCGTCGTGATCGTGGTGCTGGGCGTGATCGCCGCGCTCGACCAGGTGCGCATCGCCACGTCGGTCACCCGGCCGCTGCTGATCGCGGTGCTCGCCATGGTCGCCGGGGTGGTGATCGTCGGCGTGGGCGGGGGACTGATCCGGCCGATGCAGCACCGCTGGGAGACGTGGCTCGAGCGGGCGTCGACCGAGTCGTCGAACATCCGGGAGCATGCGAAGGCGTACGCGGACGAGCGCCGCGCGGCGGCGGCCGAGGTTCCTCCCTCGCCCTCCGGCCCTGATTCGCACAACCCCGAGGAAACCCAGGTCATCGCGCCGCGCCAGACCCGCCCGCGGCGCGCGACCGACGTGGCCTTCGACACCGACGACCCGGAGGCCACCACCGTGATCCGCACCGACACGGCCGACACCACGATCATCAACCCCGGGCGCGACGAGACGCTGGTCATCGGCAGCGGCACCGAGACCACCGGCTCGATCCCGGCCGCCGACGACGACGAGCCCAGGAAATAGAAGGGGCCGGCACCAGGAAGATCCTGGTACCGGCCCCGAATGGTCGTCAGCCTGGGTGGGAAGGGGTCAGCTGGGGTCCGGAAGCGTACGCGCGAGCGAGCACACCCCGAGCAGGCGCAGCATCACCCAGTCGTTCTCCGACCAGTCGATGCCGACCGGCGGGCGCCAGCCGTGGGTGAACGCGGCGTCGCGCACCCCCTCGGCGTACGCGGCGAGGATGACCGCGGTCAGCGGGCGGACATCGACCGAGAGGCTGTCGCGAATGCCGGCGGCGTGCTGGTCGACGACGGCCATCAGACCCGGGTTGACGTCGGCGGCGGCGAGGCCGCTGACTCCCACGGTGTCGTGAAGCTCGGCGAGGCAGGCGTAGGCGGAACGGAGGGCAGCACGGGCGGCGGCGCCGCTGAACAGGCCATTCATGTGGAGAAAAGTTACGGACGGCGGGGTATGGAATGGTTCTCCGTCCAGGTGCAGGACGGTTGACTTCGGAAAGGTGCGGGCGTGACCAACGAGAACGATGTGCCGGACGAGCTGACCATCCGGGCGCTGGGCAAGCTCAGCGAGGCCCTGGAGACCACCGAGCGGGCTCGCGGCCACCTCTACGAGATGCATCAGCTGACCGGCACCGCCGACTTCCAGCTCGACGAGGCGGTCTCGCTGTTCATGCAGGCCGGCCACGAGAAGATGGCCGAGCGCATCCAGCGGGAGCTGATCGGGCGCAACGTCACCCCCGGCCACTGGACGTTCCAGCTGATCGAGGAGTACGACGACGGTTACTGGTCGGAGTTCCGGGCGCTGGAGAAGACGGCCCGCGACGAGCTCGCCGGCGGTCGCCGCCACCTCCACGAGGCCCGGCTCAAGGAGCTCCGCCGCACCCACGGGCGGCCCGGCCACGAGGCCCGTTAGGGGCTATTCCGCTATTTCCGGGCGCCGGCGATGAGCGTCGTCCGCGAGGATCACGGTGGCCACGCACATGGCCACCACCACGGCGAAGAGCCAGGAGGCGTCGTCGATGACCTTGGCGGCAATCGGGGCCTGGCAGGCGGCCAGAAGGAAGCCGAGCCAGGCGAAACGGCGCTGGCGCTCGGACAGGAAACCGGCAGATCGCATTCGGACAGTTTTGCTCGATCGGGACGGATCGCCGTCACCCGTTCGGCCGATTCTCCGTTGTCCGATGGTGCCTCCAGAATTGCGTCGATGTGGCTCAACGATGCGCGTAATGGCCGCATTCGCGCTGGTCGGCTGCTTGATCGGCTGCGGCCCCGCGGCGAGCCCGGCCGAGCCGCCGCCGACCACCCCGCATGATCATGTCGCCGCCGGCCCACTACTCGGACGCACCGGAGGATTCCTCACGGTGACCGACGCGGCCTCCCGGGTCCGGGTCGTGCTCGCCGCGCTGCCCGGCCTCCTCTACCGGATCACCACCCCAGCCGGCTCGGGCCTGGCACCACGCGTCACCGACGAGAACGGCCGCATCCGCGCCGCCCTGCTGCCGACCGGCGCCGACGGTCCGGACGAGGTGCTGATCGTGCTCAACCGCGACGTCCGCTGGGACATCCGCCTCCCGCTCGGCGCCGGCGAACAACAGCTCGACCTGCAGCGGGGCCGCGTCACCCGGGTCGACCTGGGCGCCTCCGGCCTGGTCGAGATGCGCTTGCCGACCCCGGCGGGCACGGTGCCGGTCACCCTCGCGGGCCCGGTCGGCAGCGTGGTGCTCGACACCGACCCGGCAATCCCGCTGCGCTTGTCCCTGACGGCGGGCGCCGGCGCCGTGACAACCCCGTGGGGCGCAAGCTTGGTGGCCGCCCCCGGCACCGTCGTGGAGGCGCCGGGGTGGCGCGAATCCCCGCGCCGGTACGCGGTGACCAGCCGCGCCGCGGTCGGCAAGGTGCTCGTCCAGAGCTAGCCGTTACTGTTCCCCACCCCGGAACTGGGTGGGGCGAGAGTACGGCCCGCCTACGACATTTCCGGGCGGTCATCCACAGACTCCGGCCCGGCATTCGACAATGCCGGTCCGGATTCGATTCATGCGTTACGTGTGGTCAGAGGCCGGGGCGGTCCACTTCCCCGCGCCAGGCGCCGGTCTCGACGCCGCCCTGGTTCTCGATGAACTCCTTGAAGCGGTGCAGGTCGCCCTTCACGCGGTGGTCGACCACGCCGAGCACGGCGCCGGCCTTCTCGACCGGGCCCTGGGGCTCGAAGTCCATCTGCACGGTCACGCGGGTGTGCGCGTCGTCCAGGCGGTGGAACGTGACGACGCCGGCCTGCTTCTCGCCCTCGGTCGCCTTCCACGCCACGCGCTCGTCGGGGAGCTGCTCGGTGATCTCGGCGTCGAACTCGCGCTTCACGCCCGCGATCTCGGTACGCCAATGGAGGTGCGTCTCGTCGAGCTGGCGGATCTCCTGCACGCCGTCCATGAACCGCGGGAACTCCTCGAACTGGGTCCACTGGTTGTAGGCGGTCCGCACAGGCACGTCGACGTCAACGGACTCGGTAACGGTACTCACGGTGTGTATCCCTCCCATGGTCGCGTGTTATGCAGAGACGTGCCCGGGCAATGGAGGGCCAAACGTGGCGAGAGGAACAGATGGACACCGCGGACGCGATCGTCATCGGCGCCGGCCACAACGGTCTGGTCGCCGCCAACCTGCTGGCCGACGCGGGCTGGGAGGTGCTCGTCCTCGAGGCGACACCCCAACCCGGCGGCGCCGTACGCTCGGGTTTTGTCACCGCGTCGGGGTATATGTCGGATCTATTTAGCTCGTTCTACCCCCTCGGCATCGCCTCGCCGGTACTCCGGAGCCTCGACCTCGGACTGGACTGGAAGCACGCCCCGGCCGTCTTCACCCACCTCCTGCCGGACGGCCGCGCCGCGACCGTGAGCCGCGACCTCGAGACCACGATGGCGTCGATGGAACAGTTCGCCCCCGGCGACGGAGAGCGATGGCGCGACACGTACGCAGAGTGGTCCACGATCTCCGAGCAGTTACTCGACGTGATCCTGACCCCGTTCCCGCCGGTGCGCGCCGGCCTGAGCCTGGTCGCCCGGCTCAAGACCGCGGGCGCGCTGCGGATGGCGCGGCGGCTGCTGCTGCCGGTCCGTCAGCTGGGCGCGGAGCTGTTCCGCGGCGAGGGCGCGACGCTGGCCCTGGCCGGCTGCGCGCTGCACACCGACCTCGGCCCCGAGGACGCGGCCGGCGGCGTCTACGGCTGGCTGCTCGCGATGCTCGGGCAGGAGATGGGCTGGCCGGTGCCGGCCGGCGGCGCCCAGCGGATCACCGACGCGCTCGTCTCGCGGCTGCGCGCCCGCGGCGGCGAGATCGTCTATCGGGCCCCGGTCGAGAAGGTCCTGATCGCCCGCGGCCGGGCGATGGGCGTGCGCGACGCCGGCGGCCGCGACTACCGGGCCGGCCGGGCCGTGCTCGCCGACGTGCCGGCGCCGGGCCTCTTCCTCGACCTGGTCGGCGAGCGCTGGCTGCCGCCGATGATGCGCGAGGACCTGCGGCATTTCCGCTGGGACGGCGCCACCGTGAAGATCGACTGGGCCGTGGCCGGGAAGATCCCGTGGCGGACGCCGGTCGAGGCCGGCACCGTGCACCTCGGCGCCGACCTCGACGACCTCACCCGCTACTCCGGCGATCTCGCCACCGACCAGGTCCCGCGCAAGCCGTTCCTGCTGTTCGGCCAGATGACCACGGCCGACGCCGGGCACTCCCCGCCGGGCACCGAGTCGGCCTGGGCGTACACCCACCTGCCGCACCGGCCGAGCTGGTCGGCGGGGGAGATCGAGGAGCACGTCGCGCGGATGGAGGCGGTCGTCGAGGAGCACGCGCCCGGTTTCGGCAAGCTCGTCGCCGGCCGGCACGTCTTCTCCCCGGCCGGCCTCGAGCGGGACGACCCGTCGCTGGTCGGCGGCGCGCTCGGCGGAGGCACCGCGGCCGCGTTCCAGCAGCTGTTCCTGCGCCCGATCCCGGGCCTGGGCCGGGCCGACACGCCGGTCGACCGTCTCTTTCTCGCGAGCTCCTCGGCCCATCCCGGCGGCGGCGTGCACGGCGCGCCCGGCGCCAACGCGGCGCGGGCCGCGCTCGCCCGCGACCGTTTGCTCTCCGGCAACCTCTATCGCGCGGTTGTCGGTGCAGCTCAGAGCGCCGTCTACGGGTCCGCGAGCGGGTAGCCTGACATCGGTGATGTTTACCGATTTGGGCGTCGGGCATCAGGCAGCGCGTACCGTCGTCCGACCGGAGGGACCCCGTGCGCATCGCGATGATCTCTGAGCACGCCAGCCCCCTGGGCGATGGCGGCCAGCAAGCCCATGTCGCCGACCTGTCCGCGGCCCTGGCCGACCTCGGCCATGAGGTCCGCGTCTACACCCGCCGGGACGACCCGGCGGTGGCCCAGGAAGTGACCAGCCCCGACGGCATCCGGGTGGTGCACGTGCCGGCCGGTCCACCCCACGTCGTGCCGCCCGACCTGCTGCTTCCCTACATGGGCGAGTTCGCCCGGTGGCTGGAGGACCAGTGGCGCGCGGGGTGGCAGCCCGAGGTCGTCCACGCCCACTTCTGGACCAGCGGCCTGGCCGCCGTGACCGTGGCCCGCCAGCTCGGCGTTCCCGTGGTGCAGTCCTTCCACGAGCTCGGCGAGATCCAGGCGGGCGACGGCAAGCCGTCGCGCTCCGGCTACGAGCGGGCGCTCGGCCGGGCGGTCGACCGGGTGGTGGTGCAAACCCAGGACGAGGTACGCGGCCTGGTCCGCATCGGTGTTCCCCGGGCCCAGCTGACGGTCGTCCCGGCCGGCGTCGACTCGGAGCGCTACACGCCCGACGGCCCGGCCGTCGAGCGCGACCCCGAGCGTCCCCGCATCCTCTCGGTCGGCGACCGGCTCGTCGAGCGCAAGGGCTTCGGCGACGTCATCCAGGCCATGCGCTGGGTGCCCGGCGCCGAGGTGGTCGTGGTCGGTGGTCCGCACCCCGACCAGCTGCCGGCCGACCCGGGCGCCCGCAAGCTGCGCGCCCTGGCCGAGAAGCTGCAGGTCGCCGACCGGTTCCGGCTGGTCGGCCGGGTGCCGCAGGCGGACATGCCGCGGTGGTACCGGTCGGCCGACCTGCTCGTGGCCGCGCCCTGGCAGGACGAGTTCGAGCCGTCGACGCTCGAGGCGATGGCCTGCGGCGTGCCGATCGTGGGCACGGCGGTGGGCGGGCTCAACGAGACGATCGTCGACGGGCTGACCGGTGACCTGGTGCCGGCCCGCGACCCGCGCGCGCTCGGCGGCGCGCTGCGGCGGCTGGTCAACGACAAGGTGCGGCGGTTCGCGTACGCGACGGCTGCTCTTGATCGTGCTCGTCAGGCCTATTCGTGGAAGCGCGTGGCCGCCCAGGTCGGCTCCGTCTACAACGTCGTCACCGGCGCCCGCCGCAAGGACAGCGAGGCCGTGGCGTAGGACCGCATCCACCAACTGGTTGATCGGAAGGCTCGCTCGCCGGTCGATTCGCCGCCCCCGTTCCGCTGCGACGCTCGATTCATGGCAGTCATCGAGGTCCAGAATCTGCGGAAGCGCTACGGGGACACGGTGGCGGTGAAGGACGTCTCCTTCACCGTCGACCGTGGCGAGATCTTCGGCATCCTCGGCCCGAACGGCGCGGGCAAGACCACCACCGTCGAGTGCGTGTCCGGCCTGCGCACCCCCGATGCCGGCACGATCCGCGTGCTCGGCCGCGAGCCCCGGGACCCCGAGCTGCGCAAGCTCGTCGGGGTGCAGCTCCAGGAGAGTCAGCTCCCGGAGAAGATGACCGTGCGCGAGGCGCTCGAGCTCTACAGCGCCTTCTACCCCGAGCCGGCCGACTGGCGGAAGCTCGCCGCCGGCCTCGGCCTCGACGACCAGCTGCGCACCCGGTACGCGAAGCTGTCCGGCGGCCGCAAGCAGCGGCTGTCGATCGCGCTCGCCCTGATCGGCAACCCGCGCCTCGCGATCCTCGACGAGCTCACCACCGGGCTCGACCCGCAGGCCCGCCGCGACACCTGGGACCTGATCGAGTCGATCCGGGACAACGGCGTCACGATCGTGCTGGTCACCCACTTCATGGAGGAGGCCGAGCGCCTCTGCGACCGGGTCGCCGTCATCGACAAGGGCGAGGTCGCCGCCCTCGACACGCCGACCGGGCTGGTCAACGCGATCGCCACCGAGCAGCGCATCCGGTTCCGGCCGTCGGCGCCGCTCGACGACGCGCTGCTGCTGGCCGCCCCCGAGGTCGCCGCCGTGCACCGGCACGGCTCCCAGATCGAGGTCGTCGGCGCCGGCAACCTGCTGCACGCGGTCACCTCGGTGCTGGCCGCCCACCAGATCATCGCCAACGACCTGCGGGTCGAGCAGGCCAGCCTGGACGACGCGTTCGTCCGGCTGGTGGGAAAGGACTGACCATGTTCGTCAAGCTGACCGTGAGCGAGCTCAAGCTGCTGGCCCGCGAGCCCGTGCCGGCCTTCTTCTCGCTGTTCTTCCCGACCCTCCTGGTGGTCATCCTCGGGTGCATCCCGGCCTTCCGGGAGCCGCAGGAGAGCCTCGGCGGCGGGCGGGTCATCGACCTGTACGTGGGCATCGCCGTCGCGCTGACCCTCGCCATGCTGGGCCTGCAGGTCACGCCCGCGGTGCTCGCCTCGTACCGGGAAAAGGGGATCCTGCGCCGGCTCGCCACCACCCCGGCCCGCCCCGCCCTGCTGCTCGCCGCGCAGATGGCCGCGGCTCTGCTCACCGCGATCGTCTCCAGCGCCCTCGCCATCGCGGTCGGCCGGATCGCGTTCGACGTGCCGCTGCCCGACAACTTCCCGGCGTTCGTGCTGGCCTTCCTGCTGGCGGCGCTCGGCGTCTTCGCGATCGGGCTGTTCATCTCGGCCGTCGCGCCCACCGGCAAGGCCGGCAACGCGATCGGGACGCTGCTGTTCTTCCCCTCGATGTTCTTCGCCGGGCTGTGGACGCCGCGCGAGGTCTTCCCGGAGGCGCTGCAGCGGGTCGGCGACTTCACGCCGCTCGGCGCGGGGGAGCGGGCTCTGCACGACGCGATGACGGGCCATTGGCCGAGCCTGCTCTCGGCTACGGTTCTGGTGGGATACCTGGTGGTGTTCGGGTTCGCGTCGGCCCGGCTGTTCCGCTGGTCCTGAGGGGGTTGGTCATGTCGGAAGTCGCGCGGTTGGAGACGTGGCGCCAGCGGCTCGACGGCTGGATGATGTACGTGCCGTTCGGCGCGCTCGTCGCCTCCTCGGCCCTCGTCCCGATCGCCGCGGCGGCCGGCCTGCCCCACCTGCCGTTCCCGGTGACCGCCGTCGTCGTGGTGGTCACCGCCGCGTGGCTGCTCTGGTGGGTCAACCTGCATCCGGAGTGGAAGAACGACCGGCTCAAGATGGCGGTCTTCTTCACCGGGCTGGTCGCGCTGATCTTCATGCTGGTGTGGTGCAGCTCGTTCTACGGGTTCTTCGCCTGGACCGGTTATCTCTACGCCGGGTATGCGCTGCAGGGCCGCCTCACCCGGCTGGCCGGCGTCAGCGTGGTGGCGGTGGGAACCGCCCTCTCCCAGGCGGGCGGCTTCTCCGCGCTGGCCGAGTCGTCGTCGCGGAGCTTCTTCGCGGTGCTGCTGTTCTTCAACCTGGTCGTCGCCAACGCCCTGACGCTGATCGGCGCGATGAACGACGAGCAGTCGGCCAAGCGGGTCGTGATGATCAGCGACCTGGCCGCGGCGAACGCCGCGCTCGAGGAGGCGATGAAGGAGAACGCCGGCCTGCACGCCCAGCTGCTGGTGCAGGCGCGCGAGGCGGGCGTGCACGACGAGCGGCAGCGGATGGCGGGGGAGATCCACGACGTGCTGGCCCAGGGCCTGACCGGCATCGTCACCCAGCTCGAGGCGGCGTCGGCGGTGCCGGGGGCGTCCGAGCGGCACATCGAGGCGGCGAAGAAGCTGGCCCGGGAGAGCCTGGCCGAGGCCCGGCGGTCGGTGCAGGCGTTGCGGCCGCAGCCACTGGACTCGGCCGCCCTGACCGAGGCTCTCGAGGAGGTCGTGACGGGTTGGTCCGCCCTGCACGGGGTGACGGCCTCACTGATCACGACGGGCGCGCCACGGCCGCTGTTGCCCGAGATCGAGACGATTCTGCTGCGTACGGCTCAGGAAGCCCTGGCCAACGTGGCGCGCCATGCCGCCGCCGGGCGAGTTTTCCTGACTTTGTCGTATATGGAGGATCTGGTGACGCTCGATGTCCGGGACGATGGCACGGGCTTCGATGTCGGCGCCGTTCCAGATATTTCCGAGAAAGGCGGATTCGGGCTGGTCGGGATGCGGGAGCGGCTGCAGCGCATCGCGGGCACGCTCGTGGTCGAGTCGGAGCCGGGCGCGGGGACGGCGCTGTCGGCCGCGGTGCCCGCCATCGCGATCGGGGCGGCGGCATGATCGGGCTGCTCATCGTCGACGATCACCCGGTGGTACGCGACGGGCTGCGCGGCATGTTCGCCGGCGACGACCGCTTCGAGGTGCTGGGCGAGGCCGGCAACGGCAAGGAGGCGCTGGCGGTGGCCGCCGCGGTGTCGCCCGACGTGGTGCTGATGGACCTGAGGATGCCCGAGATGGACGGAGTCACCGCGATCCGGGCGCTGCGCGACCAGGGCTCGCGGGCCCGGGTGCTGGTGCTGACGACGTACGACACCGACCGCGACGTGCTGCCCGCGATCAAGGCCGGCGCCACCGGCTACCTGCTCAAGGACACCCCGCGCGAGGACCTGTTCCGGGCGGTCACGGCGGCGCACCGGGGCGAGTCGGTGCTCTCGCCGGCCGTGGCCGGCCGTCTCATGGGCTCGTTGCGCTCGCCGGTCAAGGAGCCGCTGAGCCAGCGCGAGATCGAGGTGCTCACGCTCATCGCGCGCGGCAACAGCAACCGGGAGGCGGCCTCGCGGCTTTACATCAGCGAGGCGACGGTCAAAACACACCTCCTGCACGCGTACGCGAAACTGGGCGTCCGCGATCGGGCGGCGGCCGTGGCGGCCGCGCTCGAGCAGGGACTCATACCTGGGTCGTATTCGTAAGTACGACCGTGGTCCGATGTCCTCCCCGCGCGGTTCCGGAAGGATCCCTCGCATGGCCACCGACACGAGCCCACGCCCGATCGAGCGCGCGTGCTACCAGTTAGGCGCCGTTCTGATCGCGAGCGGCCTCTTCCACGCCGCCGTCCTGATCACCTCCGGCGGCACCTGGGAGGGCCCGGTCTCCTGGCGAAAACCGACGACGTTCGGCCTGTCCTTCGGCCTCACCCTGATCGCCCTGGCCTGGGTCGCGTCCTACCTGCCGCTGCGCGACCGCACGCGCCGCCTGCTGCTCGGCGTGTTCGCCCTGGCCTGCCTCACCGAGGTCACCCTGATCACCGTCCAGGCCTGGCGGCACGTCCCGTCCCACTTCGACATGGAGACCCCGCTCGACACCGCCATCTCCCGGGTGCTGGCCGCCGGCGGGGGAGTCCTGATCCTGGTCGTGGTCGCCCTCGCCGTCGTCGCGTTCCGCCCGCTCCCGTCCGTGGCGCCGTCCATGCGCCTGGCCCTGCGGGCGGGCTTGGGGTCCCTCGTCGTCGCCATGGCGATCGGCGCCGTCATGGTCGTCATCGCGGTCCTCGACGTGGTCCACGGCGACCAGCTCGCGGCCTACGCGGTGGGCGCCCGCTGGAAACCGGCCCACTTCGTCCCGATGCACGGCGTCCTGGCCCTCCCGCTGCTGGCCTGGCTCCTTGCGCACACCTCGTTGCCGGAACGGTCCCGGGTTCAGACCGTCGCCGTGGCCGCGGCCGGCTACGGGATCCTTTGTGCGCTGGCCGTGGTCGAGTCCGTCTCGCGCATCGATCCGCTCCAGGCCCCGCTCCTGGCCGACGCCGTCACCGCGATCGCCTCGGCCGCCATCATCGCCGCCGCCGCGCGGGCGCTGGCCCTCTGGCGCCGAAAACCCGCCGACGCTGGTAATTTGCGGACGACTTCGGGGTAAGAAGCGACCCGTACCCGATTGCCGAGACATAAGGACTGACTCGTGACCGACGATCCGCTGTACTCGACGCTGGGCTTCACCGACTCCGAGTGGGGCCTGCTGGTCGGCCTGCCGCAGTCGGTGCTGACGGCGGCGAGCGCCGCCACGCCCGACAGCGCCCGCAAGACCCGGGCCGAGAGCGAGGCCGGCCTCGACGTGATCTCCGACGCGCGCACGTCGGCGAGCCCGATGGTCGCGGCCGTCGCGGCGGCGCTGGTCGCCGAGGTGGGCGACCCCGAGCTCGGCGAGGAGGCGCCGGTCATCGAGCCGGGGGATCCCATCGCGTACGCCGAAGATGTCCTGCTGCGCGCCGCCGAGGCGAACGCCCTGCTCACCGCCAAGGCCGAGCAGGCCGACGCCGAGACCTACAAGCACTGGCTGGTCGAGATCGCCGAGAGCGTGGTCGGCGCGGCCTCGACCGGCGGCGTCCTCGGCATCGGCGGCGAGACGGTGACCGACACCGAGCGTGCGTTCCGCGACGACCTGGCCAAGGCCCTGGCCGACTGACTCGTGCGACGCTGGTGAGGTGGCCGGTGAGGTGGCAGTCGACGAGTACGCGCAGGCGCGGCCGTCCGCCGCGTTACGGCCGTTCGTCGGGTTCTACTCCGGCTACCGGCAGGCGGGCGTCGCGCCCGCGCGGCATCGTGGGCTGCCCTCGCCGTACCTCACCCTGATCTTCACCCTCGACGACCCGCTGGAGGTCGTCGCCCACCCCGACCCCCGCCAGCGGCCCGGCCGTTACGACGCGCTGATCGGCGGGCTGCACCTCACGCCCGCGCTGATCACCCATCCGGGCCGGCAGTCCGGGGTGCAGGTGGCGCTGCGCCCGCTCGGCTGCCGGGCGCTGTTCGGCCTGCCCGCCGCCGAGCTGGCCCATCTCGACATCGACGCCGCCGCCGTGCTGGGCGCCGTCCTGGTCGACGAGGTCCGCGACCGCCTGCGCGCCGCGGGCGACTGGCCGTCCCGGTTCGCCGCCCTCGACGGCGTGCTCGCGCGCCACCTGCGGGCCGACCCGGCCGGGGTGTCCGGCGAGGTCGGATACGCGGTGCGCCGCCTGCTCGGGCCGGGCGACCCGGTCGCCGTCGCCGACGTCGCGGCCGAGGTCGGCTGGAGCGCCCGCCACCTGACCGACCGGTTCCGCGCCGAGGTCGGCCTGCGTCCCAAGGAGGCCGCGCGCGTGGCCCGCTTCGACCGCGCGCGCCGCGCCCTGACCCCCGATTCCCGCCTGGCCGACCTGGCCGCCGCCCACCACTTCGCCGACCAGTCCCACCTTGTCCGGGAATTTCGTGCGTTAGCGGGATGCACGCCGACGCGCTGGCTGGCCGACGAGTTCGGTTTTGTCCAAGACCCGGCCGCCCGGTCCCCGCAATGATCGGCGCATGACCGATGACAGGCAACCGCCACCGCAGGTGTGGCCCACCCTCCGGGCGACCGACGCCCGTGCTCTGATCAAGTTCCTGGTCGACGCGTTCGGTTTCGAGGAGACGGCCGTCTACGGCGACGGCGACCGCGTCGACCACGCCCAGCTATCCTGGCCCCTCGGCGGCGGCATCATGCTCGGCTCGGCCAACCGCGGCCCCGACGACCCGTGGTCACTGCCGCCCGGCACGTTCGGCGCCTACGTCGTGACCGACGACGTCGACGGTTTGCACGGCCGAGCCATGCGGGCCGGCGCCACAATCATCCGCGAGCCGCAGACCACCGACTACGGCTCGCACGAGTTCGCGGCCCAGGACCCCGAGGGCAACTTGTGGTCGTTCGGGACGTACCGCGGGGAGCCCCGCGCCACGGCCTAGTGGTGCGTCGGCCGCGCCCCCGTCATTCGGCCGTGAGCAGCTGGTTCTCCAGGACGACGGGCACCGACAGGGTCTTGTAGCCGAGCTCGTCGAAGAGCACGGTCATCCGATCCTCCTCGTAGCCCATCACCATCCCGCTGCCCCACTCCTGGTGACGCACCTTGCTGTGGATCGCGAAGGGCCCATCCGCAGGCGAAGGAGTGACGCCGTCCACGCAGTTGTCGCAGTGCCCGCACGGATGCTTCAGCTCCTCGCCGAAGTACGCGAGCAGCACCTGGCTCCGGCAGCCCCGGCTCTCGGCAAAGCCCCGCATCATGTCCGTCCGCGACCGCATCACGACCTGTTGCCGCTCGAAGTCCTTCACCGCCGCCGACGCCGCCGCGGCCGGCAGCGGCGCGAACGTCGGCACCGTCATCTTGCTGCCGGTCCCGGAGACGGCCGCCCCGACCTGCTCCAGCAGCCCCAGATATTGGCCGAGCTTCCGCGGCCCGAGGCCGGTTTTCTCGCGGAGAGCCGTTTTGGTCAGCGGTCCCGATCGGAGGGCGGCGGCCACCGCACGCAGCTCGTCCTCGTCCGGCGACCCGCCGGTGAAGAACCGCTGGATGGCCTCGTCCTCGGCGCGCCACAGCAGCATGGCGTGCGCCGGCGAGCCGTCCCGGCCCGACCGCCCGATCTCCTGGAAGTAGCTGTCCGGCGAGTCGGGCAGCGCCACGTGCGCGACCCAGCGGATGTTCGCCTTGTCGATGCCCATCCCGAACGCCGAGGTCGCCACCATGATGTCGATCTTGTCGTTCGCGAAGTCCTCCTGGCGCTGCTCGCGCGGGCCGCCGGCCATGCCGCCGTGGTAGAAGGCCGCGTTGTAGCCGGCGTCCACCAGCCGCTCCGACAGTTCCTCGGCCGCCCGCCGGGTGGCGACGTAGACGATCCCGGGCGGTTCCGCCGCGTCGATCAGCGCGGTCAGCCGCCGCCACCGGTAGGCCTCGTCCGGGCAGTACGCCACCTCGAGGAACAGGTTGCGCCGGTCCAGCCCCGAGACGTGGATCTCCGGCCCGCGCAGTCGCAGCCGCGCGACGATGTCCTCCCGTACGGGCGGGGAGGCCGTCGCCGTCAGCGCGAGCACCGGCGGCCGTCCCATCTGCTCGATCATGTCGCCGAGCGCCAGGTAGTCGGGCCGGAAGTCGTGCCCCCACGCCGAGATGCAGTGCGCCTCGTCGATCGCCACCAGGCCCGGCTTCAACGACCTGATCTCGGCGAGCCGGTCCGGGTCGCTGAGCTGCTCGGGCGTGATGAACAGGAACTCGGCCCGCCCCGACCGGATCTCCTCGATCGCCTCGCGCTGCTGGTTCGGCGTCTCGGCCGAGCTCACCCGCACCGCGCGGATCTTGGGGTCGTCCCGTTCGTTGAGCGCGGCGATCTGGTCCTGCTGGAGCGCCAGCAGCGGCGAGATCACGATGGTCGGCCCGGGCAGCAGCACGGCCGGGATCTGGTAGATCGCCGACTTGCCGCCGCCGGTCGGCAGCACGACCAGGGCGTCGCGGCGCCGCAGCACCGCGCGCATCGGCTTGAACTGGCCCGGGCGCAGCGAGGGCCACCCGAACTGCTGCCGGGCGACCCGGCGGAGACGTGGTCCGTACACGGGAAGCTTCATCGAGCCGCCATTGTGCCCCAGCATGGTCACCGGCAAACGGCGCTACTTCTTCCCGCCGAACATCCGGCGAATCGCCCAGAGAAGAAAAATCACGGCAAGAGCCACACCGAGCAGGCGTACGGCGTGAACCTGCGACCAATCGACGCCCGATCCAGCGGCCAGCGTCGTGCGGGGGATCGACACCCCGGCATCGTATCGGCTCCCGGGTGAGTCTCATTAAATAGAAAGGTTTGTTGACTAAATCCGGGAACGGGTGTGACCATAGGGCAGCAATGCGGGGGGCGCGCTCCCACGAGCGCGCGCGACGACGTCACCGGAGGTACGGGGGCCCATGCCCAACCACGATTTGCCGGAGCTGGCCGCGACCGTGCTCCAGCCCGGGTTCGTCGGCACCAGCGCACCGGACTGGGTCCGCCGCTGGCTCGGCGAGGGTCTCGGCGGGGTGGCGTTGTTCGCCCGCAATGTCGAGTCGCCGGCGCAATTGGCCGCGCTCACCGCGCAGCTGCGGGCCGAGCGCCCCGACGTGATCGTCGCGATCGACGAGGAGGCCGGGGACGTCACCCGCTTCGAGTCGCGCAGCGGAAGCTCCCGGCCGGGCAACCTGGCGCTGGGCGCGATCGACGATCCGGCGCTGACCGAGGCCGTGGCCCGTGACCTGGGCGCCGACCTCGCGAACGCCGGCATCACGCTGGACTACGCGCCCGACACCGACGTCAACAGCAACCCCGACAACCCGGTCATCGGCGTACGCGCGTTCGGCGCCGAGCCGCTGCTGGTGGCGCGCCACTCGGCCGCCTTCGTCCGCGGCCTCCAGGACGCCGGCGTCGCCGCCTGTGCGAAGCACTTCCCCGGCCACGGCGACACCAGCGTGGACTCGCACCACGACGTCCCGCTGATCGCCCGTAGCCGGGCCGAGCTGGACGCCGTGGAGCTGCTGCCCTTTCGGGCCGCGATCGAGGCCGGCGTCCAGGTCGTGATGACCGGCCACCTGCTCGTCCCCGCCTACGACGACGTGCTGCCGGCGACCCTGAGCCGCCGCATCATGACCGACCTGCTCCGCGGCGAGCTCGGCTTCGACGGCCTGATCGTCACCGACGGCATCGAGATGCAGGGCGTGCGCCGCAAGTACGGCCTGGCCGGCGCGACCGTGCTGGCGCTGGCGGCCGGCGTCGACGCGATCTGCGTGGGCGGCGACCACGCCGACGAGCAGACCGCGACCGAGCTGCGCGACGCGATCGTGGCCGCCGTCCGCTCCGGTGAGCTGCCCGAGGAGCGGCTGGCAGACGCGGCCGCCCGGGTCCGCGCCCTGGGCGCCTGGACCACCCGGGTGCAGACGGAGACCGGCGCCCGCGCCGCCGTCCGCCCGGCCGGCAACGGTTCCCAGGTCGGCTTCGACGCCGCCCGCCGCGCGATCCGGGTGACCGTCTCCGACACCGCCGCCCGCCTGCCCATCGACCGTCCCGCCCACGTGGTCGAGTTCGCCCCGCCGCGCAACATCGCGATCGGCGCCGAGACCCCGTGGGGCGTCGGCGCGCCCCTGGACGACCTGCTCCCCGGCACCACGTCGCTCCGCCTGACGGCCGACGACCTGGAGGGCCTGGCCGACCCCGCGGCCCCCGTGCTGGCCGGCGCCGAGGGCCGGGCCCTGGTGCTGGTGGCCCGCGACGTCCACCGCCACCCATGGCTGGCCACGGCCCTGACGCGGGTGCTCGAGTCCCGCCCCGACGCGATCGTCGTCGAGATGGGCGTCCCGGTGACCGTGCTGGGCGGCGTGCACATCGCCACCTACGGCGCGACCCGCGCCCTGGGCCTGGCCGCCGCCGAGCTCATCGCCGGCAGCCCGGTCCCGGCCCCGCTGGCCGCCTGAGCTTCAGAAAATCGGCCGAGTCAGGGCTCGACGACGATGTCGTCCCACTCGCGGTGGTCCTGGACGTAGCGGGCGAAGAACGGGCACAGGGTGATGACCTTCTCGCCCCGGGAGCGGATCAGGCCGAGGGTGCGGCTCG
Organism: Actinoplanes sp. NPDC051537; assembly: GCF_055586105.1. NCBI lineage: Bacteria > Bacillati > Actinomycetota > Actinomycetes > Micromonosporales > Micromonosporaceae > Actinoplanes > Actinoplanes sp. NPDC051537. The sequence continues at coordinate 324,166 of NZ_JBVJIU010000005.1, forward strand.
CCAGCTCGTTGCCGTAGCCGCGGCCGCGGAACTCGGGGCTCACCTCGCTGTGGGTGATGACGATCGCGCCGTCGCGGAGGCGGTACATGGCCAGCCCGGCCACCTCGCCGTCGGCCAGCAGCTCGAAGCGGTGGTTCGCGGCGTTGTCCCGGACATCGAAGTCGCTCACACCTGCCACCTTAGGGTCGCGCGGCGCCCGTACCCTCGAAGGGTGCTCAAGCCCACCCGGCGCGTCGCCGCCGCTCTCAGCTCCGCCCTCCTCGGTCTCGCGCTCGCCGGATCGACCGCCGCCTGCAGCAGCGACAACGTCAATTGCGGCGTCGACCAGTGCACGGTGACCCTCGACCGCGAGACCAACGCGAGCGCCAGCTTCCTGGGGGTCGAGGCCAAGTTCGTCAGCGCCGACGCGAACACGGTGACCCTCGACGTCGCCGGCAAGCAGGTCACGCTCACCAAGGGGCAGCAGGCCGTGCAGGTCGCGGGGCTGAACGTGGCACTCGACAGCGTCACCGGAGACACCGTCAGTTTCCAGGTGTCACGTAACTGAGGTTTGTCGAACGACGGCACGGGTCAATGAGGGGGACATGTCCTCCGCGACCTCGAACGTCAAATACACCGCATCACGAGCGGCCGACAGCAAGCCGCTGGAGTACGTCGCCCGGGCCGGCTTCGTCGGCTACGGCGTCATGCATCTTCTCTTCGCCTGGATCGTCTTCCAGGTCGCCTTCGGCGGATCGAGCCAGGAGAGCGACCAGTCCGGCGCTCTGAAGACGCTGGCTGGCAACGGCTTCGGCAAGGTGCTGCTGGTCCTGATCGCGATCGGCATGGTCGGGCTCGCGCTGTGGCAGGCCTTCGAGGCCGTGATCGGCGAGAGCGGCCCGCGCGACAAGTCGGCGATGGCCGAGCGCGTCGTCTCCGGCGTGCGCGCGGTCCTCTACCTGATGCTGGCCTGGTACGCGGTCAACATCCTGCGCGGCGCCAACGCGTCGATGGCGCAGAGCCAGGAGAACAAGTCGGCCGGCATCATGACCCACTCCGGCGGACGCTGGCTGATCGGCTTCGTCGGCCTCGTGGTGATCGGCGTCGGGGTCGGCATCTTCGTGTACGGGCTGCGGAAGAAGTTCCTGAAGCACCTGAACACTTCTGAGATGGCCGCCTCGGTGCGAAAGTCGACGACGCGCCTCGGCATGGCCGGATACATCGCCAAGGGCGTCGCGTACGCCATCGCCGGCATCCTGGTCGTGGCCGCCGCCGTGACCTACGACCCGGACAAGGCCCGCGGTCTGGACGCCGCGCTCAAGACGCTGGCCGGCCACCCGTGGGGCGTCTGGCTGCTCGCCCTGATCGGTGTCGGGATCGCCGCGTTCGGCATCTACTGCTTCGCCCAGGCCCGGTATCGGAAAGTGTGAGCCTCGCCCAATCTCCGCGCGAGAGGGTTGCGGAGACCGGGGACCCGGGCAAGCTGGGTCGCTGGTCTCCGTTTCAACCATCTTAGGAGAGGAACGTGCACGACCTGATGCTCGCCCTTCTCGCGGTCGTGGTGTCCGCGGGCGCCGCGATCGTGCTCGTGGAGATCCTGCATTGGCTGGTCGGACGCCTCGGCCGCCGCTCGGATCTGGCGGCCGACCTGGCCCGCACCGCGCACCACCCGTTCCTGGCCACGCTCACGCTGTTCGCGGTTCAGCAGGCGATCCGCTGGCGGGCCGGCGACTTCCCGGGCCGCGACGCCCTGCTGCACCTGCTCGTGGTGCTGTTCATCGCCGCCTTCGCCTGGCTGGTCGGCGCCCTGGTGCTGGTCCTCGAGGACGCGGCGCTGTCCCACTGGCGTACCGACGTGCCGGACAACCTGAAGCGCCGCCGGTTCAAGACCCAGCTGGTGATCCTGCGCCGCCTCACGGTGGCGACGATCGTGGTGCTCGCGCTCGGCGTGGTGCTGATGACCTTCCCCGGCATCCGGGCGCTCGGCGCCAGCGTGCTCGCCTCGGCCGGCCTGGTCAGCGTCATCGCGGCGCTGGCCGCGCAGAGCACGCTGGGCAATGTCTTCGCCGGCCTCCAGCTCGCGTTCAGCGATGCCGTCCGCGTCGACGACGTGGTCGTGGTCGAGAACGAGTGGGGCCGGATCGAGGAGCTCACCCTCACCTACGTGGCCGTGCAGATCTGGGACGACCGCCGGCTGTTGCTGCCGACGTCGTACTTCACCAGCAAGCCGTTCCAGAACTGGACCCGGACGAACTCGGCCGTCCTCGGCACCGCCGAGCTCGATGTGGACTTCTCGACCGAGATCGAGCCGCTGCGGGCCGAGCTGCGCGCCGTCTGCGAGGGGTCGCCGCTCTGGGACGGCCGGGTCTGCGTGCTCCAGGTGACCGACGCCGTGGGCGGCAACGTGCGGCTGCGGGCCCTGGTCAGTGCCGCCGACGCGCCGGCCCTGTGGGACCTGCGCTGCCTGGTGCGCGAGCGCCTGGTGACGTTCGTGTGGCAGCACCAGCGCGACTCGCTCCCCCGGGTGCGCGCCGACCTGGTGTCCGAGCGCGTTCCGGCCGGTCTCGCCCCGCGAACGCCCGCGGCGGGCGATGCTGACGAGGACAGCCGCGTGTTCTCCGGCGGCCGCGACGGCGAGGAGCGCGGCGCCCGATTCGCCGGTCCCGACGGGGATGACGCCGGACGCCTGGTCGATGCCCGTCTGCCGGGTTTTGCGCCGGAGGATTGACGACCAGTTGATCAGGGCATAAACCGGTGTAGGGGAAAGGGGGCGAACATGGCCGATGTCCTGAACGGCAAAGAGACTCGTCCGGTGGCGGAGCAGTCCACGGCCGAGCTGGTGCAGCGGGCCAGCGAACAGATATCCCGGCTGGTCAAGGACGAGCTGGCGCTGGCCAAGGCGGAGCTCGCGGAAAAGGGCAAGCACGCCGGCATCGGGATCGGCCTGTTCGGCACGAGCGGCGTCCTGGGCCTGTACGGCATCGGGGCCGCGATCGCCACGCTGATCATCGTCTTCGACATCTTCCTGCCGCTCTGGCTCGCGGCCCTGATCTGGACGGCCGCGCTGTTCCTGGTCGCCGGCGTGCTGGCACTGATCGGCAAGAATCAGGTGACCAAGGCGGTGCCACCGGAGCCGGTGGCCGCGATCGAAAGCGTCAAGGCCGACGTGGACGAGGTCAAGCAGGCGGTCAAGGGAGCCCGTTCATGAGCGATCAGACAAAGGATCAGCCGGTCCCGAAACCGACGGTCGAGGAGTTGCGAGCCGGCATCCGGCAAACGCGCGCCGAGCTCGGTGAGACCGTTTCGGCGTTGGCGGCGAAGGCCGATGTGAAGGCCCGCGCCCGCGACGAGGTCGAAAAGGCGAAGGTGCGTGCCCGCGGCGAGGTCGAGAAGGCGACGACGCGCGCCCGCGACGCGGTGCGGTCCTCGCCGGTGCCGGTCCCGCTGGTGGTGGCCGGCGTCGCGGCGGTCGTCGGAGTCTTCCTGGTGATGCGCGGGAGGCGGCGTTGAGCAAGGCCGGGAAGATCGCGTACAAGCCGGTCGGCATGCTGCTCGGCGTGGCCGCCGGCGCCATCGCGGGCTTCGCCTTCAAGGAGGTCTGGAAGGCGGTGGCCGGCGACGACGATGCGCCGAACGCGACCGATGAGGACCGTGGATGGGGCGAGATCCTCGCGGCCGCCGCGCTGCAGGGTGCGATCTTCGCGCTCGTGAAGGCGGCCGTCGATCGAGGCGGCGCCACGAGCGTGCGCAAACTGACTGGTCATTGGCCGGAGTAGTTCGCCGAGAGCAAGGTCGGCCTCCCACATCGCGAGAGCGAAGTGGGGGGCCTTTTCCGCATCAGCGAACGTTTATTCGATTCGGGTCGGGGGCAGCTTTCCGCGCCGCTTTTCGGGTACAGTGTGGCCAGTTTTTGCGTAAGTGGTTCGCTGCTTCCGCCAAGACCACGGGATGCCGCCCGATAGAGAGTCGGTTGGCGTCACCGGGTGGTGGCGGATGGGACGTCCTCTGGAAGGGCCGCCTCACGGCGCCGCTGCTCGAAAACGGTCATCGGCCCGGGCTCAGCAGGGCTGGCATTTTCAGAGGGAGAGTTCAGTATGGCGCAAGGAACCGTGAAGTGGTTCAACGCGGACAAGGGCTTCGGCTTCATCACCGTCGATGGCGGGGGTGCTGACGTGTTCGTCCACTTCTCGGCCATCCAGATGAGCGGTTACCGCAGTCTGGAAGAGAACCAGCGGGTCGAGTTCGAGATCGCCCAGGGCCAGAAGGGCCCGCAGGCGGAGCAGGTTCGCCCGCTCTGAGACACCATGCCGGTCATCGACCGGCTGCCGATCGCCTGGCGGAGGTCGGCTTCCGATCAACACAAGCCCCGCACTCTCGTCGCGCCCGTCTATGGGATCGGCGTGAGTGCGGGGCTTTTCTTTTGTTTCCGCGTATTTATCTTTTGGATCGAGATCGGACACGCTCGCCGATCACTACCAAGATCAGGCCGAACACGGCAACGGCGCCGCCGATGATTGCCCAGGTTTCTTTACCGCTCATCTTGCTGTCGGTCAGAATGTCGAGTCCCTGCAGTGTCCACAGAGCACCGAGCACGATCGCGAGTAAGCCGATCGTCATGGGCAACCAGCCCTTGAGCCGCGGGGGCGATGCCGGATCGTTCACCATTTGTCATGCACCATCGGACGGATCAACTCGTCGTAGACCTCGGTGACGGCGGAAAGGGTCTCGGCCGGCAGCGGCGCGAGGCCGGCGGCGGCCGCGTTGGCCCGCGCCTGCTCGCCGTTGCGGGCGCCGGGGATGACCACGGTGACGGCCGGCTGGTCGACGATCCAGCGCAGCGCGAACTGGGCCATGGTGGCGCCGGCCGGGATGAGCGGCCGCAGCCGCCGGACCGCCTCGAGCCCGGTCTCGAAGTCGACACCGGCGAAGGTCTCGCCGACGTCGAACGCCTCGCCGTGCCGGTTGTAGTTGCGGTGGTCGTTGGCCGGGAACGTGGTGTGCTCGTCGTAACGGCCGGAGAGCAGCCCGCTGGCCAGCGGCACCCGCGCGATGATCCCCACGCCGGCGGCGGCCGCGGCCGGCAGCACCCGCTCGAGCGGCTTGAGCCGGAAGGCGTTGAGGATGATCTGCACGCTCGCGGTGCCCGGGCGGGCGATGGCCGCGAGCGCCTCGTCGACCTTCTCGACGCTCACGCCGTACGCCCGGATGCGCTTTTCCTCGACGAGGGTGTCGAGCGCGTCGTAGACCTCGCCGGAGGAGAAGACCGGCGTGGGCGGGCAGTGCAGCTGCACCAGGTCGAGCGTCTCGACGCCGAGGTTGGCGCGGGAGCGGTCGGTCCAGGCCCGGAAGTTGTCGAGCGTGTAGTTCGCCACCAGCTGCGGCATCCGCCGTCCCATCTTGGTGGCGACAGTGAGCTGGGGCTTGTCCTTGATGAACGAGCCGACGATCTGCTCGCTGCGACCGTCGCCGTAGACGTCGGCGGTGTCGATGAAGGTGACCCCGGTGTCGACCGCGGCCTGCAGGGTCGCGTGCGCGTCGGCCTCGCTCACGTCGCCCCAGTCGGCGCCCAGCTGCCAGGCGCCCAGGCCGATCACGCCGACGGTGCGGCCCATCCTCGAGAAGCTGCGATTTTCCACGGGCCGACCTTACCGCCGGCGGTGGTATCTTCTTGCAAGACGTACGTACGGTTTGGAGGCTGACCATGTGGGATCCGGCCATTTACCGCCGCTTCGGCGCCGAGCGCTCGCGCCCGTTCTTCGACCTGACCGGCCGGATCGGCGCCGTGCGCCCGCGCGCCGTCGTCGACCTCGGCTGCGGTCCCGGCGAGCTGACCCTGACCCTCGCCGAGCGCTGGCCGGGGACCCGCCTGACCGGCGTCGACTCGTCGCCTGAGATGATCGACAAGGCGGTCGCGCACGGCGGGCCGGCCTGGTTCCAGCTCGGCGACGTGCGCGACTGGAAGCCCGGGCCGGACGTCGACGTGCTGGTCACCAACGCGACCCTGCAATGGGTGGACGGCCATCGCGAGCTGCTCACCCGCTGGGCGGCCGAGCTGCCGGCCGGGGCGTGGCTGGCCATGCAGGTGCCGGGCAACTTCGACGCGCCCTCGCACCGGCTGCTGCGCGCGGTGGCCGGCCGGTACGGGGTGGCGCACGCGACCCGGGAGGCGCCGGTGGACGATCCGACCGGCTACGCCGGCCTGCTGATGGGCGCGGGCGCGACCGTCGACGCCTGGGAGACGACCTATCTCCATCTGCTGCCGGCCGAGGGAGACGTGCATCCGGTGCTGCGGTGGATGGAAGGGACGGCATTGCGGCCCGTCAAGGCCGCCCTCGACGAGAATGCGTGGGAGTCCTTCCGCGCCGACCTGGGGCGGGAGCTGACCGCCGCCTATCCGGCGGCACACGGGCACGTCGCGTTCCCGTTCCGCCGCGTCTTCGTGGTGGCGCGGACCGCGTCATAGACCGCCACACAGAGGGGATTTCCGTGAGCGACCTGACCTCGTTCATCGCCGAGCTGCCGAAGGCCGAGCTGCACGTCCACCACGTGGGCTCGGCGTCGCCGCGGATCGTCGCCGAGCTCGCGGCCCGGCACGAGGGCCGGTCGCCGGTCCCGGCCGACCCCGCCGCGCTCGCCGACTACTTCGCGTTCCGCGACTTCGCGCACTTCATCGAGGTCTACCTGACCGTGGTCGACCTGATCCGCGACGACCAGGACGTCCGCACGCTGACCTACGAGGTGGCCCGCGAGCTGGCCCGCCAGCAGGTGCGCTACGCCGAGCTGACGATCACGCCGTTCTCCAGCGTGAAGCGCGGCATCCCGGCGCCGGCGTTCTGCGAGGCGATCGAGGACGCCCGGCGCGGCGCCGCCGCCGACTTCGGCATCGACCTCGCCTGGTGCTTCGACATCCCGGGCGAGGCCGGGCTGGCGGCGGCCGAGGAAACGCTGCGGATCGCGCTCGAGGAGCAGCCCGGCGGGCTGATCAGTTTCGGCCTCGGCGGCCCCGAGGTCGGGGTGCCGCGACCGCAGTTCAAACCGTACTTCGACCGGGCGCGGGCGGCCGGGCTGCACAGCGTGCCGCACGCCGGCGAGACGACCGGGCCGGAGACGATCTGGTCGGCGATTCACGATCTCGGCGCCGAGCGGATAGGGCACGGCATCACCGCGGCGCGGGACCCGGAATTGGTGGCCCATCTGGCCGGGCACGGCATTCCGCTGGAGATCTCACCGACCTCCAACGTGCGTACGCGCGCGGTCGCCTCGCTGGACGAGCACCCGTTGCCGGCGCTGGTCGCCGCGGGCGTGCCGGTCAGCATCAACTCGGACGACCCGCCGATGTTCGGGACGACCCTCGAGGAGGAGTACGCGGTGGCCGCCCGCCTGCTCGGCCTCGACGCGCACGGGGTGGCCGGCCTGGCCCGCGGCGCGGTGACGCAGAGCTTCCTCTCCCCGGCCGGGAAGGAAGCCCTGCTGGCCGAGATCGACGTCTACGCTCAGAAACGCGCGTAAAGAGGTTCTTGCCAGACCGCAAGGACCACGATGATGCCGATCGTCAGGATCGCGATCCAGCGGATCAGACGGCGTTTGTTGAACCGGGCCGGGCCCTCCTCGGGCTCGGCCAGGTGTTCAGTCAGCGTTTCGGGCACAGCATTCGCCTCCCGTTAGTCGGGTACCGCTGTCCAGCTCTGATGGCGCTGACCGTTGCCGTTCTGAAGCACCAGCACCCGGTGTGCGCCGAACCGTTGTTCGCCTACGCCGGCGACCAGGTCGCCGACCGTGGTACGCAGGGTGAATCCGTAGTCCGAGGCCTGCAACTGCCAGCGGGCCCCGTCGTCGGTGCCGCAGTCGCCCTGCACCAGGGGCGTGCCCGCGACCGGGTTGCCGTCGAGCGGCACCACGCACTTGCCGGTGGCCCGCGAGACCAGCGAGTAGCTCTTGCCGTTCCCGGCCGGAACGAGCTGCCACTGCTGCTGGGCGTTGCCGTCGGTCTCGCTCAGGGTCAGCGGCGTGCCGTTCGCGGTCCGGGCCGCGTACAGGTCGGCGGCGCCGCCGGTCAGCGCGTTGGTCAGGGTGAACCACGTGTTCTGCGCCGGCCGGGCGGCCGGCGCGGTCTCGGCGGTGGCCTTCGCCGCGTACGTCTTGCCGGACTTGATGGTCACGGCGTACTTCGCGTCGGGCTTGAGGCCGATCAGCCGGGCCCGGGTCGCCTTCGTGGTGGCGATCGGCGAGTTGCCGACCCACACCTCGTAGGTCGCCGTCGGGGAGGCCGCGCTCCAGGTGAGCCGGACCGAGCTGCTGGTGGCGTCGCGGATCTCGAGCACGGCCTGGACCGGCTGGGCCGCCACGGTCTGGGTGACGATCGGCTTCACCTTGCCGTGCACCGGTTCCTCGGAGACCGGCGCCGACGCCGGCGGCGGCGCGGTCGTGGCCGTGACCTCGGGGCTCGGCGGGGCGTCGCCGCCACCGTCGGCGGCGCCGGCGTCGTAGGACACCTCGGCGCTCGGCGCGGTCGTCGGCGTCACGGTCGCCGGGGCGGTGGCCGGCGGCGTGGTCGGCTCGGCCGGGACCGCGGGCGCCGGGCCCGCGTCCGGGATGTCGTCGCCACCGTCGCTGCGCAGCAGGAACTCGCTGGTCGCCATGTTCCAGTTGGTGGCCAGGTAGCTGCCCGGCTTGGGGTTGGTGCTGAAGTAGTCGTCGTGCCCGCAGTCGAGGCGGTTCTCGTGCTTCTTCGGGCAGACGGTGCGCACCGCCTTGCCGGCCCGGTCCTCGCCGCAGAGCAGGTCGTACTCGTCGAGACAGCCGCCGGCGCCGCTCGCGTTCGGCGTGTCGATCAGCACGGCGCCCAGCGTCTGGGTCAGCTCGCGGGCGGCCATCACCGAGCTCCAGCAGCCGGCGTCGACCCGGCCGTACGACGGGCCGCCGTTGTTGCGGTTGCCCAGGCCGGCCCGGCGGTCGGCGATGTAGGTCGCGATGCCGCAGTAGACGTTGGCGTCGGCGAACATCATGTACTTGCGGTCGGTGCGGTTGTAGCCCAGCGTCTGCAGCGCCCGGACGCTCTTGGCGAACGAGCTCAGCGCCTCGGGCGGCAGCTGCACCTCGGCCACGTCGACCCGGCACTGCGGGGTGGTGACGAAGCGGATGTGCCGCGAGCCGCCGGTCTCGCCGGCACTCTCGTCGAAGATCTGGTCGACCCCGGCCGTCCAGGTGCGGATCGAGCCGAGGAAGTCGGTGTAGCGCGACGGCGTGCCGAACTCGTGCAGGTAGAGGACCTGCACCCGCTTGCCGCCGCGGCCGTCGGACTCGCAGGCCACGCCCTGGGTGCCCATCACGAAGTCGGCCTCGCCCGGCGCCGCGTCGGGGACCAGCGCCGGCGCGTCCGCGGTCAGCGCGCTGCCGCCCTCGTCGCGGGCGATCTCGGCGTCGCTCGGCACGGTGGCCGACTCCTGGGTCGGCTGGACCGGCTCGGGCGCCTTGGAGGTGACCGGGGCGACGTCGCGGCGCACCGAGAGACCGGCCGGGGCCGGATCGGGGCCGTGCGTGCAGGTCTGATCGTCCAATTGGTACGTACCGGCGCAGATCGCATCGGCCTTGGCCGCCGACAGCCCCTCGTAGACCAGGCCCTGGCCCGGGTTGTCCTTGGGCATCGCGGTCAGCTCGAGCTGCTGCGAGCCGCCGCCGGAGACCTCCTCGACCACGCTCGGGCCGACGACCCCGCCGACGCCGAGCACCGCGAGTCCGAGCCCGACCGGCAGCAGCCGATGGCTCCAGGGGCGACGTGTCCACGAACGATCGCCGCGCGGCATCTCCACCCGGCGATGCGCGCGCGGCGCGATCACCGGCCGGCGGTGGGTGGACAAATCCTCTCCTTGCCTGGCGGGGGCGCGGTGAGAGGTGACCCCGAAGTGGTCACCCCGCACCGCGTCGGGGCTTCGCCGGTTCGCTTCGCGGGGACGATTTGCGGGCTCCGAACCGGGAAGCCGGATGGGATCGGAGCCAAAGATTCCACCCCGGCCGAGCCGGGGAAACCTCTTTAATACAGACCTAAGCAACTCTTGCACCGCTCACTCGGCCCGGCCCGGCCGGCTCGTGCGCTCCCGCGCCAGCCGTCCGACCAGCCCGAACCGGCTCGCCTGCTTGGGGGTGGCCTCGGCGTCGGCGAGCAGCATCACGACGCTGGCGCCGCCCATCGCGGCCCGGTCGAGGCTCACCGAGCCACCCGCCGCCTGCGCCGCGCGACGGGCGATGTCGAGACCGAGGCCCGTCGAGCCCTGGTTGCTCTGGCCACGCTGCATCGCCTTCTCCGGATCGGGAATCCCGGGGCCCGCGTCGTCGACACGGACGGCCACCCAGCCGTCACGCCGGGAGATGCCGACCTCGAAGGCGGTGCCCTGGGGTGTGTAGCGGAACACATTACCCAAAACGGCATCGAGCGCGGCAGCCAGCTCGACCCGGGCCACCGGAACGGGGATGCGGAGATGGGCGCCGATCACCCGGTACTGCCGGTTCTGATCGCCGGCCAGCGCCGACCAGAACATCATCCGTTCGCGTACGACCTCGCTGGCGTCGCACAACCCGTCCTCGGGGGCCTCCGCGACCTGTGCCGCGACGGCCTGCCGGGTGGTGTTGATGAGCTGGTTGACCTCGCCCTCCAGGGTCGCGATCGCCTGCCGGATTCGCCGGATCCCGCGCCTTCTGTCCAATTCGGCCTGATCGAACATGCCGACCTGGGTGTCGTCCGGATCGAGGGCCTCGGCGTCCAGCCGCAGCGCGGTCAGCGGGGTGCGCAGCCGGTGCGACAGGTCGGCGACCAGCTCGCGCTCGTCGGTGCGCGAGCTGACCAGGCGGTCGGCCATCCGGTTGAACGCATAGCCGGCCTCGGCCAGCTCGCGCGGGCCCGACGGCTCGATGCGCACGTCGAGGTCGCCGCCGCCGACCGCCATCGCGGCGTCGACCAGGTTGCGGGCCGAGCTCACCGCGCCCCGGGCCAGCCGGTCGACCACGAACACCGAGCCGCCGACCAGGCCGAGCGCGATGCCGAGCAGGAGCAGCCAGTTGCGGGTGGTGTCGCCGCCCAGGTCGGCGGCGGGCACGAACACCTCGACCACGGACGTCCTGCCGCCGACGGTCACCGGCTCCAGGCGTACGAGACCGTCGGAGACCGGCACCTCGCGGATCTCGCCGCTCTCGGCCGTCTTCCGCACCTCGCCCGCGTCGGCCCGGCCCTTCGCCGCGCCGCCGGCCGGATGCACCACCGTCTGGCCGCCCGCCGCCGAGACCGCGGCGGCCAGGCCCTTCTTGTCGGCGCCCGCGGCGATCGCGCCCGCGATCGTGGCGCTGCGCCGCTGGGCCACGGACATGACCTGGTCACGGTGGTCGGAGCGCAACTCCCAGCCGAGCGGGACGAGGAACGCGAGGGCGGCGATGACGGTGGTGGCGGCCGTGATGATCGCCAGCCGGGACCTCAGTCCGGCGCCACCAACCGGAATCCGACCCCCCGCACGGTGCGCAGGTAGCGAGGCTTCGCCGCGGACTCGCCCAGTTTCCGGCGGAGCCAGTACAGGTGGACGTCGATCGTCTGGTCCTCGCCGACCGATGGCTGTCGCCATACCTCCTCCAACAGCTCACGACGGGAGACCACCCGGCCCGGGCGGGCTGCCAGGTACGCCAGCAGATCGAACTCTTTACGGGTGAGGGCCAGCGACTGGTCGCCCAGGCTGGCGCTGCGCTCGCCGATGTCCACCCGCAGCTCGCCGACCTCGTGCACGGCGGGCTGGGCGGTGCGGCTCGCGCGGCCCACCCGGCGCAGCACCGTGGCGATGCGCGCGTCGAGGTGGGCGCCGGTGAACGGCTTGACCATGTAGTCGTCGGCGCCGGCTCGCAGCAGCCGGACGACGGTCTGCTCGTCGTCGCGCGCGGTGGCGATGATGATCGGCACGTCGGTGATGCCACGCAGCATGCGCAACGCGTCCGAACCGTCCAGATCGGGCAGTCCGAGGTCGAGCACCACGAGGTCGGGGGTCTCGGCGGCGACCCGGCGCAACGCGTCCAGCGCGGTGCCGACCGCGTGCACGGCGTGCCCCCGGTCGGTGAGCGATCGGAGCATGGCGCCACGCACGACGTGATCGTCCTCGACGAGCAACACCGTGGCCATGCGAAGACCGTACAGCCGACGGCAAGCGGCGCCTAACTCGTGATTCAGGGACACCCTTCGATCACGCCGAGTGATGGAATACCATCCGATGTGCCGATGTCATTCACGCTTTTCCCCGGTACGCGACTGGCCCTGGCCCTGGAGAGCCTGGCCGGTCTGAGCGTCGGTGACGCGCTGGGCGCCCGGAGCTTCGCGGCTCCTCTCGACTTCGGTGACCTGCCGCCGGCCCCGTGGGAGTGGACCGACGACACCGAGGAGGCGTGCTGCCTCGTCGCCGTCCTCGCCGAGGGCGATCTGGACCGCGACGCGCTCGCCGACCTGCTCGGGCGGCATCACGATCCGTATCGGGGGTACGGCCCCGGCGCGGTCACCATGCTGCGGGCGATCCGGGAGGGTCTGCCGTGGCCGATCGCGGCGGCGTCGGCCTTCGACGGGCAGGGCTCGGCCGGCAACGGGGCGGCCATGCGGGCGGCTCCGCTCGGCGCCTGGCACGCCGACTCACTCGCGCGCGCGGCCACGCAGGGCGCCCGGGCGGCCGAGGTGACGCACGCGCACGCCGACGGCATCGCGGGCGGGGTGGCGGTCGCGGTGGCGGCGGCGCTCGCGTCGGCCGGGCGGCTCGACGGGCACCGGCCCGGGCTGCTGCGGGCGGTGGCGGCGCACACCCCGGACGGCCCGGTCCGCGACGGTCTGCTCGCGGCCGTCCGCTTCCGGCGTCCCGGCGCGGTGGCGTACGAGCTGGGCAGCGGCGACCGGGCGCTGGCGCGCGACACGGTGCCGTTCGCGATCTGGGTCGCCGACCGGTTCCTCGACGACTACCCGGCGGCGATCCGGGCGTGCGTCGCGGCCGGCGGCGACGTGGACACGACCTGCGCGATCGCGGGCGGGATCGTGGCCGCGCACACCGGCGTCGACGGCATCCCGCCGGCCTGGCTGTCGGCCCGCGAGGCGCTACCGCCGTGGCTCGCCGCCACCTTGGCATAGGCTGCTCATCGTGGCGGAGGATTTCGAGCCGGACGGCCTGGAGCGGCTCTGGACCCCGCACCGGATGGCCTACATCTCCGGCGAGGACGCGCCGCCCGAGGGGTACGCCAAGCCGTCGGGCTGCCCGTTCTGCCGCCAGCCGGTCTCACCCGACGAGGAGAGCCTGGTGGTGGCCCGCGGCGAGCTGGTCTACGCGGTGCTCAACCTTTACCCGTACAACCCGGGTCATCTTTTGATCTGTCCCTACCGGCACGTCGCCGACTACACCGACCTCACCGCCGCCGAGACGGTCGAGCTGGGCGAGTTCACCCAGCAGGCGATGCGCGTGGTGCGGGCCGTCTCGTCGCCGCACGGCTTCAACCTGGGCATGAACCAGGGCGCGGTGGCCGGCGCCGGCATCGCCGCCCACCTGCACCAGCACGTGGTGCCGCGGTGGGGTGGCGACGTCAACTTCATCTCGGTGATCGGCCGCACCAAGGTGCTGCCGCAGGTGCTCACCGACACCCGGGTCATGCTGGCGAAGGCGTGGCCAGCGCTCTGATCCCGGCGACGATCTCCTCCGCGGTGGGCGCGGTGCCCGGGTCGGCCAGCCACTGGGTGAGCACGCCGGAGAGAAGCGCCATCTGGATCGAGCCGACGGTGCGGACCGCCCGCTCGTCGAGCTGATCCTCCGGCGTGCCGGTGACCAGCGTGGCCATGCCGCGGCGGCCCTGGTCGATGCCCCACGCGAGCTGCTCGCGCAGCTGGGCGTTGTGCTCGGCCTGGATCATCACCTCGATGCTGGCCAGCCAGAGCGGCCGATCCTCGGTGATCGAGTCGATCACCCGCCGCCAGAAGCCGATCATCGGGTCCTCGCCGTCGTCGCCGGCCGGCCCGGCCAGCGCGGCGCCGACCGCCTCGCCCCACTCCTGCATGGCGCTGAGCATCGCCGCCGTCATCAGCGCCTCGGTCGAGCCGTAGTGGTAGCCGATCGAGCCGAGGTTGGTGCCGGAGAGGAACACGATGTCGCGGGCCGTGGTGCGCGCGTAGCCCTTGTCGAGGAGCGCCTTCTTGGCTCCGACCAGCAGATCTTCCTTGTGACCCACAGTGGCGATCCTAGTCTCTATACAAACGTGTAAGACGTTTGTATAGTACTCCCATGAGCAACTCACGGGTACTGATCTCGGGCGCCGGCGTGGCCGGCCCCGCCCTGGCGCTGGGCCTGAGCCGTCGCGGCTTCGACGTCACCGTCGTGGAGAAGGCGGCCGTGCCGCGCACCGGCGGTTACAAGGTGGATGTGCGCGGCGCCGGCACCGAGGCGCTCAAGCGGCTGGGCGTCTACGAGCGGGCCGCGGCCCTCGACGTCGGGATGAAGCAGATCACCTACGTGCGACGCGACGGCCGCCCGCTCGCCCAGCTGCCGGCCGACCTGCTGATGGGCCGGCGCGGCGACGACATCGAGGTCATGCGGGGGGATCTCGGCGCGTTGCTGCACGAGGAGAGCAAGGCCGGCGTGGAGTACGTGTTCGGCGACTCGATCGCCGGGCTGGTCGACGGGGAGGACGGCGTCGACGTCACCTTCGAAAAGGGCGCGCCGCGCCGCTTCGACTACGTGGTCGGCGCCGACGGCCTGCACTCGGTGACCCGGCGGCTGGTGTTCGGCGAGGTGACCCCCAACCATCTGGGCGCCTACATCTCGATCTTCTCGGCGCCGAACCACCTGGGCATCGATCGCGAGGAGCTGATGTATTTCCGGCCCGGGCGGCTGGTCTTCGCCTACGCGATGGGCCCGGGCGAGCCGGCCAAGGTCGGTCTCACCTTCGCCTCGCCGCCGGTCGGCTACGACCGGCGCGACCAGGCCGCGCAGAAGGCGCTGGTCAAGGAGCAGTTCGCGGGGCTGGGCTGGGAGACCGACCGGTTCCTGGCCTCGATCGACGGGGCCGACGACTTCTACTTCGACTCGCTCGGCCAGATCGAGCTGCCGCGCTGGTCCTCCGGGCGCGTGGTGCTGCTCGGCGACGCCGCGCACTGCCCGGCGCCGTCCTCCGGGCAGGGCACCAGCCTGGCGCTGGTCGGCGCGCACGTGCTGGCCGAGCAGCTGGGCAAGCCCGGCGGCCTCGAGGAGTACGAGCGCGTCCTCCGGCCGTACGTGGAGAAGAACATGGCCTTCGGCCGCAAGATGGCCAAGGACATGGTGCCGGGCGGCCGCCTCGCGATCGCCTTCCGCAGCTACGGCATGCGGACCCTGAAGTACCACCCCCGCAAGGAGCAGGTGATCGACAAGATCCTCGCGCCGATGCACGAGGCGGCCAACGCCATCACTCTCTAGTCATGCGGCGGGCTACTTGGCGGCGTGCTCCTTGCGCACGGCGTCGGCGAGGTGGGCCGGCATCGGCTCGTGACGGATGTAGGTGCGGGTGAAGGTGCCCGCGCCGGAGGAGAGCGCACGCAGCTCCACCGCATACCGGATGAGCTCGGTCGCCGGCACCTCGGCCCGCACGACGCTGTGCGCGCCGTCCGCCTCCGACTCGGAACCCAGCGGGCGGCCCCGGCGGCCGGAGAGGTCGCTCATCACGGCGCCGACATACATCTCCGGCACCCGGACGGCGATCTCGTCGATCGGCTCGAGGAGGGTGAGCTGGCCGGCGGCCGCCGCCTCGCGCAGGGCCAGCGAACCGGCGGTCTGGAAGGCGGCGTCCGACGAGTCGACGCTGTGCGCCTTGCCGTCGAAGAGCGTCACCCGCAGGTCGACCACCGGATAACCGGCGACCAGGCCGCGGTCGAGCTGGGACCGCACGCCCTTCTCGACCGAGGGGATGTAGTTGTGCGGAACGGCGCCGCCCACCACCTTGTCGACGAACTCGAAGCCGGAACCGCGGGGGAGGGGCTCGACGGTGATGTCGCAGACCGCGTACTGCCCGTGGCCGCCGGACTGCTTGACGTGCCGCCCGTGCCCCTTGGCCGTCGCGCCGAAGGTCTCCCGCAGCGGGACCTTGACCGGCTCGGTGTCGAGGTCGACCCCGCCCGAGCGGAGCCGGTCGAGCACCACGTCGGCGTGCGACTCGCCCATGGTCCAGAGCACCAGCTGGTGGGTCTCGACGTTGCGCTCGAGGCGCATGGTCGGGTCGCCGGCCACGAGCCGGGCCAGGTTCTTGGCCAGCGCGTCCTCGTCCGAGCGGGTCTTGGCGACGACGGCGATCGGCAGCAGCGGCTCCGGCATGCTCCACGGCGCCATCAGCATCGGGTCGTCCTTGGTCGACAGCGTGTCGCCGGTCTCGGCGCTGCCCGACTTGGTGATCGCGCAGAGGTCGCCGGCCACGCAGTACGCCACCTCGCGGAGCTGGGCGCCGAGCGGGGAGTAGACGTGCGCGACCCGCTCGTCGGCGTCGTGGTCGGGGTGGCCGCGCTCGGCCATGCCGTGCCCGGAGACGTGCAGGACCTGCTCGGGGCGCAGCGTGCCGGAGAAGACCCGGACCAGCGAGACCCGGCCCACGTGCCGGTCGATCGTGGTCTTGACCACCTCGGCCACGAGCGGGCCGGCGGGGTCGCAGGTCAGCGGCGGGCGCGGCGCGCCGTCCACGCCGGTGACCACCGGCAGGTCGTGCTCGAGCGGCGACGGCGCGCCGCTGACCAGGCCGTCGAGCAGCGCGTCGAGCCCGACGCCGGTGGCCGAGCAGACCGGGATGACCGGGTAGAAGTTTCCCTTGGCCACCGCCATCTCGAGGTCGGCCACGAGCGTCTCGCTGGTGATCTCCTCGCCGCCCAGGTAGCGGTCCATGAGGGTCTCGTCCTCGCTCTCGGCGATGATCCCCTCGATGAGCGTGTTGCGGTCGTCGGCGATCGGGTTGAGGTGCTCGGCCTCGGCCGCGCCCTCCTGCGGCGGGTAGCCCTCGGAGTAGTCGAGCACGCGCAGCGTGACCAGGCCGATGAGGCCGGCGACGGACTGGCCGTCGTCGCCGAGCATCGGCTGGTAGATCGGCATGACGTTCTCCCCGAACGCCTCCTGGCAGGCCTCGAGGGTGCCGTCGTAGTCGGCGCGCGGGTGGTCGAGTCGCGTGATCACCACGGCCCGGGGCATGCCGACCGCGGCGCACTCCTCCCACAGGGCGGTGGTCGCGTCGTCGACGCCGTCGACCGCCGAGACCACGAAGACGGCCGCGTCCGCGGCCCGCAGGCCGGCGCGGAGCTCGCCCACGAAGTCGGCGTAGCCCGGGGTGTCGAGCAGGTTGATCTTCACGTCCTGGTGCATCAGTGGGGCACAGGCCAGCGACACCGAGCGCTGCTGGCGCACGGCCGCCGGGTCGTGGTCGGACACCGTGGTGCCGTCGGTCACCGTCCCCGCCCGCGGAATCGTTCCGGTGGCGGCGAGCAGGGCCTCGACCAGAGTGGTCTTGCCCGAACCCGAATGGCCCACCAGCACCACGTTGCGTACTCTGCCGGGCTCGGTCACCACCGGCGCCGCCGCGCCGTTGAGCCCCTTCTCCGAGGTCTTCTGCGCCATGGCGGCCGCTCCTGTCGTTTCGTGACTGTTACGACGCTGTTCCTGAATCCCACACCCGCTGCTGTGGCGCTCGCAACCCTTTGTAGTCGGCAAAAGGGCGCAGAGATGACGATACGGCTACCCCACGGCCCGGGACGTGCCTACCGCGGGGGTGCGCCGATAAGGTGGGACGGCCATGGCAAAGATCGTCCAAGTCTCCGCCCGTGCCGTCGTGTCGTACGGCGTCAACCCGACCGCGCGCTTCCTGCTGCGGATCGGGGTCACTCCCAATGCCGTCACCATCGCCGGCACCGTCGGCGTGCTGATCGGCGCCTGGTTCGGCGCGACCGGCCATCTCTTCGTGGGCACGGTGGTGGTCACGGCGTGCGCGCTGACCGACGTGCTCGACGGGACGATGGCCCGGATGCGCGGCGGCTCGAGCAAGTTCGGCGCCCTGCTCGACTCGTCGATGGACCGCATCGCCGACGGCGCGGTCTTCGGCGCGGTCGTCTTCTACATGGCGACCGAGGGCAATCCGTACGGCGGGACCGCCGCCGCGCTGATCAGCCTGACCGCCGGGCAGGTGGTCTCCTACGTGAAGGCGCGCGCCCAGAGCCTCGGCCTGAACGCCGACGTCGGC
Organism: Actinoplanes sp. NPDC051537; assembly: GCF_055586105.1. Lineage (NCBI taxonomy): Bacteria > Bacillati > Actinomycetota > Actinomycetes > Micromonosporales > Micromonosporaceae > Actinoplanes > Actinoplanes sp. NPDC051537. The sequence goes on from NZ_JBVJIU010000005.1 coordinate 342,379, forward strand.
ATCGCCGAGCGCCTCGAGCGCCTGCTGATCCTGGGCGTGGGCGGCCTGCTCGGCTCGGCCGGCCTCGAGTGGGGCCTGCCGGCGGCGCTGTGGGTGCTCGCCCTGCTCGCCACGGTCACCGCCTTCCAGCGCCTGATCCACGCGGCCCGCACCGAGCCCGCCCCGCCCGCTGAGCCCGCCCCGCCCGCTGAGCCCGCCCCGCCCGCTGAGCCCGCCCCGCCCGCTGAGCCCGCCCCGCCCGTCGAGCCGGCGCCGGCCGCCTCCCCGGAGACTTCGTGAAGGACCGGCTGACCGAGATCGGGTTCGCCGCCGGGTGGCGGCTGGTGCGCACGCTGCCGCTGCCGGTCGCCCGGTCGTTGTTCAACGCGGCGGCCGATCGGGCGTACCGGAAGAATGGCCCGGGAACCCAGCGCCTGCGGCGGAATCTCACCCAGGTCTTGGGCCGCGAGGCCCCCGATGAGCTCGTGCGGGACGGGCTGCGGTCCTACGCGCGGTACTGGCTCGAGGCGTTCCGGCTGCCCTCGCTGAACCGGCGGCAGTTCCTCGACGGGTTCGGCATCTCCCCGGAGCACTACGACTACCTCAAGACCGCGATGTCCGACGGCAAGGGCGTGGTGCTCGCGCTTCCGCACCTGGCCAACTGGGACGCGGCGGCGGCCTGGGTCGCCTCCAACGACTGGCCGATGGTCACGGTCGCCGAGCGGCTCAAGCCCGAGGCGGTGTACCGGCAGTTCGTGGCCTACCGCGAGAAGCTCGGCATGCAGGTGGTCCCGCTGACCGGCGGCGAGCGTCCCCCGCTGGACCTGCTCGCCGAGCGGCTTCAGCAGGGCTGGATGGTGTGCCTGCTGGGCGACCGCGATCTCTCCCGCAACGGTGTGGAGGTCGAGTTCTTCGGCGGCCGCACGCGCATGCCGGCCGGTCCGGCGATCCTGGCCATCCGCACGGGCGCGCCCCTCTACGCCGTAGATCTTTCATTCACACCAACGCAGACGTACGCGGTGCTGCGGCCGATCACGCCACCGACGGCGGGCCCGCTCGACCAGCGGGTGAAGGCCACCACGCAGATGCTGGCCGACGCCTATGCGGCCGGGATCGCCGAACATCCGCAGGACTGGCACATGCTCCAGAGACTGTGGCTGTAGGGGGAGCGACGTGCGCATCGGGATCGTCTCGCCCTACTCGTTCGACGTGCCCGGCGGTGTGCAGAACCACATCATGGATCTCTCCGAGGCCCTGATCGGGCTCGGGCACTCGGTCAGCGTGCTGGCGCCGGCCGATGAGGACGCCTCCCTGCCGCCGTACGTGGTGCCGGCGGGGCGTGCGCTGCCGCTGCCCTACAACGGGTCGGTGGCGCGGATCGCGTTCGGGCCGGTGTCGACGGCCCGGGTGCGGCGCTGGCTCAGCCGCGGGAACTTCGACGTGCTGCACGTGCACGAGCCGATGACGCTCTCGCTCTCCATGCTGGCGGTGCTGTCGGCGCGCGGGCCGGTGGTGGCGACGTTCCACACGGCGATGACCCGGTCGCGGGCGCTGGCGGCGGCCCAGGGGCTGCTCCAGCTCGTGTACGAGAAGATCACGGCCCGGATCGCGGTCAGCGAGCTGGCCCGGAAGGTGCAGGTCGAGCACCTCGGCGGGGGAGCGGTGGAGATCCCGAACGGGGTGGCGGTGGCCAAGTTCGCCTCCGCCTCGCCGTTGCCGGGGTGGCCGGGGACGGGTGGGGCGCTCGGCTTCCTGGGGCGGTTCACCGAGCCGCGGAAGGGGTTCGACCTGTTGCGGGCGGCGTTCGTGCCGCTCGCCCGGGAACGGCCCGGTCTCCGCCTGCTGGTCGCCGGCCCGGGGGTGGCCGACGACCTCTACCGAAACATTCCCGACTTCTTGCGCGAAAGAGTGAAATTTCTGGGTTTAGTGTCTGAAGCGGATAAAGCTCGCATGTTGCGCAGTGTCGACGTGTACGTGGCGCCGAACACGGGCGGCGAGAGCTTCGGCATGATCCTGACCGAGGCGATGGCGGCCGGCACCGCGATCGCGGCCAGCGACCTGGACGCCTTCCGGCGGGTGCTCGACGGCGGCAAGGCCGGGGCGCTCTTCCCGACCGGCTCGGCGGCCGAGCTCGCGGTGCTGCTCGGGGCCCTGCTCGACGATCCGGCGCGGCGGGCGGGCCTGTCCGCGGCGGCCCGCACCACGGTCGCGGCCTACGACTGGCCGAGCGTGGCGCTGCGCGTGCTCGAGGTCTACGCGGCCGCGATCGAGGCGACCGACGGCCGGGTCATCGACGAAGAGTGGGCAGAGCCACGGCCGGGGGCGTGACTCCGGCGCCGGAAAGGGCACTACGATGCCCGGCATGTGGTGGGTGCTGGGGGTTGTCGCGCTTGTCGCGCTGCTCTTCGCCTACCTCGGGTGGACGGCGCACCGGGTCGAGCGGGTGCACGTGCGCGCGCAGTCGGCCGAGCGTGCCCTCGACGCGCACCTGCTGCGCCGGGCCGCGGCCGTCGCGGTCGTCGCCGAGCGGCAGGACAACGACGAGCTCTACGCCGCGGCGCGGCTCGCGCTGGACGCCGACCCCGACGAGCGCGAGTCGGCCGAGAACGATCTGACCCGCCACCTGCGGGCGACGTCGCTCGACGGCGCCGATCCGGCCACGCGGCAGCTGATCGCGACCTCCCGGCGGGTGATGCTGGCCCGGCAGGTGCACACCGACCAGGTGCGCGACGCCCTGATCGCCCGGCACCGGCCGCTCGTGCGGGCGCTGCGGATGGCCCGGCGCTATCCCCGGCCGCAGTATTTCGACATCGAGGACCCGGGTCTGTCCGCGGTCGGGGTGCCGCAGCCGGCGTCGCCGCCCACGGCACCCCTCGAAGCGGTCTGACTTTTTGAGCTCTACCAGCCGCGCTCGGCCCTCACCAGCCGCGCTCGGCCCTCACCAGCCGCGCTCGGCCAGGCGGTGCGGCACCGGGATGTCGTCGACGTTGATGCCGACCATGGCCTCGCCCAGGCCCCGGGAGACCTTCGCGATCACGTCGGGGTCGTCGTGGAACGTGGTCGCCTTCACGATCGCGGACGCGCGCTGGGCCGGGTTGCCCGACTTGAAGATGCCGGAGCCGACGAACACGCCCTCGGCGCCGAGCTGCATCATCATGGCGGCGTCGGCCGGGGTGGCGATGCCACCCGCGGTGAACAGCACCACCGGGAGCTTGCCGGCCTCGGCGACCTCCTTGACCAGCTCGTACGGCGCCTGCAGCTCCTTGGCCGCGACGAAGAGCTCGTCCTCGGGCAGCGTCTGGAGGCGGCGGATCTCCTGGCGGATCTTGCGCATGTGCGTCGTCGCGTTCGAGACGTCACCGGTGCCGGCCTCGCCCTTCGACCGGATCATCGCGGCGCCCTCGGTGATGCGGCGCAGCGCCTCGCCCAGGTTGGTCGCGCCGCACACGAACGGCACGGTGAACTGCCACTTGTCGATGTGGTTGGCGTAGTCGGCCGGGGTCAGCACCTCGGACTCGTCGACGTAGTCGACGCCGAGCGACTGCAGCACCTGGGCCTCGACGAAGTGCCCGATGCGGGCCTTGGCCATGACCGGGATCGACACCGCGTTGATGATCCCGTCGATCATGTCCGGGTCGGACATGCGCGACACGCCACCCTGGGCGCGGATGTCGGCGGGCACCCGCTCCAGCGCCATGACGGCCACGGCCCCCGCGTCCTCGGCGATCTTCGCCTGCTCCGACGTGACCACATCCATGATCACGCCGCCCTTGAGCATCTCCGCCATACCGCGCTTGACCCGCGCGGTCCCAACGGCGGGCTGGTTCTCAGACATGGTGAATCGGCTCCTCAAGCAGGGTTTTCGGTACACAAATCGTACTCACGAAGACCCCCTCGACCGATGGCCAATCGACCCCCCGGTGGCCTTCTTGCCGCCGGCCGCTCGTTTTCCGGCCTACTTGAGGGTTTTCGGGGTGCGAACCGAATGGCAACCCGGCTGCGACCGTTTTGCACTCCGCGGGCCGCGGAACGCTCCGAACGGAAGGGCATGACCGACACGATGATTGTTGAGCTGGGCCTGCAGGCGATGACCATCGCGGCCAAAATGGCCGCACCGGTGCTGCTCACCGCCCTGGTGGTGGGCTTCGCGATCTCCCTGTTCCAGTCGGTCACCCAGATCCAGGAGGCGACGCTGGCGTTCGTCCCGAAGGCCGCGGCCTGCGGCGCGGCGCTGCTCTTCTCGGGGAACTGGATGCTGCACGAGATGGTCACGTACACCACACAGCTGTTCGAGCGCATCCCGCAGCTCATCGGTAGCTGAGGAGCGCTTCGCGAGGGCCGGCCCGATTCGGGCCGGCCTTTCGTGCTTTCGCCGCCGAAGAAGCTTGTCGATTGCGCCGGCCGCGTCGGGTTGTCCCCGTGCCGGGCGGTGTCGGGTTGTCCCCGTGCCGGGCGGCGTCGGGTTGTCACCGTGCCAGGCCGCGCTGGGGCCGCCGCGCCGAGTCGCCCACGCCGGACCGCGCTGGGTCGCCTCACGCCGGGGGCGCCGCGTCGCCCACGCTGAGCGCGCCGCCCACGCCGCGTCGCCCACGCTGAGCGCGCCGCCCACGCCGAGTCGCCCCCGCTGAGCGCGCCGCCCACGCCGCGTTGTCCACGCTGAGCGCGCCGCCCACGCTGAGCGCGCCGCCCACGCTGAGCGCGCCGCCCACGCCGCGTTGTCCACGCCGCGGACCGGCCGCATCGGATCGCCGCAAATCGGGCGCGTCGGCCCCCCCAGGCCGCCCCCACCCCGGTACTGGGTGGGGCAACGTTAGAGCTGGGGTACGACATTCTTCTGGCGGCTGTCCACAGGCCGCCCGCGGCGTGGCGTCGAGGGCTGGGTGCGGCCCTCGCTGTCGGGGATGGCTGGGCTGGGCTGCCATCGGCGCCGGTGGGGGCTGAGCGAAGTGCCTCGCGTTGGCGGTCGTCGTTGGGGTGCCGCGGCGCGCCGGCTTGGCTTGGTTGGCGGTTTGGTGCTTTTGAGGGCTTTGTGAGGGGCGAACCGCAGATCTTGGAGAGAAAGTGCGCCCTGGTGGCACGAACTCTTCAAGATCTGGGGCGGCGCGCGGGGTCAGAAGTTGTTCAGGTCGTCCTGTGTGAAGGCCTTCGGCTCGACCAGGGTGAGCCAGTTGCCGGTGTTGTCGCGGATCACCGCTTCGACGCCGTAGGGGCGGTCGGCCGGCTCCTGGATGACGGTGACCCCGGCGGCGGCGAGGGTGGCGGCCGTCTTGCGGCAGTCGTCGACCCGCAGGCCGAGGCCGCCCATCTGGCCGGCCTCGAGCTGGCCGCGCATGAAGGCGGCGGCGTCGGGGGACAGCGGCGGGCCGGGGACCATCAGGGTCACCTCGAGCTCGGGCTGGTTGGGGTGGGCGATCGTCACCCAGCGGAACTCGCCCATGGTGGCGTCGACCCGGGGCTCGAAGCCGAGGTGCCGCACGTAGAAGTCGCGGGTGGCGGTCTGGTCCAGGCAGTACACGGTGACCAGCGAGATGTTCTGAATCATGCCTCGACGCTAGGGCCGGAGGCGGGCCCCGCGCTTCTCCCGGATTGCTCGATCACCCCGTGCATGAAGAGATGGCACCCGGGGATGTGCGGCGCGCCCCGGGCGTATCGGCGCTGGTAGTCGCGGGGCGACACGCCGACGAGCGCGCGGAACCGGGTCGAGAACGACCCGAGGGAGGAGAAGCCGACCAGCACGCAGACCTCGGTGACGGTCAGGTTCGCGTACCGGAGAAGGTCCTGTGCCTGGGAAATGCGGCGGCGGGAGAGGTAGTGGATCGGGGTCACGCCGTACGCGGCGCGGAATTGGCGGATCAGGTGGAAGCGCGACATTCCGCCCAGAGCGGCCAGGTCGTCGAGGGTGATCGGCTCCGCGAAGTGGAGGTCGAGGTGGTCTCGCACCCTGCGGATGGCGAACACCGGGCCAGCCTAAGCTGGGATCGTGAACATCGGTGTGCTGGCCCTGCAGGGTGACGTCCGGGAGCATCTCGCGGCTCTGGCCGAGAGCGACGTGCTGGCCCGGCCGGTTCGGCGGCCCGAGGAGCTGGCCGATGTCGAGGCGCTGGTCATTCCCGGCGGAGAGTCGACCGCGATCAGCAACCTGGCGGTGAGCTTCGGGCTGCTCGACCCGATCCGGAAGCGGATCGCCGACGGGATGCCGGTCTACGGGTCCTGCGCGGGCATGATCATGCTGGCCACGAGGGTGTTGGACGGGCGGCCGGACCAGGAGTCGTTCCACGGGATCGAGATGACCGTGCGGCGCAACGCGTTCGGGCGGCAGGTCCACTCGTTCGAGGGCGACGTGGCGATCGAGGGCATCGCGGGCGGGGATTTTCACGCCGTCTTCATCCGCGCGCCATGGGTCGAAGAGGTGGGCGGCGACGTGCGGGTGTTGGGCCGCGTCAAGGACGGTTCGGACGCCGGTAGGATTGTCGCCGTTCGGCAGGGGAACCTGCTCGCCACGGCTTTCCACCCGGAGCTAACCGGCGACCTCCGTGTCCACCGGTACTTCGTCGAGATGGTCCGCCAGGCCGCCTAGACACGGAGGTTTCGCATGTCCGGCCACTCCAAGTGGGCGACGACCAAGCACAAGAAGGCCGTCATCGACGCCAAGCGCGGCAAGATGTTCGCGAAGCTCATCAAGAACATCGAGGTCGCGGCCCGTACCGGCGGCGGGGACCCGGCCGGCAACCCGACGCTCTACGACGCCATCCAGAAGGCGAAGAAGAGCTCGGTGCCCAACGACAACATCAACAACGCGGTCAAGCGCGGGTCCGGCCTCGAGGCCGGCGGCGCCGACTGGCAGACGATCATGTACGAGGGTTACGGCCCGAACGGTGTGGCGATCCTGATCGAGTGCCTCACCGACAACCGCAACCGCGCCGCGACCGAGGTGCGGACGGCGCTGACCCGCAACGGCGGCACGTTCGCCGACGCCGGCAGCGTGTCGTACCTGTTCAACCGCAAGGGCGTGGTGATCGTCCCGAAGGGCCTGAGCGAGGACGACCTGATGCTGGCCGTGCTCGACGCCGGCGCCGAGGAGATCAACGACCTGGGCGACTCGTTCGAGGTCGTCTCCGAGCCGACCGACCTGATCCCGGTGCGCACGGCGCTGCAGGACGCCGGCATCGACTACGACTCGGCCGAGTCGTCGCTGGTGCCGACCATGACCGTGCCGGTCGACGAGGACGCGGCGCGCAAGGTCTTCAAGCTGATCGACGCGCTCGAGGATTGCGACGACGTCCAGAACATCTTCGCGAACTTCGACGTGAGCGACGAGGTCATGGCGGCCATTGACGCGTAATGGCCGCCGTCGATGCGAAGGCCGGTCCGGAATCTCCGGGCCGGCTTTTTCACTGGCCGTTGCTGACCGAGATCCAGGACATGTATTGGATCATTCCGCCGACCAGGAGAATGCCGCTGACCACCAGGCGGCCGACGCGGTGCCACTGCTGTTTGCGGTAGGCCTGCACCCAGGCGATGCCGGCGTCGGCCCGGGAGACGACCCCCGCGCGTACGGTGCCGGGGAGGACCTCGGCCTTGCGCAGCGCGAGCGTCGCGCCCGGGCCACGCAGCGGGATGTACGGGTTGGCCCGCAGCACCCGGATGTCGACCTCGTAGATCTGATCCTCGCGCCACTGCTTGGTGCGGGCGGCGAGGCGGCGCGTCATGTACTCGGCCGGGGCGTCCTTGTGCGCCAGCCACGCCCACCAGCACAGGCGGCGCCAGTGGCCGGCCAGGTCGGCGAGCACGTCCATGTAGATGTGGCCCGCCTCCCGGTCGCCGCCCACCAGGCGGTCCGTCTCCCGGCGCAGGGCCGTCAGGTGGCCGGCGACGAAGGCGAGAAACTCGGGCGGCGGTTCGTCGTCCATCGGTGGTACGAGATACATGGCGTCCTCCCAAAGCCTCCCGCACACATCGTCGAGGCGTGTCGGTGCCGGGCGCAAGACCGCCTGGTATTAGGGTGTCGAACACACGTACGTGAGGCAGGGGAGGTCCATGGTGCGCGTGCTGGGCGTCGACCCCGGGCTGACCCGGTGCGGTGTCGGCGTCGTGGAGGGCGTGCCGGGGCGGCCGTGCAAGCTGATCGGCTACTACGTGGTCTACACCGACCCCGACGACGACATCTCCCTGCGCCTGCTCCGGCTTGACACCGAACTGGCCAAGCTGGTGGCCGAGCACAAGCCCGAGAGCGTGGCCGTCGAGCGGGTGTTCTCCCAGCACAACGTGCGTACGGTGATGGGCACGGCGCAGGCCAGCGGCGTCGCGGTCCTGGCCGGTGCGCGCGCGGGGCTGCCCGTCCAGACGTACACGCCGAGTGAGGTCAAGGCGGCCGTGACCGGCTCCGGCACCGCGGGCAAGGCACAGGTGACGAGCATGGTCACCCGGCTCCTCGGGCTCGACGCGCCGCCCAAGCCGGCCGACGCCGCGGACGCGCTCGCCCTCGCCATCTGCCACATCTGGCGCGGCGGAACCCGCGCCCGCATCGAAGCGGCGGCGCTCGCCGCGAGACGACGAGGAGTCCGGCGATGATCGCCAGCGTCCGCGGCCTGGTCGCCGCCATCAATCCGGACAGCGCCGTGATCGAGGTCGGCGGCGTCGGCCTCCAGGTGCAGTGCGCGCCGGGCACGCTGGCCGGGCTCAAGGCCGGCGTCGAGGCGCGGCTGGCGACCAGCATGGTGGTCCGGGAAGACTCGCTGACCCTGTACGGCTTCGCGGACGACGACGAGAAGCAGCTGTTCGAGCTGCTGCAGACGGCCAGCGGCGTCGGTCCCCGGCTCGCGCAGGCGGTGCTCGCCGTGCACACGCCCGACACTGTGCGCCGCGCGATCGCCGGCGCCGACCTCGCGACGCTGACCCGGGTGCCGGGCATCGGCAAGAAGGGCGCCGAGAAGATGGTCGTGGAGCTGCGCGACCGGATCGGCCCGATGCCGCTGAGCGACGGCTCGCCGGCCGGCATGCTCCGCGGCGACTGGCAGGAGCAGGTGCGCCAGGGCGTGCTCGCGCTCGGCTGGACGGTCGCGCAGGCGGACCAGGCGGTGGCCGCCGTCGCCGAGTCGATCGACGGCGAGACGCCGCCGGTCCCGGTGCTGCTGCGGCAGGCGATCCGGCTCCTGGGTAAGGCCCGATGAGCGACGAATTGGTGTCGGCCGAGGCGGGCGATGACGATCTCGACGCCGAGGCGAGCGTCCGGCCGCGCCGGCTCGCCGACTTCATCGCCCAGCACCGGGTGCGCGACCAGCTCGAGCTGCTGCTCAAGGGCGCGATGGGCCGGGGCACGCCGCCCGATCACATCCTGCTCTCGGGGCCGCCGGGGCTGGGCAAGACGACGCTGGCCAACATCGTGGCGGCCGAGCTCGGCACCGGCATCCGCACCACCAGCGGGCCGGTGATCGAGCGCTCCGGCGACCTGGCCGCGATCCTGACCGGCCTCGGCCCCGGCGACGTGCTGTTCATCGACGAGATCCACCGCATCGCGAAGCCGGCCGAGGAGCTGCTCTACAGCGCGATGGAGGACTTCCGGGTCGACGTGGTGGTGGGCAAGGGGCCGGGCGCCACCGCGATCCCGCTCGACGTCGAGCCGTTCACGCTGGTCGGCGCCACCACCCGGGCCGGCCTGCTCTCCGGCCCGATGCGCGACCGGTTCGGCTTCGTGGCGCACCTGGACTTCTACTCACCGGCCGATCTGGACGCACTGCTGCACCGCTCGGCGCGGATCCTGGGGGTGCCGATCACCGACGAGGGCGCGACGGAGATCGCCGGTCGCTCGCGCGGCACGCCGCGCATCGCCAACCGCCTGCTGCGCCGGGTGCGGGACTACGCCGAGGTGCGGGCGGACGGGGTGGTCACCGAGGAGACCGCGCGCGAGGCCCTCAAGGTGTACGACGTGGACGCGCTCGGCCTCGACCGGCTGGACCGGGCGGTGCTGCGGGCGCTGATCGACTCGTTCCGAGGTGGCCCGGTCGGCCTCTCCACGCTCGCCGTCGCCGTGGGCGAGCAGTCCGACACGGTGGAGGAGGTCTGCGAGCCTTTCCTGGTACGCGCGGGGTTGCTCGCGCGCACGCCCCGGGGCCGGGTCGCGACCGAGGCGGGATGGCTGCATCTGGGCAAGACACCGCCGTCCGGCGTGGTTCAGGGGGATCTGTTCGCCCGAGACGCGTGAAATCCGCTCGTAATGTGAACGTGATGTGTGCCGCATTCGGACTTCCCAGGTTGACCGATTAGACTCGCGCGCGGTTCAACCCGGATGTGTATATCGCTCCGCCGCCGCGCATGCTCGCGGTGCCGGGGCCTACGGAAGGCTTTCTCGTGTATCTGTCAGCGGCCGGCTCGGGAGCAGGAAACAGCTTCACGACGATCCTGTTCTTGCTTCTGCTCTTCGGCGTGGTCTATTTCCTGATGATCCGGCCGCAGCAGAAGCGTCGCCGCGAGGCGCAGGAGTTGCAGAACAAGCTCGGCCCCGGTGACGAGATCGTCACCATCGGTGGCCTGCACGGCACGATCGTCGCTATCGACGCGGACGTGGCTACTCTGGAAATCGCGCCGGGCGTCGTCGTGACGTTCGCGCGGCAGGCCATCGCTCGCACCTTGCAGCGGGCGGAGGCCGAGGAGACGGTCGCGGAGCCGGTCGAGGAGACCGTCGTCGACGACGAGCCGGTCGCGGAGACCACCGTCGACGACACCACGGTCGCCGACACCAAGAAGAAGGACTGACCTCATTCTTTCCGGACCGGCCCGCGGCGCAGTGTGCCGTCGGGCCGGTTCGTCCGGCCGGACACCGGCCAACGACATCCGTACGGGTGCCGCCAGGGGGGCGGCCGTAGCAAACAGGGAGACCGAACGCCGTGGCACGACCACCACAGGGACAGATGCATCCCGGACGCCAACTCGGCGTGCTCGGCCTGGTCTTCGTCGTCCTGTATCTGCTCGTCTTCTTCGCCGGCGGGGCGAAGGGCAGCTTCACCGACCGCCTCCACCCGAAACTGGGTCTCGACCTGGTCGGCGGCACGCAGGCGACCTACATCGCCTCCGTGCAGGGCGGCCAGGTGCCGTCCAAGGAGAGCATGGAGCAGGCGCGGGGCATCATCGAGAACCGCGTCAACGCGCTCGGCGTCTCCGAGGCCGAGGTGGTCATCCAGGGCGACCGCAACATCGTGGTCTCGCTCGCGGGTAAGGCCGAGGACCAGCTGAAGGACCTGTCGGAGGCCGCGCAGATGCGGTTCCGCCTGGTGATCGGCGCGACCGGCGACGTGGCCTCGACGGCCATGAACCCGCCGGCCGCGAAGCCGTCGGCCGGGGCCTCCGGCGCGCCCGCGCCGTCCACCAGCGCCGGCGCCAAGACCAGCGCGAGCGCCCCCGCCGCCAACCCGAGCGCCTCGACCGGCGGCCAGGGCGGCGGCGAGGTCATGAAGGCGCCGAGCCCGAGCGCCACGCCGACCCCGACGGCGACCCCGACCGGCGCCGCCGCGGCGACCCCGGGCTCGCACCAGGTGCCGGTGGCCGAGGTGGAGAAGAAGGTCGGCGCCGCCGCGTGGGCCGCCGCCTCGAAGCTGACCGCCCCGGTCGACCTCACCTCCGACCCGAAGGCCGGCCTCGCCTACGCGGCCTTCAACAAGCTCGACGGCGACGAGGTCAACGCGCTCACCCCGCAGATGCAGTACTACGTGCCGACGATCAGCTGTGACCAGCTGAACGCCCGGCCGGCCGGCGCGATCGACGACGTCGCCAAGCAGGCCACGGTCTGCTACCAGGGCGGCAAGATCCTGATGGACAAGGCCCCGGTCGTCGGCGACGACATCTCCAAGGCGAGCCCGCAGCTCGACCAGCAGAACGGCCAGTGGGTCGTCTCGCTCGACTTCAAGAGCGAGGGCTCGACGAAGTGGGCCAACCTGACCCGCCAGGCGTTCAACGCGACCTCGAGCGACCCCTGCTACACCGCCGCCACGGCGATGTACGGCAGCATCGAGCACTGCGCCGTCGCCGTGGTCCTCGACAAGACGGTGATCTCGGCGCCGCAGATCCAGGGCGTGCTCACCGGCACCTCGCAGATCACCGGCCAGTTCACGGCGGTCACCGCCAAGCAGCTCTCCGACCAGCTCAACTTCGGCGCCCTGCCGGTGACCTTCGACTCGGGCCCGGCCCAGACGGTCTCGGCGACGCTGGGCGTCCAGCAGCTGCAGGCCGGTCTGCTCGCGGCCGCGATCGGCATGGCGCTGGTGGCGGTGTACGCGTTCTTCTACTACCGCCTGCTGGGCTCGGTCATCTTCCTGAGCCTCATCCTGTCCGGTCTGCTGACCTTCGGCGCGCTGGTCTTCCTCGGCCGTACGGTCGGCTTCACGCTGACCCTGGCCGGTATAGCCGGCTTCATCGTCTCGCTCGGTGTGGCCGCCGACTCGTTCGTCATCTACTTCGAACGCTTGAAGGACGAGATCCACGAGGGTCGAAGTCCGCGCAGCGCCGTGCCACGCGCCTGGGCCCGCGCCCGCCGCACGATCATCTCGGCGAACACGATCACGATCATGGCCGCCGTGGTGCTCTACATCGTCTCGATCGGCGCGGTGCAGGGCTTCGCGTTCGCGCTGGGTCTGTCCACCGTGCTCGACCTGGTCGTCGTGTTCCTCTTCCGGCATCCGATCATGACGATGTTCGCGAACACCAAGGCGTTCATGTCGCCGCGGGTGAGCGGCCTCGGCCGCGTCCTGCGTCGCGCCCCGACCGACGTCAAGGAGGCCTGAGATGGCCCGTACCGGTCTCGCGACTCGCCTGTACCAGGGCGAAGCGAACATCAACATCATCGGCCGGCGCAAGATCTGGTTCACCGTCGCGGCCGTGCTCGTGCTGATCTCGATCGCCAGCTTCGCGATCCGCGGGTTCTCGCTGGGCATCGAGTTCGCCGGCGGCACGTCGTTCAGCGTCCCGGCCAAGACGATCGCCGGGGCGACGCTCACCCAGGACCAGGTGTCCGACGCGGTGCAGAAGGCGATCGTGGAGGCCCACCCGGGCTCCGAGGTCGTCTCCGCGCAGAAGCTCGGCGGCCGGGCCGGTCAGCAGGAGACCTTCACGATCCGGGCCACGGCGATGAGCCCGTCCGAGTCGGGGAACGCCAAGAACGCGCTGGTGCAGGCCCTCGGCGTCGACGCCAAGCAGGTCAGCGACGACCAGGTGTCGGCGGCGTGGGGCGGCCAGGTGACCCGGCAGGCGGTCATCGGTCTGCTCGTCTTCCTGGTGCTGGTCATGGCGTACCTCGTCATCCGCTTCGAATGGCGGATGGCGGCGGCCGCCGTCTCCTCGCTGCTGCTCGACCTGATCCTGACGGCCGGCGTCTACTCGCTGGTCGGCTTCGAGGTCACCCCGTCCACCGTGATCGGCTTCCTGACGATCCTCGGTTATTCGCTGTACGACGTGGTGGTCGTCTTCGACAAGGTCCAGGAGAACACCCGCGGCATCACGGCGGGCAGCAGCCGGACCTACTCCGAGGCGACGAACCTGGCCGTCAACCAGACCATCATGCGGTCGATCAACACCGGTCTGGTGGCGCTGCTGCCCGTCGGCGGCCTGCTCTTCATCGGCGCCGGCCTGCTCGGCGCGGGCACGCTGAAGGACCTCGGCCTGGTGCTGTTCGTCGGCATGGGCTTCGGCGTCATCTCCTCGATCATGTTCGCGGCGCCGATGCTGACCGTGTTCAAGGACCGCGAGCCGAAGATCAAGGCGCACACCGCCCGGGTGCTCGCCCGGCGGGCCGCGGTCCGCTCCGGCGACGTCGCCCCGCGCGCCGAGCGGCAGCGCCCGGCCAACGCGACCGAGTCGGACGAGGCGCCGGCCATGGCCGCGAGCGCGCCCCGGCCCGGCGCTCGCCCGCCGGCGAAGCGCAACACCGGCACCAACCGGGGCGGCCGTCCCGGCGGCGCCGGCAACCGGCCCAGCGGCGGTAGTAAGCGCCGCTGATCAAGCAGCACCCGATGGCCCGTCTCCGACCCCGGAGGCGGGCCATTAGGCTGTCCGCCGTGACTGATCAAACGCCCCGCGGTGACAGCGGATCCGAGCTGGCGGCCGTCGTCGCCGGCGGCACGGTCGACGTTCCCGACTTCCCGCAGCCCGGCGTCGTCTTCAAGGACCTGATGCCGCTGTTCGCCGACGGTGCGGCGTTCCGTCAGGTGGTCGACGGCATCATCGCGTACTACGGGGCGGACAGCTTCGACGTGGTGGCCGGGGTGGAGGCGCGCGGGTTCGTGGTGGCGGCCGCGGTCGCCTATGCGACCGGCGCCGGGGTGGTTCCGGTGCGCAAGGCGGGCAAGCTGCCGCGGCAGACGATCTCGGCGTCCTATCAACTCGAGTACGGCGAGGCCACCCTCGAGGTGCACGAGGACGCCTTCATCACGGGCCAGCGCGTGCTGGTGGTCGACGACGTGCTCGCGACGGGTGGGACGGCCGGGGCGGCCCTCGACCTGGTCGAACGGGCCGGCGGCACGGTCGCGGGCTTCACCGTGCTCATGGAGCTGGCCTTCCTGAAGGGGCGGGAACGGCTGGCGCCACGTACGGTGCATGCGCTGTTGACCGTTTGATGGGCTTTCGCCGGGGTTACCCGCGCTCTTTCGGAGGTTCGGCCGGGGCAACCGGGAAGACTGTGCGGGTAGGATGACGTTCCTAACCAGGTGACCAACCAGGCGATGGGTGTGAGGAGGCCGGTGTCCAGCGACGTCGCCCCTCCGACGGAGGGCACGGTGCAGCCGACCGAGAACACACGGACCGGTGCGGACGCTGTCGCGCCGCCGGTCGAGGAGGCACGGGCTCCCGAGGCGGCCGTCGAAGCGGTCGAGCCTCGTCCGGCCGCGCCGACTCCCGATCCCGAGGCGACCCAGCCGATGCCGCCCGGCGACGAGCCGAGCACGGGCTTCGGCCTGGCCAGCGCGCCCACCGGGCGCCGGGTCCGGGCGCGGCTCGCCCGGTTCAACGCGCCGTGGCAGAGCACGCAGGTCAGCGAGGTTCTCGAGCCGCTGATCGCCACCCACCGGGCCAGCCACCCCAAGGCCGACGGCCGGCAGCTCCAGCGCGCGTTCGACGTGGCCGCCCGCTGGCACTCGGGTCAGTACCGCAAATCCGGCGACCCCTACATCACGCACCCGCTGGCCGTGGCGACGATCCTGGCCAACCTCGGCATGGACACGACCACCCTGGTGGCGGCCCTGCTGCACGACACGATCGAGGACACCGACTACTCGCTCGAGCAGATGCGCAGCGACTTCGGCGGCGAGGTGGCCCTGCTGGTCGACGGCGTGACCAAGCTCGACCGGGTCAAGCTGGGCGACGCGGCCAAGGCCGAGACCATCCGCAAGATGGTGGTGGCGATGGCCAAGGACCCGCGCGTCCTGGTCATCAAGCTGGCCGACCGGCTGCACAACATGCGTACGCTCACCTTCCTGCCCCGCCCCAAGCAGGAGCAGAAGGCGAAGGAAACGCTGGAGATCCTCGCGCCGCTGGCCCACCGCCTCGGTATGAACACGATCAAGTGGGAGCTCGAGGATCTCGCGTTCGGCACGCTGTTCCCGAAGCGGTTCGAGGAGATCAACCGCCTGATCGGCGAGCACCAGCCGCAGCGTGAGGCACTGCTGCGTCAGGTGACCAACCGGGTCAGCCTCGATCTCAAGTCGGCGAAGATCAAGGCCGAGACGACCGGGCGCCCGAAGCACCTGTACTCGATCTATCAGAAGATGATCGTGCG
This sequence comes from Actinoplanes sp. NPDC051537, assembly GCF_055586105.1. Taxonomy (NCBI): domain Bacteria; kingdom Bacillati; phylum Actinomycetota; class Actinomycetes; order Micromonosporales; family Micromonosporaceae; genus Actinoplanes; species Actinoplanes sp. NPDC051537. The sequence continues at coordinate 358,115 of NZ_JBVJIU010000005.1, forward strand.
GGGCCGCGACTTCAACGACATCTACGACCTGGTCGGCGTGCGCATCCTGGTCGACACGGTCCGCGACTGCTACGCCGCGCTGGGCGTCATCCACGCGAACTGGCAGCCGGTGCCGGGCCGGTTCAAGGACTACATCGCGATGCCGAAGTTCAACATGTACCAGTCGTTGCACACGACGGTCATCGGCCCGACCGGCAAGCCGGTCGAGATGCAGATCCGCACGTTCGCCATGCACCGCACGGCCGAGTTCGGCATCGCCGCGCACTGGAAGTACAAGGAGCAGAAGGGCGCGACGATCGTCGGCCCGCCGGCGCACATCGACGAGATGACCTGGCTGCGGCAGCTGCTCGACTGGCAGCGCGAGGCGAGCGACCCGTCCGAGTTCCTGGACGCGTTGCGCTTCGACCTGTCCAGCCAGGAGGTCTACGTCTTCACGCCGAAGGGCGACGTGATCCCGCTGCCCACCGGCTCGACCCCGGTCGACTTCGCGTACGCGGTGCACACCCAGGTGGGGCACAAGTGCATCGGCGCGCGGGTCAACGGCAAGCTCGTCCCGCTCGAGTCGACGCTCTCCAACGGCGACGTGATCGAGATCTTCACGTCGAAGTCGGCGACCGCGGGCCCGACCCAGGACTGGCTCGGGTTCGTCAAGAGCCCCCGCGCGCGTACGAAGATCAGGCAGTTCTTCAACAAGGAACGCCGCGAGGAAGCGATCGAGATCGGCAAGGAGTCGATCGTCAAGGCGATGCGCAAGCAGGGCCTGCCCCTGCAGCGCATGCTGACGAGCGAGAACCTCACGACCATCGCGCGCGACCTGCACCTGGCCGATGTGGCCTCGCTGTACGCGGCGGTGGGGGAGAGCACGGTCTCGGCCCAGTCGGTCGTGCAGAAGCTGGTGGCGGGCTTCGGCGGCGAGGAGGGCGCGGTCGAGGACATCGCCGAGACCGCCGTCGCGACCCGGCCGCCGCGCAACCGCAGCACGGCGCAGGACCCGGGCGTGGTGGTCAAGGACGTCAGCGACGTGTGGGTCAAGCTGGCCCGCTGCTGCACCCCGGTGCCGGGCGACGCGGTCTTCGGCTTCGTCACCCGTTCCGGCGGCGTCTCGGTGCACCGGGAAGACTGCGCGAACGCGGAAGACCTGCGTGACCAGTCCGAGCGGGTGGTCGAGGTCAGCTGGAAGCCGACGAGCGCGTCGACGTTCCTGGTGGCCATCCAGGTCGAGGCGCTCGACCGGCACAAGCTGCTGGCCGACGTCACCCGGGTGCTCTCCGAGGAGCGGGTCAACATCCTCTCGGCGACCGTGACCACGACCCGCGACCGGGTGGCGGTCAGCCGGTTCACGTTCGAGATGGCCGACCCGAAGCACCTCGGTCACCTGGTCGCCGCCGTCCGCAAGGTCGACGGGGTGTTCGACGCCTACCGGGTGACCTCCGGCGCCTGATTCTTGGTAACGAAAAGCGCCGCGGCCCTTCCGGGTCGCGGCGCTTTCGGCGTTCGAGCGGTTATCCCGCCGCCATGGACAGCGACTTGATGTCGAGCTCCGTCTTGGGGTGACCGTCGCCCTTCTGGTTGGCGTCGTCGGTGCCGCCCTTCGCGACCTTCTTGACGATGTCCAGACCGGACGTGATCGTGCCGAGGACGGTGTACTCCGCGGGCAGCGCCGCCGCCGGGATGTCCTCGTACGGGATGAAGAACTGGCTGCTCGTGGTACCCGGGTTCGAGGTCTTCGCCATGGCGATCGTGCCCGCCGGGTATGTCGGGTCCTTGCCGGCCGGCAGGTTCTCCTCGGCGTACATGAAGTTCGGGCCGCCGGTGCCATCGGTCTGGCGGTAGCCCTTGCCGGTGGCGGTCGGGTCGCCGCACTGCAGGACCTTGATGCCCTCGGTGGTGAGCCGGTGGCACTTGGTGTTGTTCCAGAAGTTCTTGCCGGCCAGGTACTCGAACGCGGAGGCGGTGCACGGTGCCTTCGACTTGTCGACATCGGCGGTGATCTTGCCGAGGTTGGTGTCGATGGTCAGCGTGTCCTTGCCGGTGTTCTTCGCGTACTGCTCCGGGGTGCCGCCGGTGTCCTTCACGTTGGCGCCCGAGGACTTGTCCTGCGGGGTCCAGGCGCAGGCCACGGTGCCGGCGGGGGCGGCGCTCGCGGTCGAGGAGGACTTCTTGTCGTCCTTGTTCAGGGCGGTGACGATCCAGACGGCGGCGCCGGCGATGACCACTACCGCGATCGCCGACCCGATGATCGCCTGGCGCTGGCGACGCTTACGAGCCGCTGCCGCGCGCTCGGCCATCTCCTTCTCGAGCCGCGCACGCGCCGCCGCGCGTTGCCGGTCCTTGATCGACGACACGGTGTTCCTCCTGCTGTGTTCGGCCTGGGGGATTAAGACTGTGCGCTCGCGGAGGGCGCCGCCGCCTGCCCGACGGTGAGGGTTTTGATCGTGATCTTGGTCTTCGGCTTGATCTTGTCGCCGGCGGCGTCCGCCACGACCGGGATCTTGCCGATCTTCTCGACCGTGGCGAGACCGCCGGTCACGGCGCCGACGATCGAGAACTCCGGGGTGACCGGCGCGTAGTCCTTGAAGAAGATCAGGAACTGGCTGCCGTTCGTGCCCGGCGGGTTGCCGATCAACGCGACGGTGCCCTTGGGATAGAGCGGGGTGGTCGACGCCGCGGCGCTCGCGCTGGGCGACGGGTCGGGGGCGGCCGGCGTGTTCTCGCTGTAGACGCTGTACGTCGGGCCGCCGAGGCCGGTGCCGCTCGGGTCACCGCACCGGATCGCCCCGTACGTCGTGATCTCGTGGCACGTGGTGTTGTCGTAGAAGTTCTTGCTCGCCAGGTAGCGCAGGTCTTCCGAGCCGCACGGCGCGCTCACCCGGTCGAGATCCACCACGATCGGGTCGCCCTGATCGGTCGTGACGGTCATCGTCGAGGTGCCGTCGGTGGGGATGCCCTTGGTCGGCGGCGTGCCCACGTCCTTGAGGTTGGTGTTGGTCGTCGCGTTCTGCGGCGTCCACGCGCAGATGTCCTGGTCGGCCGCGTCGGTCTTCTCGTCCGAGTCGAACGCCCCGCCGATCCAGGCGATGCCGGCGACGATCAGAAGGACCGCGACCCCCGCGCCGACACCGGCGTAGAGCCGCCGCCTCCGCCGCTCCTTGGCCGCCCGCCGCGCCATCTGCCGATCGAGCTTCGCCCGCGCCAGCTTGCGCTGCCGGTCCTTGCTGGATGCCACCGAACGCTGCCCTTCTCCATGTGTCGTGTCACACGCCCGCAAGAGTGTACGGGTACCCGCTGAGAAAGTGGTGTGCGCCCGTCCGGATAGGCTCGTTACGATTCGCACCTGATTGCTATCGAGAGGGGCCGTGGTGCTCGTCACCGGTTTTCCGGCCGAAGCCTTCGGCACCAACTGCTATCTGGTGGCCGCCGGCCCGGGCGAGCAATGCCTCATCGTCGATCCCGGCATCGGCGTTCTCGACCGGCTCGACGAGGTGCTCGCCGAGCACCGGCTGCACCCGGCCGCGGTGCTGCTCACCCACGGCCACCTCGACCACACCTTCTCGGTCGCGCCGGTCTGCGGCGCGCGCGGCATCACGGCGTACGTGCACCCGGCCGATCTCGAGATGCTGGCCGACCCCGCCAAGGGCCTCAGCGCCGACCTGTCCTCCCTGTTCGGAGGCCGTCTGGAGTACTCCGAGCCGGAGGACGTCGCCGAGCTCACCGACGGCGCGACATTGACGCTGGCCGGCATCGAGGTGTCGGTCGACCACGCTCCCGGCCATACCGGCGGGTCGGTGCTGTTCCGCCTGCCCGGAGCCGAATCACCCGTCTGCCTCTCCGGCGACGTGCTCTTCGCGGGATCCATCGGACGCACCGACCTGCCGGGCGGAAGCACCGAGACGATGATGACCAGCCTGCGGGAGAAGATCCTGCCGCTGGCCGACGAGACCGTCGTCCTGCCCGGCCACGGACCGGCCACCACCATCGGCCGCGAGCGCGCGACGAACCCGTACCTGCGGGAGTTGATCGCAGCGCCCGGCCGTGGGCTCTGACGATATTCCTAGGAGATTTTGAGAATGCCGATTTCCGGCTTCCCCGAATGGCTGCCCGCGCAGCGCATGATCGAGCAGCGTGTCATCGACCGGATCCGGTCCACCTTCGAGCTGTACGGGTTCGCCCCGCTCGAGACCCGGTCGGTCGAGCCGCTGGAGACCCTCCTGTCCAAGGGCGAGACCTCGAAGGAGGTCTACCTGCTGCACCGCCTCCAGGCCGACCCGGAGGCCTCCTCGTCCGACGACCAGCTCGGGCTGCACTTCGACCTCACCGTGCCGTTCGCGCGATTTGTCGTCGAAAACGCCGGCAAGCTGGTCTTCCCGTTCCGGCGCTACCAGATCCAGAAGGTGTGGCGGGGCGAGCGCCCGCAGGAGGGCCGCTACCGCGAGTTCCTCCAGGCCGACATCGACGTCGTCAACCGGGACAACCTGCCGTTCCACTACGACACCGAGATGCCGCTGGTCATCGGGGACGCGCTGGGCGGCCTGCCGATCCCGGCCGCGCGCATCCAGGTCAACAACCGCAAGGTGTGCGAGGGCTTCTACCGGGGATTGGGTCTGTCCGACACCGACCAGGTCCTGCGTACGGTCGACAAATTGGACAAGATCGGCCCGGCGCGCGTCGCCGAGTTGCTGATCGAGACCGCCGGCGCGTCCGCCGCCCAGGCGGCCGCCTGCCTCGACCTTGCCGCCATCTCGGCCGAGGACACGTCGTTCGTGGACGCGGTCCGCAAGCTCGGGGTGAGCGACCCGCTGCTCGACGAGGGCCTCGAGGAGCTGGTGCGCGTCGTCGAGACCGCCCGCGAGCACGCGCCCGGCCTGGTCGTCGCCGAGCTGAAGATCGCCCGTGGCCTCGACTACTACACCGGCACGGTCTACGAGACCCAGCTGCGCGGTTACGAGCGGTTCGGGTCGGTCTGCTCCGGCGGCCGGTACGACAACCTCGCGTCCTCGGGCAAGGAGCGGTTCCCGGGCGTGGGCATCTCGATCGGCGTGTCCCGGATGCTCGGCGTGCTCTTCGGGCAGCAGGCGCTGGGCGTCTCCCGCTCGGTGCCGACCTGCGTGCTGGTCGCGCTGCCGCACGAGGACCAGCGGGTGACGTGCGACCGCACGGCCGCGGCGCTGCGCCGCCGGGGCATTCCCACCGAGGTGGCGCCGACCGCGGCCAAGTTCGGCAAGCAGATCCAGTACGCGGACCGGCGCGGGATTCCGTACGTCTGGTTCCCGGGCTCGCCCGACGAGGTCAAGGACATCCGCTCGGGGGACCAGGTCGAGGCCGACGCCGCAACCTGGGCCCCGCCGGTGGAAGACCTGCACCCGGTGGTCTCCGGCGCTTGACCCCGGGGCTCCGGCCGCGGCGCTGGGATGAGCCGCGGCCGGGAGAGGCCTACGGGCGAGAGGCGGGCGCCGGGCGCTGGATGGCGGCGACGTGCGGCAGGATGCGCGGCGCGAGCGTGCGCGCGGTGGCGGTCGTGTCGTCGCCGCACAGGGCGGTGATCACGAAGTCGGAGGCGGCCACGTCGATCGCGTCGGGCTCGGTCGGCGAGGTCTGGTAGAAGGCCATGCTCTGGGCGTAGGTGACCTGGCGGCGGCCGTCGGCGCTGTGCAGCGAGACGGTCTGGTGGCCGATCGTGCCGCCGTCGTGGCCCCAGACGCGGCCGCACGGCAGGTCCAGCCAGTAGATGCCGAGGCCGTAGCCGCCGGCCGCCGGGTCGGCCGGGTCCTCCGGGACCGTGGTCTGCATCTGGGCGAGCAGCGCCGGGCGCAGGAGGCGGCCGGTGAGCAGGGCGCGGTAGAAGACGTCCAGGTCACGGGCGGTGGAGACGATCTCGCCGGCGGACCAGGCCCACGACATGTTGTAGAGCGTGAAGTCCTTCAGCGTGCCGTCGGTCCAGGGGACGTAGGCGTGCATGTGCGGCCCGCGGATGTCGAGCTCCGACCCCTCGAAATAGGTGTCGCGCAGCCCGAGCGGGCGCAGGATCCGGCGGCTCACCTCGGAGCGGTAGCTGTGCCCGGTGACCCGCTCGATGATCAGCCCGGCCAGGATGTAGTTGGTGTTCGAGTACGACCAGGCGGCGCCCGGGGCATTGGTGGCGCCGGCGCCCACGCCGAGCCGGACGAGCTGCTCCGGGGTGTAGTCGGTGCGGCCCAGGGTGATCAGGTCGTCGAGGGTCTTGATGATCGCGGTGTCGAAGTCGCCGATGCCGCTGGTGTGGTTGAGCAGCATCCGCACGGTCACCGCCCGGGCCAGGTCGGCCGGGACGAGGCCGCGGGGCAGGTAACGGCCGATCGGGGCGTCCAGGTCGATCCGGCGCTCGCCGGCCAGCTGGAGCACGGTGGTGGCCACGAACGTCTTGGTGATGCTGCCGATCCGGTGCCGCATGCCGTCGCGCACCGGCTCGCCGGTGGCGACGTCGGCGACGCCGGTCGTCGGGGTCCAGGTGCGGCGGCCGTCCCGCACCTCGGCGAACGCGCCGGGCATGCCGGCGGCGTGGACCGCGTCGAGCTTCTGTTGCAGGGTGCGGCCGAAGGTGTCGGAGCGCGGCGGCGAGGCCACGGCGGGTGCGGCCGGCGCGGCCAGCACGCCGAGGACGGTCAGAACGGTCAGGGCGCGTCGCAACATTGCTGCCTCCCGTGTCGTCATGAAGCATCCATGATGGTCGACGGGTGCCACCGGGAATCGGCGGTGAATCGGGGCCCGGGGTGTGAGTACCGGCCGGTAAGAGGTTACGGTTGCGTAGGTTACGCAAGCGTAGGGAGTGATCGTGGACCAGACCGCCCTGCTCATGGAGCTGGAACCAGTGGTGGCCAGCAACCTCGACCGGCATCTGTCGCTGGCCAAGGAGTGGTTCCCGCACGAGTACGTGCCGTGGAGCGAGGGGCGCACCTTCGACGGTCTGCTCAACGGCGAGCCCTGGCGGGAGGACGACTCCCCGATCCCCGAGGTGGCGCGCACGGCGCTGATCGTCAACCTGCTCACCGAGGACAACCTGCCGTCGTACCACCACGAGATCGCCACGCTGTTCGGGCGGGACGGGGCGTGGGGCAGCTGGGTGCACCGCTGGACCGCCGAGGAGGGCCGGCACGGCATCGCGCTGCGCGACTACCTGACCGTGACCCGGGCCGTCGACCCGATCATGCTCGAGCGAGCCCGGATGACCCACATGCAGTCCGGCTACGCCAACGCCCACCCCGACGAGATGATGCACTCCATCGCCTATGTCGCGTTCCAGGAGCTGGCCACCCGCATCTCGCACCGCAACACCGGCCGGGCGACCGGCGACCCGGTCGCCGAGCAGCTGCTGGCCCGGGTCGCGGCCGACGAGAACCTGCACATGGTCTTCTACCGCAACCTGCTGGCGGCCGCGTTCGACCTCGACCCCGACCACGCGATGCGGGCGGTCACCGACGTGGTCGCCGGGTTCGAGATGCCGGGGGCGAACATCGAGGGCTTCGGCCGCAAGGCGGTGTCGATCGCGCTGGCCGGCATCTACGACCTGCGGCAGCACCGCGACGAGGTCCTCCAGCCGGTGCTGCGGCAGTGGAACGTCTTCGGCCGCACCGGTCTGACCGCCGAGGGCGAGAAGGCGCGCGACGAGCTGGCCGCCCACATGGACGAGCTGGAGAACCAGGCGGCCCGGTTCGAGGAGAAGCGCGAGGCGCGCCGCCTGCGCCTGGAGGCTCGCGCCTAAGCGGACGAGATGTCCAGCACCTCGACCGCCCGGAGCGCCCGCCCCACGGCCTTCTCGACGTCGGAGGAGGTCAGCGGCCGGTCCACGATCTCGATGGTGAACAGCTCGTCGCCGGTGACGGTCCACGGCGGGATCTCGCCGTTGACGAAGGCCAGGCGCGGGGCGGACTGCTCGAGGCGGGGATCGTCGCCGAGGAACGACCACGGCAGGCGCATGGCCATCGTCGGCGCCGGGGCCGGCAGCCGGACCACCACGAAGACGCCCCGGCCCTCGGCCCGGTTCACCGCCCCGCCGAACGGGTTGCCGGACCACCTGACCTCGCCGGCGGTGACCGGGAAGCCGTCCCGGCCGAACGACCACGCCCGGGTCAGCCGGTACTTGCCGTGGCCGACCATCGACTCCCACGGCCAGGTGCGGTCGGCCGGGTCGATCGCGGACCAGCCGGCGGCCACGGCCCGTGCGTTCAGGCGCCGGCGGGCCCGCTCGCGGCCATGGACGGAGAGAACGATCGGGGTGGCGAACCCGGCGCCGATCATCCCGAGGAGCAGCGCCGGCGAGACGCGATAGGCGAGGACCAGGACGATCCGGACGGCGATGAGGGCGAGCACGATGCCGGCCAGCCCGAGGCCGACCTTCGCGACGTCGATCAGCAGCCTGCGCATCGATGATCAGCGTAGGCGTACCGGTAACGGTCAGGGAATCTCGAAGAGCAGGCAGGTGCTCGTGGCGTGCGCGAGCAGGCGGCCCTGCCCGTCGGTCAGGCTCGCCTCGGCCAGGGCGGTGCGCCGGCCGCGCTGAAGGACCTTGCCGGTGCAGGCGATGCGGCCGGTCGCGGTGGTGACCGGGCGCAGGAACTTCACCGTCAGGTCGAGGCTGGTGTAGCCGACCCCGACCGGCAGCGTGCTGTGCACCGAGCAGGCCGCCGCCGTGTCCAGCAGGGTCGAGATGACGCCGCCGTGCATGCTGCCCAGCGGGTTGTAGTGGAACTCCTGCGGGTCGAGGCGCACGGTGACGGCGCCCTCCTCGACCTCCAGGGAGGCCACGTCGATCAGGTGCATGATCGGCGGCGCCGGGAGCTCGCCCGCGGCCATCGCCCGGAGCACCTCCAGGCCGCTGCGCCGGCCGATCAGGCTCGCGTGCACCGCGGGATCGGTCCAGCCGAAGGTGCGGGTGCGCTCGTCCTGAGTCTGCGTCATGGACGCAGCGTCGCGCCGGCTTGCTGCGTCTGTCAAGCAGACCTAGCCTGGCTGTCATGAAGACCACACCGGCCGTCGAGGCGCTCAGCTGGTCGATCGACGGATGCACGATCGGCCGGGCCATGGAGGTGCTGGGCGAGAAGTGGACCGTCGTGGTGATGCGCGAGGTCTTCAACGGGATCCGCCGCTTCGACGACATGCGGGTGCGCACCGGGGTGCCGCGGCAGGTGCTGGCCAACCGGCTCGCCACCCTGGTCGAGAACGGCGTGCTGCGGCGCGAGCCCTATCGGGAGCCGGGTTCGCGGGTACGCCACGAGTACCGCCTGACGAGGAAGGGACTCGACGTCTACCCCGTCCTGATCACGCTGCTCGAGTGGGGCAACCGGTACCTGGCCGACCCCGGCGGCCCGCCCCTGCGGTTCACCCATCGCGACTGCGGGGCCGAGGTGCACGCCGAGATCCATTGCGCCGAGGGCCACCGGCTCGGCGACCCGCGCGAGGTCGTGCCCAGACCGGGGCCGGGCGCCCGCCGCCGTTAGATTGCGAGCCGTGACTACGGCCGAGACCTCGCCCTGGGCGCCGCTGCGTCAACCCGTCTTCCGGATGCTCTGGATCGCGGTGCTGGCCGGCAACGTCGGCACCTGGATGCAGACGGTCGGCGCCCAGTGGCTGGTGGTCGGCGAGCCGCGGGCGGCCACCTGGGTGAGCCTGGTGCAGGCGGCGACGATGCTGCCGGTGCTGCTGCTCGCCCTGCCGTCGGGCGCGCTGGCCGACGCGTACGACCGCCGCCGTCTTCTGCTTCTCGTGCAGATCGCGCTGTTCGCCGTCGCCGGGGTGCTGACGGCGCTGACCGCGCTCGACCGGATGCCGCCGCCGCTGCTGCTGGTCTTCACCTTCCTGCTCGGGGTCGGCCAGGCGCTCACGCTGCCGACCTGGCAGGCGGTGATCCCGGAGATCGTGCCGCGGGACGAGCTGCCCTCGGCGTCGTCGCTGGGCGCGGTCAACACCAACCTGGCACGCTCGGCCGGTCCCGCGGTGGCCGGCCTGCTGGTGGCGCACGTCGGGCCGGCCGCGGTCTTCGGGCTGAACGCGATCTCGTACGCCGTCTTCGCCCTCGCCCTGGTCTTCTGGCGGCGCAAGCCTCGGACGCCGGCCTCGCATCCCGAGCACCTCGGTTCGGCGCTGCGAGCCGGTGGGCGGTATGTCCGCTACTCGCCGACCGTTCGCCGCCTGCTCGGCCGGGTCGTCCTCTTCGTCCTGCCCGGCTCGGTGGTCTGGGGCCTGCTGCCGGTGGTGGCCCACCAGGAGCTCGGGATGGGCGCGAGCGGCTACGGCATCCTGCTGGCCGCGCTCGGCGTCGGCGCCATCGCGGGCGCGCTGATCATGCCGCGCATCCGCGACCTGATCACACCCGACCAGCTCATCGTCGCGTCCGGCGTGATCTACGGTCTCGCTCTCGTCGTGGTCGCGCTCGTTCCCGACGTGTACGCCGTGACGGCCGTCCTGGTGGCCGCCGGGCTCGCCTGGATGATCCTCGTCTCGCGCATGAACGCGAACCTCCAGCTGTTCCTGCCGAACTGGGTGCGCGCCCGCGGGTTCGCGGTCTACCAGGTGGTGTTCGCCGGCGGGCAGGCGCTCGGGGCGCTCGCCTGGGGACAGGTCGCGTCGGTCTTCGGCCTCGACGTCGCGTACCTGGCCGCCGCCGTCCTGATGCTGGCCGGCACGGTGACCGTGCTCTGGTGGCCGGTGCACGAGCAGGACGGCGCCGGCCGCAGCCCGGCGATCTTCTGGGCCGAGCCGCACCTCATGCTCGAGCCGCACCTCGACGAGGGCCCGGTGCTGGTGACCGCGGTGTACCAGGTGGACGAGGCGAACGTGGACGCGTTCCGGGAGGCGATGGAACGGCTGCGCGGCTCGCGGCTGCGGACCGGCGCGACCCGGTGGGGCCTGTTCCGCGACGGCGAGGCCCCGGCGCGCTTCGTCGAGGTCTATCAGGTGCCGACCTGGGCCGAGCATCTGCGCCAGCACGAGGGGCGGCTGACCGAGCAGGACGAGCATGCCGAGGAGAAGGCCACGGCGCTGGCCCGCGGCCCGGCCGAGGTCACGCACCTGCTGCCCGCGGACTGAGCCGGTTCCGCCGCTCGCTTTCCGCTCGCCTTCCGCTCGCCTTCCGCGATGGACGGGAAAGACCAACGCCAATAGCCGGATGTTTCGGATTTGTTCCGATTAACCTGAGGCTGTGTCGAGTCGCCGGCTTTTGATCATCGGCGGCGCGGCCGGACCGGGCCTGCTCGGCCGCTTCGTCGCGCTGGCCGGCGGCGCGGCAGCCCGCATCGTCGTGATCGCCACCGCCAGCTCCGCGCCCGCCGAGACCGAGGCCGCCCACCGGGAGGCGTTCCTGTCGCTGGGCGCCGGCGAGGTGCGCGCCCTGCGCCTGTCCACCCGGGCCGACGCGAACCGGCCGCAGCCGCTGCTGCACGAGGCGACCGGCGTCTTCTTCACCGGCGGCGACCAGGAGCGGATCGCGTCGGTCATCGGCGGGACGGCCACCGACACCGCGCTCCAGGAGCACCGCCTGATCGGCGGCACCAGCGCCGGCGCCGCCGTCATGTCGGCCACGATGATCGTCGAGGGCGACGCCGCCGGCGTGACCCGGGCCAGCGTGCGCACCGGGCCCGGGCTCGAGCTGCTGCCGGGGGTGCTGATCGACCAGCACTTCGCCGAGCGGGGCCGGGTCAACCGCCTGCTGAGCGCCGTCGCGCTCTATCCGCACGAGCTCGGCCTCGGCATCGACGAGGACACGGCCATCCTCACCGACGGCGACCGCTTCGAGGTGCTCGGCGCCGGCGCGGTCACCGTGGTCGACGCCGGGGCCGCCACCGACATCCGGGTTCCGGCCCGGGGGCCGATCACGCTGGCCGGCGCGCGCATCCACGTGCTGCCGGCCGGCCACATATTTCATCTCACGGGACGCCGGCCGGTCGTCGACGCACCCGCCGTCGAACGGGGAGTCGCATGAAGATCGAAAGCCTGCGCCGCCTGCGCGGTCCCAACGTTTACCTGTCCCGGCCCGCGATGGTCGCCGTGATCCGGCTCGAGGAGCTGACCGGCCGCGAGACGTCCGACGTCACCGGCTTCGCCGAGCGGCTGCTGCGCGCGCTGCCGGGGCTCACCGAGCACCACTGCGCGGCCGGCGCCCCGGGCGGATTCGTCAGCCGGTTGCGCGGCGGCACCTACTTCGGCCACGTCACCGAGCACGTCTGCATCGAGCTGTCCCAGCTCATCGGCCGCGATGTCAGCTTCGGCCGCACGGTCTCGACCCACCAGCCGGGCCGCTACCAGCTGATCATCGAGTGCCCGGTGGACGAGCCGGCCGACTCGGAGGTGCCGGGCGACCTGCTGACCGCGGCCGTCGACCTGGTCACCGAGATCGTGGCCGGGAGGTCGTACCCGAGCGTGTCGCTCGCCGCCGCCGCCGTCGGCGTGGCGGAGATGCAGCATGGATCGGCCGGCCGGCTCGCCGAGCTGGCCGCGCTCGCCGAGCGGGAGGCGACCGGCCCGAGCACCCGGGCGATCATCGCGGCCGCCCGCCGGCGCGGCATCCCGATCGAGCGCTGCGGCGACCTCAGCCTCGTGCGTCTCGGCTGGGGCAGCCGGCGGCGGCTGGCCTGGGCCGCGATGAGCGACCGGACCAGCGGCGTCGGCATCGACATCGCCGGGGACAAGGAGATCGCCCGGCGGCTGCTCGGCGAGGCCGGTGTTCCCGTGCCGGCCGGCGGCGTCGCGCGTACGGCATCGGAGGCCGCTCGTCTCTTCGCCCGCCTCGGCGCGCCGCTCGTCGTCAAACCCCGGCAGGGCCGGCAGGGCGATCGGGTCACGCTCAGCGTGACCACCGGAGCCGAGATGGCGTACGCGTTCACGGCCGCCGGCGACGACGTGGTGATCGAGCGGCAGCTCGCCGGCCGTGACTACCGCGTGCTGGTGGTGGCGGGCGAGGTGGTGGCGGCCGCCGAGCGGATCGCGGCCCACGTGGTCGGCGACGGCCGCAGCACGGTCGCCGAGCTCGTCGACCGGGAGAACACCGACCCCCGCCGCGGCGCCGGCCACTCCCGGGTGCTGACCCGGATCACCGTGGACGACGCCTCGCTGCGGGTGCTCGAGCACCAGGGCGTCGACCTGGCCACCGTCCCGCCGCCGGGCCACGAGATCTGGCTGCGCGAGACCACCAACCTCTCCACGGGCGGCACCAGCCACGACGTCACCGACCGGGTGCATCCCGACGTGGCCCGGCTCTGTCTGCGGGTGGCCGCGCTGGTCGGGCTGGACATCGCCGGGATTGATCTGCGGCTGCCCGACATCGCCGAACCGCTGCCGCCGGTGGTGGCCGGCCGCGAGGTCACCGGCGGGGTGATCGAGGTGAACGCGGTGCCGGGGCTGCGCATGCACCTGGCGCCGATGCGTGGCCGCGCGCGCGACGTGGGCGACGCGATCGTGAAGGCGATGTTCCCGGCCGGCTCCGACGGCCGGATCCCGACCGCGGCGGTGACCGGCACGAACGGCAAGACCACCGTGGCCCGGCTGACCGCGCACCTGCTCGCCGACGCCGGCCTGCGGATCGGCCTGACCACGACCGACGACGTCAGCGTCGACGGGCGCACGGTCTTCCGGGCCGACGCGACCGGGCCGCTCTCGGCGCAGATGGTGCTCGGCGACCCGACGGTGCAGGCCGCGGTGCTGGAGACGGCCCGGGGCGGGCTGCTGCGGCGCGGTCTCGGCTACGACTGGTCGGACGTCGGGGTGATCACCAACATCACCGCCGATCATCTCGGCCAGGACGGCCTCGACACGATCGAGGACCTCGCGCACGTGAAGGCGCTGGTGGCCGAGCGCGTACGGGACGGCGGCACGCTCGTGCTGAACGCCGACGACCCGTGGGTGCGGTCGCTCGCGGACCGGCCGAGGGTGCGCGCCGACCGCAAGCGGATCGTCTGGTTCGGGCTCGACCCGCGGCAGCCGGTCGTGGTCGAGCACCTGGCCCGGGGCGCGACGGCCTATCTCGTCCAGGACGGCTGGCTGGTGCAGGCGACCGGGGCCCGGCGGACGCCGCTGCTGCGGGTGGCCGACCTGCCGGGGGCGTACGGGGGAGCTGCCACCCACGCGGCGGCGAACGCGCTCGCGGCGGTGGCGGCGGCCCGCGCGCTCGGGGCCGGGCCGGAGTCGGTGACCCGCCGGCTCGCCGACTTCGACCCGCCGGTGGCGAACCCGGGCCGGGCCACGCTGCTGCGGGTCGGCGACGTCTCGGTCTTCGTGGACTACGCGCACAACCCGGCCGCGCTCGCCGCCACACTGCGCACGCTGCACCGCATCTGGGGCGCCGAGCGCTGTGTGGCGGCGGTGACGCTGCCCGGCGACCGGCGGGACGATCTGCTGACGGCCTGCGCCCAGGTGGTGGCGGACGGGGTGGGGCGGGCCGTGCTCTACGACGACGAGGATCCGCGCGGCCGGCAGCCGGGGGAGGTGTCGGCGCTCATCGAGCGGGAGATGCGGGCCCGGCGGCCGAAGCTGCTGGCGCTGCGGACCGACGGCTATCGGGAGGCGATCACCGAGGCGCTCGGTCTGGCCCGGGCCGGCGACGTGGTGCTGGTGCTCTACGAGGAGCTGACGCCGGTGCTGAACCTGCTGGCCGGGCTGGGCGCGGTGCGCGGCGCCGACCTGCCGGTGCCGACCGCGAAGGGGCTGCCGGCCACGCCCGCGCCGGGTGCTGCCGGGTCGCCCGCGCGGGACCTCGTCCGGGGGGTTCTGCTGGGATAACGGTCGTTCGTCCGACTTTTCGCGGGTCGACACGCCGCGTGGTGGGCCTGGCACGCGGAATTAGCTGATCAGTGGAGGGGATCACCCGATCAGATGGGTTTGCACAGCTCAACCCTTCAACTTTTGCCATGGGGTGAGTAATTAAAGATCGTCATTGGGTGACGGATTTAGTATCGATCCGTGACGTGTTGACGACAATCAGTGCATGGTTCGGGTGTGGACATTCAGGAAGCAGCGCTACCGACTATTCCAACTTTTCCGAAATATCAGCGTTTGGTCGGGCGAAGCGGCGCGATGGAGTGTCCTTGATCCGACTTTCGGGCCGTTCCCAAGGTCCCCGACGGCTGGCATATGCGGGGAAACGGTCCGTAACGATCCGCAGGTAGAGCCCGGTCTCGACCGCTCGTGATATGGGCCCTACGTGGGCTAACATCCTCGCCGTCGATGGGGAATGCTCGGTCCAACGGCGGGCCGGTCTCGCCCCAAGCGTCGGGTGGCATGGCGGTGCAACTCGGCGTTACTTCGGAGCGCGCATGTGGGGGCACATGAGCACGACGGACCTGCCCGGATCGAGCCTGCTGGCCGGTAGATACCGGCTGGTGGAACGGCTCGGCGCCGGCGGGATGTCAGTGGTGTGGCGAGGATTCGATGAAGTCCTCGGGCGCCAGGTCGCGGTGAAAGTGCTGCCGCCGTCCACGAGTGCCGATCCGGCCTTCCGGCGACGGCTACGGGCCGAGGCCCAGGCCGCTGCCCGGCTGAGCCACCCGCACATCACCAATGTGTACGACTACGGCGAGGCCACCACCGTTGACGGTGAGCCGGTGCCGTACGTCGTGATGGAGTTGATCGACGGCGAGTCGCTCGCCGCCGTTCTCGCCCGGACCCGCCGGCTGCCCTGGCAGCACGCGGTCCGGATCACTGCCGAGGTCGCCGCGGCGCTCGCGGCCGCGCACTCGCGCGGCATCGTGCATCGCGACGTCACCCCGGCCAACGTCATGCTGACCCCGACCGGGGCCAAGGTCGTCGACTTCGGCATCTCGGCCCTGATCGGGGAGAACGACATAGACCCGGACGGCAGCCTGCTCGGCACGCCGGCCTATCTCGCGCCCGAGCGGCTCGAGGGCGGCCAGGTCAGCCCCGCGACCGACGTCTACGCGGTGGGTCTGCTGATCTACCGCACCCTGATCGGCCAGCTGCCGTGGGACGTGGGCACCACGACCGCGCTGCTGCGCGCCCACCAGTACACCGAACCCGACCCGCTGCCGCCGGTCGAGGGCCTTCCCCCGGCGGTCGCCGCGCTCGTCGGCCGCTGCCTGGAGAAGCGCCCGTCCGACCGGCCGTCCAGCGCCGAGCTCGCGCACGTCCTGGCCGCCATCGCGGCCGGGGCGCCGGCGGCGGCCCGGGGCTACGTGCCCGATTGGGGCGACAGCGGCGAGGACACCACGATCCTGCCGGCCCAGCGGTCGTACCCGGACGTGATCCGCCACGACCCGGAGCAGGCAGCCGCCGGCGCCGGGATGGCGGTCGCCGCCGGTCTGGCGGCCGGGGCGGCGATGCCGGGTGGTCCCGGCGCGGAGACGGAGGCGCCGGAGCGCAACAGCCGGTTCGCGGCGTTGCGATCGGGGCCGGTCGACGCGGCCGCGGGCGGTCCGGCCCTGCGCCGGGCGTTCGACGGCAACCAGCCGCCCGACTCGCCGGAGAAGCCGGACGAGAAGAGCTCCCAGTCCGAGAAGGGCCGCAACAGCGCGGCCCGCAACCACACCCGGCGCGTGATGATCGTCGCCGGCGCCGTGGTGCTGCTCGGCCTGGGCACGTACGGGTGGAGCCTCACCCAGGGCGCGGCCGGCAGCCCCCGGGCGACGCCGCAGCCCAGCGTGGTGCCGGCCACCGGCAAGTGCGTGGTCAGCTACGCGGTCTGGTCGGACGCGAACGGGCAGTTCAAGGCCCAGGTCACGCTGGCCAACCGGGCCGACACGCCGGTCGACGACTGCAAGCTGTGGTTCATCATGCCCGGCGACCAGGTCATCTCGGGCAAGGGCAAGGTCGACCTCGCCCAGGACGGCAACCAGGTGACCGTGCGGTCGAGCGAGCCGCTCAACCCGCAGAAGGCGCTGAACCTGCCGATCAGCGGGCGCTACCAGGCCAACAACAGCGCGCCGCTGGCGTTCATGCTCAACGGCCGCACCTGCGAGACGTTCGTGTCGGCGAAGCCGGGCGAGCCCTCCAAGCAGGTGGTCAACCTGTCGAACGGCGAGCAGCGGCTGGTGACGCCCGGATCGACGTCGACGACCCCGGTGCCGGGCATCTCGATCGACCCCGGCGGCATCGTGCACATCACGCCGACCACGGCGCCGACGACGCCGCTGCCGGGTCAGGCGACGACGACCCGCGGCACGATCCCGACCGGTACGACCACCGGGACCGATCCCGGCCCGACGTCGACCGGCTCGGACGGCGTCGTCGTGCCGGAGCCGACCGACCAGACGACCCCCACGGAAACCGCGACGACGACGTCGCCGACCACCGCGCCGACCGACGTCACCACGCCGCCGAGCCCGTCGCTCGAGGGCTGCGACACGGCCGACCCGACCTGTGTGACGACCGGCGCCACCGCCGGCGCGGGCGGCGGTGACAGCGGCATCGCGCCGCCTCCCTTCTGATCGCGGCATCCTGACTTCGGCCGTCCGGCGGAAAACCACGCGCCGGGCGGCCGATCGCCGCGTTAGGGTGAAAGTGATGTGAGCAGGCACTTTCTGGAGCTATCCGGGTCGGCAGCCGAGATCCGCGCGTGCCTGGCGCCCGATGAGACGACGACACACGGCGTGGCTGCCACGGCCCGCTCCCGATGCGGGAAAGAATCGCTCCAGTAGGGCCGTCGAGTCGTACATCGGGGAGTTTCGACAATGATCAGCATCGTGAAGGACCTGGCGGCGGAGGCGCTCTTCGTTTCCAGCCTCCAGCCGTCCGAGTGCCCGACCAGGCGCGCGGTGGAGCAGGCCGTCACCGCGATGATCCTGCTGCACGGCAGCGAGGGTTGCGCGGCGGAGGTGGCCACCGAGTTCGGCGACCACCCGGACATCGCCGTGCGCCGCATGCACTGGGTGCACGACGAGCTCACGGGTGTAGTCTCACCCGCCGCCGTCGGCCGCTAGCAGTACCTGAGCTTTTCTCACAAAAAGCACCTCAAAAGCAACCGAGTTCGGCCGCCGCTGCACCTGACGGCGGCAAAAGTTCTCCTCGTCAGCCGGTTTTCACCAACCGGTCGTATGAGCGAGGAGGACCACGTGACGACCACGACCGAACTCCCCGCCACCATCGGCACGACCCACGACGCGCCGTCCGCGCGTGATATCGAGGACCTGGTCCGCGAGCACATGCCGATGGTTGGCCATCTGGTCCGGGAACTGCTCAACCGGGTACCGGGTCACGTCCACGCAGATGACCTGTCGTCGGCCGGATTCGCCGCCCTGCTGGGCGCGGCCCGATCCTTCGACGTGACCCGGGGGATTCCCTTCCACCGCTTCGCCGCGGTTCGCATCCGCGGCGCGCTGCTGGACGAGCTGCGGGGCCAGGACTGGGCCAGCCGCTCGGTGCGGGCCCGCGCCCGGCGTACCGCCGCGGCTCGCCAGGAGCTGACCGCGGCGCTGGGCCGTACCCCGACCGACGCCGAGGTGGCGGAGATGCTGGGCATCGGCGTGGCGGAGCTCGCCACGGTCGAGGACGACGTGCAGAAGGCGGCGTTGCTGAGCCTGCAGGGCTTTCCGACCGGCGCGGCCGAGGAGATGGTGCCGGAGACGTCCGAGGGGCCGGAGGACCTGCTGCTCAAGCGGGAGCGGCTCGGCTACCTGCACCAGGCCATCCAGGCGCTGCCCGAGCGCCTGCGCCTGGTGGTCACCGAATCGTTCCTGCAGGAGCAGCCGCTGAGCGACGTGGCGGCCCGGCTCGGCGTCACCGAGTCACGCATCTCCCAGCTGCGCACCGAGGCGCTGCAACTGCTGCGCGAGGGGCTGAACAGCTCGCTCGCGCCGGAGCTGCTGACCGTCGCGGCCGGCGGGCCGCGCACCCGGAAGGGCTGCCTCCAGCGGCGGCGCTCGGAGTATTTCGCCCGGGTGGCCCAGCAGGGCAACCTGCACACCCGGCTGGCGTTGACGGACAGTCACGGCGTTCCGATCGCGGTGGCCGCCTGAGGGGTGGGACTTCGGGAGCTTCCGTAGCTTCGGGAGCTTCGGGCGAGGGCGGCCGCGGCCGCCCTCGTCGTCATCGGGTCGAGCACGGCCCGCACGTCCCGGATATCCGCGCCGACCGCGGTGGCGAGCACGCCCGGGCCGGCCAGCGGCATGACCGCCGCGTCCGGGGTGGCGAGCGGGCCCTCGCTCTCGTCCAGGCCCGGCACGGCGACCAGGGTGCCCAGCGCGCGGCCTGTCCCGAGGACCGCGGCGGACTCCCAGCCCGGGGCGCTCGGGCCGACGGCCAGGTCGTGGCGGTAGAGGGTGGCGCCGGCATAGCGGATGGTGGTGCTCAGGCGTACGTCGCCGGCGGGCTCGTCGTGCCGGCCGCAGACCAGATCGTCGCGCCAGAGGACGGCGCCGCCCTCGGCCACCTCCAGGTGCGTGACGGTGTGGTGGTCGCAGCCGGCGGCGGCGATCAGCGGCTCGGGCAGCCACCGCAGCGAGCCGCCCGCGGCCACCTCGGCCCGGATGTCGAGCCGCGAGGCGGGCAGCTCCCGGCGCCCGGGCAGCGCCAGTTGCGCGGCTACGCTGCGCACGGTCAATTGGGCATGGGCACCCACCGTGACCTCCAGTCGCAGCTCGTCGCCGCGCAGGGGTCCGGCCGCGCCGCCCACCAGATGGACGGTCACGCCCGCATCGTGCGGAGGGCCGCCCGTCCGGCGCGGCAGCAGCGGGGCCTCGCCGTGCAGCACGGCCAGCCTCGTGCCGCCGCGGCCGTCCGCCTCGGCGACGATTCGCGCGAACGCCCGCATCACACGCCGCCTAGGTGCGTGCCGTCGCGAGGGCGCGGATCCAGGCGGCGACCGCGGTGGCCGCACGGTCCTCGACCAGCGAGACGAAGACGGTGGGCAGGTCGCCGCGGCGGGCCCGGGCGTCCCGTTCCATCACCGCGAGGTCGGCGCCCACCATCGGCGCCAGATCGGTCTTGTTGATCACCAGCAGGTCGGCGGTGGTGACGCCCGGCCCGCCCTTGCGCGGCACCTTGTCGCCGCCGGCCACGTCGATCACGAAGATCTGCCGGTCGATGAGCCCCTTGCTGAACGTCGCGGTCAGGTTGTCCCCGCCGCTCTCGACCAGCACGAGATCGAGCGGCCCGAGCGTGTCCTCGAGGTCCTCGACGGCGTCCAGGTTCGCCGAGATGTCGTCGCGGATGGCCGTGTGCGGGCAGCACCCGGTCTCGACGGCGCGGATCCGCTCGGCCGGCAGCACGCCGTTGCGCAGCAGGAAGTCGGCGTCCTCGGTGGTGTAGATGTCGTTGGTGACGACGGCCAGCCGCAGTTCGGCCCCGAGCGCCCGGCACAGGGCGGCGACCAGCGCGGTCTTGCCCGAGCCGACCGGCCCGCCGATGCCGACGCGCAACGCCCGCGCCCCGGCGGCGGCGGCGAGCGGCGTGTGCGGGTCGGCGTCCGGGTGCGGGTGGGCGTGCGGCACGCCCGGCACGTAGTTGTCGGACGGGTGTGGCAGGGCCCCGCCGGTGAGCAAGTGATCAAGATGCAAAGAGACGCACCTCCCAGGTGGCGTGATGCTCGGCGCCGATGTCGAGCAGGGGAGAGCCCGCGGCCGGCAGGTCGTCGACCGGGTCGTAGGCGCGGGCCGCGGCATCGGCGGCGATCCGGTCGATCTCCGGAGCCAGCCGCGCGAGCAGGGCATGGACGGCGTAGGGGTCGAGGCCGAGAAGCCGGACCGCCGCGCTCGCCGCCCCGGTCGTGATGCCGTGCGCCGCGGCGACGGCGGCTTCCGCGGGGGATAGGCCGGCCGCGAAGGCCAGCAGGCCGAGCGCGATCGGCTGGTGCGGGTCGCGGATGGCCGGCTGGCGCTGGTCGCGGTCCGCGGGCTGGTGCTGGACGCGGTCGGTTGGTTGGAGCGGGTCGGGGCCGGCCGGCTGGCGCTGGTCGCGGTCCGCGGGCTGGTGCTGGACGCGGTCGGTTGGTTGGCGCGGGTCGGGGCCGGCCGGCGGGATCGGGTCGCGGTCGATCGGCGGGAGGGCCCACATCGCGCGGCCGGCTCGTAGCAGGGCTCGTCCCTGGGCGCGGGAGGCCTTGCGCAGGGCGGGGGAAGGCGTGCGGGCGTCGAGGCCGGCGTCCAACGAGCCGATTTCGTGCGTTCGGGCGCAGGCGGCTGCGGCGAAGGCGGCAGCGACCAGACCGGCGGTGGCGAGCTTCCCGCGCAGAAAGCCGCCCAAATCCGAAATGTCGCCCAGACGGCCGGCGGTGACCTGGGCTTCGAGACCGCCGGAATGCGCGTGCCCACCAGACGGAAGCCGCCCGTCGGCGAGCACCAGCAGCGTGGCCAGGCTCATGGCCGGCTCGCCGCTCGGGCTGGGCTGGCGGCTCGGGCTGGGCTGGCGGCTCGGGCTGGGCTGGCGGCTCGGTCTGTGCTGGCGGCTCGGGCTGGGCTGGCGGCTCGGGCTGGGCTGGCGGCTCGGGCTGGGCTGGCGGCTCGGGCTGGGCTGGCGGCTCGGGCTGGGCTGGCGGCTCGGGCTGGGCTGGC
>NZ_JBVJIU010000005.1:379674-447950 GCF_055586105.1 Actinoplanes sp. NPDC051537
CGGCTCGGGTCGGGCTGGCGGCTCGGGCTGGGCTGGCGGCTCGGGCTGGGCTGGCGGCTCGGGCCGGGCTGGCCGTGCTCCTACTGTTCCCCACCCCAAAACTGGGTGGGGTGAGACTACGGCCGGGGTACGACAACTTCGGGGCGGTTGTCCACATGTCAGAAGAGGAAGTAGCGCTGGGCCATGGGGAGCTCGGTCACCGGGTCGGGGTCGATGGTTTCGCCGTCCACGCGGACCGTGAAAGTGTCGGCGTCGACCTCGATGTGGGGGGTGGCGTCGTTGCGTGGGAGGTCGGCCTTGCCCACCTGGCGGGTGTCGGCCACGGGGGCCAGCGCGCGCTTCACGCCGATGCGGTCGCCGAGCAGGGCGTCGATCGCGGCGGGGGCCACGAACGCGACGGACGTCTGGGCGGGGACCGCGCCGTAGGCGCCGAACATCGGGCGGGGGAGCATCGGCTGGGGGGTGGGGATGGAGGCGTTGGCGTCGCCCATTTGCGCGTACGCGATCATGCCGCCCTTGATGACCAAGGCGGGACGGACGCCGAAGAACGCCGGGTCCCACAGCACCAGGTCGGCCAGCTTTCCGGGCTCGACGGAGCCGACCTCGGCCGCCATCCCGTGCGCCACCGCCGGACAAATCGTATATTTTGCTACATAGCGTTTCGCGCGGACGTTGTCGGCGGGGCCGTCGCCGGGGAGGGAGCCGCGCCGGGCCTTCATGACGTGGGCGGTCTGCCACGTTCGCATGATGACCTCGCCGACCCGGCCCATCGCCTGCGAGTCCGAGCCGATCATCGAGATCGCGCCGAGGTCGTGCAGCAGATCCTCGGCCGCCATGGTCGACGGCCGGATGCGGCTCTCGGCGAACGCCAGGTCCTCCGGCACCGCCGAGTTCAGATGGTGGCAGACCATCAGCATGTCGAGGTGCTCGCTGAGCGTGTTCCGCGTGTAGGGCCGGGTCGGGTTCGTCGATGACGGCAGCACGTTCGGGTGCGAGGCGACGGTGATGATGTCGGGCGCGTGCCCGCCGCCGGCTCCCTCGGTGTGGTACGCGTGGATCGACCGGCCCGCGATCGCCCGCAGCGTCTCCTCGACGAAGCCGGCCTCGTTCAGCGTGTCCGTGTGGATGGCGACCTGCACCCCCGACGCGTCGGCGACGCGCAGGCAGGCGTCGATCACGGCGGGCGTCGTACCCCAGTCCTCATGCAGTTTGAATCCGCCCGCGCCGCCGCGCAGCTGCTCCCACATCGACTCCTCGGACATCGTGTTGCCCTTGCCCAGCAGCAGCACGTTGATCGGGAACGAGTCGAGCGCCTCCAGCATGCGGGCCAGGTACCACTGGTTCGGCGTGACCGTCGTGGCCTTCGTGCCCTCGGCCGGGCCGGTGCCGCCGCCGACGATCGTGGTGATGCCGGTGGCCAGCGCGGTGTCCAGAATGGTGGGGCTGATCAGGTGGACGTGGCTGTCGATCGCGCCGGCCGTGAGGATCTTCCCGTTGCCCGCGATGATCTCGGTGCCGGGCCCGATCACCAGGTCGGGGTGCACGCCGTCCATCGTGTCGGGGTTGCCGGCCTTGCCGATGGCCGCGATCCGGCCGTCCCGGATGCCGATGTCGGCCTTGATGATTCCCCAGTGGTCGAGCACGACCGCGCCGGTGATCACCGTGTCCGGCGTGCCCTCGGCCCGGGTGGCCCGGGACTGTCCCATCGACTCGCGGATCACCTTGCCGCCGCCGAAGACCACCTCGTCGCCCGGCCGCGGCCCGGCGCTGCGGTCCTCCTCGACCTCGATCAGCAGGTTCGTGTCGGCGAGCCGGATGCGGTCCCCGGCCGTCGGTCCATAGAGGGCGGCGTAGCGGCCGCGGTCCAGGATCATCGCCCGCTCCCGTTCTCCGGCAGGTGCGGCGCGGTGAAGGACGGCGCGGCGGGCGGCGCTTCCGGCGATGAGAAGCCCGGGGCGGCGTCCAACGGCCCGCCGGCCAGGCCGCGCAGGCCCGGCACGATCCGGCGCCCGGCCAGCGCCACCAGCTCGACGTCGCGCGGCATCCCCGGCTCGAAGCGCACCGACGTGCCGGCCGGCACCGCGAGCCGGTGTCCCCAGGCCGCCTGCCGGTCGAACTCGAGCGCCGCGTTGCTCTCCGCGAAGTGGAAGTGTGACCCGACCTGCACCGGCCGGTCCCCGGTGTTACGCACGGTCAGCGCGACCACGGCCCGCCCGGCGTTGATCTCGATCGGACCGTCGCCCGCGATGACCTCGCCCGGGATCATGCGATCGGCCCGTGCACGGTGACGAGCTTGGTGCCGTCCGGGAACGTGGCCTCGACCTGTACCTCGCCCAGCATCTCGGGCACGCCCTCGAGCACGTCGTCGCGGGTGAGCACGCGCCGCCCGGCGTCCATGAGCTCGGCGACCGTGCGCCCGTCGCGCGCGCCCTCGAGCAGGAACGCCGTGATGATCGCCGTGGCCTCGGGGTGGTTGAGCCGCAATCCCCGGTCCTGCCGCCGGCGCGCCACATCGGCCGCGACGTGTATGAGCAGACGCTCCTGTTCGTGCTGGCTCAGGAACAAGCGAACCTCCCTGGATTCCCGCGATGCTCGCAGCCCGACGTTTCACACGCGTTACCGCTCGCTGTGCTGATCAAACCATGGCGGCTGATGGTTCTCCGTCCACTTCGGCGATCCGAGGTTCTTGCCAACAAGTGTTTGCCAACAGCTGTTGGCATCGAGTACCGTGATGCCAACAAGCGTTGGCAAACGGAGGATGTCATGGATACCGAGGTACTGATCGTCGGAGCGGGCCCGGTCGGGCTCGCCCTGGGCGCGTCGCTCGCGGCGCGTGGCACCGAAGCGCTCGTGGTCGACAAGCAGGCGGCGGGGGCCAACACCTCGCGGGCGGCGGTCATCCACGCGCGGACACTCGAGGCGCTCGACGAGATCGGCGTCAGCGGCGAGCTGGTGAAGCGCGGGCTCGTGGTGCCGCGGTTCGTCGTGCGCGACGGCGACCGGCCCCTGCTCACGGTCGACTTCGCCGGGCTGCCCACGCCGTACCCGTACACGCTGATGTTGCCCCAGAACGACACCGAGCGGATCCTCGCCGATCGCCTGCACCAGCTCGGCGGCCCGGTCCGCCGCGGGGCCGAGGTCACCGGGATCGCCCAGGACGCCGACGGGGTGACGGCGACGCTGGCCGGCGGCGAGACCATCCGGGCGCGCTACCTGGTCGGGGCGGACGGCATGCACAGCGTCGTCCGCGAGCTGGGCGGCATCGGGTTCACCGGCGACGCGTACGCCCAATCGTTCGTGCTCGCCGACGTGCGCATGGATTGGCAGCTCCCGGACGACGAGGTGATGCTCTACTTCGCCCCGGCCGGGCTGGCCGTGATCGCGCCGCTGCCGGGCGGCCGCCACCGGATCGTCGCCACCCTCGACGACGCGCCCGAGCAGCCCGGCCTCGCCGACGTGCAGGCGCTGCTCGACGAGCGCGGCCCGCGACGGCACCCGGCCCGGGTCCGCGAGGTCGTCTGGAGCTCCCGGTTCCGGGTGCACCACCGGCTCGCCGACCACTACCGGGCCGGGCGGATCTTCCTGGCCGGGGACGCCGCGCACGTGCACAGCCCGGCCGGCGGCCAGGGCATGAACACCGGCATCCAGGACGCGATGGACCTCGCCGCGGTGCTGGCCGCCGGCGCCGACCTCGACGGGTACGAGCGTCGCCGCCGCCCGGTCGCGGCCGGTGTCGTCGCGCTGACCGACCGGATGACGAAGGTCGCCACGACCCGGTCCCGGGCGAAGCGGGCCGCCCGCAACACCGTGCTCCCGATCGTGGGCCGGATCCCGGCCGTGCGCCGGGCCTTGGCGATGAACCTCTCCGAGCTGTCTACGATCCAGCGGGGGAAGGGAGCCTGACCATGGCCGAACGGCGCTCGGACGCGACGCGGGCCGCCATCCTGGTGGCGGCGCGGGAGCGGTTCGCCAGCGACGGCTACGAGCGAGCCACGATCCGCGCGATCGCCGCCGACGCCGACATCGACCCCTCGATGGTCATGCGCTACTACGGCAACAAGGAGAAGCTGTTCGCGGCCGCCGCCGAGTTCGACCTGCGGCTGCCCGACGTGTCGGCGATCGCGCCCGGCGAGCTCGGCACCGTACTGGCCGGCCATTTCCTGCGCCGGTGGGAGGGCGACGAGACGCTGACCGCGCTGCTGCGGGCGGCCGCCACCAACGAGGCCGCCGCCGGCCGGATGCGTGACCTCTTCGGCGTCCAGCTGCTGCCGGTGGTGACCGCGGTCTGCGCCGACCCGGCCGAGGCGCCGCGCCGGGCCGCCCTGGTGGCGAGCCAGATGCTCGGGCTGGCCCTGTGCCGGTTCGTGCTGCGGCTGCCGCCGATGGTGGCGATGCCCGCGGAGGAGGCCGCCGCCTGGGTCGGCCCGACCATCCAGCGCTACTTGACGTCGCCCTCCTGAACGGGCGGCGGGAGCAGGCCGCGCACCCAGTCGGGGAACCCGGACGCCGGGTCGAGCCGCTCGATCGCGTCGGCGTCGCGTCGGGCGGCCGGCTCGTCCCCGGCGTCGGCGGCCAGCGCCGCCCGCACCGCGACCCGGGCGCACGTTCCCGGCAGCGGACCGTCCTCGCGCAGCCGCCGGAGCAGCTCGGACCGGTCGGCGAGCGGCATCCACTCGGGCAGGGCGGCGGAGAGCTCGGCCGACACCCGGGCCGCGCAGAACGGGATCTCGTCGGGGCCGCACTCGAAGGTGGACAGCACCCCCTTGACCGCACCCTCGCGCGGCAGCGGATTGCGGACCTCGCGGGACTGCCGCAGCCAGGCGAGCCAGGGGATCGTCACGACGGCGATCTCGAGGGTGAAGCGGGCGTGGAAGCTCTGCGAGCCCGGGGCCGGGCGGAGGGCGGCCACCAGCGCGTCACCCTCGGGCGAGAAGAGGCGGAAGACCCGGCCCTTGCGCGCCAGCGGCGGGGCCGTCACCAGGCGGGCCACCTCGTCGAGAACCGCGGGCATGCCTCAGAACTCCCGCCACTCGGGGGCGATGTCGCTGATGTCGAGCCGGATGCCGGTGGCGTGGTACCGCTCCTCGATGGCGGCTGCCGCCCGGCGGTACAGCCCTTGGCAGACGAGCCAGCGCAGGGCCGGCAGGTGAGGCAGGGTGCGGCCGTCCATCCCGTACGCGCCAATGATCTTGAGGTCCGCCAGGAGTGAGAGGCCCGCCATGGCCGAGGTGTCGACCAGCTCGCCGGGGGCCGACCGCCAGGTCAGACACAGCCGCCGCAGGTCGCGCAGATCGCTCAGCTCGGCCGCCGAGATGGTGCCGTCACCGGTGAGGGCGAGCTCGCGCAGGCCGCCCACCCCGCCCGGCACGTGCGCCGCGTCGGCCGTCAGCTTCAGCCACCGCCCGTCGTCGGCCGCGATCACCGAGCGCACCCGCACGTCCTCGTCGAGCTTGAGCGTCTCCAGCCCGTCCGGCAGCCCGAGCAGGTCGACCTCGGCCGTCGACAGGCGCAGCCGGGTCAGCCGGGTCGCCCCCAGATCGATCAGCGGCGGCGCGTCCACCCAGGTCAGGTCGCTGATCATCGGATGCTCGGCGAGCGCCTCGATCAGGCCGCGCTCGGGACCCGACCAGACCACCGCCGTGCAGCGGGGCATCTCGTCGAGCTCGGCCCAGTTCCCGTACGCGGCGCCGGTCAGGTCGAGCACGCTGGTCTGCGCGCCGCGCGCCGCCCGGTAGGACCGTCGCGCCTCCTTCGGCATCTCCAGATCCCACCGCCGCTGGGCCGCGATCTGCGTCGCGAGCCACGGCCACGGCGCCCGGCCGTCGATGTGCACCGGGCCGCCCTCCGGCGGTTCGAGCCGGCCCAGCCATGTCCACCAGGGCGGGGGCGGCTCGTCCCCGATGATGTTGACTTCCGTCGACTGCCCGCGCAGGGCGTGGTGGTCGAGGATCAGCGGCCCGGCCGCGGCCAGCTGCCCGAGGGTGGGCGGCTCGACCGAGAACCAGTCCAGCGCGCACGCGGTCGGCCCGTCGCCGGTGACCTGGCAGGCGCCGTAGCCGCCCCGCAGGGGGATCGCCGCCACGTCCCCCACGCCGGGCATACGATCCGTCACTACGGCAGGCTACCGCGAACTTTCATCGACGGAGAGCCACGCTAGCGTCGGGTTATGATCTCGGCTCTCTCCGGCTTCGCGCTGATCGGCGTGATCGTGCTCGCCGGGTGGATCGCCCGGCGGTGGGCCGGCCTTCCGGAGAACGCCGAGGCCGCGATCGGCCGGCTCGTGTACGCGGTGCTGAACCCCTGCCTGCTGTTCACCGGCGTGTCCGGCGCCGACCTGCACGTGCTGTTCAGCGAGCCGCTGCTGGTCTCGACCGCGGCCTGCCTGCTCACCTTCGGCCTGCACCTGCTGTTCACCCGCGGGCGGGACGCCGGCACCAAGGTGATGGGCGCGCTCGCCGCCGGCTACGTCAACGCCAACTACATCGGCATCCCGATCGCCACGTACATCCTCGGCGACGCCGCTCTCGTGGTCCCGATCATCATGCTTCAGCTGCTGATCATCACGCCGGTCGCGCTGACCCTGCTGGAGATCGCCGAGACCGGGCACGCCTCCTGGCGGTCGACCGTGACCGCGCCGTTCCGCAACCCGATGATCGTGGCGGTACTGATCGGAGTTGTCTTCTCCGTGACCGGGCTGCGGCTACCCGCCGTCATCGCCGATCCGATCACCACGATGGGTCACGCCGCCGTGCCGGTGGTGCTGATCGCGTTCGGCATGTCCCTCTCCGGCCGGCGCGTGCTCGCACCCGGTCCCGACCGCGCGGCCACGGTCGCCGCGGTCGCGCTCAAAGTCGCCGGCATGCCGGCCATCGCTTTCCTCCTGGCCGTCGTGCTCGGCCTCAATTCCCGGCAGACGTACGCGGTGAGCGTCCTCGCCGCCCTCCCGACGGCGCAGAACGTGTTTCTCTACGGGCAGCGCTTCGATCGCGGGCTCGTCCTGGCCCGCGACGCGATATTCCTGTCGACGGTGCTGTGCGCGCCCGCGATGCTGCTGATCGCGCTTCTGCACACCTGGGGGTTGGTTTGACATCTCGTCGCGCGTGGGCCGCCCTCGTCGTCCTGTCGCTGTCCGCGTTCGCGTTCGTCGCCACCGAGCTGCTGCCGATCGGCCTGCTCACGCTGATGGCCGACGACCTCGGCCGGACCCGCTCGCAGGTCGGCCTGCTGGTCGGCGGGTACGCGATCGTGGTCGTGCTGGCCAGCGTGCCGCTCACGATGCTGACCCGGCGCATTCCCCGCCGCCGGCTGCTGGGCGCGACGCTGGGCCTGTTCGCGGCGGCCAACCTCGCCGGGGCGCTGGCGCCGACGTACGAGATCCTCGCCGTCGCCCGGCTGGTCACCGCGCTCACCCAGGCCCTCTTCTGGTCGGTCGCGCCCCCGGTCGTGACCGGCCTGTTCCCGGTGGAGATCCGCGGCCGGGTCGTCGGCCTCTTCGGCGCCGGCGCCACCCTCGCGCCGGTCGTCGGCGTCCCCCTGTGCACCTGGCTGGGCCAGCAGAGCGGCTGGCGCACGGCGTTCGCCGCGATGGCCGCGGTCGGCGTGCTGGCCACGGCGGCGGTGATCGCGCTGATCCCGTCCTACCGCCCCGACGCCGGCGGCGCCGCGCTGGGCACCGCCCCCGACCGCCGGGCGTTCGCCGCCCTGCTGGTCGTCACCGGCCTCGGCATCACCGGCCTGCTGGTCTTCAACACCTACGTGACCCCGTTCCTGCTCGACGTGGCCGGCTTCCCGGCCTCGGCCCTGGCCGCCCTGTTGTTCGTCTCCGGCGCCGCGGGCACGGCCGGCACGTTCGCCGTGGCCCGCACGCTCGATTCCCACCCGATCGGTTCGTTGCTGGTCCCGCTGGCCATCGGCGCGGTCGCGCTCCTCGGCCTGTACGCGCTGGGCACCCTCCCGGCGGTGACGGTGGTCCTGCTGGCGTGCGTCGGCCTCGCCTACGCGGCGTTCGCCACCGCCGTGCAGAGCCGCATGCTGCAGGTGGCCCCGGGCTCGACGGACATGGCGTCGGCGGGGGTGAGCACCGCGTTCAATGCGGGGATCGCCGCGGGTTCGCTGCTGGGCGGCTTCCTGCTGCCGGGGTGGGGTGCGCGGTCGCTGGCCCTGGCGGGCGCGGTGCTGGTGGTGGTCGCGCTGGCGACGATGGCGGCGTCGGCTCGGGTGGGTTCGCCCGGTCGGGGTGTCGGTGCGCCGTCGGGGGACCCGGCGCGGGAGAGCTTCGGATAGGGCCGGCCGGCCGCGCACCGCCAACCGGTGACGCGCCACGGCGCCGCCCACCGATGCTTCGCGCATCCGGTCGGCGAGGCACCCACGGTCGGGGGGCGGGGAAGGTGTTGCGCGGCCCTGCGCACAACACCTTCACCGCATCAGCCCACGTACAGGATGGCGTCGATCTCGAGGTCGAAATCGTCGAGCGGCACCGGCAGCGTCGTGCGTACGGGCAAGTTGTCGCCCTTGATGTACTGCTTGTAGATGTCGTTGAACTCGGCGAAGTTGCCGAAGTCGCGCAGGTAGACGCCGACCCGGACGGCGTCGTCGAGGGAGGCGCCGGCGGCCTCGGCCACGGCCTGGAGGTTGCGGAACGTGGCGTGCGCCTGCTCGGCGAAGCTTCCCGTCACGCGGGTGCCGTCGGGCAGTGCGGGCACGGCTCCGGCCAGGTAGATCGTGTCGCCGGCGATGACGGCGTGCGAGTAGGGGCCGCCGGGAGGGGCGGCTTTGTCGGTCATGATGGCGCGCTTGGGCATGTCAGGAACTCCTGGGATCTCGTGGGAACTGGTCGGCCAGGCCCTCCGCGCCCACCAGCGGGGTGCTGAGCAGGGCGCGGAGGTCGCGGTCGCGGCGATCGAGGGCCGCGCGTTGCGCGTCGGTGAGAGGAATCCACGGGGGTACGGGTGGGGAGAGCCGCGGGGGAAGAAGGCGACCGCGCACGTACGTCGCCCGGTTGATCAGCCGGATCGGGGAGCGGCGGGCCTGGAGATGGGCGTCGGTCACCTCGTGCTCCTCCTCGCGGACCTCGAAGACGGCCAGGTCGGCGGGCGCGCCCACGTCGAGCGTCCCGGCGGGCAGGCCGAGGGCGCGGGCGGGCCGGATCGTGGCGGCCTCGATGACCTCGGTCAGGGGCAGGCCGGCCGCGAGCATCTTGGCCATGGTCGTGGGCAGGTCGAAGGCGGGACCGTGCAGCGACCGGGCGTGCAGGTCGGTCGAGATCGTGGCCGGGCGCAGTCCCAGGTCGAGCTGCCGTTCGAGGATGTCGAAGGCGAAGCCGCCCGAGCCGTGCCCGATGTCGAGCAGCACGCCCCGCCCGGCCGCGGCCACGATCGCCGGACCGAGCGGCGAGGCGATGCCGCTGGCGCAGTGCGTGACGATGTCGCCGGGCCGCAGGAGCTCCAGCACCTCGTCGACCGCCGGTGGGGCGGATCCGATGTGGACCATCACCGGTACGCCCGTCCGCTCGCCCACGGTCAGCGCCCGGCGCAGCGGCTCGACCCCGTTGGCGCCGACCGTCTCCCGGTCGATGCGCACCTTGACGCCGCGGATCAGGTCGCGATGCCGCTGCACGGTGTCGATCGCGAGCGGGACGTCGCAGTTGGTCAGGTCGCGGCTCTCCCCGGTGCGCCCGGCGAGCCCGGTGGCCGCGATGTTCAGCAGCCCGTGGATCCGGACGTCGGCGGATCGTTCCCGGTCGCGCAGCCCGCTCAGCGTGTACGCCCCCGCCGAGCCGGCGTCGACCCAGGTCGTCACCCCGGTGCGCCAGGCGATCGGGTCGGGGTCGATTCCCCAGTAGCCCGGCCCGACGTGGGTGTGGAGATCGACGAGCCCCGGCGTCACCGTGAGCCCGGAGACGTCGACGGTCGTGGCGGCGGTGCGGGGCAGGCCGGGACCGGTCGCCGCGATGAGGCCGCCGGCGACGGCGACGTCGAACGGCTCGCCCCCGAAGAGCAGCAGGTCCCACGTCATTCGGCCGCCTCCAGCGCGCTGGTGATGGCCAGCCGGTAGAGCCGCGCCGGCCGTCCCTTCCGGGCGATCTGCTCGCTGCCCCCGCCGATCACCAGGTCGGCGTCGCTGAGCTTGCGGATCAGCCGCCGCCCGCTCGGATCGGTGATGCCCAGCGCGCGGGCCAGCTCGCCGGGGGAGACCGGCCGGCCGCCGAGACCGCGCTCGACCGCCGCCAGCCGGGACAGCGTCGCCGGGCTCAGCCCCGCGCGCACGGCCAGATCCTCGAGCCCGCCGTGCTCCCGGTGCGTGTAGGTCAGCGGCGATCCGGCCGCCCCCATCGGCCCGATCGTGATGCCGTCGTCGGTGAGCAGGAATGCGGTGCCGGGCGCGGCCCGGGTGGCGGCCTGCTCGGCGAGACCGACGCTGAGCCTGGCCGACGAGGCGATCCCGAAGCCGGCCGACGCCCGGATGCCCAGGGTGTCGCGGGCCTCGGCCAGCACCGGCGCGCTCCGCCACTGCCGGGTCGCGGCCTCGAAGACGCCGGCCGGCGCGAACGCCAGCAACGCCCGGTGACCGCGCTGGTCGATCCAGGCGTCGGCGAGCTCGGGGGTCTGCCGGATCAGCCGCTGGAGGGCCGGCCGGTCGTCCCCGCCGTCCCTCTCGCCGTCCATCAGGAACAGCCCGGTGGTGAAGCGGCGGCGATCGCGGGCCCGCAACGCCAGCTCGTGCAGGCCGGCCCGGATCGTCGAGGCGGCCGGCGCCGCGTGCACCACCGCCGGGAATCGCGCGGCCACCGCCGTACGGCCGGAAATCAGGTAGGGGGTGTCGTGCGAGCGGTGGAACGCCACGATCTCGTCGACCGGCCGATCGGGGTCGAACGGCAGCACCGCGATCTCGTCCCGGGGCAGGCCGAGCGCCGCCGCCACCTCGTCGACGGTGTCGCCTTCGAACGTGTCGACCGAGACCGGCGTCGCCGGCCACCCGTTGCCGCGGGCGGTCGCGAAGGCCAGGGCGAGATCGAGGGCGGCCGGCCGGGTGACGGCGATCGGCAGGGCCGGTGGCAGGAGATCACGGCTTTTCGCGTACGGCAGAAGGCCCAGCAGCAAGCCGTCCAGTCGCGTGTCGCGCAGCAAGCCGGCAACCAGCTCGCGGATCTCCTCGTCGCGCTCGTAGACCGCCCAGGCCAGCTCGACCCCGGCGAGAGCGGCGGCGGCGCCGGCGAATCGCCGCCGATGCGCCGCGTGCACGACGAGACCGATGATCATGCGGTCCACTCTCGTTGACATCCCCGACCGGACCAACGAACTATATCCGAACCAGCTTCGCCTCCTGGGGGTGCTCGTGATCCCACGGCCGTCGTCCGCCCACTTCGGTGGGGGTTTCCGCCCGTTCCGTCCGCCGGACCTCGACGACGTCCGGTCGACCGTCGATTCCCGAAGGCCACCCGAGTCGTACGCGCTGAGCATCGCCCCCGGCGGCATCGAGATCGTCGGTGGCTCGGACGCCGGCGTGTTCTACGGCCGCCAGACGTTGCGGCAGCTCGCCGGCGATCGCGGGGTGCCGCTGGGCCGGGTCGAGGACGAGCCCCGCTTCCGCTGGCGGGGCGTGATGCTGGACGTGGCCCGCCACTTCATGCCGGTCGCGGACGTGCTGCGGTTCATCGACCTGGCCGCGCTCCACAAGCTGAACGTGCTGCACCTGCACCTGACCGACGACCAGGGGTGGCGGTTCGAGGTCCCCGGCCGGCCACGCCTGACGACCGTCGGCGCGTGGCGCTCGACGTCGATGTGGGGCGCCCGGCAGCACGGCCGGTACGACGGGCGGCCGCACGGCGGGTTCTACACCGACGACGACCTGCGCCGGATCGTGACGCATGCGGCCGCGCGCCACGTGACGGTCGTGCCCGAGGTCGACATGCCCGGTCATATGCAGGCGGCGGTCGCCGCGTACCCGTCGCTCGGGAATGGCTACGCCGGCCCGGTCCGCCCGTCGTGGGGCATCTCCACCCACGTCCTGAACATGACGCCGGAATCCGACGCCTTCTGCCGCGACGTGCTCGCCCACATCTGCTCGATCTTCCCGTCCCCCGTGATCGGCATCGGCGGCGACGAATGCCCGGTGGACGAGTGGAGGGATCGGCCGGAGGCGTCCTCGTTGCAGGCTTCGTTCACCGCTTCGATGGCTGTGTTCCTGGCTTCGCTGGGCCGCCGCGTCTTCGGCTGGGACGAGATCGTCGCCCGCGGTGCCCCGGCCGACGCCGTGATCGCCGCGTGGCGCGGTCCTGCTGCGACCGTCGCCGCCGCTCGCGCCGGGCGGGACGTCGTGGCTTGTCCCGATATTTCGTGTTATCTCGATTACCGCCAGTCGGACGACCCGGGCGAGCCGACGCCGGTGGGCACCCTGCTGACGCTGGCGGACGTCTATGCCTTCGACCCGGTGCCGCCGGGGCTGGACGCGGATCGCATCCTGGGCGGGCAGGCCAACATCTGGACCGAGCACATGGAGTCTCCGGCCCGGGTCGACTACATGGCCTTTCCCCGTCTGTGCGCCTTCGCCGAGAAGGTCTGGTCGGCGCCGTCGGACGACTACGACGGGTTTCTGGCTCGCCTTTCGGGTCATCTCCCGCTGCTGGATGCGCTCGGGGTCAACTATCGGCCGTTGTCGGGGCCGCGGCCGGCCGATGGCCGGCCCGGCGCTCCGGGGCATCCGCGGTCGATGCCGGACCGCTTGGCCGAGCTGCACGAGATGACGGCCGATTTGCGGTTGCTCTCGGAGGGGGGTTCTCGAGGTCGTCACGCTCGGGGCGGACTCGGCCGCGACGTTGCGCCGGACGCGCTCGCGCTACCTCCGGCCGGCGAGCAAGATTCTGGGCAACATCCCGCTCATCGGGCGGGTGAGCCGCTCAGGTGAGGCGCGGGCCCTCGACGGTGAGGGTGACGCACTCGCGGAACAGGTCGTCCACCGTGCGGCCCGGCTCGAAGTACTCGGTGATGCCGGCGATCACCGTCGGGTAGGCGCTGGTGAACTCGGCCATGTCGAAGTCCTTCAAGGACTCCTCGTCGGGGCGCGGGCCCTGCTCCTCCAGGACGAAACCGATCGTCACCCGCTCGACCGTCAGCACGATCACGCGCGCCTGATGCAGCGGCACGCCCTTCTCCACCAGGCTGCTCATCGCCAGCTCGGAGAGGGCGGCCATCTTCCGGGACAGCTGCGCCATCGAGACGACCCGGGCGCCGTCGGGGTGGGCCAGCAACGCCGCGCGCAAGGACGTTGCCAGGTCGATCAGCCAATCCTGCCAGCGCTCGGCCGGGGCGGGGCGCGACGTGGGCAGGGGCGCCAGGATCTCCTCGGCTATCGCGGTGATCAGGGCCGCCTTGTTCGGCACGTGCCAATACAGCGTGGGGGCCTGCACGCCCAGGCGGGCCGCGAGCTTGCGCAAGGTCACATGGTCGAGGCCCTCGGCGTCGAGCAGGGCCACGGCCTCGTGCACGACCCGGTCCCGACTCAGCGCCACACCCCCGACTCTATCAGTGTTAGAGTCCTCTAACACTGTAAGAGGCGCGCATCCCGACCCCCACCCTCTTCGGGTGGGGGTGGACTCAACCAGCGGGGTACGACGACTTTTCTCGGTTTTCCACAGGGAGTTGGTTTTCCACAGGGACTTGGTTTCGACAGGGACTTGGTTTCGACAGGGACTTGTTTCCACAGGGGAGGGGCGGCGGCGATGAAGGCGGCGGTTCTGCACGAGCGGGACGGTGTTCCGCGCTACGAGGAGTTTCCGGAGCCGGTGGCGGGCGACGGTGAAGTGATCGTCGACGTGGTGGCGGTGCCGGTCGAGAACGTCGATCGGGCGGTGGCGGCGGGCACCCACTACGCGGCCGGCGAGATGATGCCGGAGCTTCCCGCCATTCCGTGCTTCGACGGGGTCGGGACGCTGCCGGACGGGCGGCTCGTGGGGTTCGGCGGGATCCGGCCGCCGTACGGGGCTCTGGCCGAGCGGGCGGTGATCAAGGAGGGGGCGTTCGCGCCGGTTCCGGAGGGGATCGATCCGGCGGTCGCGACCGTGCTGGGCAGCGCGATCAGTGGCATGTCGATGCAGGTGGCGGCCGGTCTTCAACCGGGGGAGACGGTGCTGGTGCAGGGGGCCACCGGCGTCGCGGGGCGGCTTGCCGTGCAGGTCGCGCGCCTGCTGGGGGCGGGACGGGTCATCGCCAGCGGGCGGGACGACGCGCAACTCGGCGAGCTCGGCGCCGACGAGGTGATCAACACGAGCCTGCCCGATCAAGAGCTGATTCGCGCGTACGGGGAAATGCGCAGTGATGTTGTTGTTGATTTCCTCTGGGGCCGGCCCACCGAGCTCCTTCTGCGGGCCATGGTGCCTACCTCCTTCTCGTTCGCCCGGCCGGTTCGTCTGGTGTCGATCGGACAGTCCGCGGGCGCGGGGCTCCACCTTGCGGCCGAGAGCCTGCGGACCTCGGGGGTGGAGATCTATGGCGCCGCGAAGGGGCTCGACGGCGAGACGATCGGGGAGGCATATGGGCAGGTCGTGCGGTGGACGCTGGCCGGCGAGCTCACGTTCGGGCTTCTCAAGGCGCCGTTGAGCGACATCGAGGCGGCCTGGCAGCGGACCGATCTGCGCGGGCGGCGGCTGGTCGTGCAACCCTGATCGGGAGCAGAGCCGAGAGGGGACGGACGTGGACGTGCCGGAGGCGCGGGTCGACTGGCGCAGCAAGGGATTCTTCCTGCCCGATCGGGAGATGACGGCCGGTGAGTTCGCCGCGAGCGAGCCGGGCCTGTTCGACGGCGGCTTCACCTGGCCGGTGCTCGTGCTGCGCCGGGAGGCGGCCCTCGCGAACATCGCGACCATGGCCGAGTACAGCAAGCGGCACGATCTCGACTTCGCCCCGCATGCCAAGACCACGATGGCCCCGGGCCTGATCGCGGCCCAGTTCGCGGCCGGTGCCTGGGGCATGACCGTCGCCACCCCGAACCAGGCGCTGGTGCTGCGCCGGCTCGGCGTCGAGCGGATCCTGATCGCCAACGAGGTGCTCGACCCGGTCGCGCTGCGCTGGCTGGCCGGCCAGGAGGGCATCTACTTCCAGGTCGACTCGCTCGCCGGCGTGGCCGCGGCGGCCGCCGTGCCCGAGGGGCGCCTGCGCGTCTTCGCCGAGCTCGGGCACGCGAACGGCCGCACCGGGGTGCGCACGCTCGACGAGCTGGAGGCCGTCGCCCGGGCCGCGCACGACGCCGAGCGTCTCGAGCTGGTCGGCGTCACCGCGTACGAGGGTCAGCTGCAGACCCAGCTCGAGGTGGACGACTTCCTCGACCAGGTCGTGGCCGGGGTGGTGCGGCTGAAGGCGGCGGGGATCGCGTTTCCGCTGGTCTCGGCGGGTGGGAGCGCATGGTTCGACCGGGTGGTCGTCCGGCTGGCGGCGCTGCCCGGCGACGTGCGCGTGATCCTGCGCAGCGGCGCGTCGGTCACCCACGACGACGGTTTCTATTCCGAGCGGACGCCGTTCCGCCGGGTTCCGGCGGAGGGGCCGCTGACCGCGGCGCTGGAGATCTGGGCGCAGGTGCTGTCGGCGCCGGAGCCGGGGCTCGCGATCATCGGGATGGGCAAGCGGGACGCGCCGTTCGACGAGGGGCTGCCGGTGCCGTTCGAGGTGCGGCGTGACGGAAAGTCGCTCGAGGCGGCCGGCATCTCGGTGATCAAGCTGAACGACCACCACACGTACCTGGCCGCCGACGGGCTCACGCCGGGCGACCTGATCCGGTTCGGCATCTCGCACCCGTGCACGGCCTTCGACAAGTGGCGGCACATCCCGGTCGTCGATCGGGACCACCGGGTCGTCGACGTGCTGGAGACGTACTTCTGAGAAATTGTCGTACCCCCGGAGCAGCATGCCGGCCATGACGAACTTCTGGCTGGAGCCCTGGGACGAGCGGGGCCCGGCGCTCGAGCGCCGGGCCAACACACCCGAGATGCAGGCCTACCTCGGCGGCGTCGAGTCCGAGGAGTCGATCATGTCGCGGCATCGGCGCATCGTCGGCAACGCCCGCGACGGCACCGGCAGCATGCTGCTGATCATGGTCGACGACGAGCCCGACCCGGTCGGCTCGGTCGGCTTCTGGGATCGGGAGTGGCTCGGCCAGACCGTCTACGAGATGGGATGGAAGGTGCTGCCCGGCTTCCAGGGCCGCGGGCTGGCGGTCGGCGCCACGGTCGCGGCGGTCGGGCTGGCCGCGGCCGAGGGGCGGCACCGCTGGGCGCACGCCTATCCCAAGATGGCGCACGAGGCGTCCAACGCGATCTGCCGCAAGGCCGGGTTCGAGCTGCTCGGCGAGACCGATTTCGAGTACCCGAAAGGCCATCCGATCCGCTGCCACGACTGGCGCTTCGACCTGAAGGAGGTGGGCGGGCCCGGGTGAGAGATTCATTCGCGGCGATGCCTGCGGTGCTGGCAGACTGCGAGCCATGAGCCTCGCTGACGGGCAGGGCGGCTACCGGGTCCGGTTCGACTGGGGTCCGGTCGGCGCCGACGCGGTGTCGCCCGAGGCGGCCTACGTCGCGGTGGTCGACGTGCTGTCGTTCACCACGACCCTGACCGTGGCGATCGAGCAGGGCCTGCACGTGCTGCCGTACCGGTGGCGCGA
This sequence comes from Actinoplanes sp. NPDC051537, assembly GCF_055586105.1. NCBI lineage: Bacteria > Bacillati > Actinomycetota > Actinomycetes > Micromonosporales > Micromonosporaceae > Actinoplanes > Actinoplanes sp. NPDC051537. Next base: position 396,322 of record NZ_JBVJIU010000005.1, read on the forward strand.
CGACTCGGCGGTCGACGTGGCCCGGCGCCACGGCGCGATGCTCGCGGTGCTGCGCAAGGAGGCCGGTCCCGGCCAGGTGACGCTCTCGCCGGAGAGCATCCTGCACGCCAACCTGCGGGCCGAGGGCATCGACCGGCTCGTGCTGCCCTCGCCGAACGGGTCGGCCATCTCGGTGCGGCTCGCCGACGCCGGGGTGACGGTGGTCGGGGTGTCGATGCGCAACGCGGCGGCGGCCGCGGCCTGGGTGCGGGAGCGGGCCGGCGACCGGCCGGTCGGCGTGGTGGCGTCGGGGGAGCGGTGGCCGGACGGGTCGCTGCGGCCCGCGATCGAAGACCTGCTCGGCGCCGGGGCGTTCCTCGACGGGTTCGCCGACGGGCCGCCGCAAGGGTTCTCGCCCGAGGCGGAGGCGGCGCTGTGGGCGTACCGCGGCGTCTCGGAGGGCCTCGGTGACGCCCTGCGCGAGTCGGTCAGCGGCCGTGAGCTGCGCGGTTTCGGCTTCTCCGGCGATGTCGAGGTGGCCGCGGCGGTCGGCGCGAGCAAGGCCGTGCCGGTGCTGCTGGACGGGTGGTTCGTCGATGGCGGTTCTTGAGCCCCTGGTCCCGTGACGCGGCGGATTCCGCGCTACCTGCGACGGCGATGACGGAATAGGCCGGATCGGCGCTGCTGGCTGGGTGTTTGCGCGGGCGGGGACCGACAGTGGGGGCGGAAATCAACCGCGTCCTAAGGAAGTACCTGCCATGCGTAAATGGTGGCCCCTGGTGACCGTGTGTCTCGGCACCTTCATGCTGCTCATCGACGTGACCATCGTGAACGTGGCGCTGCCGCAGATGGCCATCGACCTGAGCACCTCGTTCAGCTCGCTGCAGTGGGTGATCGACGGGTACGCCCTGTCGCTCGGCGTGCTGCTGCTCGGCGCCGGCGCGCTCGGCGACATGTACGGGCATCGCCGCTTCTACGTCGGCGGCCTGATCGTCTTCGCCCTCGCGTCGCTGGCCTGCGGGCTCGCCGCCGGCCCGGCGCTGCTCGTCGGGGCCCGGATCGTGCAGGGCGCCGGCGCCGCGGCGATGTTCACCACGACGTTCGCCCTGCTCAACAGCTCCTACCAGGGGCGGGACCGGGGGGTCGCGTACGGCATCTGGGGTGGCGTCTCGGGCGCGGCCTCGGCCGTCGGCCCGATCCTCGGCGGCCTGCTCACCGAGGGCCTGAGCTGGCGCTGGATCTTCCTGGTCAACCTGCCGATCTGCGTGGCCGCCGTGATCATGTGCTTCCGCACACTGGGGCACGACGGCGTGGTCCGGCGCCAGAAGTTCGATCTCTGGGGCACGGTCACCTTCACGGTCGCGGCCGGGGCGCTCACCTTCGCCGTGATCCGGGCCAACGACGAGGGCTGGTCGTCGATCAACACGTGGGGGCTGCTCGTGGTCTCGGCCGTCGCCCTCGCCGCCTTCGCGCTCATCGAGCTGCGGACGCCGTACGCCATGTTCGATCTGAAGCTTCTGAAGAACCGCTCGTTCTCCGGCATCCTGCTGGCCGGCCTGCTGGTCAACTTCGCGGCGTTCGCGGCCTTCACCTACACGTCGATCTGGCTTCAGTCGGTGGTCGGGCTGTCCCCGCTCCAGGCCGGGCTCACCGGCCTGCCGATGTCGATCTGCTCGGTGCTCGCCTCGGGCATCGCCGGCGCCCGCCTGCACGGCCGCTCCCCGCGCCTGGTCATCGGTGGCGGCATGCTGCTGATCGGCCTGGGCAGCCTGCTCTCCGGCCTGCTGGTGCACGCCGGCTCGAGCTGGCCGGCGCTGATCGCCGGGTACTCGGTCGTCGGCCTCGGCGTCGGCCTGGTGATGCCGTCGCTGGCGTCCTCGGCCATGGGCGCGGTGCCGCACGAGCGCGGCGGCATGGCGGCGGGTTCGCTGACCACGTCGCGGCAGCTCGGGTACGCGATCGGCATCGCCGTGCTGGGAACGGTCTTCGCCTCCCGCGCCGCCGACCACCTCGGGTCGGCGGAGGCGGCGCACGCCGTCGCGGGGGGCCAGGCCGCGCGGCTCGCCGATCAGATCCCGTCGTCGGTGATCCACTCGGCGGCGGCGGCCGGTCTCGACGCCGGGTTCTCCATCAGCGGGGCGGTCGGGTTGCTGTGCGCTCTGGCCGTCTTTGTGCTGGTACGTCCGGCGCCGGCGGCCCCGGTCGAGAAGCCGGAGCTGGTCGAGGTCGGTTGACCGACGCAGCGGCCCAGGCGCGCCGGCGGCTGGGCCACTGCGGCTGGGCGGCTTCGGCCCGCGGTTCATGGTCCCGGTCCCGGTGGTCGAGGGCGTGGTCGTCCTCGATGATCGGGAACGGGATCGCGGCGCTGGATGACAACAATCTCCCGTTTGGCCGGGCCGCACCCGTTCTGGGGTGTGAGCTTTCTCGTGAGTGCGAACATTCGCAGGGCAGGCGGTCCCGGGATCGGGCTGACCGGACACGGCCGAGAGGCCCCGGCCAGGTGAAGGCGCCGCGACTTCTGCGGAGGGCGTGTCGGTGCATCTCACCGAACGGGCGTCGGGGCGTCGGCTGTCGGGCGAAGGAGCGACGCGGGGTCCGGGCGACCGTGCGCCGCGGCATCGGGGCGACAGAGCGTCGCGAGGCCTGACGCGGTCCACAAAGGAGTAAGTAGCGTGAGCCGGGTGACTGAACGACAGGTGATCCTCAGCGGTTCGACGTTCGAGGAGCAGATCGGGTACGCGCGGGCGGTCGTCGACGGCGACCAGGTGCACGTGTCGGGGACGACCGGGTTCGACTACGCGACGATGACGATCTCCGGCGACGTGGTCGAGCAGGCCCGGCAGTGCCTGCGTAACATCGGGGCGGCGCTGGCCGAGGCCGGCTGCGACTTCGGGAACGTCGTCCGCGTGCGCTATCTGCTGCCCGACCGCGCCGACTTCGAGCCCTGCTGGCCGGTGCTGCGGGCCGCGTTCGGCGACATCCGGCCGGCGGCCACGATGATGGTGTGCGGCCTCGCCGACCCACGGATGAAAATCGAGATCGAGGCGTACGCCCGGAAGCCGCGGCCCTGACTCAGCGCGGTGGCTCGCCGACGCGGCCGTCGCGCATCAGGGAGTTGGACTGCTTGAGGCGGGTCAGCTGGGGCACGATCTCGACGCTCTGGATGCCTTCGATCTCGGCCACCTTGGTGGTGATGTAGCGGTACATCCCCTCGGCGTCGGCGAACAGGGCCGACGCCATCACGTTGGTCTGGCCGGTCATCGCGGCCACGAAGGCGATCTCGGGGTGGTCGGCCAGCCGGGCGCCGACGGCGGCCAGGTGGGCGGGGGCCACCGTCAACCACAGGTTCGCCACCGTGTGCATGCCGGTCGCCGCGTTGGCCACGTCCAGGTGGAAGTAGATCGCCCCGGCCGCGGTCAGCTCGTTGACCCGGTGGGCGACCTGCCGCTGGCTCCAGCCGGTCGCCGCCGCCAGCGTCGCCCAGCTCGCCCGGCCGTCGCGGCCCAGCTCGTCGAGCAGCGGCAGGTCCTCGTCGGTCAGGGCGGCGTCCGATGTCGGGTTCATCACCGGGCGGATCGTGGCCGGCACCGACGCGCCCTCGACCAGGAAGTCACGCTGCCCGGGCGACAGGTCGTGGTCGGGCGCCACCCAGTCGACCTCACCCCGGCCGGGGAAGCGGTGCATCATCTGGTGCGCCCGGAAGGTCAGCACGCTCGACGTCTTCTGCAGGTGGTGCAGCAGGCCGGTGGGCTGCCCGGAGACGACCTCGGCCTGGCAGGTGATCTCGGCGCCGCCGGCCCCGATGCTGACCCACGACGTGTCCTCGCGGCGGGCCAGGGCGTCGGCGAGCGGGCCGGCCGCGCCGGGGCGGCAACCGATGCGCAGCGTCCAGTACGAGGTGCCGGGCCGCTGGATCGGCTCGGAGCGGGCCAGGACCCGGACGACGCCGGCGCCCCGCATCCGCTGAAATCGGCGGGCGACCGTCTGCTCCGACACCTCGAGCACGGTGGCGACACGGGCGAAGGGCGCACGCGGGGCGACCTGGAGGGCGTGGAGGATCTGGCGGTCCAGGGTGTCGAGCGTGCGGGATTCGGACGCCACCCGGCGATTCTACGGCGGTGTCGCCCGCAGAGGTGAGTCGCCTCGGCGGGGGATGGGATCGAATGATCCCACTGCCTAGGGTCCCCTTTACGCCTTTTGCCGGTCGAGGGAAACTCCGGAGCTGCCATATGTCCGTGTTTCGAGCCGCCAACAATGTCAACTCACGGAACAACCCCGCGAAGACCGGCCCGGGCAACGTGGGCCCGGGTAACGCGGGCCCCCGCCACCCGTACCCGATCAATCGCCCTCGCGAGGACGGCATCGACGGTCCCACCGAGCCGATCGAGGATCATCATTCCCGGGTACGCGACCGGCTCGCCGGGCTGGCCCTGATGGTCGCCGTCTTCGCGTTGCTCACCTCCGCCGTCGCGGTGCTGGCCGGCTGGCGTGCGCTGACCGTCGCCAAGCTCGTCGCGCTGAACGGTCCGGCCGCGACGGCGACGCACGCCGGCGGCGACACGGGCTTCGATGTCACGTACGCCCAGGAGCCTTTGCGTGTGCAGGTCGGTTGCGCCGCCGTGCTCTTCCTCGACCTCGACGAACCCCGCTCGAACGCCGACGAGAAGGTCAGCGATCTGCGCTACGACAGCCGCTGCGGCCAGGACGTCCCCCGCCTCACGCTCGGCCCGGGCGCGGTGGCCGGCGCCGAGGTCAAGGACGCCGACCTCGACGCGGACGGCTGCCAGCGGGCCATCCGGACCAGCCCGATCGGGCCCGGCGGGAGCGTCCAGGTGCGCAAGGGCGCCGTGTTGTGCGTGTTGACCGCCGCCATCCCGGCCTCGATCTCGCTCGTGGAGATCACCGACGTCGGCACGACCGGCACCGCCGGCATGCGCGCCACCTCATGGAAAGTGACCGGCTGACTCCTGACAGAATGGCCGTTGCGCATTGTGACAAGTGAGGAGTCGAGTTCCCGTGATCCGTACCCATGACGCCGGCAGCCTCCGCGCGAGCGACGCCGGCACGACGGTGACGCTCGCCGGGTGGGTGGCCCGCCGGCGCGACCACGGCGGGGTCATCTTCGTCGATCTCCGTGACGCCTCCGGGGTGGTGCAGGTGGTCTTCCGCGAGGAGGACGCGCACGCCCTGCGCAACGAGTTCTGCGTGAAGGTCGCGGGCCAGGTGAACCCGCGCCCCGAGGGCAACGAGAACCCCGACCTCGCCACCGGCGCGATCGAGGTCGTCGCCAGCGAGCTGACCGTGCTCTCCGAGGCCGCGGCGCTGCCGCTGCCGGTCGACGACACGATCACCGCGGCCGACGACCTCCGCCTCAAGTATCGCTACCTCGACCTGCGCCGGTCCGGCCCGGCCGCGGCGCTGCGCCTGCGCAGCCGCGCCAACCAGATCGCCCGCGAGGTGCTGCACGCCCGCGACTTCAACGAGATCGAGACGCCGACGCTGACCCGGTCGACGCCCGAGGGCGCGCGTGACTTCCTGGTGCCGGTACGCCTGCAGCCCGGCACCTGGTACGCGTTGCCGCAGTCCCCGCAGCTGTTCAAGCAGCTGCTGATGGTCGCCGGCATGGAGCGGTACTACCAGATCGCCCGCTGCTACCGCGACGAGGACTTCCGCGCCGACCGCCAGCCCGAGTTCACCCAGCTCGACATCGAGATGTCGTTCGTGACCCAGGACGACATCATCGAGCTCGGCGAGGAGATCGTCGCCAAGCTGTGGAGCGAGCTGGCCGGCTACCAGGTGCAGCTCCCGATCCCGCGGATCACCTGGACCGACGCGATGAACCGGTACGGTTCCGACAAGCCGGATTTGCGGTATTCAGTCGAACTGACCGAATTGACGGACTATCTCCGCGGCACCGAGTTCCGGGTGTTCGCCGGCGCGATCGCGGCCGGTGGCTACGTCGGCGCGGTCGTGATGCCGGGCGGCGCCTCGCAGACCCGCAAGGAACTCGACGGATGGCAGGACTGGGCGAAGGCCCGCGGCGCTCGCGGCCTGGCCTACGTGGTGCTCGACGAGTCGACCGGCGAGGCCCGCGGACCGGTCGCGAAAAATCTGTCAGAAGCGCATTTGTCCGGCCTGGCCGACGCGGTCGGGGCCAAGCCCGGTGACGCGATCTTCTTTGCCGCGGCCAACGAGCGTCGCGAGGCCCAGGAGCTGCTCGGCGCGGCCCGCATCGAGATCGCCAAGCGGGCCAAGCTGGTCGACGAGAGCGCCTGGGCATTCTGCTGGGTCGTCGACGCCCCGATGTTCGAGAAGACTGACGAGGGCGGCTGGACCGCGGTCCACCACCCCTTCACCTCGCCCAACAACGAGTGGCTCGACCGGTTCGAGGAGGCGCCCGACCAGGCCCTCGCCTACGCGTACGACATCGTCGTGAACGGCAACGAGATCGGCGGGGGCAGCGTCCGTATCCACCGCGCCGACGTGCAGAGCCGGGTCTTCGACCTGCTCGGCATCACGCCGGAGGAGGCGCAGGACAAGTTCGGCTTCCTGCTCGAGGCGTTCAAGTACGGGCCGCCGCCGCACGCCGGCATCGCGCTCGGCTGGGACCGCACCTGCATGCTGCTGTCCGGCAACGACTCGATCCGCGAGGTCATCGCGTTCCCGAAGACCCGCGGCGGCTACGACCCGCTGACCACGGCGCCGACGCCGATCACCGCGCAGCAGCGCCTCGAGGCCGGCATCGACGCGAAGCCGAAGGCGACCGCGGGCAAGCCCGGCACCGACGGCCAGGCCGCGCCGGTCGAGCACTCGAACTGAGCGACCGAGATCGAGCCCGGCAAGCTTCCGGCCTGGCGGCGCCACACCGAGGGTGAGCGCCGCCTGCCGGTTGCCGTCGCGATGGTGGCGATCATCGCGATCCAATGGTTCCTGCCCGACCGGCTCACGCTCGGCCCGCGCTGGGTGTTCCCGCTGGTCGAGGTGGTGCTCGCGGCGGTGCTGATCGCCGCCGACCCGGGGAAGATGAAGCGGGACACCCCGGTGCTGCGGATGCTCGCACTCGGCCTGATCACGGTGGCCAGCCTCGGCACCGTGTGGTCGGTGGCGATGCTGATCCGCGACATCGTCACCGGGTACGACACCGGCAGCGCCGCCCAGCTGCTCGGCACCGGGGCCGGGATCTACCTGATGAACGTGCTCACCTTCGCGGTCTGGTTCTGGGAGCTCGATCGCGGGGGACCGGTCGCCCGGGCGCACGGCTCCGACCCGTACCCCGACTTCTTGTTCCCGCCGATGACCTCGCCGGACATGGCCCACAAAGAGTGGGAACCGCGGTTTCTCGATTACCTGTATGTCGCGTTCACCAACGCGACCGCGTTCAGCCCGACCGACACCCTGCCGATGACCCGCGGGGCGAAGAGCGGCATGGCGCTGGAGTCGGCGATCTCGCTCGCCACGGCGGCCTTGGTCATCGCGAAGGCGGTGAATGCGCTCGGGTAGATCCACGGTGGAGTTTGACGGCCACCCCCACTGGGGTATCTGCACGTCAGAAGGCTCTCAACCCCCCCGGAGGCTACCCATGCTCGCCATTGCCGCAGCCGTCGTTTTCGGCATCGCCCTCCTGCTCGACCTGTTCGACACCGACCTGGGCGCCCACGATCTGCTCAACTTCCAGACCCTGACCCTGCTCGGTCTGCTGCTCATCGCGCTCTACCTGGCCGGCGTCGGCAGCGGGCCGCGCGCGGGCTCCGGCTCGGGCCGCCGCTTCTACGGGCGTCGCCCCGGTCGCGGCTGACCGCTTTCCGTGACCGGCCCGTTCCGCGTTGTGACAATTCGGGCAACGCGGGCCGGGCCGGTACTGTCGGTGCCGATGGAAATGGACGGGCTGTTCGCGTTGAGCCAGCCGAGCGGCGCACCGGCGGCCAACTCGGCCACCGGCTTCAGCGCACCCTCCGCCGACTCGCCGCTGCCCGTCCGCATGCGCCCCGCCGGCCTCGACGAGCTGGTCGGCCAGGAGCATCTGCTCGCGCCCGGCAGCCCGCTGCGCCAGCTGGTGACCGGCGACAGCCCGATGTCGGTGATCCTCTGGGGCCCGCCCGGCACCGGCAAGACCACGATCGCGCACCTCGTCGCGGCGGCCACCAACCGCAAGTTCGTCGCCATGTCGGCGCTCACGGCCGGCGTCAAGGACGTGCGCGCGGTGATCGAGACGGCCCGGCGCGAGCGGCGCCACGGCGGCCCGCCCACCGTCCTGTTCATCGACGAGGTGCACCGCTTCAGCAAGACCCAGCAGGACTCGCTGCTCGCGGCGGTCGAGGACCGCACGGTCACGCTGCTCGCGGCGACGACGGAGAACCCGTACTTCTCCATCATTTCGCCTCTTCTGTCGCGCTGCGTGCTGCTCACCCTCCAGACGCTCGGTGACGAGGACGTCCGCCGGTTGCTGCGCCGCGCGATCACCGACGAGCGCGGGCTGGGCGGGCGGGTCACGCTTTCCGACGAGGCCGAGGACCATCTCGTACGCCTGGCGTCGGGCGACGTGCGCAAGGCGCTGACCGCCCTCGAGGCCGCCGCTTCGACGGCCGCTGCTTCGACCGCCGCTGCTTCGACCGCCGCCGGCCCGGCCGCGCCGGTCATCGACCTCGAGACCGCGGAGCGGGCCGTCGACGTGGCGGCCGTGCGCTACGACCGGGACGGCGACGCGCACTACGACGTGACCAGCGCGTTCATCAAGAGCATGCGCGGCAGCGACCCCGACGCGGCGCTCCACTACCTGGCCCGGATGCTGGTGGCGGGGGAGGACCCGCGGTTCATCGCCCGGCGCATCGTGATCTTCGCGAGCGAGGACGTGGGGATGGCCGACCCGCAGGCGCTGGTCGTGGCGACGGCGGCGGCCCAGGCCGTACAACTGATCGGCCTGCCCGAGTGCCAGCTGAACCTGGCCCAGGCGGTCGTGCATCTGGCCACGGCACCCAAGTCCAACAGCGTCACCACGGCGTTGGGTTCCGCGATGGCAGACGTACGGGCGGGACGTGGCGGCGCGGTGCCGGCACACCTGCGAGACGCGCACTATCCCGGGGCACGTGGCCTAGGTCACGGTCGCGGATATCGGTATCCCCACGACGACCCGCGCGGCGTCGTGACCCAGCAGTACATCCCCGACGATCTGACCGCCGCGGAGTACTACCAGCCGACCGACCACGGGGCCGAACGCGCAGTCAGCGACCGTGTTCCGCGCCTGCGCCGGATCGTCCGCGGCCTGCCCGCCCCGGCCCGCCCGGCGTCCGCACCGGTCCCCGGCGCGGACGCTTCGGCCGAGACAGCCGACCGCGCGGCGGGTGGTGGATCGGGCCCCGATGCGTCACGCTCTTCGGTTAGCTCCTCGGTTACCGACGACAGCGGCGAAGCCGCCGGAAGGGAACAGCCGTGAAATCGCGCGGTGCCGAACGGCCCGACGACGAGGCCGACCTGCGCAACGATGCCGCCGCCCGCAAGGGCCGGCGGTTCGGTCGTGGCCGTCCCGAGCCGACGGAGCCCGTGGAGGTGCCGCGGGAGGAAACCGGCTGGCTGGACGACTTGCGCACGGCCAAGCAGGAACGCGGCGCGATCGGCCCCGGCACCCTGGCCGGCGAGACCCGTTTGAGCAAGTCCGGACGCCTGGCCCCCGGCCCCGACGACCACCCTCCGCAGGACGACCTCCCCTTCGGCGGAGGCGCCGCCGGGTGGCAGTCCTCGAGCGGCTCCTTCCCGACGGCTGATTCCCCCGAGGACCCCGCCGGCGCTCCCGCTCCCGGTCGGGGCCCGGCCCCGGATGCTCCCGGTCGTGGCGGCGTGGCCGGCGCTCCCGGTCGCGCTCCGGCCACGGATGCTCCTGGTCGTGGTCCGGCTTCGGACGCCCCGGCTCGTGGTGGCGCGCCCGGCCGCGTGGGTTCGCCCGGTGGCGCCGCGCCCGGACGGCCGGACGGGCCTCGTGGGAGCGCTCCTGGCCGTCCCGACGGCTCCCGTGGCGCCATGCCCGGCCAGCCCGACGGCCCCCGCGGCGCCGTGCCCGGCCAGCCCGACGGCTCGCGTGGCCCCACCCCCGGCTGGCAGGAGCCGAGCGGCGCCCATCCCGCGGCCGCGTGGGTCGATCAGGCCAACTCCGGTCCGGTGAACTCGCCCGCCGCCCGCGCCGGGCGTTCCGCCCCCGCGCCGCGTCAGGCGCCCGGGCCGATGCCGCCGTCGCAGCAGACTCCGCCGCCGGGCCGGCCCCCGATGGGTCCGGCGCCGGTTTCGGCCCCCGAGGGCGCCCGCCGCGCCGCTCCGGCCGGGCCGCCGCAGGTTCCCGGGCAGGTCCGGGGCCGTGGCGACCAGGCCGCCTACGCGACGCCGCCCACCCCGGGCCGCTACGCCGACGGCCGCCAGCTCGACCCGTCGACCTCCGGCCCGATCCCGGCCGTCCCGCTCTCGGGCAACGCCCCCGAGGTGCCGGCGCCGCGCCCGGTCTCGCCCGCGTCGCGCCCGGTCTCCCCGGCGTCCCGCCCCACCTCATCGGCCGGCCCGCGCGACCGCTTCCGCACCGAGGGCATGCCCGGCGGCGGCGCCGCCCGGCCCGCGTCTCCCGCCGGTGGCGCTGCCCGGTCCGGGCCACCCGCCGGTGGCGTCCCCAGGTCCCCGTCTCCCGCCGGTGGCGCCGCCCGGCCGGCGTCTCCCGCCGGTGGCGCTCCCCGCTCCGCGTCACCCGCCGGTGGTGCCGCGCGGCCCGCGTCTCCCGCCGGTGGCCCACCCCCGACCGGCCGCCACGGCGGCGGCGCGCCCATGCCCGGCGTGCCCGCCGACGGCCCGGCTCCGACCGGTCGCCACGGCAGTGTGCCCCCCGACGGCCCGGCTCCGACCGGCCGTCACGGTGGCGCGCCCGCGGATGGTCCGGCTCCGGGTGGTCGTTACGGTGGCGCGCCCGCGGATGGTCCGGCTCCGGGTGGTCGTTACGGCGGTGCGGCGCAGCCTTCTTCACCGGCCGGTGGTCCGCCTTCGGGTGGTCGTTACGGCGGTGCGGCGCAGCCTTCTTCGCCCGCCGGTGGTCCGCCTTCGGGTGGTCGTTACGGCGGTGCGGCGCAGCCTTCTTCACCGGCCGGTGGTCCGCCGCCGGGTGGTCGTTACGGCGGTGCGGCGCAGCCTTCTTCGCCCGCCGGTGGTCCGCCTTCGGGTGGGCGTTACGGCGGATCCGTGTCGCCGGCGAGTGGGCCGCCCTCGGGTGGTCGCTATGCCGGTGGCGGGCCCGCGTCGCCGGCCAGTGGGCCGCCTGCTGGTGGGCGCTTCGGCGGTGGGGGTTCGGGGTCGAGCTTCCCGGGCGGCGGGCCCGGCTATCCGGGTGACGAGCCGACCGGCCGGCATGGTGGCGAGTCCACCGGGCGGCACAGCGGCCCCGCCGACGGCGAGAGCACCGGACGCCACGGCGCGGCCGAGCCCGGTCGTCGTCGTTCGCAGGATCTTTCCGGGACGCCCGGGACCGGGTCGCGCGGTCGTGGTGGCCGCGGGGTGCCGGCACAGGGCGGACCCGGTGGGCCCGGCGTTGGTGGGCCCGGCGGCGGAATCGGCGTTGGTGGCCCCGGCGGCGGAACCGGCGTTGGTGGGCCCGGCATGGGTGGCCCCGGCGCGGGTGGCCCTGGTGGTGGCCCCGGCGTTGGTGGGCCCGGCATGGGTGGCCCCGGCGCGGGTGGCCCCGGTGGTGTGCCCGGCAAGGGCGGGCCTGGCGGTCCGGGCGGGACCGGGCCGGTCGGCCCCATGGCCGGTGGGACGGCGCGGGCCGCGGCCAAGGTCGTGCCACCGGTGGTGCCTGGGCGGCAGGGCGCGCGCACGCCGGCCGTGCCGGGGCGGGCCGGTGCCATGGCGGGTGGGGCCGCGCAGCGGCCCGGTGAGACTTCGGGACCGATCAACCGCGGCCGGGGACCCCGCAAGGGCCCGGGCACTCCGCCGCCGGGCGTCGACGGGATGCCGTCGGGGCCGATCGGTGTGGACGGTATGCCCTCGGGCCCGATCGGCCCGGACGGCATGCGCTCCGGCCCGATCGGTGTCGACGGCCCGGTGGGCGTGGACGGCATGCGCTCGGGGCCGGTGGGCGTGGACGGCATGCGCTCGGGGCCGGTGGGCGTGGACGGCATGCGCTCGGGACCGGTCGGCGCGGATGGCCGGCGGCCGGGGCCCGGTGGGCGCACGGCCGGCGGGATGCGTCCGGGCTCGGATCCGATGCAGGACAGTCAGGCTTTGCCGGGGCGGCCGGTCTCGGGTGGGCAGCATGGGCTGCGTGATCCGCAGGACAGTCAGGCTTTGCCGGGGCGGCCGGTCTCGGGTGGGCAGCATGGGCTGCGTGATCCGCAGGACAGTCAGGCTTTGCCGGGGCGGCCCGTCTCCGGTGGGCAGCGTGGCCAAGCTCTGCCGGGGCAGCCGGTTTCGGGGCAGCACGGGCAGCCTCTTCCGGGGCGGGTCGGTGCGGCGCAGGCCGGGCCCCCGCCGGGCGGTCGTGGCGGGCGCAACGGTGGGCCGGGCGGTGGCCCGGGACCGGTGGGCGCGGCGTCGGCGGCGATGGGCGCGACCCAGGTCGGGGCGGCTCCGGTGGGCACAGCCTCGGTCGGGGCGGCATCCGTCGGTGCGGCCTCGGTGGGGGCGGCGTCGGTGGGGGCGGCGTCGGTCGGTGCTGCCTCGGTCGGTGCGGCCTCGGTGGGGGCGGCGTCCGTGGGCGCGGCCTCGGTCGGGACGGCTCGGGCGGGAGCGGCGGTCAAGGCGCCCGCTGGTCTGCCGCGGGGTGGAGCTCCGGGCGTACGGGCCGCTGGTGAAGAGCGACCCGGCAGTGAGAAAGAGCTTGGCGGGGGTCTTCGCGGAGCCTCCGAGGAGTTGCGCAACAAGATGCGCAGCCGGCGGCAGCTGAGGGTGGTGACGCTGCTCTCGCTGGCGGTCGTCGTGCTCGTGGTGCTTCCGGCTCTGTTCGGGTTGCGGTCGGCCAGCAAGGACCCGGTCTTCGGCTCGCTCGACTCGCTGGACGTGCCCTCCTGGGCGTCGCAGCAGGTGGAGGACAACGGCAGCGGCAGCCGGTGGTGCTTCCTGGACTGCCGGTTCCGGGAGCGCGAGGCCCAGTCGGCCAAGCCGTTCAAGGAGACCACGGCGGCGTACACCACCGCCCTGACCGATGCGGGCTGGACCAGCTGGAAGGTCGGCGAGTGCCCGGAGGTGCCGGTCGCCGCGGATCAGGGGACCTACAGCTGCTGGAAGCGCGACGAGTTCACTCTGGATCTCTGGGTACGCCTGCCCGAGTGTGCCGTCGACCAGGTGGCCGCCCAGGACCCGGGCGCGCTGCCCTCGGCGAACGCCACACCGTCCACCAAGAAGTGCGTCGGGTCGACGGTCAGCATCAAGGTGCAGAACGCGATCACGGACACCCGGGGCAAGCCGGAGCGGCAGGACAAGCCGCAGCTCGGCGAGACGCCGGACCCCGGATTGTCGAACGATCCCCTCTTGGAGCCGACACCCGCGGCGTCATGAGGCGGGCGGATGTCACGGACGGTAGGGTCTGCACGTTGACCTGCCACCCGTAGAGGAGAAGCGCCTGATGGACGCCGGAGAAATCGCAGGACTGATCGCGGCGGGCGCCTTCCTGATGCTCGTCATCGTGCTGGCCGTGCCGATTCTCAAGCTCGGCCGCACCGTCGATGCCGCCACCCGCGCGATCGACGACCTCACCGTGCGGACCGGCCCGCTGCTGAGCAATGTCAACACGACCGTGGACAACGTGAACGCCACTCTCGGCCAGGTCCAGGTCTCTTTGGACGGTGTGAACATCCAGCTGGCCAAGGTCGACACGATCACCGAGCACGCCGCCCACGTCTCCGCCAACGTGGCCAACCTGTCCACCGTCGTGGCGGCCGCCGCGGCCAACCCGCTGGTCAAGGTGGCCTCGTTCGGGTACGGCCTGCGCAAGGCCGTGAACAACCGGCGCAACGCCGACGAGGACCGCGAGGTCCGGGCCACGATCAAGCAGCGCCGCAAGGCCCGTAGCTAATAAAGGGGAAAACATGAAGCGCCTGCTTTGGCTGGGCGTCGGCCTGGCCGTCGGCGCCCTCGTCGTTCGCAAACTCACCCGCAAGGCGAACGAGTTCACCCCGTCCGGCATCGCCACCTCGCTGTCCCAATCCGCTGGCGGCCTGGTCGAGTCGATGCGTAGCTTCGTGGATGACGTCCGCGACGGCATGACGGAGCGGGAACAGCAGATCCAGCAGGCGTTCGCCGAGGGCGAGCTGTATGACGACGGCCAGGACGGCCAGGAGGGGACCCGATGAAGACGGCGGAGATCAAGCGGCGCTATCTGGCGCATTTCGAGGCCAACGGGCACACGGTCGTGCCGAGCGCCCCGCTGCCGGCCATCGACGACCCGAACCTGCTGTTCATCAACGCCGGCATGGTGCAGTTCGTGCCGTACTTCCTGGGTCAGCGCACCCCGCCGTTCCCGCGCGCGGTGAGCGTGCAGAAGTGCATCCGGACGCCCGACATCGACGAGGTCGGCAAGACGTCCCGGCACGGCACGTTCTTCCAGATGAACGGCAACTTCTCGTTCGGGGACTACTTCAAGGAAGGCGCGATCAAGCTCGCCTGGGACCTGGTCACCAACCCGGTCGACCAGGGCGGCTACGGCCTCGACCCGGAGCGGATCTGGCCGACCGTCTACCTCGACGACGACGAGGCCTTCGGGTTCTGGAAGGCGATCGGCGTGCCCGAGGCGCGGATCGTGCGCCGCGACAAGAAGGACAACTACTGGTCGATGGGCATCCCGGGCCCGGCCGGTCCGTGCTCCGAGATCTTCTACGACCGCGGACCCGAGTACGGCCGCGAGGGTGGCCCGGCGGTCGACGAGGACCGCTACATGGAGGTCTGGAACCTGGTCTTCATGCAGTACGAGATCACGGACGTGAAGTCGAAGTCCGAGTTCACGATCGTCCAGGAGCTGCCGAACAAGAACATCGACACCGGCATGGGCCTCGAGCGCATGGCCTCGATCCTGCAGGGCGTCGACAACCTGTACGAGATCGACGAGGTCCGCCCGATCCTCGCCCGCGCGGCCGAGATGACCGGCAAGAAGTACGGCGCACACTCGGGGCACGTGGCCGGCGAGTCGCATCCCGACGACGTACGCCTGCGGGTGATCGCCGACCACGTGCGGACCGCCCTGATGCTCATCGGCGACGGCGTCACGCCCTCGAACGAGGGCCGCGGCTACGTGCTGCGGCGGATCATGCGCCGGGCGATCCGGTCGATCCGCCTGCTCGGCTGGCAGGCGCCGGCGCTGCCCGAGCTGCTGCCGGTGGCGCGCGACTGCATGGCCCCGTCGTACCCGGAGCTGGCCGAGGAGTTCGGCCGGATCTCCGAATACGCGTACGCCGAGGAGGACTCGTTCCTCACCACGCTGCGGTCCGGGACGACGATCCTGGACACGGCGATCGACGATGCCAAGAAATCCGGAAAGTCGGATTTGTCGGGTGCGCAGGCGTTCCAGCTGCACGACACGTACGGCTTCCCGATCGACCTGACCCTCGAGATCGCGGGCGAGCAGGGCCTGTCGGTCGACGAGGACGGCTTCCGGCGGCTGATGGCCGACCAGCGGGCTCGCGCGAAGGCGGACGCGGCCGCGCGCAAGACCGGTCACGCCGACCTTTCGGCGTACCGCGGCGCCCTGGACAACGGCGGCCCGGTCCAGTTCACCGGCTACCAGGAGGTGACCCGCGAGTCGCGGGTGCGCGCCCTGATCGGTGACGGCGGAGCCAAGACCGTGGCCGGCGAGGGCGACTTCGTCGAGCTGGTGCTCGACGCGACCCCGTTCTACGCCGAGGGCGGCGGCCAGCAGGCGGACAGCGGCGTGATCAACGTCGGCGCCGGCCAGCTCGAGGTCGTCGACGTCCAGCAGCCGATCCCCGGCCTGATCGTGCACAAGGCCCGGGTCATCCGGGGCGAGGTGCGCACGGGCGAGACCGGCTACGCCGAGATCGACGTGACCCGGCGGAAGGCGATCTCGCGCTCGCACACCGCGACCCACCTGATCCACCAGACCATGCGGCACTTCCTCGGCGAGTCGGCGACCCAGGCGGGCTCACTCAACGCGCCGGGCCGCCTGCGGTTCGACTTCAACACCCCCGGGGCCGTCTCGCCGGTGGTGCTGCACGACGTCGAGCAGCAGGTGAACGAGGTTCTGCTCCGTGACCTCGAGGTCCACGCGTTCGTCACCTCCCAGGAGGAAGCGCGCCGGCTGGGCGCGATGGCGCTCTTCGGGGAGAAGTACGGAGATGAGGTACGCGTGGTTGAAGTCGGCGACTACGCGCGTGAGCTCTGCGGCGGCACGCACGTGGCCCGCTCGGGCCAGCTGGGCCTCGTCAAGATCCTCAACGAGTCCTCGATCGGCTCCGGCGTGCGCCGGGTCGAGGCGCTGGTCGGCATCGACGCGTTCGGCTTCCTGGCCAAGGAGCACCTGCTGGTGAGCCGCCTGGCCGAGCTGTTCCGGGTGCCCGGCGACCAGGTCGCCGACCGGGTCGAGCAGACCGTGACGGCGCTGCGCGACGCCGAGAAGGAGCTCGAGAAGATGCGGGCGCAGATGGTGCTGGGCGGGGCGGGCGCGCTCGCCGGCCAGGCCCGCGACCTGCACGGCGTGGCGTACGTCGGCACCGAGGCACCCGAGGGCGCGGCCGGCAACGACGTGCGTACCCTTGCCCAGGAGATCCGCGGCAAGATCGACAACTCTCGACCCGCGGTCGTCGCGGTGGCCGCCCGGTCGAACGGCAAGGCCTCGCTGATCGTGGCGATCAACGCGGCGGCCAAGTCGCGCGGGCTGTCGGCGGCCGATCTGGTCAAGGGCGCGCTTTCCGGCCGGGGCGGCGGTAACGCCGACCTCGCGCAGGGTGGCGGCCTGCCGGCGGATCAGGTTCCGGCGTTGCTCGCGGCCGTGGAGAAGGCGGTGGGCGACGCCGCCGCGTGACTTTTGGCTGTGCCTTAAGTCCTGATTAAGGGCGGTAGGGATGCGGAGGGTGGCCGGATGAGCGCGCTGTCGCGGGGTAGGCGGCTGGGCGTCGATGTCGGTAAGGTGCGCGTCGGGGTCGCCGTCAGCGACCCTGACGGGATCCTGGCCACCCCCCTGGTCACGGTGCCCCGTGACATGGGTGCGGCACCCGATGCCGTGCCTGGCGACATAGCCGAGCTCGTTCGTCTCGTGGGGGAACACGAGGCGGTCGGGATCGTGGTGGGGCTTCCCGTGCGCCTCAATGGGCGCGAGGGTCCTGCCGCCATCGACATTCGTGCGTACGCTGGGCGACTGGCGGAGGCGGTCGGCGAAGTGCCGGTCGACCTGGCGGACGAGAGGATGTCAACCGTGGTCGCAACTCGACGGCTCGCCGAGCGTGGCGTCCGGGGCAAGCGGCAGCGGGCGGTCGTCGACCAGGCGGCCGCGGTGGAGATCCTGCAGAGCTGGCTGGACGCGCAGCGGAGGCAGAGATGATCGACGAGCTGGACCTGGCGTTCGACGAGCACGCCGACCGCACCAGACCCCGCCATCGGCGGGGCGGCCGCGGTGGCAAGAAGGGCTCGGGTAAGTCCGGCGTCGCCTTTTTGATGGCTTTTATCCTGTTGGCGCTCCTGGGCGGCGGCGTTTTCTTCGGATACAACAAGGTGAAGGACTTCTTCGTCGCGGCCGACTACGACGGCCCGGGCACGACAGCCGTTCAGGTGACGATCGAGAAAAACTCCACTCTCACCGAAATCGGCAACACCCTGGTCGATTCGGACGTGGTCAAGAGCACCAAGGCCTTCGTGAACGCCGCCAACGAGAACCCGCGCGGCAAGAACATCCAGTCCGGCACGTACAACCTGCGCAAGCAGATGTCCGGGAAGAACGCCGTGGCCCTGATGCTCGACCCCAAGTCGCGCATCACCTCCGGGGTCACGATCAAGGAGGGCCAGACCGCGCTCCAGGCGTTCGCGACGCTGTCCAAGGCCACCGGCATCCCGGTCAAGGACTTCCAGGAGGCGGCCAAGGACCCGGTCGCGCTCGGCGTGCCCGACTACTGGTTCAAGCGCCGGGACGGCAAGCCGGCGGCCACCAAGAGCATCGAGGGTTTCCTCTTCCCGGACACGTACGAGTTCGACCCGAAACTGAACGCGGAACAGATCCTCGGGGTCATGGTCCAGCGATTCCTGACCGTGGCCGGTGACCTCGGGTTCGCCGACAACGTGCAGAAGAACCTGTCGGTGTCGCCGTACGAGTCACTGATCGTGGCGTCGCTCGCCCAGGCCGAGGCCGGCGTGCCGGAAGACCTGCCCAAGATCGCCCGGGTGGCGTACAACCGGGCGTACAAGGCGCACATGCCCCTGCAGTTCGACGTGACGGCCAACTACTGGCTCGAGCTGAACGGCAAGCTGGCCAAGCACTCCGGCAAGCTGACGGCGCAGGAGCTCGACGACCCGAAGAACCCGTACAACACCAAGAGCAAGCTGGGCCTGCCGATCGGGCCGATCGACAGCCCCGGCAAAGCCGCGCTCCAGGGCGCCATGACGCCCGCGGCCGGCAACTGGCTGTACTTCGTGGCGATCGACAAGGCCGGCCACTCCGCCTTCACCGACGACGCCAACCAGCACAACCGGAACATCACCCAGGCCTGCCGGAACGGCGTCCCGCTCTGCGGCTGACCCCACCGGCTACGGTGTGTCGGTGAACGCCGCCGACACACCGTCGCGCCGGGCCGCCGTGCTCGGCAAGCCGATCGCGCACTCGCTCTCCCCGGTGATCCACAACGCCGGTTTCGCGGCGGCCGGGCTGTCCGGCTGGAGCTACGTCGCGATCGAGTGCGCCGAGGCCGAGCTGGCGGCGCTGATCGACGGACTCGACGCGTCCTGGGCGGGCCTGTCGCTGACCATGCCGCTCAAGGAGGAGGCGCTTCGCCTGGCGGCGACGGCGACGTCGGTCGCGCGGGCGACGGGTGCGGCCAATACGCTCGTACGCGATGAGCACGGCGCCTGGCACGCGGACAACACCGACGTGGCGGGCATGGTCCGCGTCCTGCGCGAGGCGGGTCTCGGCGCCTCCCCGTCGGTGACCGTCCTCGGCGGCGGCGGCACCTGCCGGGCGGCCCTCGGCGCGGCGGCCGAGCTCGGCGCCACCGAGGTGACCGTGGTGACCCGCCGCCCCGCGGCGTACGAGGAGCTGCGGCCGGCCGCCGACGCGCTCGGTCTCGCGCTGGCCGGGGCGCCCTGGACCGCCGCCGAGTCGCATTTCGCCGCCGATGCCGTGATCTCCACGGTCCCCAAGGGCGCGGCCGACGTTTTCGCGGGCACGGTGGCATGGCGGCCCGGCACGGTGCTGTTCGACGCGATCTACGACCCGTGGCCCACCCCGCTCGCGGCCGCGGCCTCGGCGGCCGGGGTGCCGGTCGTCTCCGGCCTCGACCTGCTGCTGGGCCAGGCGCTGAGCCAGTTCGAACAGTTCACCGGCGTGATGCCGGCGCCCGAGGCGGCGATGCGGCAGGCCCTGTTCGCGGCCGCGAACCGCCGCTGACATTCCGGTGTGCGGGACGCCGCCATGCCTGCGGCGACCGGTGTGACGGCCGTGCGAGACTTCATCCGTGTTGCGCTGGCTTACCGCAGGTGAATCCCATGGCCCGGCGCTCGTCGCGATGCTCGAGGGCGTTCCCGCCGGGGTGGAAGTGACGAGCGAGGAGATCGGGCGCGATCTCGCGCGCCGCCGGCTCGGCTACGGCCGCGGCGCCCGCATGTCCTTCGAGCAGGACGTCGTGGAGGTCGTCGGCGGTCTCCGGCACGGGCTCACGCTGGGCAGCCCGGTCGCGATCCGGATCGCCAACTCCGAGTGGCCCAAGTGGCAGACCGTGATGGCGGCCGACCCGGTCGACCCCGAGGAGCTGGCCTCCCAGGCCCGCAACGCGCCGCTGACCCGGCCCCGGCCCGGCCACGCCGACCTGGCCGGCATGCAGAAGTACGGGCACACCGACGCCCGGCCGATCCTCGAGCGCGCGAGCGCCCGCGAGACGGCGGCCCGGGTCGCCGTCGGCGTGGTCGCGAAGGCGCTGATCAAGCAGGCGCTCGGCATCGAGATCGTCTCGCACGTGATCGAGCTCGGCTCGGTGGCCGCCAAGACCGGCCTCATCCCGGCCCCCGAGGACGCCGGCCGCATCGACGCCGACCCGCTGCGCTGCCTCGACCCCGAGGCGAGCGCCCGCATGGTCGCCGAGGTCGACGCGGCGAAGAAGGACGCCGACACGCTCGGCGGCATCGTCGAGGTGCTGGCTTACGGCGTACCCCCTGGTCTCGGGTCTCATGTGCAGTGGGACCGCAAGCTCGACGGTCGCCTGGCCGCCGCCCTGATGTCGATCCAGTCGGTCAAGGGCGTCGAGATCGGGGACGGCTTCACCCAGGCCCGGTCCCGTGGCTCGGTCGCCCACGACGAGATCATCCCGACCGCCGACGGCGTGCGCCGGGTGACCGACCGGGCCGGCGGCCTCGAGGGCGGCATCACCAACGGCGAGCCGCTGCGGGTGCGGGCCGCGCTCAAGCCGATCTCGTCGCTGAACCGGGCCCTGCAGACCATCGACGTGACCACCGGCGAGCCGGCCACCGCGATCAACCAGCGCTCCGACGTCTGCGCGGTCCCGGCCGGCGCGGTCGTCGCCGAGGCCATGGTCGCGCTGGTGCTGGCCGAGGCCGCGACCGAGAAGTTCGGCGGCGACTCGGTGGCCGAGATCCGCCGCAACCTGACCGGGTACCTCGATTCCCTGGTGATCCGCTGATGGCGCCGGTGGCCGTGGTCGTGGGCGCGCCCGGCGCCGGCAAGTCGACCGTCGGCTCGCTGGTCGCCGCTGCTCTGGGCGTGCCGTTCGTCGACTCCGACGCGCTCATCGAGGCTTCGGCCGGCAAGCCGATCCCCGAGATCTTCTTCGATGACGGGGAGGATGCGTTCCGCGCCCTGGAGCGCTCGGAGATCGCCACCGCGTTGGCCGAATACGACGGGATCTTGTCCCTCGGCGGCGGGGCGATCCTGGACGCCGGAACGCGGGAGCTGCTGAGCGACCAGACCGTGGTGTACCTGTCGGTCGAGCTGTCCGACGCGGTGAAGCGGGTCGGCCTGGGCGCGGGCCGGCCGCTGCTGTCGGTGAACCCGCGGGCGACGTTGAAATACCTGCTCGACCAGCGCCGCCCGCTGTACGCCTCGGTGGCCACGCACACGGTGGCGACCGACGGGCGTGACCCGGAGGAGATCGCGGCCGAGGTGGCCGGCCTGCTCAAGGTGTGACCCACCAGACCACGCGTCGGCGTGGCCGGCGGGGTAGATCTGATGGCATGACACGAGCGGTTCGTTTCGATCAGTACGGTGACGTCGGCGTCCTGCGCATCGAGGACGTCCCTCCGCCCGAGCCGGCGGCCGACCAGGTCCTCGTCGAGGTGGTCGCGGCCGGCATCAACCCCGGCGAGATCGCGATCCGGTCGGGCCTGCTGCACGAGCGCTGGCCCGCGACGTTCCCCTCCGGCCAGGGCAGCGACTTCGCGGGCCGGGTCGTCGAGGTGGGCACCTCGGTGACCGAGTTCGCGATCGGCGACGAGGTGCTCGGCTGGTCCGACGGTCGGTCCTCGCACGCCGAGCACGTCGTGGTCGCCGCCGATCATCTGACCCGCAAGCCCCTGGCGCTGGACTGGATCCGGGCCGGGGGCCTTTTCGTCGCCGGCGTCACCGCGTACGCCTCGGTCCGCGCCGTGCAGCCGACGGCCGGCGAGACCGTGGTGGTCAGCGGCGCGGCGGGCGGCGTCGGCTCGCTCACCGTCCAGCTGGCCCGCAACGCCGGCGCCACGGTCGTCGGCATCGCGAGCGAGAGCAACGCGGCCTGGTTGCGCTCGGTCGGCGCCATCCCCGTCACCTACGGCGACGATCTCGGGGACCGGTTGCGCAAGGTGGTCCCGTCCGGCATCGACGCTTTCCTGGACACGTACGGCAACGGGTACGTCGACCTGGCCGTCTCCCTGGGCGTCGACCCGTCCCGGATCAACACCGTGATCGACTACGCGGCGGCGCAGAAGGCGGGGGCCAAGGCCGAGGGCAGCTCGACGGCGAGCGACGCCGAGGTGCTGGGGTTCGTGGCGGAGGAGCTGGCGTGGGGCCGCATCGTGCTGCCGATCGCGGCGGTGTATCCGCTCGAGGGCGTGCGCGAGGCGTACACCGAGCTGGCCGCCCGGCACACGCGCGGCAAGATCGTGCTGGCCATGGGGTTGGCCGCCGACGCGGGGCGGCAGCCGGCTAGTTGAGGCGGGTCTCCAGGCGTTCGATGCGCTGGATCAGCGGGGCCAGCTCGGCGCGCACCGCCGTCAGGATCCCGGTCGGCAGGGCCGCCGGGGACGCCGCCGTGCTGGCGCGCAGATGGGCGTACCCGGCGATCGCCGCCGCGACCGCCCGGCGGGTGGCCCGGCCGTCGGCGCCCCGCGCCCGCAGCAGCTCGCCCGCGAGGCCGTCCGGCTCGGAGGACAGCGCGATCAGCATGTGCTCGCAGCCCACGTAGTTGTGGCCCAGCCCGATCGCTTCCCCCACGGCCAGCTCGATCGCGACCGCGGCCGCGTTGCTGAACCGCAGGCCGGGCTCCGCGGAACCGGCCTCCGCCCCGGACGGCAGGTCGAGCGTGGCCGGGTCGACCTCGACCGCGATCAGGATCTGCAGCGCCAGGTTGCCGCCCTCGGCGACCATCCCGGCCAGCAGGTCGCCGGTGGTTACGTTGGCGCCGCCGGCGGCCTTCGCGCGGTCGGCGGCCAGCGTCACGGCATTCACCAGGCGGGCGGTGAAGCTGGGCAGGCGGGCGGCGAGCTGGTCGGGCTTGATGTCGTCGAGCAGAGCATGGCGAATGGCGGTGGTACGGCGAACGGCCTGCTCCAGGGCACGCTGGCAGATCGCGGAGACGGGCAGCCCGGCGTCCCGGACCGCGTCGGCCAGGTCGTCGGGCAGGTACACGTTGATTTTCGGCATGAGCCAGTTGTAACCCGTCTGGGGGTAGAAAGATATAACCCCATGGCGGCCCGAGTGTCCGAGGGATGGAACCCCACCCGGGCGGGGCGATTTCCGTCGTACGCCGCGGCTAGTGTTTCCGCCGTGGTGACACGCATACACGTGGGTGGTGACCGGGAGTATGACGTCCTGGTCGGTCGCGACCTGACCGGCGAGCTGCCGGGGCTGGTCGGCGATGCCGCGCGGGTCGCGGTGCTCTTCTCGGCGCCCCTGCGTGCGCGCGCCGAGCAGGTGGCGAGCGCCCTGAAAAGCTCGAGAACCGCGAAGATCACGATGATCGAGGTGCCCGACGCCGAGCGCGGCAAGACGGTCGAGGTGGCGGCCCGCTGCTGGGATTCGCTGGGCGAGGCCGGCTTCACCCGCAGCGACGTGGTCGTCGGCGTCGGCGGGGGCGCGGTCACCGACCTGGCCGGGTTCGTGGCCGCCTCGTGGCTGCGCGGGGTGCGCTGGGTGCCGGTGTCGACGTCGCTGCTCGGCATGGTCGACGCGTCGGTGGGCGGCAAGACCGGGGTCAACATCGCCGCCGGGAAAAACCTGGTCGGCGCGTTCCACCCGCCGGCCGGCGTGCTGTGCGATCTCGATGCGCTCGGGTCGCTGCCGGCCGACGACCTCACGGCGGGGCTGGCCGAGGTCATCAAGTGCGGGTTCATCGCCGATCCGCGGATCCTCGAGCTCGTCGAGGGCGACCCGGCGGCGGCCGCCGACCCGCGCGGCGACGTGCTGCGCGAGCTGGTCGAGCGGGCGATCCGGGTCAAGGCCGAGGTGGTCAGCGTCGACCTCAAGGAGTCGGGGCTGCGCGAGATCCTCAACTACGGGCACACGCTCGGCCACGCGATCGAGAAGCGCGAGAGATACACCTGGAAGCACGGCCATGCGGTGTCGGTCGGGCTGATCTTCGCGGCCGAGCTGTCGCGGCTCTCCGGCCGCCTCGATGACGAGACGGCGGCCCGGCATCGCGCCGCCCTCGCGAGCGTGGGGCTGCCCACGGCGTACGGGCAAGAGGCCTGGAACGACCTCTTGAGCGCGATGCGCGTCGACAAGAAGACGCGGGCCGACACCTTGCGTTTCGTTGTTCTCGACGGCCTGGCCAAGCCGGGCATCCTCACCGGGCCCGACGAGGGGCTGCTGCGCGAGGCCTATGCGGAGGTGACGCGATGATCTACGTGCTCAACGGGCCCAACATCGGGCGGCTCGGCACGCGGGAGCCGTCGATCTACGGGTCGACGACGTACGACGATCTCGTCCGCCTCTGCCTCGACACCGGCAAGCGGCTCGGCCTCGAGGTCGAGGTGCGGCAGACCGACGCCGAGTTCGAGATGATCCGGTGGCTGCACGAGGCGGCCGACGCCGGCGCCGACGTGGTGATCAACCCGGGTGGCTGGACCCACTACAGCATCGCCGTGCGGGACGCGTGCGCCATGCTCGACGGGCGGCTCGTCGAGGTGCACATCTCCAACATTCACCGGCGCGAGGAATTCAGGCACAAATCGGTCATCACGGCGGTTGCCACCGGCGTGATCGCGGGTCTGGGCGTCGACGGCTACCGGCTGGCGCTGGAGCACCTGGCCCAGGTGGGCGGCGCGGCCTGACCGCCGGTAAACTCGGTCGGTCACCGATACGTATCGAAAAAGGGTTCTCAAAAAACTATGGCTTCCACGAACGACCTGAAGAACGGCCTGGTGCTCAACCTCGACGGCGATCTGTGGTCCGTCGTGGAGTTTCAGCACGTGAAGCCGGGTAAGGGTGGGGCGTTCGTGCGCACCACGCTGAAGAACGTGCTCTCCGGCAAGGTCGTCGACAAGACGTTCAACGCCGGCACGAAGGTTGACACCGCCACGGTCGACAAGCGCACCATGCAGTACCTCTACCAGGACGGCGAAGACTTCGTCTTCATGGACCTGGACACGTTCGACCAGATCACGGTCCCCGGCGGCACCGTCGGCGAGAACGCGAACTACCTGCTCCCCGAGGCCGAGGCCACGGTCGCCACGCACGAGGGCGTCCCGCTCTACATCGAGCTGCCGACCAGCGTCTTCCTCGAGGTCACCTACACCGAGCCGGGCCTGCAGGGCGACCGCTCGACCGGCGGCACCAAGCCGGCCACGGTCGAGACCGGCGCGACGGTCAACGTTCCGCTGTTCATCACCACCGGCGAGAAGATCAAGGTCGACACCCGTGACGGCCGCTACCTCGGTCGTTCCTGATCCCGTCCCGCCGGCCCGCCACCACCCATAACCGGAATGAAGGCCATGCCTGAGGCCCCCAAGACGCATATGCCCGCACGCCGGAAGGCGCGTAAGCGGGCGCTGGACGTGCTCTACGAGGCCGACCTGCGCGACCTGCCGCCGAGCGAGGTGCTGCGCACCTACCTCGAGCGGATAGAGAAGCCGCGACCCGACCACATGGACTACGCGGTCAGCCTGGTCGAGGGCGTGGCGAAGAACCTCGACCGGATCGACGAGCTGATCGCGAGCTACGCCGAGGGGTGGACGCTCGAACGCATGCCCGTGGTCGACCGCAACCTGGCGCGCATCGCGGTGTACGAGCTGCTCTACGTCCCCGAGATCGACGACCCGGTCGCCATCACCGAGGCGGTGGAGCTGGCGCGGCAGATGTCGACCGACGACAGCCCGCGCTTCCTGAACGGCATCCTCGGCCGGATCGCGGAGTTCGCCTCGCGCTGACCGTTGCTTGATCGTTGATGAGGCCGCCCGGAAATTCTCCGGGCGGCCTCTGCGCGTAGTCGTCGCGATCAGGCCACGGAAAGTGAGTGGGCACGGGTGGGGGTTCGCGTTCGCTTAGTGTGCGAAAACGGGCGTTGGTGTGAGGGTCGGCCCGGTCCGTCGGCACTAACGGTGATATCGAACCTCGTGCCGGCCGGAGGGGTCGTGACGGGGTGTGGCCAGGATAAGGAAAACGAAAGGCCCGCGGGGTCCCCGCGGGCCTTTCGTGGTGCGTCGGTGGATCAGCTGGCGAAGAAGGCGCGCGGGTCGGCCACCAGGACACCCTGCTCCGTGAGGCGCTCGATGAGGCCCGACGGCGAGATGTCGTAGACGATGGCGAGCGCGCGCAGGTCGTCGGCTCGGATGGAGAGGACGCGGCCGTTGTAGTCGCCGCGCTGCTGCTGGATGGCCCGGGCGTACCGCGCGACATAAGCGAGATCCTCGCCCGTGGTGTCGTACAGCTTCTCCAGGTCGAGCACGATCTTGTTGGTGGCCTCGAGGCGGACGCCGCTGCCGTCGGGCAGCAGCTCCGAGACGGGCACGCGATAGAAGTCGGCCAGCTCGGCGAGGCGCGACACGGTGACTGCGCGGTCGCCGCGCTCGTACGAGCCCACCACGACGGCCTTCCAACGGCCGTTCGACTTCTCTTCCACACCCTGCAGGGACAGCCCCTGCTGCTGGCGGATGGAGCGCAGGCGGGCGCCCAACGACTTGGCGTACTCAGACGGCATTCGGAACACTCCCAGTACTGTGCTGGCCCGGAGGGTTCTTCCTCCGCGATCGCTACGCAGCGTGACGGTACGCAGTGTGAGGCGGCCGGTCAAGTGTTGGTTACCGATGAGTCGCGCGGCCCACGGGGGACTTGCCGGATTCGTCCGTCTGATGAGGGCCGATACGGACCGGCGCGAGCGTCGGCCAGGTCACCATGGTCAGCGCCGCGTCCACTGGTAACGTAGCGTCAGCCATCGGGAAGCCCTTCTGAAAAGAAGTCCGGCAGGGGTTCCCGTCGACGTCCTTTAACGACCCGTCCCGTGAGGCGGGGAAGGAGGTCTGCCGTGGCTTCGCCGCGCGCCGACACGACCAGCAAGATCATCTTGAGCGAGTCCGACCTGCATCGGGTCGTCGACCGCATCGCTCATCAGATTCTCGAGAAGACGTCGGGCGCCACCGGCACCGTGCTTCTCGGCATTCCCACCCGAGGCGCCCCGCTCGCGAAGCGGCTGGCCTCCCGCATCCACGCCTTCGAGGGCATCGACGTCCCGGTCGGGTCGCTCGACATCACGCTCTATCGCGACGACCTGCGCCTGCACGCCACCCGCGCGCTCGGCAAGACCGAGCTTCCCGGCGGCGGCATCGACGGGCGGCGGGTCATCCTGGTCGATGACGTGCTCTTTTCCGGCCGTACGGTGCGGGCGGCGCTCGACGCGCTGAACGATGTCGGCCGTCCGAGCTCGGTGCAGCTCGCCGTCCTGGTCGACCGGGGTCACCGCCAGCTGCCGATCCGCGCCGACTACGTGGGCAAGAACATCCCGACCGCGCTGGAAGAGAGCGTGCGCGTGTCGCTGTCCGAGACCGACGGCCTGGACGAGGTCCGGCTGACGGGCGGCGGCGAAAATGGAGGCGGACTGTGATCAAGCACCTGCGCTCGGCGGCCGACCTCGACGCGGCCACCGCCACCCTGATCCTGGACACCGCGGGCGAGATGGCCGCGCTCGCCGGCCGCGAGGTCAAGAAGCTTCCGACGCTCCGCGGCCGCACCGTGGTGAACCTCTTCTACGAGGACTCGACCCGCACCCGGATCTCGTTCGAGGCGGCGGCCAAGCGGCTCTCGGCCGACGTCATCAATTTTTCCGCAAAAGGCTCCAGCGTCTCGAAGGGTGAGAGTCTGAAGGACACGGCTCTCACATTGCAGGCGATGGGCGCCGACGCGGTCGTGATCCGGCACGCCGCCTCCGGGGCGCCGCACCGGTTGGCGAGCTGGGTCGACGGTTCGGTGATCAACGCCGGCGACGGCACGCACGAGCATCCGACGCAGGCGCTGCTCGACGCGTACACGATGCGCTCGCGGTTGGGAAAGATCGAGGGGCTGAAGGTCGCGATCGTCGGGGACGTGCTGCACAGCCGCGTCGCCCGGTCCAATGTGCTGCTGCTCGCGACGCTCGGCGCCGAGGTCACGCTGATCGGCCCGCCCACCCTCATCCCGGTCGACATCGCGGCCGCGCTCGATCACCAGGCAAAAGTGTCGTACGACCTCGATAGCGTCCTGCCCGACATGGACGTCGTGATGATGCTGCGAGTGCAGACCGAGCGCATGCAGGACTCGTACTTCCCCTCCGCGCGGGAGTACAGCCGCCGCTACGGTCTCGATCTCGCGCGCATGCGCAAGATGCCCGAGCACGCGATCGTCATGCACCCGGGCCCGATGAACCGGGGCATGGAGATCACGCCCGAGGTGGCCGACTCGTCCCGTTCCACGATCGTCGAACAGGTCGCCAACGGGGTCAGTGCCCGCATG
The DNA here is from genome assembly GCF_055586105.1 of Actinoplanes sp. NPDC051537. Lineage (NCBI taxonomy): Bacteria > Bacillati > Actinomycetota > Actinomycetes > Micromonosporales > Micromonosporaceae > Actinoplanes > Actinoplanes sp. NPDC051537. The sequence continues at coordinate 424,598 of NZ_JBVJIU010000005.1, forward strand.
GCGGTTCTCTATCTGCTGCTGGGGGGCAAGGCATGACCGCGTACGTGCTGAAGGGTGTCTCGGTTCTCGGAGGCGCGCCGGCCGACCTCTTCGTGACCGACGGCGTGATCGCGTCCGGGCCGGCCGCCGGGGCGGAGACCATCGACGCGGCCGGGCTCGTCGCGCTCCCGGGCCTCGTCGACCTGCACACCCACCTGCGCGAGCCGGGCCGGGAAGACGCCGAGACGGTCGAGACCGGCTCCCGGGCCGCGGCGCTGGGCGGCTACACGGCGGTCTGCGCGATGGCGAACACGTCGCCGGTCGCCGACACCGCGGGCGTGGTCGAGCAGGTCTGGCGCCTCGGCCGCGAGGCCGGCCTGGTCGACGTGCAGCCGATCGGCGCGGTCACCGTCGGGCTGGCCGGCAAGCAGCTGGCCGAGCTGGGCGCGATGGCGACGAGCGCGGCCAACGTACGGATCTTCTCCGACGACGGCTTCTGCGTGGCCGACCCGCGCCTCATGCGCCGCGCCCTGGAGTACGTGAAGGCGTTCGACGGCATCATCGCCCAGCACGCCGAGGAGCCGCGCCTCACCGAGGGCGCCCAGATGCACGAGGGCGAGGTCAGCACCCGGCTCGGCCTCACCGGCTGGCCCGCGGTCGCCGAGGAGGCGATCATCGCGCGCGACGTGCTGCTCGCCGAGCACGTGGGCAGCCGCCTGCACGTCTGCCACGTCTCCACGGCCGGCTCGGTCGAGGTGCTGCGCCAGGCCAAGGCCCGCGGCGTGCGGGTCACGGCCGAGGTCACCCCGCATCACCTGCTGCTCACCGACGAGCTGGCGGCCTCCTACGACCCGGTCTTCAAGGTCAACCCACCATTGCGTACGGCGTCCGACGTCGCCGCCCTGCGGCAGGCCCTGATCGAGGGCGTCATCGACGTGGTCGCGACCGACCACGCGCCGCACGCGGTCGAGGACAAGGAATGCGAGTGGGCGTACGCCCGGCCCGGCATGCTGGGCCTGGAGACCGCGCTCCCGATCGTGCTCAGCGTCCTCGGCGAGCGGTGGGATCTGATCGCCGACCGGATGTCCCGCACGCCGGCCCGCATCGCGGGGCTGGACCGCCAAGACCCGAAGAGCCTCAAGAGGGACGGGCACGGCACCGACCTGTCGGCCGGCGCGCCGGCCAACCTCACGCTGGTGGACCCGTCCGCCCGCCGGGTCGTCGACCCGAGCGAGCTGGCGAGCCGCAGTCGCAACACGCCGTACACGGGCACCACCCTGCCGGGTCGCATCGTCGCGACCTTCCTCCGGGGAGAGCCGACGGTCCTGGACGGGAAGGCTGTGAAGTAATGAGTAAAGCGATCCTCGTGCTCGAGGACGGGCGCACGTTCTGGGGTTCCGCCTATGGCGCCCCGGGGGAGACCTTCGGCGAGGCGGTCTTCACCACCGGCATGACCGGTTATCAGGAGACGCTGACCGACCCGTCGTATCACCGGCAGGTCGTCGTGCAGACCGCCCCGATGATCGGCAATACGGGCGTCAATGGGGAAGACGACGAATCCGACAAAATTTGGGTTGCCGGATATGTCGTGCGCGACCCGGCGCGACGGCCGTCGAACTGGCGCTCCACGGGCGACCTCGGTGATCGGCTCGCGGCCGAAGGGGTCGTCGGGATCAGCGGGATCGACACCCGAGCGCTGACCCGCCACCTCCGGTCGCGGGGGGCCATGCGGGTCGGCATCTCGAGCGTCGACCTCGACCCGGCCTCGCTGCTGACGCGAGTGCGCGCCGCGCCGCAGATGGCCGGCGCCGACTTGTCCGCCGAAGTCACGACTTCGGCGAAATATACGGTCGAGGCGGTCGGGGAGCACCGGTACACGGTCGCGGCCCTCGACCTGGGCATCAAGCGCAACGTCTCGCGTCGGCTCGCCGAGCGCGGGGTGACCACGCACATCTTCCCGGCCTCCTCGACGATCGAGGAGCTGCTCGCGGTCGGCCCCGACGCGGTGTTCTTCTCGCCCGGCCCCGGCGACCCGGCCACCGCCGACGGGCCGGTCGCGCTGGCCCGGGAGGTCATGCGCGTACGCAAGCCGCTGTTCGGAATCTGCTTCGGCAGCCAGATCCTGGGCCGCGCGCTCGGCTTCGGCACCTACAAGCTCGGCTACGGCCACCGCGGCATCAACCAGCCGGTGCTCGACAAGACCACCGGCAAGGTCGAGGTCACCTCGCACAACCACGGCTTCGCGGTCGACGCCCCGCTCGGCACGGTGATCGACACCGAGTTCGGCGGCGTCGAGGTGTCGCACGTCTGCCTCAACGACAACGTGGTCGAAGGCCTGCGGGGCCTGGACGTCCCCGCGTTCACCGTCCAGTACCACCCCGAGGCCGCCGCCGGGCCGCACGACGCCGACTACCTCTTCGACCGTTTCGTGGAACTTGTGGAACGAAAAGGCAAGCCCAGTGTCGAGCTCGTGGAAAAGAAGGGCTGACGCATGCCGAAGCGTGAAGATCTCAAGCACGTCATGGTGATCGGCTCGGGGCCGATCGTCATCGGGCAGGCCTGCGAGTTCGACTACTCCGGCACCCAGGCCTGCCGGGTGCTGCGGGCCGAGGGGCTGCGCGTCTCGCTGGTCAACTCGAACCCGGCCACGATCATGACCGACCCCGAGTTCGCCGACGCCACCTACGTCGAGCCGATCACCCCGGAGTTCGTCGAGCTGGTCATCGCCAAGGAGCGGCCGGACGCGATCCTGCCCACGCTGGGCGGGCAGACCGCGCTGAACACGGCGGTCGCCCTGCACGAGAACGGCGTCCTGGAGAAGTACGGCGTCGAGCTGATCGGCGCCAACATCGACGCCATCCGGCGCGGCGAGGACCGTCAGCTCTTCAAGGAGATCGTGGCGCGCGCGGGCGGCGAGACGCCGCGGTCCCGGGTCTGCCACACGATGGACGAGGTGCTCTCCACCGTCGAGGAGCTCGGTCTCCCGGTGGTCATCCGGCCCTCGTTCACCATGGGCGGGCTGGGCTCGGGCATGGCGCACACGCCGGAGGACCTGTCGCGCATCGCCGGCGACGGCCTGGCCGCGTCGCCGGTGCACGAGGTGCTGATCGAGGAGAGCGTGCTCGGCTGGAAGGAGTACGAGCTCGAGCTCATGCGCGACAAGCACGACAACGTCGTGGTCGTGTGCTCGATCGAGAACGTCGACCCGATGGGCGTGCACACCGGCGACTCGGTGACCGTGGCCCCGGCCATGACCCTCACCGACCGGGAGTACCAGGACCTCCGCGACCTCGGCATCGCCGTGCTGCGCGAGGTCGGCGTCGACACCGGCGGCTGCAACATCCAGTTCGCGGTCAACCCGAGCGACGGCCGCCTGGTCGTCATCGAGATGAACCCGCGGGTGTCGCGAAGCAGTGCGCTGGCGTCGAAGGCCACCGGCTTCCCGATTGCGAAGATCGCCGCGAAGCTGGCCATCGGCTACACGCTCGACGAGATCCCGAACGACATCACGCTGAAGACGCCGGCCGCCTTCGAGCCGGCCCTCGACTACGTGGTCGTCAAGATCCCGCGGTTCGCGTTCGAGAAGTTCCCGGGCGCCGACCCCGAGCTGACCACCACGATGAAGTCGGTGGGCGAGGCGATGTCGCTCGGCCGCAACTTCGCCGAGGCGCTCAACAAGGCGATGCGGTCGCTGGAGACGTCGGCCGCCGGTTTCTGGACCGCGGCGGAGGACTCCTCTTCCTTGGATGAGGTTTTGTCGGCCCTGCGCACGCCCCATGACGGCCGGCTCTACACCGTCGAGCGCGCGCTGCGCATGGGCGCCACGATCGACCAGGTCTTCGAGGCCAGCGGCGGGATCGACCCCTGGTTCCTCGAGGAGATCCAGGCGCTGGTCGAGCTGCGTGCGGACATTTCGGACGCGGCCGTGCTCGACGAGGAACTGCTGCGCCGGGCCAAGCGGGCCGGCCTCTCCGACCGGCAACTCGCGGCGCTGCGACCCGAGCTCGCCGGCGAGGACGGCGTGCGTACGCTGCGGCACCGGCTCGGCGTCCGCCCGGTCTACAAGACGGTGGACACCTGCGCCGCCGAGTTCGAGGCGAACACCCCGTACCACTACTCGTCCTACGACGAGGAGACCGAGGTCGCGCCCTCCGACCGGCCCAAGGTGCTGATTCTCGGCTCGGGACCGAACCGCATCGGCCAGGGCATCGAGTTCGACTACTCGTGCGTGCACGCGGTCATGGCGCTGCGCGGGGTCGACTACGAGACCGTCATGGTCAACTGCAACCCGGAGACGGTCTCGACCGACTACGACACCGCCGACCGGCTCTACTTCGAGCCGCTGACGTTCGAGGACGTCCTCGAGGTCTTCCACTCCGAGGACTCCAGCGGCAAGGCGGCCGGCGGCCCGGGCGTGGTCGGCGTGATCGTCCAGCTCGGCGGCCAGACCCCGCTCGGCCTCGCGAAGCGGCTCAAGAAGGCCGGCGTCCCGATCGTCGGCACCTCGCCCGAGTCGATCGACCTGGCCGAGGACCGCGGCCAGTTCGGCGCCGTGCTCGGCAAGGCCGGCCTGCGCTCGCCCGACCACGGCACCGCCACCAGCTTCGAGGAGGCCAAGGGGATCGCCGACGCGATCGGCTACCCGGTGCTGGTCCGCCCGTCGTACGTGCTCGGCGGCCGGGGCATGGAGATCGTCTACGACGAGCCGACGCTGGCCGGCTACATCGAGCGCGCCACCCAGATCTCGCCCGACCACCCGGTGCTGGTCGACCGGTTCCTCGACGACGCCATCGAGATCGACGTCGACGCGCTCTGCGACGCCACCGGCGAGGTCTACCTGGGCGGCGTGATGGAGCACATCGAGGAGGCCGGCATCCACTCCGGCGACTCGTCCTGCTCGCTGCCCCCGGTGACGCTGGCCGGCTCGCACCTGGCCGAGGTGCGGCGCTACACCGAGGCGATCGCCCGCGGCGTCGGGGTGCGCGGCCTGCTCAACGTGCAGTACGCGCTCAAGGACGACACCCTCTACGTGCTCGAGGCCAACCCGCGCGCGTCCCGCACCGTCCCGTTCGTCTCCAAGGCGACCGCGGTCCCGCTGGCCAAGGCCGCGGCCCGCATCATGCTCGGCGCCACGATCGCCTCGCTCCGCGAGGAAGGCCTGCTGCTCCCGTCCGGCGACGGCGGCACGGTGCCCGAGAACGCGCCGATCGCCATCAAGGAGGCGGTGCTGCCGTTCAAGCGGTTCCGCACCCCCGCCGGCAAGGGCGTCGACAGCCTGCTCGGGCCCGAGATGAAGTCGACCGGCGAGGTGATGGGCATCGACGCCGGCTTCGGGCAGGCGTTCGCCAAGTCGCAGGCCGCCGCGTACGGCTCGCTCCCGACCGGCGGCAAGATCTTCGTCTCGGTCGCCAACCGCGACAAGCGCTCGATGATCTTCCCGATCAAGCGGCTCGCCGACCTCGGCTTCACGATCGTCACGACGGCCGGCACCGGCGAGGTGCTGCGCCGCCACGGCATCGCCTGCGAGGTCGTCCCGAAGCATTACGAGAGCCCCGGCCAGAACGCGGTGGCGCTGATCCTGGCCGGCGAGATCGCGATGATCATCAACACGCCGCAGGGGTCGGGCGCCAGCGCCCGCTCGGACGGCTATGAGATCCGCAGCGCGGCGGTCACCGCCGACATCCCGAGCATCACCACGACGCAGGGCGCGGCGGCGGCGGTGATGGGCATCGAGGCCCTCATGCGCGGGGACATGACGGTGCGCCCGCTGCAGGAGCTGCACGCCGCCCTCCGGGGCGCCGAGTGAGCCGGTCGCGCGGGGTCTTGGCGGGCGGCGTTGCCTGCGCGGTGCCGCGGTTCGAGGGGGCGGTGTGACGGCGTTCGAGCGGGCGCTGCGGCCGGTTCTCTTCCGGATCGGCGGCGGGGACGCGGAGAAGGCGCACGAGTTCACGCTCGGGCGCCTCGCGCGGCTGGGCGAGCGGACCCGGCGGCTGGCGCGCGGGCGCTACGCGGCCGGCGCGCCGGTCGAGGCGTTCGGGGTGCGGTTCCCGAACGCGGTCGGGCTCGCGGCCGGGATGGACAAGAACGGCGTCGCGCTGTCCGCGTGGCCGGCGCTCGGGTTCGGCTTCGTCGAGGTCGGCACGGTCACCGCGCACGCGCAGCCGGGCAACGACAAGCCACGGCTGTTCCGGCTGCGGGACAGCGAGGCGATCATCAACCGGATGGGCTTCAACAACGCGGGGGCGGCCGCGCTGGCGTCCCGTCTCGAGGCCTTGGGACCGATCGGCGTACCCCTCGGCGTGTCGCTCGGCAAGTCCAAGGTGACGCCGCTGGAGGACGCGGTCGAGGACTACCTGACGTCCTATCGGCTGCTCCACCCGTACGCGGACTACATCGCGGTCAACGTCTCCTCGCCGAACACGCCCGGCCTGCGCACCCTGCAGGACAAGACGGCGATCGGGAACCTGCTGGCCGCGCTCGTCGGCAAGACGCCGGTGCTGGTGAAGATCGCCCCCGACCTGACCGAGCCGGCCATCGCCGAGCTGCTGGAGGTCTGCCTGAGCCACGGCGCGGCCGGGGTGATCGCCACGAACACGACGCTGGCCCGGGACGGTCTCGCCCCGGCCGACCAGCCGCGGGCGACCGAGGCCGGCGGGCTGTCCGGCCGGCCGCTGACCGAGAAGGCCCGCAAGGTCGTCCATTTCGTCGCCACCGAGACGGGCGGGCGGCTGCCGATCATCGGCGTCGGCGGCATCATGTGCCCCGACGACGCGGCCCGGATGCTCGACGCGGGCGCCGCGCTGGTCCAGCTCTACAGCGGCTTCATCTACCACGGGCCGGCGCTGGTGCGGGGGGCCGCGAAGGCGGCGGCCGCTCACCGGGAGCGCACGGGGGCGCGGTGAGCGACCTCCTCGCACGCGACCGGGCGCACGTCTGGCATCCGTACGGCCCGATGCCGGGAAAGAGCGACCCCTACCTCGTCGAGAGCGCGGAGGGGGTACGGCTCCGGCTCGCCGACGGGCGGGAGCTGGTCGACGGGATGTCGTCGTGGTGGGCGGCCATCCACGGCTACCGGCATCCCGTCCTCGACGAGGCGCTGATCGGCCAGTCGCGGCGGATGAGCCACGTGATGTTCGGCGGGCTCACCCACGAGCCGGCCATCGAGCTCGCCACCTCGCTCGTCGAGCTGGCGCCGGACGGGCTCGAGCACGTCTTCCTCTGCGACTCCGGCTCGGTCGGGGTCGAGGTCGCGATCAAGATGGCGTTGCAGGCCCAGCTCGCCCTCGGGCGGCCCGGCCGGCGGCGGCTGCTGACCTGGCGCGGCGGCTATCACGGCGACACGTTCCACCCGATGACGGTCTGCGACCCGGTCGGCGGCATGCACTCGCTGTGGACCGGGGTGCTGCCGGTGCAGGTCTTCGCGGACGTGCCGCCGGCGGCCTTCGACCCGGACTACGCGGCCTCGCTCGTGGCGCTCATCGACGAGCACGCGGACGACGTGGCGGCGGTGATCGTCGAGCCGGTCGTGCAGGGCGCCGGCGGGATGCGGTTCCACCACCCGGCGTACCTGCGCGTGCTGCGTGAGGCGACCGCCGAGCGCGGCATCTTCCTGATCTTCGACGAGATCGCGACCGGCTTCGGGCGGACGGGCGAGTTCTTCGCGGCCGGGCACGCCGGCGTGAGCCCCGACATCATGTGCGTCGGCAAGGCGCTCACCGGCGGCTACCTCACGCTCGCGGCGACCCTCTGCACCCGGCCGGTGGCCGAGGCGATCTCGGCGGGGGAGGGCGGCGGCCTCGCGCACGGGCCGACGTTCATGGGCAACCCGCTGGCCTGCGCGGTGGCCAACGCTTCCCTCGGCCTCCTGGTGGAGGGTGGCTGGCAGTCCCGCGTACGGGTGATCGAAAGCGGTCTGCGGGAGGGCCTGGCGCCGTTGCGTGGGTCGTCCGGCGTGGCCGACGTGCGGGTCCTGGGCGCGATCGGAGTGGTGCAGCTGGACCGCCCGGTGGACATGGCGAAGGCGACCGCGGCGGCCGTCGACGCCGGCGTGTGGCTGCGCCCGTTCCGGGATCTGATCTACACGATGCCGCCGTATGTGACCGGGGAAGCGGACGTGGCCCGCATCGTCGCGGGTGTCGCCGCCGCCGTCGCGGCCACCTGAGGGCCGATTTCAAGCAGGGCGATGAGCGGGCCGCGCGTATCGGTGAGCAGAGCTGTGAACCGGCCGCGCGTATTGGTGAGCAGAGCTGGGGACCGGCCGCGCGTATTGGTGAGCAGAGCTGGGGACCGGGCCGCGCGTATTGGTGAGCAGAGCTACGAGTGCCCGTGGAAGCGTGGCCGCGGGGCCATCAGACAACGGAATCCGATCATCCGGCCGCACTACACCGCGGATCGCCGCGGCGGTGGCGGCTACCCGACACGGAAGGGGTACGCACACCCATGGAGAGCTTCGGGCAACGCCTCACCGACGCCGTCGCGAAGCGGGGGCCGCTGTGTGTGGGCATCGATCCGCATGCCGCCCTGCTGACTCGCTGGGGGCTCACCGATGACGTCGCCGGCCTGGAACGCTTCGCCCGTACGGTGGTCGACGCCCTGGCCGATCGGGTGGCCGTGGTGAAGCCGCAGTCGGCGTTTTTCGAGAGATTTGGGTCACGTGGCATCGGCATTCTTGAGTCAACTATCCGACAGTTGCGCGAGGCCGGAGCACTCGTCCTGCTCGACGTGAAACGGGGCGACATCGGCTCCACGATGGCGGCATATGCCTCCGCATATCTTGATCCGTCAAGTTCTCTGCGTGCTGACGCGATTACTCTCAGTCCCTACCTCGGAGTCGGGTCGTTGCAGCCGGCATTCGACCTCGCGGCCGCGAACGGGGCCGGCGTCTTCGTGCTCGCGCTGACGTCCAACCCGGAGGGAGCGAGCGTCCAGCATGCGGTCGCTTCGGACGGCCGCACCGTCGCGCAGACCGTAATCGATGAGATTTCCCAGCTCAACAAGGGTGCCCAGCCGCTCGGCTACCTCGGTCTCGTGGTCGGCGCGACGATTGGACGGACGGGCCACGACCTGTCCCAAGTGAACGGTCCGCTGCTCGCTCCGGGGCTCGGCGCGCAGGGTGCGACCCCCTCCGACCTGCGCTCCGTCTTCGGCGAAAGCCTGCGCAACGTGCTGCCGTCGTACTCACGGGAAGTTCTCAACGCGGGACCTTCCGTGTCCGCGCTGCGGGCCGCCGCGGAGCGCGCCGTCGACGACTGCCGCACCGCTCTCGGGTGAAACGGGCCTGCTTATCAGGCCGCCGGACACCAGGGTCGGGGGTACCCCCACGTTGCCGAAAGCGCCGTTGACCGCTAGTTTTCCCCGCGCCGGGAACCACATGCCCCTTTGGTTCCCTGGCACACCACGTTTCACAGAAGCGCCGGTATTCGACTACGGCGCGATAGGGACCTGAGGAGAACTGGTGCCGCTCCCGTCACTGAGCCCCGAGCAGCGCGCTGCAGCGCTGGAGAAGGCCGCGGAAGTTCGCAAGGCTCGGGCTGAGCTGAAGGAACAGCTCAAGTCCGGCAAGACCACCCTCGCCGCCGTGCTCGACCGCGCGGAGCAGGACGAGGTCGTCGGCAAGCTGAAGGTCTCGGCCGTGCTTCAGGCGCTGCCGGGCATCGGCAAGATCCGTGCGACCCAGATCATGGAGAAGCTGAAGATCGCTGACAGCCGCCGGCTGCGCGGTCTCGGCGACCAGCAGCGCAAGGCCCTCCTGGGGGAGTTCGCTGCGAACTGACTCATGGGCTCGTGTTGAATGAGCCTGTGAGCATGGATGACGACGCGCGCCCGGCAGCCCGCCTCACCGTCCTCTCCGGCCCTTCCGGGGTCGGGAAGGACAGCGTGATCGAGCTGATCCGGGCGCGCTCGCCTTGGATCAAGCTGTCGGTGTCGGTCACGACCCGGAAGAAGCGCGACTACGAGACCGACGGCGAGCACTACCACTTCGTGACTCGCCCGGAGTTCCAGCGGCTGATCGACGGCGGTCAGCTGCTCGAGTGGGCCGAGTTCGCCGGCAACCTCTACGGCACGCCCCGCGCGCAGGTCGAGGGCTGGCTGAGCCAGGGCCGGCCGGTCCTGCTCAAGATCGATCTGCAGGGCGCGCGCCAGGTCCGGGCCGCGATGCCCGAGGCGCAGCTGGTGTTCCTCGCGCCGCCGAGCGTCGAGGAGCTCAAGCGTCGCCTGATCGGGCGGGGGACCGACGACGAGGAGACGATCCGCCGCCGGCTGGCCCACGCCGACGAGGAACTGGCCGCCGAGAAGGAGTTCGACCGCACGGTGGTCAACGACTTCGTCGAGCGCGCGGCGGACGAGCTGGTAGGATTGCTCGGTTCATCGTTTCTGACGCCCGCACAAGCTCCAGAACATTAAGGATCTCTAAACAGTGGGAACCGTAGCCAACCCCGAAGGCATCACCAACCCGCCGATCGACGAGCTGCTCGACAAGACCTCGTCGAAGTACTCGCTGGTGATCTTCGCGGCCAAGCGCGCCCGTCAGGTCAACGCCTACTACAGCCAGCTCGGTGAGGGTCTGCTGGAGTACGTCGGCCCCCTGGTCGAGACCACCCCGCAGGAGAAGCCGCTCTCGATCGCCATGCGTGAGATCAACGCCGGCCTCCTGACCGCGGAAGCCACCGATAATCCGTAGGTGATCGGGTGCTTTGTGCTCGCGGAAAGCGCGAGCCCGGGCACTACGGATTCCTGCTTGCTCCGGGGGCCGAGCCCCCGGAATCCCCGCATGACGCTTCGCGTCGGGGACGGCCGTGCTCGACGGCCGTGGTAATCCATCACAGTTGTCGTGGGTGATCCCGTGTCCCGGTTCGGGGCGCGGGATCATTGCGTTCATGACTGAGGTCGTGCTGGGGGTCTGCGGCGGGATCGCCGCCTACAAGGCGTGCGAGCTGCTGCGGCTGTTCACCGAGTCGGGGCACAGCGTGCGGGTGGTGCCGACGGCGTCGGCGCTGAAGTTCGTGGGGGCGCCGACCTGGGCCGCGCTGTCCGGCAAGCCGGTGGCCACCGAGGTGTGGGACGACGCGCACGAGGTGCCGCACGTGCGGATCGGGCGGCACGCCGAGCTCGTGGTGGTGGCGCCCGCGACCGCCGATCTGCTGGCCAAGGCCGCTCACGGCATCGCCGACGATCTGCTGACCAACACGCTGCTGACGGCGACCTGCCCGATCGTCTACGCGCCGGCCATGCACACCGAGATGTGGGAGAACCCGGCGACGCGGGCGAACGTGGCCACCCTGCGTGAGCGCGGCGCCGTGGTCATCGAGCCGGCGGTGGGGCGGCTCACGGGGGCCGACACGGGCAAGGGCCGGCTCCCGGATCCGGAGTCGATCTTCGAGCTTGCTTTACGCGTACGGGACCATGGGCTTGATCTTGATCTGGCCGGCCGTCATGTCGTGGTCACCGCCGGCGGCACCCGGGAACCGCTCGATCCCGTGCGATTCATCGGAAACCGGTCGTCCGGGAAGCAGGGCTACGCGCTCGCGAAAACGGCCGTGGCGCGCGGTGCGCGAGTGACGTTGGTCTCGGCGAACGTCGCCCTGCCCGACCCGGCCGGGGTCGACATCACCCGCGTCGGTACGACCGAGGAGTTGCGCGCGGCCACGGTCAAGGCCTTCGCCGAGGCGGACGTGGTGGTGATGGCGGCGGCCCCGGCCGACTTCCGGCCCGCTTCGATGGCCGCGCAGAAAATCAAGAAAACCGATGACGGGACCCCCGAACCCATCGCTCTCGTGACAAACCCGGACATTGCTGCCGAGCTCGGCGCGAGCAAGCGTCCCGGCCAGGTCCTGGTCGCGTTCGCGGCCGAGACAAATGACGCGTTGGAGCACGCCAGGGCTAAGTTGACCAAGAAGCGTGCCGACCTGATCGTCGTGAACGAGGTCGGCGTGGACCGGGTTTTCGGGGCCGACCACAACGAAGTGACGATCCTCGGCGCGGACGGGAGCACGGCCACTCTCGGTGAACTCCGTAAAGAAGATGTGGCCGATAGGATTTTGGACCGCGTCGTGACCCTGCTGTAACACCAGCTCGGCAGCCGTGGGACGGCAGAGCACCGATGCGACTGTTGTCCGTCGGGGTGACTACACTTCCGCGATACGTTCGAACTTTCGACAGCTGAGGAGCACCGTGGCACGCCGCCTGTTCACCTCCGAGTCGGTCACGGAAGGCCACCCGGACAAGATCGCTGACCAGATCAGCGACGGCATTCTCGACGCCCTGCTGGCCCAGGACCCGCGTAGCCGGGTGGCGGTGGAGACTCTCATCACCACGGGTCAGGTTCACGTGGCCGGAGAGGTCACCACCCAGGCGTACGCCGACATCCCGAGCATCGTGCGCGAGACCATCCTGCGCATCGGGTACGACTCGTCCAAGAAGGGCTTCGACGGCGCGTCCTGTGGCGTCAGCGTCTCCATCGGCGCCCAGTCGCCCGACATCGCGCAGGGCGTCGACAGCGCGCTCGAGCTGCGCGAGGGCGACTCCGAGCACGTCCTCGACTCCCAGGGCGCCGGCGACCAGGGCATGATGTTCGGCTTCGCCTGTTCCGAGACGCCCGAGCTGATGCCGCTGCCGATCGCGCTGGCGCACCGGCTCGCCCGTCGCCTCTCCGCGGCGCGCAAGGACGGCACCATCCCCTACCTGCGCCCGGACGGCAAGACCCAGGTCACCATCGAGTACGACGGCCTCAAGCCGGTTCGCCTCGACACGGTGGTCGTCTCGTCGCAGCACGCGGCCGACATCTCGCTCGAGTCGCTGCTCACCCCCGACATCCGCGAGCACGTGATCGCGCCCGAGCTCGAGGGCCTCGGCATCGACACCGAGGGCTACCGCCTGCTCGTCAACCCGACCGGCCGCTTCGAGATCGGTGGCCCGATGGGCGACGCCGGCCTCACCGGCCGGAAGATCATCGTCGACACGTACGGCGGTTACGCCCGTCACGGCGGCGGAGCGTTCTCCGGCAAGGACCCGTCCAAGGTGGACCGTTCCGCCGCGTACGCGATGCGCTGGGTGGCCAAGAACGTCGTGGCCGCCGGCCTGGCCGAGCGGTGTGAGGCCCAGGTCGCGTACGCGATCGGCAAGGCCCACCCGGTGTCGCTGTTCGTCGAGACCTTCGGCACCGAGAACGTGCCGGTCGAGCGGATCGAGAAGGCCATCGGCGAGGTCTTCGACCTGCGGCCGGCCGCGATCATCCGCGACCTCAACCTGCTCCGCCCGATCTACCAGCAGACCGCCGCGTACGGCCACTTCGGCCGTGACCTGCCGGACCTGCTGTGGGAGAGCACCGACCGGGCGCAGGACCTGAAGAACGCCGCCGCCTGATCGTCTGTTTGTCGCGAAGGGCGCCCTCCTGGGGGGCGCCCTTTTGCTATGCCCGTTCGGCCGCGACGGTGACGGTGCTGTAGCGGATCGGCAGGGTGCCGCCCGCGGCGTCGATGACCTCGCCCGTCGCGGTGAGCAGGTCGGTCAGGGTCGCCGGCTTCAGGCGGCCGCCGATGCCGCCGAAGGTGGGCAGGATCGCCAGCCACTCGTCGCGCGTGTAGACGTGCTCCCAGTCGAGGCGCCATTGCTCGGGGGCGGTGAAGCTCCCCGTCCGGTTCAGGCCGTCGATCGCCTTGTCGAAGATCGCCTGGTAGCCCTCGACCATCGGGATCTTGCTGGACCACGGGTTGGGGAACTCGGGGACAATTCGGGCGTTGATCGCGGCGAACTGGGACTTTGCGCTTTCCGGGGCTTCGACGACGTTCCACATCAGAGCGACTTGTCCCGATTTTTTGAGAATTTTCGCCACTTGGGTGGCGCCGGCCAGCGGATCGATCCAGTGCCAGGTCATCGCGGCGGCGACGATGTCGAACGTACGGCCGCCGGGGTCCCAGTCTTCGAACTTGGCGACCTCGACCTCGAGTCCGTGGGTGCGGGCCTGCTCGGCCATCCGTTCGTCGGCGTCGAGGCCCAGCACGTGGCAGCCGGCCGCCCGGAACTGCCGGGCCGCGATGCCGGTGCCGGTGCCGACGTCGAGGAGCTCGGGGCCGGGACCGGCCTCGACGATCCGCTTGATCATCGCCTCGGGATAGGGCGGGCGGGCCCGGTCGTAGCGCTCGGCGTCGGCGCCGAACGACTCGGCCACCTGGCGCTGCCGGTGGATGTCGCTCATCGTCGGGTGCTCCTCCGCTTATAGTGGGCGTGTGCCCACCTTAAGTGGGCGCGCGCCCACTATCAACGTCAGGAGGGTTCGTTGCCGACCGGTGTGGCGCTTCGGGACGTACGGGAGCAGTTGTTCGCGGCCGCCGAGCGGGTGCTGCTGCGGGATGGGCCGCACGCGCTGACCAGCCGGGCCGTGACGACCGAGGCCGGGGTGGCCAAGGGGGTGCTGCACAAGCACTTCGCGGACTTCGACGACTTCCTGGCGTCGCTGGTGATGGACCGGATCGCCCGGGTCTCGGCGGCGGAGGCCGGGTTGATCGCGGCGGCCGGGACGCGAACGGTGGCCGGCAACCTGCGGTCGGTGCTGGAGGAGCTGTTCGGGTCGGTGGCGGTGGCGATCATCAGCCTGATCACGTTCCGGGACGACCTGCGGGCGCGGTTGCGGGCGGCCCGCGGGGTGCCCGGGGTGCCGCTGCTGGGGGAGACGGCCGCGATGATCGCCGCCTATCTGCGGGCCGAGCAGGAGCTGGGACGGGTCGCGGCCGACGCCGACGTGGTGACGGTGGCCGGGATGCTGATCGGGACCGGGCACCTGATGTTCGCCGACCGGGACGGGACGCGGCCGTCGTCGTCCGAGGTGGACCGCATGCTGACGGCGACGCTGGCCGGCATCGTCCGGTGAGCGGCTCCGCCGCCGTTCCCGCTGGCCAGTGCCGGATTCGTCGCCGCTGTTGCCGCCGGCCGGTGTCGGCCGGATGCCGGATTCGTCGCCGCTTTCGGCGCCGGCCGGCGGTGGTCGGTTTTGTCGTACCGGCCGGGCAGAATGTTCGGCGATGACTAGCAAGGGTGCGCGAGGCGAGAGGGTGCCGGCCGAGAGGCTGCCGGTGGCCCGGGTGGCCGTTGACGTGCCTTTGGCGCATCTCGACCGGCCGTTCGACTACCTGGTGGCGGCGGGGGACGACGAGGCGGCGCGGCCCGGGGTGCGGGTCAAGGTGCGGTTCGCCGGGCAGATGGTGAGCGGGTTCCTGCTGGAGCGGGCGGAGTCGTCGCCGCACGGGGGGAAGCTCGCCTACCTCGACAAGGTGGTCTCGGCGGAGCAGGTGCTCGACCCCGAGGTGGCGCGGCTGGCTCGGGCCATCGCCGACCGTTATGCCGGAAATCTGTGTGATGTGCTGCGGTTGGCGGTGCCGCCTCGGCATGCGCGGGTGGAGGGGCAGATCGCCAAGTCCGCCTTGGCGGGCGTCGAGGCCGCCGCGGGGGCGGAGGGCGGCTCGGAAGCCGGCTTGGGCGCGCCGGGCGACGCGGGCAGCGGACCCGACGTGGAAGCCGGCCTGGGCGCGCCGGGCGAAACGGGCGCGGGCAGCGGCCCCGACGAGGCGGCCGGCTTGGGCACGCAGGGTGACGCGGGAGCTGAGATCGGCCCGGGCACGGAAGGCGGCGCGGCCGCGGACGGCCTGGCGGCGGGTGCGGGCGTCGCGGAGATCGCGCCCCCGGCCGCCGGCGGGTGGGACTCGTATGCGGCGGGCCCGGCCTTCCTGCGCGCGCTCGAGGACGGGCGGGCGGCCCGGGCCGTGTGGGGGGCGCTCCCGGGCGAGGACTGGCCCGCCCGGATCGCCGAGGCGGCGGCGTCCGCGACCAGGGCGGGCCGGGGGACGGTCGTCGTCGTGGCCGATGCCCGGGATCTCGAGCGGGTCGATCGGGCGCTGGGAACGGTGCTGGGGGAGGGGCGGCACGTCGCCCTGAACGCGGCTCTCGGGCCGGCCGAGCGATACCGGCGGTTCCTGCGCGCCAGCCGGCATCAGGTGCCGGTCGTGGTGGGGACGCGGGCGGCCATGTGGGCGCCGGTGGCGAAGCTCGGGCTGGTGGTCATCTGGGACGACGGGGACGACCTGCACGCCGAGCCGCGGTCGCCCTATCCGCACGCCCGCGAGGTGCTTCTGACGCGGGCCCGGCTGGCCGACTGTGCGGCGCTGGTGGCGGGGCACGCGCGTACCGGCGAGGCGCAGTTGCTGCTGGAGACCGGCTGGGCCAAGGAGATCACGGCGGCCCGGGACGTGCTGCGCAAGCGGGCGCCGGGCGTCGCGCCGACCGGGGACGATCCGGAGCTGGCCCGCGATCCGGGGGCGGCGACCGCGCGGCTGCCCAGCCTGGCCTGGCAGGCGGCCCGGCAGGCGCTCAAGGACGACGCGCCGGTGCTGGTGCAGGTGCCGCGCCGGGGCTATCTGCCGTCGGTGGCATGCGCCGAGTGCCGGACGCCGGCGCGCTGCCCGCACTGTTCGGGGCCGCTGGCGCTGCCGGGCGCGCGGGACGTGCCGGCCTGCCGGTGGTGCGGCCGGGTGTCGCCCGCCTACACCTGCCCGGCCTGCGGCGAGCGGCGGCTGCGGGCCTCGATCACCGGCGCCCGGCGGACGGCCGAGGAGCTGGGGCGGGCGTTCCCGGGCGTGCCGGTGCGGACGTCGGGGCGGGACGAGATCCTGGAGACGGTTCCGCAGGCGGCGGCCGTCGTGGTCGCCACGCCGGGGGCCGAGCCGCGGGCCGAGGGCGGGTTCGGGGCGGTGCTGCTGCTCGACACGTGGGCGCTGCTGACCCGCTCCGATCTGCGGGCCGCCGAGGAGACGATGCGGCGCTGGTTCAACGCGGCGGCGCTGGCGAAACCGCAGCCCCGGGGCGGCCGGGTCGTGGTGGTGGCGGACGGGTCGCTCGTCACCGTGCAGGCGCTGATCCGGTGGGAGCCGGGCTGGTTCGCGGCCCGGGAGCTGGCCGAGCGGCGCGAGCTGGGCTTCCCGCCGGCGGCCCGGATGGCGAGCCTCACCGGCAAACCCGAGGCGGTCGCCGACCTGCTGGCCGCCGCGCGGTTGCCGGAGGGCGCCGAGCTGCTCGGCCCGGTCCCGGCCGAGGACGAGCAGGAACGCATGCTGGTCCGCACGTCGCGCTCGCAGGCCGCCGCGATGGCCGCCGCGCTGCACGAGGCCGCCGCCGTGCGCAGCGCCCGCAAGGCGACGCAGACCGTCCGCGTCGAGGTGGACCCGGCGACGATCTTCTAAGAGGCCGGAGGTGCGGCGGGAGGCGCGGGTCACGCTGGCGAGGTGACGCCGCGTGGCACTCCGTAGACTTACCGAGTCTCAGCCGGAAAGTCAGGAGTATCGCCGCGTGACCGTTCAGCCCATCCGTCTCTTCGGTGATCCGGTGCTGCGTACGCCGGCCGATCCCGTCGTCGATTTCGACAAGGAGCTGCGCAACCTCGTGCGCGACCTGGTCGAGACCATGCAGGACGAGGGCGGCGCCGGCCTGGCCGCGCCGCAGCTCGGCGTCGGGCTGCGCGTCTTCGCCTTCGACGTGGACGACGTGGTGGGCCACATCGTCAACCCGTCGCTGTCGTTCCCCGACGACGAGGAGCAGGACGGTCCCGAGGGCTGCCTGTCCATCCCGGGCATCTACATCGACACCAAGCGCCGGCAGAACGTCATCGCGGCCGGCTTCAACGAGCACGGCGACCCGGTCCAGGTGGTCGGCAACGGCCTGATGGCGCGCTGCGTGCAGCACGAGACCGACCACCTCGACGGGGTGCTCTTCCTCGACCGGCTCGACAGCGCCGCCCGCAAGGACGCGATGAAGCAGATCCGCGCCGCCGACTGGTACGACGCCGGCAAGCCCCCCACGATCAAGGAGAGCCCGCACGGCCGGGGCATCTTCGGGCTGGGGCGGTGAGCGGGTTGCGTATCGTCTTCGCCGGCACGCCGGCCGTCACCCTGCCCGCCCTCGACGCCATCGCCGCCTCCGGCCACGAGCTGGTCGCGGTCGTGACCCGGCCCGACGCGCCCGCCGGCCGGGGCCGCCGTCTGGTCCGGTCGCCCGCCGGGGCGTGGGCCGACGAGCGCGGCATCGAGGTGCTCACCCCGGTCAAGCCCCGTGAGCCCGAGTTCCAGGAGCGGCTCCGCGAGATCGCTCCCGACTGTGTGCCGGTCGTGGCGTACGGCGCCCTCGTGCCGCCGAGCGCGCTGGAGATTCCCAAGCATGGCTGGATCAACCTGCATTTCTCGCTGCTGCCGGCCTGGCGCGGCGCCGCGCCCGTGCAGCACGCCGTGCTCCACGGCGACGAGGTGACCGGCGCGAGCGTCTTCGAGCTCGAGGCCGGCCTCGACACCGGCCCGGTCTACGGCACGCTCACCGAGGAGATCCGCCCGTCCGACACCTCGGGCGACCTGCTCGGCCGGCTGGCGCTCAGCGGGGCCGGGCTGCTCGTGGCGGTGCTCGACGCGATCGAGGCCGGCACCGCGCGCGCCCACTCGCAGCCGGCCGACGGGGTCACGTTCGCGCCGAAGATCACGGTGGAGGATGCGCAGGTGCGCTGGAACGATCCGTCGTTCGCCGTCGACCGGCGGATCCGGGCGTGCACCCCGGCGCCCGGGGCGTGGACCACGTTCCGGGACGAACGGGTCAAACTGGGGCCGGTGCGTCCGGTGGCGAACGCGCCGCAGCTGCCACCCGGCGAGCTGAAAGTCGAACGCACGCAAGTCATGGTCGGCACGGCCACGACGCCGGTGGCGCTGGGCGAGGTGCGCGCGGCCGGCAAGAAGGCGATGCCGGCCACCGACTGGGCCCGCGGGCTGCGGATCCAGCCGGGGGAGAAGCTCGCGTGAGCGACCATCGCGCGGGACGGCCGCATGGTTCGGGGCGGCCCCGGGGCACGGCCGGTCCCGGTTACTCGAGAGACTCACGGACGGGGCGGGCGCCGCGGGGCGGCCGGCCGCCGTCGGACCCGGCGCGACAGGCAGCGTACGAGGCCATCGCCGCCGTGCACCGCGATGACGCGTACGCCAATCTCGTGCTCGCCGAGATCCTCCGCGGTATGGCCCTGAGTGGCCGCGACGCCGCGTTCGCCACCGAGCTGACCTACGGCACCCTGCGTGCCACCGGCACGCTCGACCTGATCATCGCCTCGGCCGCGGGCCGCGACGTGTCCCGGATCGACCCGCCGGCCCGCGACGCGCTGCGCCTCGGCGCCTACCAGCTGCTCTACACCCGGGTGCCGGCGCACGCGGCGGTCAACCAGACCGTCGACCTGGTGCGCTCGGTCGCGACCGGCGCCACCGGCTTCGCCAACGCGGTGCTGCGCACGATCACCGAGACCCCGCTGGACGGCTGGCTCGAGCGGCTGGCCCCGGCCTACGACGAGGACCCGGTCGGCAACCTCTCGGTGCTGCACAACCACCCGCAGTGGATCGTGCGGGCGTTCGCCGAGGCGCTCGGCGGCGACCTCGAGGAGACCGCGCGCCTGCTGATCGAGGACAACCAGGCGCCCGCCGTGCATCTGTGCGCGCGGCCGGGACGGTCCGAGGCGGTCGAGCTGGCCGACGAGGTCGACGGCACGCCGGGGGCCTTCTCGCCGTACGCGGTCTACCTGAACGGCGGCTCCCCGCGCGAGCTGGCGGCGATCGTCGAGGGCCGCGCCCACGTGCAGGACGAGGGCTCCCAGCTGGTGGCGGCCGCCCTGGTGGCGGCGCCGATCGAGGGCCGGGACGCCCGCTGGCTCGACCTGTGCGCGGGCCCGGGTGGCAAGGCCGGCCTGCTCGGCTCGATCGCGGCGCTGCGTGGCGCCGAGGTCACCGCGGTCGAGGTGGCCGAGCACCGGGCGCGCCTGGTCGAGCACGCCACCGAGGGCATGCCGGTGACGGTGCTGCCGATGGACGGGCGGTCGGTCGGGCGCGATCCCGATCTGCCGGAGGAGTCGTTCGACCGGGTGCTGGTCGACGCGCCGTGCACTGGGCTCGGCTCGCTGCGGCGGCGGCCGGAGGCGCGCTGGCGGCGGCAGCCGTCCGACCTGCCGGCGCTGACCAAGCTGCAGCGCGAGCTGCTGGTGGCGGCACTGCGGGCGGTGCGGCCGGGCGGCCTCGTCGCGTACGTGACCTGCTCGCCCCACATGGTCGAGACCCAGGTGACGGTGACCGAGGGCGCACGGCGCAGCGGCGTCGAGGTGGACTTCGTCGACGCCCGCCCACTGCTGCCGCCGGGCATGCCGGGGCTGGGCAACGGGCCGACCGTGCAGCTGTGGCCGCACCGGCACGGGACCGATGCCATGTTCCTGGCGGTGCTTCGGCGTACCTCCTGATGCTCAGTTCGCGTAGTGGATCTTCAGCTTCCCCGGGCCCGCTCTCCGGTAGGAGCCTTTCATCTTCTCGCCGTTGAGCCACAGGAAGCACCGCACCGCGCGGTCGCCCATCTGCCAGGCCGTGTCGTCGGGCGGGAAGCCCAGCCAGCCGATGCGGCTCGGCAGCGTCGAGTCGTCGCGCAGCCCGGTGAACTTCGCGATCGCCGCGTTGCAGCCCTTGGCCAGCTCGCCGCCGGACAGGTCGGACGACCGTGCCTTTCCGGTGCTGAACAGGCCGGCGAACTCGGCGGTGTGTGTGCTCGCGCACGCGATCGGATGCATCTCCGAGACCGACTCGCCGTCGATGGTGGGGTTGGCGCAGGACATCCGGAGCTTGCCGCCGGCTTTGACGGCGCCTTTCATGCTTCCCGTACGGTGTACCAGCGCCCCGTCGACCGGCGAGGACTCGGCCACATCGCAGCGCACCCAGTGGGCGCCCCCGGTCCACGCCTTCGGGCTCGGCAGCACGGGCTGCAGCACGACCCAGCCGGTGCGCCAGTCGCCGCCGAGGAACGTGGTGGCCCGTTGCGAGCAGGTGGCGAAGGCCTTGGCCAGGCCGTCCTTGGGCGCCTTGAGCGCGCCGGCGCCGCTCAGGTCGGCGACCGCGACGGTCTCGGCCAGGTGCGCGGCGGTGCAGGCGACGGGCTCGTAGTTCTCGGCCGTGCCGGTCTCGACCAGCTCGGCGTGGCAGGCGCCGGACTGCGGCCGGAACTGGGTCGCGGCCGGCATGGCCTTCCACCCGTTGGTCAGATCGCCGTCGACCCCACGCGGCTTCTCGGCCCCGCATCCGCCGACGCCGAGGACCAGTGCGCCCAGGACCAGCGCGGCCGCCCACCGTCGCATGGTCGCCTCCCCAGGCCGTCTCGGACGGGTCACTCTAACGGTTGTCCACAGGCCGCGAGGAGCCCGGGCGGCGGGCGGCGCCGACGCCCTAGACTTCCCCCGTGAGCCCAAAGCCGATCATCGCCCCGAGCATCCTGGCCGCCGACTTCGCCCGTCTCGCCGACGAGGTGGGCGCCATCGAGGGCGAGGCCGACTGGGTGCACGTCGACGTCATGGACAACCACTTCGTGCCCAACCTGACGATCGGCCTGCCAGTGGTGCAGAGCCTGCGCAAATCCACCACGATCCCGTTCGACGTGCATCTGATGATCACCGACCCCGAGCGGTGGGCCCCGGGCTACGCCGAGGCGGGCGCCTACAACGTCACGTTCCATGCCGAGGCCTGCGAAAACCCGGTGGCCCTGGCCAAGGCGCTGCGCGCGGCCGGCGCCAAGGCGGGCCTCGCGATCGACCGCGACACGCCGGTGGAGCCCTACCTCGAGCTGTTGCCCTACGTCGACACCCTGCTGATCATGACGATCAAGGCGGGGTTCGGCGGGCAGTCGTTCTTGCCCGAAATGCTCGACAAGGTGCGCGACGTGCGGCGGCGCATCAGCGCTAAAGACCTGGCCGTGCGGCTCGAGGTCGACGGCGGCATCGCGGCCGACACCATTGCCCAGGCGGCCGAGGCGGGCGCCGACGCGTTCGTGGCGGGCACCGCGGTCTACGGCGCCGACGACCCGGCCGAGGCGATCCGGAAGCTGCGGGCACTGGCCGTGGAGGCCCGGCCGTCGCATGATTGAGCTGCTTTTGGGGACGACTGTCGTGCGGGCAGGCGGGAGCGTGGAGACGGGATGAGCACCGGTGTGGTGCGCGAGGCGGACGAGCTCGGCGTCGATCCGGAGGAACGACCCGACCTGATCCTGGTGGTCGACGACGATCAGGACATCGCGGGCTTCGTCGAGTTCAACCTCCAGATGCAGGGCTATGAGGTGATCCGGGCCGGCAACGGCCAGGAGGCGCTGCAGCTGATGGAGGACCGGCGTCCCGACCTGGCCGTGGTCGACTGGATGATGCCCGGCATGGACGGCGTCGAGCTGACCCGCAAGCTGCGCGCCGAGCCGCTGACCAGCGCCCTTCCCGTGATCATGCTGACCGCCAAGAGCATGACCGTCGACAAGGTGGTGGGCCTGGCCGCCGGCGTCGACGACTACCTGGTCAAGCCGTTCGACACGACCGAGCTGATCGCGCGGGTGCAGTCCACCCTGCGGCGCAACAAGGAGTTCCGCGAGGTCTCGCCGCTGACCGGCCTGCCCGGCAACGCCCGGGTCCGGCGCGAGATCGCCGACCGGATGAAGGCCGGCGGCGAATACTCCGTGGGCTACATCGACATCGACCGCTTCAAGAGCGTCAACGACGTCTACGGCTTCGACCGAGGCGACGAGTTCATCGGCGCGCTGGCCCGCAGCCTGCACAAGGCGGTGACCACGGTCGGCCCGCCCTCCATCTTCCTGGGCCACATCGGCGGCGACGACTTCGTCTTCATCTGCGCCCCCGACCAGGTCCTGCCCTTGACGAAGAAGACGGTGACCGACTTCGAGCAGGCGGCCGACCAGCTCTACGACGCCTCCGACGCCGAGCGCGGCTACATCGAGGTCCCCGACCGCCGAGGAAACAAAAACCGCGCGGCCCTGGTGACCCTCTCGATCGGCGTGGCCCAGGCCACGGTCGACGGCCGCAAGTTCACCGACCCGCGCATCGTGATCGCGGTGGCCTCCGAGATGAAAAAGGTAGCCAAGTCCCAGCCCGGCTCCTACGTGGCAATCGACCGCCGCCGCAGCGAGGCCGAGCCCGAGGAGTAGCCCACCCCGCCGCCCGCCCGCGTCGTCCACCCCGAGCCCGCCGCAGCAGACGCGCACCTTCCACGCCCGCGCGCCGCACGCCCCTTCGCGCCGCGAACGCCTCCCGTCACGCGCCGAGGTCTCGCGCGGATCCGCGCCTTCCGCGCCCCGCGCGCTTGCCGCGCCTCGCGTGCACATCTCGGCGATCCGCACCTCCCGCCGCCGCCACGGCTTCGCGCCGCACTTGCCGTGCCCCGCGCCTCGGCGCCTGCCGCGCCCGCGTGCCTGCCGCGCCCGCGTGCCTGCCGCGCCCGCGTGCCTGCCGCGCCCGCGTGCCTGCCGCGCCCGCGTGCCTGCCGCGCCCGCGTGCCTGCCGCGC
>NZ_JBVJIU010000005.1:448048-530045 GCF_055586105.1 Actinoplanes sp. NPDC051537
ACCCGCGTGCCTGGCGCGCCCGCGTGCCTGGCGCGCCCGCGTGCCTGCCGCGCCCATCCCGGCGATCCGCACCTCCCGCCGCCACGGCTTCGCGCCGATCCGCGCTTGCTGCGCCCCGCGCGCCTGCCCCGCGCCCCACGCACGCTGCGCCCCGCGCCGGCCGCTCACCGCGCCGTGCCAACGCTGTCTCCCGCCGCGCTGCCACCCCCGGCTGGCCGCCCGGCGGGGTGCGTTCCCCGGTGGCCGGGCGGGCAATGGCGGCCGCGCAGATCGCTGACCTGCGGGTTCGGGGCGGGATGTGAGATGGCTCGCGCAAGTGGTGGCAAAGACGATCGTTCGTGACACACTCGGGGGTAACCCACCACGCGCTGGCGGGACTCGGTGAAATTCCGAACCGGCGGTGATCCGATGCGCAAGTGTCGGTAAGCCCGCGACCCGGACGGTCTTGATGACGGACGGTGGACCTGGTGAAAATCCGGGGCCGACGGTTGATCGAGCGGCATCACCTGCCGCACGGTCAGACAGTCCGGATGGGAGACAGCGCGCGGAAACGGACCGTGGGGCGCCTTTTGTGGGCGCTGCTCGTGACCGGGGTGCGCCTGGCGTACCCTGATGTCCTTTTCCCGGCGTTTCTCCCGCTTTCCCCCGGCGCGTGACCGTACCGCGCCGAGAGGAACGCAGCATGGTGACCGAGGACGAGGCGATGCGCCGCGCTATTGCGCTGGCCGCCCGGGGCCTCGGCACGACCAGCCCCAACCCCGTTGTCGGGTGTCTGTTGCTCGACGCCGAGGGTGAGGTGGTCGGCGAGGGCTTCCACGCCTACGCCGGCGGGCCGCATGCCGAGATCGTCGCGCTGGCGCAGGCCGGTGAGCGGGCCCGCGGCGGCACCGCGGTCGTCACGCTCGAGCCCTGCAACCACACCGGACGCACCGGGCCCTGCAGCCACGCGCTGATCAACGCGGGGGTGCGCCGGGTGGTGATCGCGGTGGACGATCCGACGCCGGTCGCGGCCGGTGGCGCCGTGACGCTGCGGGCCTCGGGGGTGCAGGTCGAGACCGGCGTGCGGCGCAAGGAGGCGGAGCAGGGCAACGTCGCCTGGTTGACCGCGGTGCGACGCGGCCGGCCGTACGTGACCTGGAAGTTCGCCGCCACGCTGGATGGCCGCTCGGCCGCCGCCGACGGCACCAGCCAGTGGATCACCTCGGCGCCGGCCCGCAGCGACGTGCATGTCCTGCGCGGCACGATGGACGCGATCATGGTCGGCGCCGGCACCGTGATCGCCGACGACCCGCAGCTCACCGTGCGCGACCTCAAGGACGGCACGCTCGCCATCAAGCAGCCCCTGCGCGTCGTGGTCGACTCCGCCGGGCGTACCCCCGAAAAAGCTCGCGTGCGCGACGTCGCCGCACCCACCTGGATCGTCACCACCAAGGAGGTCGGCGCCGGGCCGGACGGCCGCGTCGATCTCCATGCCCTGCTCGTCGCCCTCTTCGGCCGGGGCATCCGCTCGGTGCTGCTCGAGGGCGGTCCCACCCTGGCCGGCTCGTTCCTGGCCGCCGGCCTGGTCGACCAGGTGATCGGCTACGTGGCGCCGAAGCTGCTCGGCGCCGGCCAGCCCGCCCTGGTCGACGCGGGCGTCGCCACCATCGGCGACGCCATCGAGCTCGATCTCACCGACATCGCGCAGATCGGTCCCGACCTGCGCTTCACCGCATCGCTCCGGCAGAAGGAGAGCTGATGCGAGCCCACGAAAAGGCAGAAGGAGACCTGATGTTCACCGGCATCGTCGAGGAATTGGGTGACGTCGTCCGCCTGGTCAATGAAGGCGACAACGCGGTCATCGCGGTACGCGGGCCGATCGTCACGTCCGACGCCCGGCACGGCGACTCGATCTCCGTCAACGGCGTCTGTCTCACCGTCATCGACAACATCGACGGCGTCTTCACCGCCGACGTGATGGGCGAGACGCTGCGTCGCTCCTCGCTCGGCGCGCTCACCACGGGCAGCCAGGTCAACCTGGAACGCGCCGCCACCGTGGGCAGCCGGCTCGGCGGCCACCTGGTGCAGGGCCACGTGGACGGGGTCGCCACGATCCTGTCGCGCGAGCCCGAGTCCGAATGGGAGGTGCTGCGGTTCTCGCTGCCGCAGAACCTCAGCCGGTACGTGGTGGAGAAGGGCTCGATCACCGTCGACGGCGTGTCGCTGACCGTCATGGCGGTGGACGACGAGTCGTTCAGCGTCGGCCTGATCCCGACCACGCTGAAGCTGACCGTCCTGGGATCGAAAAGCGCGGGCGACCCGGTGAACCTCGAGGTCGACGTGATCGCGAAGTACGTGGAAAAGATGCTGGGGAGCCGATGATGTTCGAAGACATTGAGCGGGCGATCGCCGACATCGCCGCCGGCCGTCCGGTGATCGTGGTCGACGACGAGGACCGGGAGAACGAGGGCGACCTCATCTTCGCGGCCGAGATGGCGACCCCGGAGCTGGTGGCCTTCATGGTGCGCTACACCTCGGGCTACATCTGCGCGCCGATCACCGAGGAGGAGGCGGACCGGCTCGACCTGCCGCCGATGTACCACACCAACCAGGACCGGCGGGGCACGGCGTACGCGGTGACGGTCGACGCCAGCGAGGGCGTGAGCACCGGCATCTCGGCCGCCGACCGGGCCCGCACGCTGCGGCTGCTGTCGTCGCCGGACACCCGGCCGACCGACCTGTCCCGTCCCGGCCACGTGGTGCCGCTGCGGGCCAAGGCCGGCGGCGTGCTGCGCCGCCCCGGGCACACCGAGGCCGCGATCGACCTCGCCGTGCTGGCCGGCCTGCGCCCGGCCGGCGTGCTCTGCGAGATGGTCAACGACGACGGCACCATGCAGCGCCGCCCCGACCTGGAGAAGTTCGCGATCGAGCACGACCTCGCGCTGATCACGATCGCCGACCTGGTCGCCTACCGGCGGCGCCATGACCGGCAGGTCGAGCGGGTCGTCGAGACGAAGCTGCCGACCGAGCACGGCGACTTCACCGCCGTCGGCTACCGGGCGAACGTCGACGGCGGCGAGCACGTGGCGCTGGTCTTCGGCGAGATCGGGGACGGCCAGGACGTGCTGGTGCGGGTGCACTCGGAGTGCCTCACCGGCGACGTCTTCGGCTCGAAGCGCTGCGACTGCGGGCCGCAGCTCGACGCGGCCCTCGAGCGGGTGGCCGAGGCCGGGCGCGGCGTCGTGCTCTACATGCGCGGGCACGAGGGCCGGGGGATCGGCCTGCTGCACAAGCTCCAGGCGTACCAGCTGCAGGACCGCGGTTTCGACACGGTCGACGCGAACCTCGAGCTGGGCCTGCCGGCCGACGCCCGGGACTACGGCACCGGCGCGCAGATCCTCTACGACCTGGGCGTGCGCTCGATGCGGCTGCTCACCAACAACCCGGCGAAGCGGGCCGGGCTCGAGGGCTACGGCCTCACGGTGACCGGCCGCGAGGCGCTGCCCGTCCGGCTGCACCCGGAGAACGTGCGCTACCTGCGGACCAAGCGGGACCGCATGGGCCACCTCTTCGAGGCTTTGGGCTGATCCAGCGGTAAAAAGGGTGACAATGAGGAAAAGAGGGGGCGGACATGGCCGGCTTCGGTGACCCGCACATGGAAACCGTCGACGCCGCGGGGCTGCGGCTCGGCATCGTCGGCGCGCGCTGGCACACCGACCTGATCGACCACATGATCGAGCGGGCCAAGTCCGCGGCCGAGGCCTGTGGCGTGACCGACGTGGTCGTGCACCGGGTGGCCGGCGCGGTCGAGCTGCCGGTGGTGGCCCAGGCGCTGGCCCGCCAATGCGACGCGGTGGTGGCGATCGGTGTGGTGATCAAGGGCGAGACCGAGCATTTCGAGTACGTCTGCGACTCGGTCACCACGGGCCTGACCAGGATCGCCCTCGACGAGTCGACCCCGGTCGCGCACGGCGTGCTCACCGTGCACAGCCTCGGGCAGGCCCGCGACCGCGCCGGCCTCGAGGACTCGATCGAGGACAAGGGCTGGCAGAGCACGGTGGCCGCGCTGGACGCCGCCCTCGTGCTCCGCGAGCTCACCAAGCCGTAGGAATTTCCGCACCCGCCACCGGAGGGCGGCGGGTGCGGACCTCCGGCGATCAGCAGACGTCGACCCGGTCGATGGTGTCGTTGATGAGGTCGCCGACGTACGGCATGACGACAGCGTGACCGATGCCGAGTTGCATCTGCCACGAGCTGCCCGTCCAGTTGTAGAACGAGGCGTATTTGGCACCCGACGTCTGATTGTCGAAAACGGCGCTGATCCGGTCGTTCCATTTCGGCCCGGCCGCCGACCCGACGTAGACGAAATCGGGATAGCGATATTGGCCGAGGTTGTAGCTGGCGCAGTTGTAGAAATCGATGTAGACGCCGCCCTCGGAGCCGATTCCCAGGAAGGCCTCGTAGGCGCAGAGGTGTTTGTACGAGCACAGCACCGCGCTCGAACCGACCGACGCCAGGCTGCTCTTGCCCGCCGTCGCGGCCGGCGGCACCACGATGTTGACCCCGGGCATCACCTGCACCATATTCGGGCCCACCTGCTTGGCCTTCGGATTGGTGCGCAGAATGTCGGCGACCGTTACGGCCGACTGACCGCCGCTGGGCGCCGCATTGGCCATCGTCGGTGCGAATGGCGCCGCCAGCAGCGCGACCAGCACGGCGGCGAGCACGACGAATTTACGTTTCATCCCCGTTTTCCTCCCCCATTGAGGCATTGCCGGGAACCTATCGCGTTTCCAGTGATCAATGTGGACCGCGATCTAGCGCCTGCAAGAAGAGGAAAACGGGGCTATAGCCGCCCGGCCTCGATAATTCGGGCCAAAAACTGCCGGGTGCGGGCCTCGACCGGATCGCCGAGCACCTGGGCCGGCGGACCCTGCTCGAGGACCCGGCCGCCGTCCAGGAACGCGACCCGGTCGGCGACCTGCTTGGCGAAGCCCATCTCGTGGGTCGCCAGCACCATGGTCATCCCGTCGCCCTTGAGGTCGCGGATCATCGTGAGCACCTCGCCGACCAGCTCGGGGTCGAGCGCCGAGGTCACCTCGTCGAGCAGCAGCAGCCGGGGCGAGTTGACCAGCGCCCGCACGATCGCCACCCGCTGCTGCTGGCCGCCGGAGAGCCGATCCGGGTAGCTGCCCGATCGATCCGACAAACCGACCCGGGAAAGCCAGTCCATCGCCTGGTCGCGAACATCGGACGGGCGCCGCCCGTGGACCTTCACCGGCGCCAGCATGATGTTGTCGAGCACGGTCATGTGCGGAAACAGGTTGTAGCTCTGGAAGACGAGCCCGATCTTCCGGCGTACGACATCGGGATCGATCTTGGGGTTGGTGATGTCCTCGCCGTCGAGCTCGATCGTCCCGTCGTCGACCTCGGCCAGCAGGTTCACGCACCGCAGCAGCGTCGACTTGCCCGAGCCCGACGCGCCGATCAGCGCCACCACCTCGTGCTCGTCCACGGTGAGATCGAGGCCGTCGAGCACCACCGCGTCGCCGAACGTCTTGCGCACGTCCGTGCAGGTCAGCACCATCAGGTCCCCGCGTTCTGGCGTCGGGCCGCGCGCAGCGTCACCCAGTCGGTGATCCCGATGAGCGGCAGGGCGAACAAAACGAAGAGCACACCGGCGACCACGTACGGGGTGAAGTTCGCGGTCTCGGCGCTGGCGATCTGGGCCGCTCGGATCGCGTCGATCGGGCCCGCCAGCGAGATGAGGCCGACGTCCTTCTGCATCGACACGATGTCGTTGAGCAGCGCGGGGGAGGCCCGGCGCACGGCCTGCGGCAGCACCACGTGCCGCATCGACTGCCGGTAGGTGAGACCGAGCGAGCGCGCGGCCGCGACCTGGCTCGGGTGCACCGACTCGATGCCCGCTCGCAGCACCTCGGCGATGTACGACCCGTACGTGATCGTGATCGCCGCGCCGCCCAGCACCACCACGTCCGGCATGCCCTGCAGGCGCAGGCCCGGGACGCCGAACGTGAACAGGTAGATCGTGATGATCAGCGGGAGGCCGCGGAACGTGTACGTGTAGACCGTCGCCAGCGCCCGCACCGGGAAGAACACCGGCCCGCGCAGGGTGCGCAGCACCGATGCCGCCAGCCCGAGCACGAGGGCGCAGGCCGCGCAGACGAAGAACAGCCGGATGTTGAGCCAGAGTCCCTCGAGGATGGCCGGCAGGTACTCGCGGGCGATCCCGCCGTCGAAGAACGACTGCTTGACCCGCGCCCAGCCGGGGGCGCCGGTGATCAGCACTCCGAGCAGCGTGCCGAGGACGGCGGTGGAGAGCGCCGCGAGCAGCACCGAGCGGATCGCCTGCCGCTTCCGGAAGGCGATCCGCCCTAGCTGTAGGTCACTCGGACGATGGACTTCTGGGCTCACTGGAGTTCGGGCGCCCCGCCGGCGGTGAGCCAGGTCTTCTCCAGTACGGCGAGGGTGCCGTCCTGGCGCAGCTGGTCGACCGCGGAGCTCACGCAGCCGGTCAGCGCCGAGCCCTTGTCGAGCACGAGGCCGAACTGCTCGGGCACGCCGACCTGCGGCAGCTGGCCGACGATCACGCCGTCGTCGAGCTCGGCCGCGGTCATGTAGAACGCCGTCGGCAGGTCGACCACGATGCCGTCGACGGTGCCGTTGACCAGGGCGGCCTTGGCGTCGTCGTTGGAGTTGAAGACCGACGGCTTGGCGCTCGGCTTGATCACGTCGGTGATCGCCTGGTAGCTGGTCGTGCCGACCTGGGCGCCGAGCTTGGCCGACTGGAGGTCGGCGATCGACTTGGCGTTCGCGATCTTCGACTTCTTCGTGGTGATCACGGTCTGCCGGACGAGGTAGTACGGCGACGAGAAGTCGACGGCCTTCTTGCGGTCGTCGGTGATCGAGAACTCGTTGACATCGAAGTCGAACGACTTCGGGCCGGGCGCGATCGCGTTGTTGAACGTCACAGAGACCCACGTCACGTTCTCGGCGGCGTAGCCAAGACGCTGGGCGACCTGGTACGCCACGGCCGACTCGAACCCCTTGCCGTTGCTCGGCTTGTTGTCGCTGAACCACGGCTCGTACGCGGGGTTGTCGGTGCCGATCGTGAGCTTGCCCGCGGTCTTCGTCGACAGTGCTCCCGGCGCGCACGTGCTCGCGGAGACCGAGGCGGACGCGCTGGGCGTGGTGTTCTCGTCGGCGGGCGCGCAGGCCGCGAGGGCGGCGAGGGTGAGCGCGGCGCCGCCGACGGAGGTGAGGGTGTTTCGGCTGACCATGACGGGGAGCCTAGGGCACGTCTCACCTGCGGGGGTCGTTCGTATCGATCCCGTGATGAGTTGTCACAATGGCGGCCGTGAAGACGTTCGAAGAGCTGTTCGCCGAGCTTCGGGAGAAGGCGGAGACGCGTCCCGAGGGGTCGTCCACCGTCATGGCCCTGGAGCGCGGGGTCCACTTCATCGGGAAGAAGGTCGTCGAGGAGGCGGCCGAGTCCTGGATGGCCGCCGAGCACGAGGGCCCCGAGCGGGCCGCCGAGGAGATCTCCCAGCTGCTCTACCAGGCTCAGGTCCTGATGATCGCGACCGGTCTCGATCTCGAGGACGTGTATCGACATCTCTGACGTACCCCCTTTGTCCAATATGTGGAAAACCGAAGGAGTACGTCCATGTTGCGCATCGCCATTCCGAACAAGGGCACCCTCTCCCAGCCGGCCTCGCAGATGCTGCGCGACGCCGGGTACCGCCAGCGCACCGACCCGAAGGACCTGATCTGCCGGGACGAGCCCAACAACGTCGAGTTCTTCTACCTGCGCCCGCGGGACATCGCCACCTACGTCGGCACCGGCGACCTCGACCTCGGCATCACCGGCCGGGACCTGCTGGTCGACTCCGGGGTGGCGGCCGAGGAACTGGTCGACCTGGCGTTCGGCGGGGCCACGTTCCGCTGGGCGGCGCCGGCCGGCACGATCGAGTCCACCGACCAGATCGGCGGGCGGCGCATCGCCACCGCGTACCCGGGCGTGGTCTCGCGCTATCTCGCCGACAACGATCTCAAGGCGGATGTCGTACGCCTGGACGGCGCCGTGGAGAACGCGGTGCGCCTGGGTGTGGCCGACCTGATCGCTGACGTGGTCGAGACCGGCGCGACGCTGCGCCAGGCCGGCCTGGTCACGCTGGGCGAGCCGCTGCTGCGCTCGTCGGCGATCCTGATCGGCCGGGCGGGCGAGGCGCCGGCCGGGATGTCCCAGCTGATCCGCCGGCTCCAGGGCGTGCTGGTCGCCCGCAGCTACGTGATGCTCGCCTACGACGTCCGCGCCGACCTGCTGGAGAACGCGACGGCGGTGACTCCCGGCATCGAGTCGCCGACGGTGTCGCCGCTGCACCGGGAGGGCTGGGTCGCGGTGCAGGCCATGGTCCGGCGGGCCGAGGCCCACAAGATCATGGACGAGCTGTACGAGATCGGCGCCCGGGCCATCCTGGTCACCGACATAGCCAACTGCAGACTCTGATGGCGTCGCTCCGCTCCGCGGGGGCGATTGCCCTCGAGGTCGATGAGATGGCGATCGGTTTCCGTCACCGCAAACCCCGCGGCGTCGAAAACCGAGCACCATCTCATCGACGGCAATCGCCCGGTTGTAGGTTGAGGGGGTGGAGACGGTGACGTTTCGGCCGAAGAAGATCCGGTTGGTCGCGGGTATCGCGGCCGGCGGGGTGCTCGTGCTGTTCACCGCGATCAGCTTCGGGCTGCACGGGTCGAGCGGCTTCGACAACTCGGGCCAGTTCGAGCGGGGCGACCAGACCGCGATGATCGGGCTCGGGGTGCTGATCGCCCTCGGGATCCTGGCGTTCTGCCGGCCCCGGGTGGTGGCCGACGCCGACCACATCAAGATTCGTAACGTGGTCGGCGGCTACGACCTGCCCTGGTCGGTGGTGCGGGCGGTGCGGTTCGACCGCAACTCGCCGTGGGCGCAGCTCGAGCTGCACGACGACGAGCAGGTGTCGATCCACGCGCTGCAGGCCGCCGACAAGGACTACGCGGTCGACGGCGTACGGGCGCTCCGGGCCCTGCATTCGGCCGCCGTGAACGCCTGATAGACTTCCAGCAGTCGACCACGCCCGCATTCATGTGCGGGCGCGAAAGAGGAGCCCGCTGGCTCCCACCCGCCGTCCTCGAGGCGCGCGGGTCCGGTCACCCGGCTCGAAGAAATATTTCGAGCCCGGGGAGCGTCCTCATGGGCGCCGATGACCGGTCGAGCGGGCCCTGGCATGCGCTGCTTCAGCGCGTACGGGGCCTTCTGCTTTCTCGGCGTCCGTAAGAGGACACCGGAGGCCGACCGACATTGGCCACGCCGCGCGGTTGGGGAACCGGGCAGCGTGAATGAACCGTTCTGAGGAGGCCCCATCAGCGTCGAACCACGCGTTAACGAACAGATCCGGGCTCGTGAGGTCCGACTGGTCGGCCCCGAGGGTGAGCAGGTCGGCATCGTGCCGCTCGAGCGCGCCCTGCAGCTGGCCGCGGATGTCGATCTGGACCTGGTCGAGGTTGCTCCGATGGCGCGGCCGCCGGTGTGCAAGCTCATGGACTTCGGCAAGTTCAAGTACGAGAGCGCACTCAAGGCCCGCGAAGCGCGGCGCAACCAGCAGCAGACCGTCATCAAGGAAATGAAGCTTCGCCCGAAGATCGACCCGCACGACTACGAGACCAAGAAGGGTCACGTGGTGCGGTTCCTCAAGGCGGGCGACAAGGTCAAGGTGACGATCATGTTCCGCGGTCGTGAGCAGAGCCGCCCCGAGCTGGGCTTCCGGCTCCTGCGCCGGCTCAGCGAGGAGATCTCGGAGCTCGGCTTCGTCGAGGCCAGTCCGAAGCAGGACGGCCGAAACATGATCATGGTGCTGGCCCCCCATCGGGCCACCAAGGCAGCTGCTGCTGCGACGGTCGCGGCCAACGCCCGCCCGCCGCGGGAGCCGCGCGAGGGCGATGGTGCCGCGACAACGGCGGCCGAAGACACCGACACCACCGCAGGTTAATCAAGCTTTTCCGTCCGGCTCCGGCCGGACGGAAAGATCAGAAAGAGGCTTCAAGTGCCGAAGTTCAAGCCCCACACCGGTACCGGCAAGCGGGTGAAGGTCACCGGCAAGGGCAAGCTCGTCACCGAGCAGGCCGGCAAGCGCCACCTGCTCGAGAGCAAGTCGTCCAAGGTCACTCGCCGGATGACCGGTACGGTCACCGTGGCCAAGGCCGACACCAAGCGAGTCAAGAAGCTGCTGGGCCGCTGACGCGCGCGCCACACACGTTCCCCTGTTAGGAGTACCGAAATGGCACGCGTCAAGCGTTCTGTCAACGCCCAGAAGAAGCGCCGTACCCTGCTCGAGACCGCGAGCGGCTACCGCGGGCAGCGCTCGCGGCTGTACCGCAAGGCCAAGGAGCAGGTGCTGCACTCGATGCAGTACGCCTACCGCGACCGGCGTGACCGCAAGGGCGACTTCCGCCAGCTGTGGATCACGCGCATCAACGCGGGCGCCCGGGCCAACGGCCTGACCTACAACCGCCTCATCCAGGGCCTCAAGCTGGCCGAGGTCGAGGTGGACCGCAAGATCCTGGCCGAGCTGGCCGTCAACGACCCCGCCGCGTTCGCGGCGATCGTCGAGGTCGCGCGCGCTGCCGTCGCGGCCGAGGGCACCGGCGGCGCGGCCGCCCAGGCTGCCTGATCCACGCGTTACCGCAGACGCCTCCCGATCTCTTTCGGGGGGCGTCTCGCTTTTGCTTCGAGGGGCGATGACTTTCACTACGCGTACGCCGAGGGTCGTCGCGGCCCGCCGCCTGCAACGGCGCCGGGATCGCGACCAGAGCGGCCGCTTCCTGGCCGAGGGGCCGCAGGCGGTCCGGGAGGCGCTCGACGCCGGCGTGGTGCTGGAGCTGTTCGGCACCGAAGGCGCGCTGACCCGGCACGGCGACCTCGCGGTGCTCGCGCCCGAGGTGTCGGCCGTCGACGAGGACGCCCTGGCCGCCCTGGCCGAGACGGTGCAGCCGCAGGGCCTGGTGGCGGTCTGCGAGCAGATGGACGTCCCGCTCGCCGGCGCCCTCGCCAAGCGGCCCCGGCTCGTCGTGGTGGCGGCCGAGATCCGGGACCCGGGGAACGCCGGCACGGTGCTGCGGACCGCCGACGCGGCCGGCGCCGGTGCCGTGATCTTCGCGGGCGACGCCGTGGACCCGTACAACGGGAAGTGCGTGCGGGCGTCCGCGGGCTCGCTGTTCCACGTCGACGTCGTGCGGACCGGCCTCGATCTGGTACCCGCTCTGCGGGAGGCCGGACTGCGGGTGCTCGCCACCACCGGGTACGGCGCCGACGACCTCGACACGCTGCTCGACGAGGGGGCGCTGGACGGGCCGACCGCGTGGATCTTCGGGTCGGAGGCGCACGGGCTGCCGCGCGAGCTGCTCGACGAGGCCGACCGGCGGGTGCGGGTGCCGATCTACGGCGGCGCCGAGAGCCTCAACCTCGCCGCCGCCGCGGCCGTCTGCCTCTACGCGTCGGCGCGGGCGCACCGATGAGGGCGCTGGTCTACCACGCGATCGGCGGTCCCATCACCCTCGAAAACGTGAAAAACCCGATTTGTCCGGCTGACGGCGCCGTGATCGAGGTGCGGGCCACCGGAGTCTGCCGCTCGGACTGGCACGCCTGGCGCGGGCACGACCCGGTGGAGCTTCCGCACGTGCCGGGCCACGAGTTCGCCGGCGTGGTCCTGGAGTCGGACGCAGCCGGGTTCTCGAAAGGGGACCGGGTCACGGCGCCGTTCGTCAACGGCTGCGGCCGATGTGACTACTGCCGGTCGGGCAACGCGCAGATCTGCCCCGACCAGACCCAGCCGGGCTTCAGCCATCACGGGTCGTTCGCCGAGCGGGTCGTGGTGCGCGCGGCCGCCACCAACCTGGTCCGGCTGCCGGACGAGATCGGCTTCGTCGAGGCGGCGGCGCTGGGGTGCCGGTTCGCCACCGCCTTCCGGGCCCTGCGCGGCGTGCGCCCCGGTCAGTCGGTCGCTGTCTTCGGCTGCGGGGGCGTCGGGCTCTCGGTGGTGATGATCGCGGTGGCCCTGGGCGCGCGGGTTCACGCCGTGGATCCGTCGCCGGTTGCCCTCGCCGCCGCGCTCGATCTCGGCGCGGCGCCGGAAACGCCGGCCGACGTGGACATCGCGGTCGACGCCTACGGCTCGGCCGCGACGGCCATGGCGTCGGTGCGCAGCCTGCGCCGGGGTGGCCGGCACGTGCAGGTCGGGCTGATGCTGGGGGCGGACGCGCGGGCGCCGCTGCCGTGGGACCTGGTCGTCTCCCGGGAGCTCTCGGTGGTCGGCTCGCACGGGATGGCGGCGGTGGACTACCCGCCGATGATCGACCTCGTGGTGAGCGGGCGGCTCGATCTCCGGCGGCTCATCCACGCGGTGATTCCGCTGGCCGAGGCCGGGGCGGCGCTGACCGCGATGGACGATCCGGTCGCGCGGGCCGGGGGCATCGTCGTCGCGACCACCGGGTATGCTGACGGACATGTCGGACCCGATGACGCTGTTTAGCCGGCCCGCTGGTCGCGGGCGCCGGATCTGACTTCTGCGCGTTGACTCCCTGACCGGCGGGCTGCGGCCCAGCCGCTCCTCCGTACACTGCCCGATGGCTAAAACGGTGTGAGGGAGTCCATGTCCTACCGCAATGATCCTTACGATCCCAAGCAGGCCGCCCTGCTCTCGGAAGACGCGCTCGACAGCGCCGTCTCCGAGGCGCGCCGGGCCTTCGACGCCGCGTCCGACCTGGACGCCCTCGGCGCGCTGAAGCCGGCCCACCTCGGCGACCGCTCCCCGATCTCGCT
Organism: Actinoplanes sp. NPDC051537; assembly: GCF_055586105.1. Classification (NCBI taxonomy): domain Bacteria; kingdom Bacillati; phylum Actinomycetota; class Actinomycetes; order Micromonosporales; family Micromonosporaceae; genus Actinoplanes; species Actinoplanes sp. NPDC051537. The sequence goes on from NZ_JBVJIU010000005.1 coordinate 460,905, forward strand.
CGCCCGCCGGGAGATCGGCTCGCTGCCGCCGGCCGCCAAGTCCGACGCCGGCAAGCGGGTCAACATCGCCCGGCAGGCCGTCCAGGCCGCCTACGACGAGCGGCACGCCGCGCTCGAGGTCGAGCGGGCCGCGCGGGTGCTGGTCGAGGAGCGCGTCGACGTCACCCTCCCGTGGGACCGCCGTCCGCGCGGCGCCCGCCACCCGGTCACCTCGCTGATGGAGCACATGGGCGACCTGTTCGCGGGCATGGGCTACGACGTGGTCGAGGGCCCCGAGCTCGAGCTCGAGTGGGCGAACTTCGACGCGCTGAACATCGGGCCCGACAACCCCGTCCGCGGCTCGATGGACACCTTCTACGTCGACCTGCCCGGCCTGGTCATGCGCACGCACACCTCACCCGGCCAGGTGCGGTCGATGCTCACCAAGCAGCCGCCGATCTACGTGGTCTGCCCGGGCCGGGTCTACCGCTCCGACGAGCTCGACGCCACGCACAGCCCGGTCTTCCACCAGATCGAGGGCCTGGTCGTCGACGAGGGCATCACGATGGCCCACCTGCGCGGCACGCTCGACCACTTCGCCAAGGCGATGTTCGGCGCCGACGCGCGCACCCGCTGGCGGCCGCACTACTTCCCGTTCACCGAGCCGAGCGCCGAGTTCGACGTCTGGTTCGCCCAGCACCGCGACGGGCCGCGCTGGGTCGAGTGGGGCGGCTGCGGCATGGTCAACCCGCGGGTGCTGGTGGCCTGCGGCATCGACCCCGACCGGTACTCGGGCTTCGCGTTCGGCATGGGCGTCGACCGCACCCTGATGTTCCGCAACGGCGTCGGCGACATGCGCGACCTCGTCGAGGGCGACGTGCGGTTCACCGCGAACTTCGGCATGGAGGTCTGAGCGCGATGAAGACGTCACTCTCGTGGCTCCGGGACTACGTGGAGCTGCCGGCCGGCCTCACCACCGAGCGGCTCGACGAGGCGCTCACCAACCTGGGCATGGAGGTCGAGTCGATCGTCGACCAGGCCGCCACGGTCAAGGGCGACCTGGTGATCGGCCGGGTGCTGACCATCGAGGAGCTGACCGGCTTCAAGAAGCCGATCCGGTTCTGCACGGTGGACGTCGGCCGGGACGTGCCGCAGGAGATCGTCTGCGGCGCGCGGAACTTCGCCGTGGGCGACCTCGTGGTGGTCATCCTGCCCGGCGGCGAGCTGCCGGGCGGCTTCCAGATCGGCGCGCGGAAGACGTACGGCCACAACTCGAACGGCATGATCTGCTCGGCCGCCGAGCTCGGGCTGTCCGGCGACCACTCCGGCATCATCGTGCTGCCGGCCGGGTCGGCGACGCCCGGTCAGGACGCGCGCCCGGCGGTCGGGCTCGACGACGTCGTGGTCGAGGTCGAGATCACCCCGGACCGGGGGTACGAGATGAGCCTGCGTGGCCTGGCCCGCGAGCTGTCGTACGCGTTCGAGGCCGCCTTCACCGACCCGGCGCGCATCGAGGCCCCCGGCGGCACCGCCGACGCGCCGCACCCGGTGACCGTCGAGGACACCGTGGGCTGCGACCGGTTCTCGGCCCGGGTGGTGCGCGGCATCGACCCGCACGCGCCCTCGCCCGAGTGGATGCAGCGCCGCCTGGTCGCGGCCGGCATCCGCACCATCTCGCTGCCGGTCGACATCACCAACTACCTGATGCTCGAGCTCGGGCAGCCGATGCACGTCTTCGACCTCAACGAGATCAAGGGCGCCTTGGTCGTACGCCGCGCGCGGCCCGGGGAGAAGCTGACCACCCTGGACGGCGTCGCCCGGGTGCTCGACGCCGAGGACATGGTGATCTGCGACGACACCGGCCCGATCTCGCTGGCCGCGGTCATGGGCGGCGAGACCAGCGAGTGGCAGCCCGAGACGGTCGACGTGCTGCTCGAGGCCGCCCACTGGGACCCGGTCATGGTCGGGCGCACGGCCCGCCGGCACAAGCTGTTCAGCGAGGCGGCCAAGCGGTGGGAGCGCGGGGTCGACCCGTCGCTGACGCTGGCGGCGCTCGAGCGGGCGGTGCAGATCCTGACGGCGCACGCCGGGGGCACCGTCGACGAGCGGGTTCTCGACCTTGATCACGTACGGGCGCCGGATCTGATCCTGCTCGATCCCGCCCTTCCGGCCCAGCGCATCGGCGTGTCCTACCCCGCCGACAGCGTCGTCGACCTGCTGAACCGGGTCGGCTGCACGGTCACCGGCGTGAGCCCGCTCGAGGTCGTCCCGCCGACCTGGCGGCCCGACCTGCTGGCCCCGATCGACCTGGTCGAGGAGGTCGCCCGGCTCGGCGGCTACAACGACATCCCGAGCCTGCTACCCCCGGCCCGCGGCGGCAGCGGCGTCTCCCCGGCCCAGCGGCGGCGCCGCACGGTCGGGCGGGCGATGGCCGAGAACGGGTACGCCGAGGTGCTGTCCTACCCGTTCGTGGCGCCCGGCCTCGCCGACGCGCTCGGCTACCCGGCCGACGACCCCCGGCGCAGCGCCGTGCGGCTGACCAACCCGCTGTCCGAGGAGGAGCCGCTGCTGCGCACGTCGCTGCTGGCGCCGCTGCTCGGCACCCTCAAGCGCAACCTCGGCCGCGGCCTGCGCGACCTGGCGCTCTACGAGATCGGCTCGGTGTTCCTGCCCGGCGCCTCGTCGACGCCGCCGCCGGCGATGGGCGTCGACCGGCGTCCGAGCGACGAGGACTGGGCGGCCGCCAACGCGTTCCTGCCGCACCAGCCGTGGCATCTCGCGGCCGTGCTGACCGGCGAGTTCGAGCCGTCCGGCTGGTGGGGCGGCGGCCGGACGGCAACCTGGGCCGACGCGGTCGAGGCGGCGCGGATCGCGCTGTCCGCCGCGGGCATGGACGCCGCGCGGGTGACCGTCGAGGCGGCCGAGCTCGCACCCTGGCACCCGGGCCGGTGCGCGGCGATCGCGGTCGACGGCGTCGTGATCGGGCACGCCGGCGAGCTGCACCCGGCCGTCGTCTCGGCGCTCGAGCTGCCCAAGCGCACGGTGGCCATGGAGATCGACCTGACCGCGATCCCGGCCGCGCCGGTCGTGCAGGGCGTGAAGATCTCGTCGTTCCCGCCGGCGCTGATCGACGTGGCGCTGGTGCTCGACCGCACGGTCCCGGCCGCGCGGGTCGAGGCGGCGCTGGCCGAGGGCGCGGGTGAGCTGCTCGAGTCGGTCGCGCTCTTCGACGTGTACGAGTCGGACCAGCTCGGCGAGGGCAAGCGCTCGCTGGCCTACAAGCTGACGTTCCGCGCGCCCGGCCGCACGCTGACCTCGGAGGAGGCCCTCGCGGCCCGGGACGCGGCGGTGGCCGCGGTGGCGTCCAGGTTCGGCGCCACCCTGCGCGGCGCGTGACGCTCGCCGGGCTCGCGGCCTCGCCGCGGGCCCGGCTGCCTTACCGTTGCGGCGTGGACGACATCGTCGCGGCCGTGCTGGACGCCGCCGCCCGGGACGACCGGGCGGCGCTCGTCCCGCTGCTGCACCCCTACCTGCACTGGACATCGGGCGGCCGCACGATCCGCGGCCGCACCAACGTCTTCGCCCATCTTGCCGAGCTGCGCGCGCCCGGCTCCTACGAGCTGCGGGACGGGCAGATCTACCGCTGGACCGAGCGGTAATACGCGATCTTGCCGCGGATGTGCTCGCGCTGGCGCAGCAGCGTCTCGATGCGCTCCTCGATGTCGCGGTCGTGCTCCTCGAGCAGCGTGATGCGGTCGGTGATGGTGCCCTCGTCGCGGGTGAGCTCGGCGAACTCGAGCATCCGGGCGATCGGCATGCCGGTGTCGCGCAGGCAGCGCAGCATCTCGAGCCAGCCCACGTCGTCGTCGCGGTACTGCCGGCGGCCGCCGGCCGTGCGGCCGACGCCGTCGAGCAGGCCGATCTTCTCGTAGTAGCGCAGCGTGTCGAGGCTGAAGCCGGTCTTCTCGACGACCTGCCCGGGCGTGTAGGTGGCGGACGACATGCCCGTCAGATTACGTCGGGGCCGCACATCATCGGGACTTGAGCAGGCGGCGGGCGTGGTCGCGCTCCTCGCTCGCCACCCGGACGCAACCCGACTCGATCAGCCGCCAGTCGCCGGCCGCCAGCGCCTCGTCGATGCGGCCGCGCACCTCGTCGACGTGGTGCGGCTCGGTGGCGAACAGGATGCGCAGCCGCAGCGTGTCGCCGTCCCGGGTGACGGCGGTGTGGTGCGGCGCGAGCGGGCAGGGCGGCTCGTGCTCCCAGTGCCCGCACAGCGCGACGGTGACGGCCGCACCGGGCGCGCCCTCCTCGGACACCCCGGAGAGCACCGCGCCGTGCGCATACGCCTGCCGCATCGTGGAAGCCCCTCAGTCGATGGTGTGCCCGCCGTTCACGGTAATCCTCTCGCCGTTGACGAACCGCGACGCGTCGGACGCGACGAACGACACCACGTCGGCGATGTCGGCGGGCGTGCCCATCCGGCGCAGCGGCACCTCGTCGCGGTAGCCGGCGCTGTCCTCCGCGGTGACCTCGCCGTGCCGCTCGACCGGGATCCAGCCGGGCGCGACCACGTTGGTGGTCACGCCGTACGGGCCGAGCTCGCGCGCCCAGGTGCGGGCCAGCCCGATCTGCGCCCCCTTGGCGGCGTTGTACGCGCTCGCGCCGGGCAGCGCCCGCTCGAACATGTCCGATCCGATGTGGATGATCCGGCCGGTGCCGAACCGCTTCATGCCGGCGATGGTGGCCTGCATCAGCAGCGTCGGGCTCTTCACGAAGAACTCGAGCTGGTCGAGATGCTGCCGCCAGGTGACCTCCTCGGCCGGCACGAGCGGTTGCGGTCCGGTGGCGTTGACCACCAGCACCTGGACATCGCCGAGCCTGCCGGAGACGGCGGCGGCCATGACGCGTACATCTGCTTCGTCGGTGATGTCGCCCCGGAAAGCCGCAGCTTTCCCGCCCGCCTTCTCGATCTCGGACACCACGCGCGCCGCACCGTCCGGGTCCGAGCGGAAGTTCACCGCGACCGGCCATCCGTCCGCGGCGAGACGCCGCGCGAGATGAGGTCCGAGGCCGCGGGAGGCGCCGGTCACCAGCGCGCTGCCGAAGATCGTCATCGGCCGAACCTACCCGGCGGGCGATTCCGTGACAGGCTAGATCTTGTGCAACAACGACATCGGCCCGGGTACGCGGGCAGCGGTCCCGGCGATTTCACCCCCGACGGATGCTCGGTCGATCTCTATCGGCGCCTGCCGGTGCGGGACGAGCCGCAGATCATCGCCTCGGTCGTGCCGCCGCCGGCCAGTCTCCTCGAGCTCGGCTGCGGCGCCGGGCGCGTGACCGGTCCGCTCGTCCGGCTCGGCTACCGGGTGACCGCCGTCGACGAGAGCGCCGAGATGCTCGCCGCGGTGGACGAGGGGGCCGAGACCGTTCGCGGCTCGATCGAGGACCTCGCGCTCGGTCGCACCTTCGACGTCGTGTGGCTCAGCTCGTTCCTCGTGCACGCGCCCGACGCCGGGGTCCGGCAGCGGATGCTGCGGGTGTGCCGGCAGCACGTCGAGCCGGCCGGCACGGTGATCATCCAGCGCGAGGGGGCCGGCTGGCACACCCAGATCCCGCGGCAGGGGCCGGCCGGCGACGGCATCAGCCGGGTGGTCGCCTCGAACGACGTCGGTGACGGGGTGCGCGAGGTGCACGTCGAGTACGACTTCCCGGGCGCGCGATGGACCCAGACCTTCCGCTCGCGGCCGCTCAGCGTCGAGCAGTTCGAGCGGGCGCTGCGCGACGCCGGGCTGGTCGTGTCGCGCTATCTCGACCCCTCGGGGACGTGGGTGGCCGCGTCCCCGGTCGGCTGAGGAGCCGTGATGGCGAAACCGTTGCGCAAGCTGGGTTTTCTCACGATCGGACTGTTCGACCCGGCCGACCCGCGGGCCGGGCACGAGTCGACCCTGGAGATCATCAAGCGGGGGGAGGACCTCGGCTTCGACAGCGCCTGGGTGCGGCATCGGCATCTCCAGTACGGGATCTCGTCGCCGGTCGCGGTGCTGGCGGCCGCCTCGCAGCGCACGTCCCGGATCGAGCTGGGCACCGCGGTGATCCCGCTCGGCTGGGAGAACCCGTTGCGGCTGGCCGAGGATCTGGCCACGGTGGACCTGCTCTCGGGCGGGCGGCTCAACCCGGGCGTCTCGGTCGGGCCGCCGATGAACTACGAGACGGTCCGGGAGGCGCTCTATCCCGACACCTCCGCCGCCGAGGACTTCTCCTACGCCCGGGTCTCGCGGCTCCTCTCGTTCGTGCGCGGCGAGCAGGCGTCCGACTTCGGCGGGGTGCAGGGGTTCGAGGTCTTCTCCAACCGGGTCGAGCCGCACTCGCCGGGGCTGGGCGAGCGCATGTGGTACGGCGGGGCCAGCCTGCGGTCGGCGCAGTGGGCCGGTGAGCACGGCATGAACTTCCTGACCTCCAGTGTGGTCAAGGCCGAGTCGGACGACTCGTTCGCCGAGATCCAGTTGTCCCACGTTCGAACATTCCGGACATTCAACCCTTCGGGGCGCGTCAGTCAGGGGCTCGTCGTCATCCCGACCGACGGCGCAACATCCGAACAAAAGGTGAAATATCGGGCGTACGCCGAGAAGCGCACGCCGCGGACGACGGCTCCTCAGGGTCCGGCTCGGATGCTCTTCTCGATCGACTACGTCGGGTCCTCGGACGAGATCGCGGCGCGGCTCCTCGCTCATGCCGCCTACCAGGAGATCGACGAGGTGGCGTTCGCGCTGCCGTTCAGCTTCGAGCCCGCCGACTATATCCAGATTTTGGGAGATATAGCCGGGCGGCTCGGCCCCGCGCTGGGATGGAAGCCGGCTAGCTGAGGGCGGTGACCTTCACCGGTTGCCCCTCGGCGAGGCTCGTCACCGGGATCAGGGCGGCCGGGCCGCCGGCCATCAGCGCCAGGGTCGTGGTCGCCTGGTCCTGGGCGGCCATCGTTTTCAGCGCGGGCACGTCGGCGGCGGCGACGGTCACCCGGCCGTCCGCGCGGCTCGCCCGGACCTTGCCCAGGGGGCCGCTCAGAACCAGGCAGAGGTGCCGGTCGCCGTCCCTGGCGTAGTAGGTGTCGGCGTCGCACATGCCGAGGGCACGGCCGATCACGCCGGGCGGTTCCGCCACCACGGTGGAGATCTGATCATCGACGGCGTAGACCTCGACCTCGTGGTCTCCGGGCAGGACGAGCGGATCGCGTACGACCCAGATCGTCACCCCCGCGGCCAGCGCGAGAAGGACGACCGCCCCGGCCACCCACGGCCATTTCCGTCGTTTCGCCATGTCCCGAACCTATGTGCCGGCCGTCGCCGTCGCATGAGTAGCAAGGCTCAGGTATGGCTGGCCCTACCCTCGGAACGGTGGCTGGCGATACCGACATCGGCCGATGCTTCCCCTAGCGTTTTCCTCATGACGACAACGACCATGACCAGGGCAGATGCGGCCGTGACACTGCGCGGGGTGAGCCGGGTCTACGGCCGCGGCCCCGCGGCGGTCCGCGCCGTCGACGACGTGACGATCGAGTTCCCCCGCGGCGGATGGACCGCCGTGATGGGCCCGTCCGGTTCCGGCAAGTCGACGCTGTTGCACTGCGCGGCCGGCCTCGAGCGGGTCGACGCCGGCCAGGTGCTCCTCGGCGACACCGACCTCACCACCGCCCGCGACCGCGAGCTGACCACGCTGCGCCGCACGCGCATCGGCTTCGTCTTCCAGAGCTTCAACCTGATCGGCTCGCTCTCCGCCGCGCAGAACGTCGCTCTTCCGCTCAAGCTGGCCGGTCGCCGCCCGCGCGGCGCCGAGGTGCGCGAGACGCTGGCCGCCGTCGGCCTCGCCGACCGCGCCCGCCACCGGCCGCGCGAGCTCTCCGGCGGCCAGCAGCAGCGGGTGGCGATCGCCCGCGCCATGGTGACCCGCCCCGACGTGCTGTTCGCCGACGAGCCGACCGGCGCGCTCGACTCCTCGGCCGCCCGGGTCGTGCTCGACCTGCTGCGGTCGATGGCCGACGCGGGGCAGAGCATCGTGATGGTCACCCACGACCCGATGGCCGCCGCCCGCGCCGACGCCGTCGTCTTCCTGCGCGACGGCCGGGTGGTCGACCGACTGGCCGGCGCCGGCCCGCGCCAGGTCGCCGACCGGCTCGCCAGTCTGGAGGACGCGCGATGAAACTCTTCGCCGGCGCCTTCCTCTCCGTGATGCTCGGGGTCGCCCTCGTGCAGTCGTCCCTGCTGCTGCTCATCTCGGCGGCCACCTTCGACCCGCCGCCCGGCCTGAGCGCCGCCGAGCGGATGGAGTTCACCGACAACACGGCCGCGGTCGTCTCGATGCTCGGCCTGGTGCTGGGCATCGCCACGTTCCTGGCCGGGTTCATCATCAGCTCGACGTTCGCGTTCACGGTCGCCCAGCGCCGCCGCGACTTCGCGCTGCTCCGCCTGGTCGGCAGCAGCCGCGGCCAGGTGACCCGCCGCCTGCTCGGCGAGGCCGTGCTGCTCGGCGGCCTCGGCGCGGCCGCGGGGGTGCCGGTCGGCCTGGCCGTGATGGCCGCGCAGACCTGGCTGATGCGCCGGATGGGCTTCGTCCCCGACAGCTTCAGCGGCCAGTGGCGCCAGTGGATCCTCGCGGTGTCGGTCGGCACCGGCATCGTGCTGGCCGTCGCCGGCGCCATGGTGGCCGCCCGCCGCGCGGGCCGGGTGCGCCCGCTCGAGGCCCTGCGCGAGACCGGCACGGCGGCTCGCGTCATGACCGTCACCCGCTGGCTGGCCGGCCTGATCTTCTTCGGCGGCGCGCTGGCCCTGGTCATCGTCGCCCCGCACGGCGGCCCGGCCGGCGCCGCCGCGATGGCGATGAACGTGCCGCTGCCGGCCGCCATCGCCGCGGCCGCGCTCAGCCCGCTGGTCGTCCCGCTGCTCGGCCGCCTGCTGCCCACCGGCACGAGCGCGGTCGGCGTGCTGGCCCGGGCCAACCTGTGGGACGCCCGCCGCCGCAGCGCCTCGGTGGCCGCCCCGCTGATCGTCCTGGTCGCGCTCGTGGTCGGCACGGCCGGCGCGAGCGCGTCGTTCACCGCCTCCGGCGTCGACGAGCTGCGCCGCCAGACCCACGCCGACCTGGTCGTCAGCGCCACGGGTCCGGCCGGCGCGATCGCTTCGGTGCCGGGTGTCGCCTCCGTTTCCTCCGAGACGTCGGTGCCGGTCACGTTCACCACCGGCCACGGCGAAGACGCGGAGACCGACACGGGCATGGCCCTGGTCGTCACGCCCTCCGCCTACGCCGCCGCCCACTCGGCCGGCTCCGCGTTGCACGCCCTGCAGGGCCGCGCCGTGGCGGCCGGTCCCGGCGGCGACGTCCCCCGGCACGGCACGATCCGCCTCCAGGTCCCCGAGGCCGACCTGGGCCCGGTGCCGGTGGTCGCCTCGGTCCCGCCCGCCATGAGCGGCGGCGCCGACCTGCTGATGCCGGCCGGCCTGGTGCCCGCCTCGGTGCTGGCCGCCGCCCCGACCCACTCGTTCGTCACCCTCGACCGAGGCGCCGACCCCGCCACCGTGCGGGCGGCCCTGTCCCGCCTCGGCGCCGTCTCGGCCGTCGACGACTGGCTGCGCGCCGACGCCACCGACCGCCAGTCCACAAGCGACAAAATCATGCTGGTCGTGATGGGCCTGGGCGGCCTCTACGCCCTGATCGGCGTGGTGAACTCGATCGTGATCGGCGCCGCCGCCCGCCGTCGCGAGTTCGCCGAGGCCCGCATCACCGGCCTGACCCGCCCCCAGGTGATCCGCTCGGCCCTGGTCGAGTCCACGGCCGTGACGGTGGCAGCGCTGCTGCTGGGCGCCGTGGCCGCCGCGGGTTCCTTCATCGCCGCCGCGGCCGCGACATCGGCCGTGACCGGCCACGGCACGATCTCCATGCCCTGGCCCCTGATCGGCGCGGTGTGCGCGGTGGCCTTGCTGGTCACCGCCGCGACCAGCCTGATCACCTCATGGTCCGCAACCCGCCCGTCCCCGATCTCGTTGCTGGCCGCCCGCGAGTAGACCCGGGCCGGCGCGCGTCAGCCCCCTGCCGGCGCCGGCCCGCTCATCGCCCTCAGCGCTCGGCGTCGCCTGTTCGGCCTTGTCGGCCGCGGGCGGCGCCTTTTGCTTTCCGCCCCGCCCGCCTTCAGTTCCGCGGCCACCGCGCCTACCGCGCGGCCACCGCGCCTACCGCGCGGCCACCGCGCCCGGCGCGGCCACCGCGCCCGGCGCGGCCACTGCGCCCACCGTGCCCGGCGGCCGGCCACCGGGCCCATCGCGCGGCCACCGCGGCCACCGGGCCCGGGGGCGGCCACCAGGCCCGGGGGCGGCCACCGCGGCCACCGCGCCCATCGCGCGGCCTCCGCGGCCTCCGAGCGGCCACCGCGCCCATCGAACAGCCACCGGGCCTATCGCGCGCCGTCACCGCGCCCACCGCGCCCATCGCGCGGCCACCGCGCCCATCGCGCGGCCACCGCGCCCATCGCGCGGCCACCGCGCCCACCGCGCCCACCGCGCGGCCACCGGGCCCATCGCGCGGCGTCACCGCGCCCATCGCGCCGCCTCCGCGGCCTCCGCGCGGCCACGGCCTCTGCGGCCACCGCGCCCATGTCGCCCGGGCGGCCGCGTCACGCACAGCGCCGACGATGCTTTGCGTTCGGTTGTCCGTCTGCGCGCCGCGGCGGTCGGGGGCGGGCTCACGGGTACTGGTTGTCGAGCAGGCCGTTGAGGTATTTCTCGACGTTCGTGTAGCCGGTCTTGTCGAAGTCGCCGGTGGCGTCGTTGGTGGATGGGTTCAGGCCGTATCTGGTCTCCCACGCGTCGGGCATGCCGTCGCGGTCGGTGTCGGCCTTCGGGGTGCCGCCGGCCACCGTGCCGTAGCCGCTGTTGCCCAGGCCCGTGGCGCTCTGATTCGACCACAGGTCGCCCTTGGCGCCCAGCGAGGTCACGTCGGCTACCACGAGCTTGTCGACGTCGTCGCGGGGGACGGCGCCGGCCTTGGCGATCACGTCGGCGTAACCGGCCGCGGCGGTCAGCGTGGGAATGGTCGCGGTGGTGGGGGAGAAGGGCGACGTCAGCTCGGTGGCGCCGCCGCGGACGGCGGCCGCGGAGCCGTTCAGGGCGCCGTCCTTGTTGCTGTCCAGCCAGTTGTCCCTGTTGTAGATCTGCTGGTTGCCGGTTTGGTAGTAGTAGTTCGACGCGCTGGTGGTGCGCGGGCCGGTGATGAAGTAGTTGCCGACCACGTCGTGCAGGAACTGGCCGCTCGAGTTCCCGGCGGTGTAACCGGCCTGGTAGTTGTAGACCACGTTGTTGACGAACTGGGTGTTCGCCTTGGCCAGCGGGTTGCGGTTGTGCGAGTTGGCCCAGAGGTTGCGCCACCAGGTGTAGGGGCCGGTTTCGGTGTGTGCGCCGAACTGCTGGCCGATCGGGTCCGCGTCGATCGAGTACTGCACGGTGATGTTCGAGGCGCGGACGGCGTCGATGTTGTTCCAGGCGCCGAACTCGATCGACACGTGGTCGAAGATCAGGTTGCTGGCGTCGAGCCAGTTGAGGCCGCTGTTCTTCTGGTCGGCGTCCTGCGTGCCCATGCGGAACCGGAAGTTGCGGACGATGACGTTCGTCCCGCTGTTGAACGAGACCTCGCCACCCTGTACGCCGATGCCGCCGCCGGGCGCGGTCTGACCGGCGATGGTGATGTTGCTGTGCACCAGGACGGTCGAGGACAGCTTGACGTAGCCGCCGACGTCGAAGACGACGATCCGGTTGTCGGCGCCGACCGCGTCGCGGAAGGAGCCGGAACCCGAGTCGTTGAGGTTGGTCACGTGGTGGACCGTGCCGCCGCGGCCACCGGTCGCCGCCGCGCCGAAGCCGACCGCGCTGGGGAACGCCTTCACCGGACCGCTGGGCGGCGGGGTGGTGGTTGGCGGGACAGAAGAAGGCGGCGTGGATGAAGGCGGCGTGGATGAAGGCGGCGCGGTGGCGCCGGTGCAGGCAACCCCGTTCAGGCTGAAGGCGGCCGGTACGGGATTGCTGCCGGTCCAGGTGCCGTTGAAGCCGACCTCGATCGCGGCCCCGGCGCCGATGGCGGCGGTGTAGTCGGCGTTGGTGGCGACCACGGCGCCGGAGGCGGGGCTCGCGGTGAAGCCCCAGGACTGGGTGATGGTCTGGCCGGCCGGGAAGGTCCAGCCGAGCCGCCACCCGTTGATCGGATCGCCGAGGTTGTGGATCGTGATGGCGGCGGTGAATCCGCCCGCCCACTGGGAGCTGACCCGGTAGTCCACCTGGCATCCGGCGGCGGCCCGGGCGGTGGTGGCGACGGCGACCGACGCGAGAACGGAAAGGGACGAGATGACGACGGCCGTGGCGGCCCGTTTGCGGCTCATGACTGTCCTCCTCGGATGGTCGGGTTCACGCGCCGGTGCAGGTCAGGGCCGGCGTCGTCGCCGTGCCCGTGGCCAGGAACCCGAAGGTGGCCGACGCCGAGGCGGACAGGGCGCCGTTGTAGGACTCGTTGGCTACCGTGACGGCCGTGCCGCTGGTGGTGAGCTTGCCGTTCCAGACCTGGCCGATCGCCTGGCCGCCGCCGAGCGTCCAGCGCACGGACCAGCCGCCGATGGCCGCGCTTCCGGCCGTCACGGTCACCTCGCCCTGGAAGCCGCCGTCCCACGTGCTGGTGGTCCGGTAACTGGCGGCGCAGGCCCCAGTGGCGGAGGTCGGTGAGGTGGGCGTCGTGGCCTGCCCACCACTGGCGGCGTAGTCGAGGTACTCCTCGATGTTCCGGTAACCGTCGCCGTCCAGGTCGCCGTTGTGGTCGTCGCTCGCCGGGTTCAGCCCGCTGGCGGACTCCCAGGTGTCGGGCATCCCGTCGTTGTCGGTGTCCCAGCCGCCGGCCCGGCTCACCGGCGCGGCGTTCCACAGGTTGTTCCATTCGGTGGAGTTCGGATCGTTGACGACTCCGCCGCTCGTGTTCCTGGTCTCGGTGACGACCCGGGTGTCGACGGCGTCGCGTGACCAGGAGAAGGCGCCCGCGTTGGCCAGAACCCGGGTGAGGGCGGCGCCCGCCGACTCGGTGGTCATGCCGGGCACGTCGAACCGCGTGCTCCGGTGCGTGGGGACGTCGGTGAAGCGGTCCCAGGCGATGTCCGTGCCGTTGGTGAGGTTGGCGTCGTAGTCGGCCCGGTTTCCCGAGATGTACGCGCTGGTGCCGGTGGCGCCGGTGAAGGCCTCCGGGTTGCCGGAGCTCTGCCGCAGGTACGTGTTGCCGACGAAGTTGGCACTGGCGAGCTGGTTGTCGCCGCTGTACCCCTTGCCCTCGAAGATGACGTTGTTGCTCCACTCGACGTTGTTGACGGCGCCGGTCTCGTCGCCGAGCCGGGGCAGGCGGCTGATGTGGTGCGCGAACAGGTTGTGGTGGTAGGCGATGTTCGACCCGGTCACATCGCTGCCGACCAGCGCGCCGTAGCTGTGTCCCTTGTAGTTCAGGCCGTCGGAGACGATCGCGTACTGCACCGTGACCTGGCCGGCGGCGTCGCTGGAGCTGATCCCCTCGTCGTCGGCCCAGCTGACCGAGACGTGGTCGACGATGACGTTGTCGCCGGTGATCCAGATGCCGTCGTTGGTCGCCGTCCCGGGGTTCGCCTGGTCCTTGCCGGGCCGGAACTTCAGATGCCGGATGACGACGTTGCTGCCGGTGACCTTGGTGGCCTGGCCCATGATCGTGATGCCGGGCTTGGGCGCGGTCTGGCCGGCCAGGGTGATGTTCTTGGCGCCGATGGTCAGCCAGCCCTGCCGGCCGGCGGGGGCGAGCCGGATCGTGCCGGCGACGTCGAACACGATGGTCCGGCCGGTGCTGGGGGCGTTGGCGATCCCGTAGCGCAGCGAGCCGGCCTGCGGGCCGGTGGCGTTGTCGGTGAGGTTGGTGACGTGGTAGACATCGCCGCCGCGACCGCCGGAGGCGTACATGGCCGGACCCGCGGCGCCCGGGAACGCGGCCAGGGTGGCGGCAGCGGCGGGCGGGCCGGAGGCGATCAGGCCGGTGAGAACGAGGGCGCCGGCGGCCACGGTGGCGAGGACCGGGCGTACGGGGAAGGGCATTTGGGAGCGCTCCCATCGTGAGCAAAACGCGAGCAACAAGAGAGGACGGGTCTCTTATTGAAGATGCTCGATGGGACTGCCGATAACAGGTTTTGCTAAAGACGGCGGGGCGGGAGGAGCAGCACGTCGGCGATCACGGCGCCGTCCCCGGTCAGGCGGGTGGTGGCGGGGCTGTCGTAGACGACCATCACGCGGTCGGCGCCCAGCATGCTCAGGCCCTCGGCGTGGTCGTCGCCCTCGCCGTACGACAGGTCCAGCTCCCTGGTGATCAGGTTGTCCCGCACGATGGTGGGGATGTCGGAGCGCGCCGCGTCGTGCCAGCGGTAGATGCGGACCGGGCCGTCGAGGTCCATGGTCGGGCCGGCCAGGATCAGCAGGTCGTCGCCGTCGGGGCAGAGGTCCCGGACGCCCAGACCCTCCAGATCAAGGACGTGTTTCCGGTACGGGAGGCCATCGCCGAAGTCGCGCAGGCGCAGCCGGTCGGGGTCGTCGTCGCTCACGTAGGGACGCAGCTCGATCACGAACGCCCAGCCCCGCAGCACCGGCCCGCGCAGGCCCAGGTAGACCCGGTCGCCCCGGACGGCGATGCCCTCGATGTCGAGACCGTTGTCCTTGCCGGGGATCGGGAGGAACGGGCCCAGGTGCTCGTCGTCGCGCAGCAGCGAACGAAGATTGTCCCGCCGGCGGAGGGCCGCCGCCCGGTGGCGCTTGCCGTCGACCTCGATCTCCTTGACCGGGGTCGGCACGCCGTCCACGTCGGCGATCGGGAGGCGTACGAGAATCTGGCGGTTGTCCTGTCCTTCGATCCTCGCCAGGCGCTTCAGGGCCTGACCGCCCTCGTGTCGCTCCTTGATCTGCTTGCGGCGCAGGCTGTGCGAGCCGATCGCCCACAGGAAGTGACCGGTGCGGGCCAGGCCCTCGACGTCCGCCTCCTCGTCGGCGTCCTCGCCCGGCAGGTCCACGAAGTCGGCCAGCCGGAACGTGGTCTCGCCGCCGAACTCGGTCGCCTTCTCGGGCTGGTCGGCGGTCAGGCGCTCGACCGTCGCGGTCTCGTCGCCGGCGATCCACAGCACGTGGCCGTCGAGGCGGACCGCGGACAGGTTGGTGTGCGTGGCGGCGGCCCGGGACGTCTCCCCGAAGCGCAGCCGAACCGTGTAGTCGACCGTCATGGTCGATATCGTGTCACCGTCACGCACGGGGGGCGGCGCGTATGAGTAAGCAGAGCTGCGCGTAGCGCCGGGTGGGGCAATCAGGACGAGGGCTGGGGAGCGGCGGCCGGGCTGCGGTTTCCGGAACGGTCTATGGCGCGTACGCCGAAGAAGACGTTGTCCTTGGATAGGTCGATCGTCACGGTTGTCGCGTTTCCCACCCGGCGGCTGTGGGTCCAGTCGGGGGCGGTGGTCTCGCGCCAGAGCAGCTCGTAGCCGTCGAGGTCGGGCTCGGGGTTCGGCTGCCAGCGCAGGGTGGTCTGGTTGGTGAGCTGAGTGGTGTCGATGACCACGCCCTTGGGAGTGCCGGGGGCCTGGGCCAGCGACCACAGGGCGGCGGCGTTCACCCGCGCGACCCCGGCGATGTAGCCGAAGTCGCAGAACTCGATCAGGTCGCCGTACTGGACGCCGTTCTCGACGCGTACGTCCTGGTGCTCGTGGGCGAAGTTCTCGCGAGGCTCGGTGAAGCGGCCCGCCGGGTAGCCCCGCAGCAGGAACGAGATGTGGTCGCTGCCGCGCAGGTAGCGGTCGCGGCGCCAGATCGGGCGGACCCGCATGCCGGACGGCGAGGCCACGTCGTCGACGAAGCGGCCCAGCTGCCGGGACGGGCCGTCGTTCTCGCCGCCGACGCTCTGCCGGATCGTGGTCTGGGCCGGGGTCTCCGAGGTCGGCACTCCCTCGATGAAGAGCCGGACCGTGCGCGGGTCGTTCGGCGTGCCGTCGTGGGCGTTGCCGGTGCCGACGATGTCGTTGCTGAACATGCCCTGAATGTCGGCGCCCGCGTCCTTGAACGACTGGGCCAGGTGGTCGGAGCCGTAGAGGCCCTGCTCCTCGCCGGCCACGGCGGCGAACACGATGGTCGCCTCGGGGGAGCGGGTCGCCAGCACCCGGGCCAGCTCCATGATCACCGCCACGCCGGACGCGTCGTCGTCGGCGCCGGGCGCGTCGGCGGTCGCGTTCATCACGTCGGTCACCCGCGAGTCGTAGTGGCCGGTCACCACGTACAGGCGCTGGGGAGTGACGCTGCCGCGCAGGGTGGCCACGACGTTGGTGATGCGGGTGGGCACCGGGATGCGGGACGCGACCGGCTGGATGAACGACTGGAGCTCGACGGTCATCCGGCCGCCGGACGCGGCGGCGTAGCGCTGGAGCTCCGCGAAGATCCAGTCGCGGGCCGCGCCGATGCCGCGCACCGGGTCGTCCTGCACCGAGAGGGTGTGCCGGGTGCCGAAGGCGACCAGCTTGCGGATGGTCGCCTCGATCCGGCGGGGGTCGATCTCACGAAGGATGGCGCGCAGGTCGGCCGAGGGGTTGTGCTTGCTCAGGCCGGCCGCCTGCGCGGCGCTCTCGCCCGAGACACCGGCGGCTACGGCCGCCGCGGACACCGTCAGGAAGGTACGCCGAGTCGACTTGGCCATGCCGACCACTCTCGTCCGAGGTGGCCGGCATGTCCATGGCTGTCGATATCCGGGATCGGGGAAGAATCAGGATGTGGTGGCCGGGCCCGGGGTGGGTGCGCTGGCGCTGGGGACCGGGGCCGGGTTGGCCGGGTTGGGGTTGGCCGGGTTGGGGTTGCCGGGGTTGCCGGGGTTGACCCGGCGGTGGCCGTCCTGGCGGTTCGGGAAGCCCTGGCCGGGGCCGTTGCGGTACCCGGGGCCGTCGAAGCGGCGCTGGTCGGGGGCGCTGTGGCCGCGGTCGTCGAAGTGGGTGAACGCCGCGGCGGCGCCGACGACGCAGCCGCCGATCACGCAGCCGGCCAGGAGGGTGGCGCCGGCGATCAGGATCGGGACGCGCCGGGAGTACCAGCGGGCGTTCTGCGGGGGCGGCGCGGCGTAGGTCGCGCCCGGCGGCGGGCCGGCGTAGACCCCGGGAGGCGGGGCGGCTGGCGCGGCGGCCGCCTGCTCGGCGGCGGCGGGCTGGGCGGCGGCGGGCTGGGCGGCGGCGGGCTGGGCGGCGGCGGGCTGGGCGGCGGCGGGCTGGGCGGCGGCGGGCTGGGCGGCGGCCTCCGGAGAAGTCGCGGCGGCGGTCGGCTCGCCCGGTGAAGGCTCGGCGGACGCGGCCGGCTGGCGGACGGTCGGCTCGTCGGGGTCGGCGTGCGGTTCGCGATCGGTCATATCGAGGGGCTCCATACCGAAAAATCCAGGATTCCGGGGGTACGGCTTCAAGAATCGGCCCGATACCTGAGAAGTCGGGTGGGAAGCGTCTAAGAATCATCTAAGAACCGGCCGTGGCGAATCTGTGGATCTTTCGGGGTAGTCCGGATGGCCGCGTCGAGCCGCCCGGATGTCCGGTCCACAACGGACGACGCGAGATCTAGCATTTTTCCGCATGCGGAACGCGTTTCGGAGGCGGGACACGAGCGAGCTCGAGGCCGAGGTCGAGGCCTTGCGGATCTACGTGGCCGGCACCCGCGCCGAGAACGAGCGCCTCACCCGGGAGAACGCGGCCCTGCGCGCCGAGATCGACCGGCTCGGCATGGCCGTCGAGTCGTCGACCGCCGAGCTGCGCCGCGTCCTCGGCACCGGACCGGTGATGGCCGGCACCCGCTGGCACGCCGAGCGCCCGCCCTGGTAAGCGAGCGCAGCCCTGGTGAGACAGCGCCGCCCTGGTGAGACAGAGCGCCCGCCCTGGTGGGACCGAGCGGCGGGATCAGGAGAGCGCGTCGTCGATGCCGGGCTCGTGCCGCCCGAGGAAGACCGGGTCGCGGCCCGAGAGCACGTCGAAGGCCGCCTTCACCACCGCGCCCCGCTCGCGCACGACCGAGTGCGCCCACGGCTCCTTGTAGATGCGCACCGAGTCGTCGCCCACCCCGCTGGCGTCGACGCCCAGCTGCCGGCACAGCGCCACGGCGCGCTCGATGTGGTAGCTCTGCGTGACCACGATCGCCCGGGAGACGCCGAAGATCCGCTTGGCGCGGGCGCACGAGTCGTACGTGTCGAAGCCCGCGTGGTCGAGGACCACCTGGCTGGCCGGCACCCCGCGCGCCACCAGGTAGACCTGCATGGCCCCGGGCTCGTCGTAGTCCCATCGGCGGTGATCCCCGGACACCAGGATCGCCCGGACCTTGCCCGAGTCGAGCAGCCGGTGCGCGATGTCGAGCCGGGCCGCGAGGAACGGCGACGGCGTCCCGCCCTGGTAGACCTGCGCCCCGAGCACCAGCGCGACCGGCGCCGGCGGCACCGACTTCTCGTCGTAGACGTGGCCGGAGGCCCGGCCGATCACCCAGAGCGAGGAGGCGGCCATCACCAGGACGGCGAGCGCGGTGGCATAGGCGCCGGCGTAGAGCAGGCGGCGCAACAGGCGGGGCAGCACGCGGCCGACGATGCCAGCCCGTGTCAACATGGGCGGCGTGACCGACGACCCCTGGACGCGATGGGCGGCCGAGCAGCCCGGAGCCCGGATCTGGCGGCGGGCGGAGGCGATCGCGGTGGCCTGCCCCGGCCTGTGCCGCCGCGACCGGCTGGCGGTCCAGGGCGATCCCGACGCGGTCGCCGGGCTGGTCCGCGAGGTGCTGCCCGAGCTCGGCCCGAGCTATCGCCCGTTCGGCGCCGAGGACGTGGTGGTCGGCGTCGCCGAACGGGTGCCGGGCCTCGACGTGGCCGGCAAGTTCGCCTGGATGGAGGTCACCGGCCCGGTTCCGGCGCCCGAGGGCGACATCGGCTGGCTGCCGGACCGGGAGCTGCCGGAGGTCACGGCGCTGATCGAGGAGGAGTTCCCCCGGTCGTACGCGAAACCCGGCGTCCCCGGCGTGCGCCGGTGGGCCGGTCTGCGGGGCGACGACGGGCGGTTGCTGGCCGTGGCCGCCGACGCGTGGTCGACGGCCGGCACGGGGTTCGTCGCGGGCGTCGCCACCCGGGCCGAGGCCCGCGGCCGGGGGCTGGCCCGGCAGCTGTGCGCCTTCGTGACCAACGATCAGATCGCCGGCCGGGCCCGAGTGGCTCTGCTCGCGGATTACTGGAATGTCGCGGCGCTCACCGCGTACGGGAAACTCGGTTTTGTCGTGAAGCCCTTAGCGGCCGCCCACGTCAGCTGATCGTGAAGGGCGCGCGCAGCAGATCGCGCTCGCGGGAGGACGGGCCGACGTGCAGCTCGAAGTCGCCCGGCTCGACCACCCGGCGGCCGTCGGCCGTGACCAGCGTGCAGGCCGACGCCGGGATCTCGATCTCGACCGTGACCGACTCGCCCGCCGGCACGGTGACCTGCCGGTACGCCTTCAGCTCCCGCACCGCCCAGGTGACGCTGGTGACGAGGTCGCTGACGTAGGCCTGGACCGTCTCCGGCGAGGGCCGGTCGCCGGTGTTGGTGAGCGTGACGGTCGCGGTGACCAGGCCATCGACGGCAACATCGGGCGAGACCGACAAATCACTATAAGCAACCGGCGCGTACGAGAGACCTTCGCCGAAGACGAAGAGCGGCTCCTGGGTCAGGTCCGCGTAGCGCGTCCCGTGCTGCCCGCGGATCTGGTTGTAGTAGACCGGCTGCTGCCCGACGTGCCGCGGCACCGACAGCGGCATCCGCCCGCTCGGCTCGATGAGGCCCAGCACCAGCTCGGCGATCGCCCGCCCGCCGCGCATGCCCGGGTTGAACGCCTGGATGATCGCCGCTGCCTCCATCGCCGATGAAGGGAGCACGCACGGCTTGGAGTTGAGCAGCACCACGATCATCGGGGTCTTGGTGGCCGCGACGGCGTCGAGCAGCGCGAGCTGGCCGCCCTGCAGTTCGAGCGTGGCCGTCGACTTGTGCTCGCCGGTCAGGTTCACCGTGTCGCCGACCACCACGATCGCGTAGTCGGCCCGGATCGCCTCGTCCCGGGCCAGCGCGATCAGGTGCTGGTCGACGGGCGCGCCCTGCGAGATCGGCGGGCGCGGTTGCCCGTCCGGGTAGGTCGCGCCCTCGGGGTCGGGCACCAGCCGCTCGATGTCGGCGCCGCGGGCGTGGGTGATGTCCCAGCGCGTGGGCGCGACCGCGCGGAAGCCGTCGAGCACCGTCTCGGTCATCTCGCGCGGGTGGCCGTCCGGCATCCAGTCGACCTGCCCGGAGTCGCCGGCCCAGTCGCCGAGCTGCGCGGACACGTCGTCGGCGTTCGGGCCGAGCACCGCGATCCGCTTGAAAGCGCTCCCATTCGCGAGCGGCAGAACGCCCTGGTTGCGGAGCAGAACCAGCGACTTGCGGGCGACCTCGAGGTTGAGCTCGGCGTGCTCGGCGATGCCGATGACCGCGCGCTGACGCTCGGCGTCGGGGGCGCGGGGGTCCTCGAACAGGCCCATGCGGAACTTCAGGCGCAGGATCCGGCGTACGGCCGCATCGATCTCCTCTTCTCGCAGGAGACCGCGCGCCACCGCCTCCTGGGCGCCCTCGAAGAATCCGGGCGTGGTCATGACCAGGTCGTTCCCGGCCCGCACGGCCACCGCCGCGGCCTCGGCGTAGTCGGCGCAGACCTTCTGCTCCCAGACCATCCGGCCGACGTTGTCCCAGTCCGTGACCAAGGTGCCGTCGAAGCCCCACTCTTCCTTGAGCACGTCGTTGAGCAGCCACTTGTTGGCCGTGATCGGCACGCCGTCCATCGACTGGTAGCCGAGCATGAAGACCTGGCAGCCCTCCTTGGCGACCCGCTCGAACGGCGGGAGGAACCAGGAGCGCAGCTTGCGCGGGCTGATGTCGGCCTCGCTGGCGTCCCGGCCGCCCTGGGTCTCGGAGTAGCCGGCGAAGTGCTTGGCGGTGGCCAGGATGGCGGTGGGGTCGGACAGGCCCTCGCCCTGGTAGCCGCGGATCATCGCCGAGCCGAGCTCGCCGATCAGGAACGGGTCCTCGCCGAACGTCTCGTCGACCCGGCCCCAGCGCAGGTCGCGGGCGATGCACAGGACCGGCGAGAAGGTCTGGTGGATGCCGGTGGCGGCGACTTCGAGCGCGGTGATCCGGGCCGCCTGCTCGACCAGGGAGGCGTCCCAGGTCGCGGCCATCGCCAGCTGGGTCGGGAAGATCGTCGCGCCCGGCCAGAACGAGTGGCCGTGGATGCAGTCCTCGGCCGTGAGCAGCGGGATCTGCAGCCGGGTCTTGGCGACCAGGTCGATCGCCTCGAGCATCTTCTGCGGCGACGTGTGCAGGATCGAGCCGGCCAGCTGCTCGCTGACGATCTCCTTTACGTCGTTGCGGGCGTCCAGCTGGAGCATCTGCCCGACCTTTTCCGGCAGGGTCATGCGGGCGAGCAGGTCTTCGACACGCCGCTCGACGGGCAGGGCCGGATCCCGGTAGGGAAGAAGATCAGCGGGCACTCGTGCCTCCGGTCGTCACGACCGCGGTGGCACGGTCTGTGGAACGCTAACAACCGGCAGTCTTCCAGCCCGGAACCGGTTCCGGCACCCCGTTCCGGTTCCGGAACTGTTCACTTAGTTATCCGGATCACTTTCATCAATACTCGGGGCCTCGATACCGGCCGCCTCGATCGCGTCCAGGCGGGCCTCGGCGGCCTCCTTCTCGCGCTCCACGAGGGTCGCGTACTCGATCAGGACCGACGGGTCCTCGGAGTCTTCGAGGTGGTCGAAAAAGCGCTGGGTGGTGCGGACCGCCTCGGCGTACGCCGCGGCCGCCTCCCGGATCGCGATGATCGTCTTGTCTGCCATGCGGACAGTCTTATCACCACGGCACCCGGCCGTGCCGGTTGACGTATGTGCCGGTCGGGCCGTCCGCTCCGACCTGCGCCATCCGCACGATGATCTCGGCCCCCTCCTCGATCGACTGCGGCCCCTGGTGATCGTTGAGATCGGTCGCGGTGTAGCCCGGATCGACGCAGTTGATCCGCATTCCCGGGTACGCCTTCGCGTAGTGCACGGTGACCATGTTCAGCGCCGCCTTCGCCGCGCCGTACGCCATCGCCGGCACGTGGAACTCCATCACCGACGGGTCGTTCGCCCAGCCGAGCGAGCCGAGCCCGCTCGACACGTTGACGATGACCGGCAATTCCGACTTTTCGAGCAAAGGTCGGAAAGCGTGGGTGACCTCGACCACCCCGAACAGATTCGTCTCGAATAGTGGACGCAGGCTCTCCGCGGTCACGTCGCCGACCGGCCTCTGACCGCCCGAGATGCCCGCGTTGTTGATCAGCACGTCCAGCGTTCCGACGGTCTGCGCCGCCGCCGCGATCGAGTCCGCGTCGGTCACGTCCAAGTGGACAAATCGCCCGCCCAGCTTGCGTGCGGCCTCCGCGCCTTTCGCCGCGTCCCGCGCGCCCATCCACACCTCGTGCCCGGCCGCCAGCAACTGCCGGGCGGTCTCGAAGCCCAGTCCCTTGTTCGCCCCGGTGATCAATGTCGTCGTCATGCGTCCACGCTGCCGCGATGTGTCTTCGGTAGGGGAGGTACCGGCGGTACCAGGCAATCCGGTCGGCGGGGGGAAACACTGGAGGCATGACGGTCGAGTTCGGGCGCGCGATGCGCCGATGGCGGGAGCGGCTCACGCCCGGGGCGGTCGGCCTGCCGCCGGGTGGTCGCCGCCGCGCGCCCGGCCTGCGTCGCGAGGAGCTGGGCCTGCTGGCCGGCATCTCGGTCGACTACATCATCCGGCTCGAGCAGGGGCGGGCCACCGCGCCGTCGGCCCAGGTGGTGGAGGCCCTGTCGCGCGCCCTGCGCCTCGACGGCGCCGAACGCGACCTCCTCTTCCGCTTGGCGGGACTCGAGCCTCCGGGGCGGGGCCGGCTTCCCGTCCATC
Source organism: Actinoplanes sp. NPDC051537 (assembly GCF_055586105.1). Taxonomy (NCBI): domain Bacteria; kingdom Bacillati; phylum Actinomycetota; class Actinomycetes; order Micromonosporales; family Micromonosporaceae; genus Actinoplanes; species Actinoplanes sp. NPDC051537. The sequence continues at coordinate 483,922 of NZ_JBVJIU010000005.1, forward strand.
TCACGCCGGGCGTGCAGAGGCTTCTCGACCGCCTGTCCGGTACGCCGGTGAGCGTCCACGATGCCGGCTGGAACCTGATCACGGCCAACGAGCTGTGGGTCGCGCTGATGGGCGACCTCATCGCGTTGCCGGGCCGGCAGCGCAACATCGTCTGGCGGCACTTCACCGGCGCCGGCAGCCGGATCCGGGAGACGTCGGCGCAGAACGCGGCGTTCGAGGCCGCGATGGTCGGCGACCTGCGCGCGGCCGCGGCCCGGTATCCGTCCGAGCCGTCGCTGCACGCGCTGATCGCCGACCTGCGCCGGGCCAGCCCGCGGTTCGCCGAGCTGTGGGACGACGGGATCGCGGCGCCGCACGAGTCCGGCCGCAAGACCGTCGACCACCCGGTCGTGGGCGCCTTGGAGCTGGACTGCGACGTGCTGACGGTGCCCGGCTCCGACGTGAAGATCGTGGCGTACACGGCGGAGCCGGGCTCGGAGAGCGAGAGCCGGTTGGCGTTGCTGTCGGTGGTGGGCTCGCTGGACCCATCCCTGCGCGATTAGGTCACTTTGCAGGCCGCGCCGTTGAGGGCGGCCGCCGTCGGTGGCGCGTCGCTGGTCGTCCAGCGGCCGAGCATCCCGGCCGTGACGCTGCCGCCGGCCGCGATCGTGCGGTTCCAGCGCTCGCCGGTCAGCGTGATCGCCGAGCCGGTCTGCCGGACGGTCGCGTTCCACGCCGACGTGACCTGCTGGTCGCCGCCGGCCGTGAGCACGAGCGACCAGTTGTCCACGGCGGTCGTCCTCTGGTTGGTGACGGTCACCTCGGCGACGAAGCCGCCCCGCCACTCCGAGGTCGTCCGGTAGGCGACCGTGCAGACCGGCGGGGGCGGCGGCGTGGTCGTGACGACCGGGCCGCGCACGGTGTTGGAGGCGATCGAGAGGTTCCCGGCCGCGTCCCGGGCCCGCACGTAGTACGACGGCAGGCCGAGGCTGCTGCTCCGCAACGGCGCGGCGAACGTGGTGCCGGCGGTGGTGCCGACGACCGTCGAGGTGTACCAGCCGTCGAAGAAGTACACGTCGTACCCAGTCACCCCGGCGTCGTCGGTCGCGGCGTCCCAGGCGAGCGGCACGGCGTCCGGCAGCGTGCCGGTGATCCGCAGGTTGCCCGGTGTGGACGGTGGCGTCGTGTCCCCGGTGGTGGAGGCCGGGGTGACGACGGTGACGGTGTTGCTGGCCGGCGAGGAGCCCCCGTCGGCGTCCCGGGCGCTGACCCGGAACGAGTACTGCCGGGTCGGGAGGATGTACCCGGTGATGGTGGCGGTCGTGACGTTGCCGACCGGCTGAGCCCAGTACACGTCGTTGAAGGCCTGGTTGTAGCTGACCTGGTAGTCGGTGGCCCCCTCCGACGCGGTCCAGGAGAGCGTGACCGAGACCGGCGTGACGGCGGCGACGTGAAGGTCACCGGGTGCGGGCGCGGCGGCCGAGGCGGGCCGGCCCGCGACGGCGATGAGGGCCGCCACGAGGAGCGTCGAGGCGAGCCATTTCCGAGGACGAGACATGCCTCTGACCGTCCGACATGGAATAGACGGATGTCAACGTAATCCCGTGTTCAATACGGGTCCATCGAAGTCTGCTGGGCGGACATGCCGGCGGTGCCGCGCAGCGCTCGCAGGTCCCAGATCGTGATGCGGCCGTAGCGGCTGCTCGCCACCCGGTTGCGGCGCATGTCGGTGAGGGCTTTGTGTATCGAGACCTCGGCGGCGCCGCACATCGTGGCCAGCTCCGGCTGGGTCAGGCGCACCCCGATCTCCACCGCTCCCTGCCGGTCCGGGCGGCCGTGTTTCTCGGCCAGGTCGGTGAGGATGCGGGCGAGGCGAATCTTGACCGGGTACGCCGTGAAGTCCACCCGCCGCCGATTGGACCAGCGCAGCCGCTCGCCGACCATGGTGGCCAGGGCGAGCGTGGCGTCGGGATGGCCGCGCAGGTAGGGGCCGAACTCGCGACGCGGGATGAGCCGGATGACGCCGGGCCCGCACATCGTCACCGTCGCCGAGCGGGGCGAGTCGCTCAGGACGGCCATCTCGCCCAGCAGGTCGCCGGCGACCCGGATGGACAGCAGCGCCATCCGGCCGTCCGACATCTCCACGGTCACCGTATTTCTACGGGGTGCCGGAACTCCCCAGGGCCTACCAAGGAGGCAGCCCAGCACTCAGGGAGGCCGACGTGGACGGCAAGAAGCGGTCCTACCGGCGATTGGTCATCATCGCCGACACCGAGAAGTACAGCGCGCGCAGCACCGTGCTGCAGGACGAGGCCCAGCGGGCGTTCGTCGAGGCACTGGAGGAGGCGGGTCGCGCCGCGGGCGTCGACCGGACGCAGTGGCAGCGGCAGCCGAGTGGTGACGGCGAGATCGCCGTGCTCCCGGGCGACGTCGACGAACCCGTCCTGCTGGCCGGGTTCCTTCAGTCACTGGATGCGCACCTGCGCCGTTACAACGCGGATCGCCTGCCGCGGGCACGGATCCGCATCCGGATCGCCGTTCATCAGGGGCTGATCTTCGTCGACAGCCGGAACGGGTTCGCCGGCGAGGCGGTCAACACCGTCGCCCGGCTCGTCGACGCGCCCCGGCTCAAGGAGGCCTTCCAAGCATTTCCGGAGGCCAATGTCGCGTGCGCGGTCTCCGAGAGCATCTACCGCGACGTGGTGACCGGCGGCTACGACGGGATCCGCGCCGACCGCTTCCGCCGGATCGAGGCCCGGCTGCCGGAGAAGAACTTCACCGAGCCGGCGTGGATCCAGGTCGTCGGCGAGGATGTCAACGCCGTGAAGCCGGCGGCCGGGCTCACCGCGACTGCCCGCCCACCGGCCACCGAATCCGGTGGGGTCGCGGTCGGTGACATCACCAACCTCGACGGCCAGATCGCGATCGGCCACGGCGCCACGGCGAGCGGATATCCCGGTGCGGCGCGATGAGTGACGACGTCCCGGAAGACGCGATTGGCGAGCCGCCGGGTTCTGCGCCCGAGACGCTCGATTCCGATCAGCCCGGCGACTTCGCCGTCACGGACGAGTCCCGGATCGAGCCCGACGACATCAACCGCGAGGTCGGCAAGATGGTCGGCGGAACGGCCGCCGGGAATATCAGCAACCTCGGCCAGACTGCGGTCGGCGCCGGCGCGATGGCCGCCGAGGCGATCCTCAACGCGACCGTCAACCTGAGCCGCGAGAACAAGGGCTGGGACGGCGTGCTCCCGCGCGGGGACATCGACCGCCTCCGGTCCGGTTACGCGCGCACCAGTTCGGACGACGACCTGGCGATCTGCCTCAAGGAACGCAGCGTCGTCTACCTCAGCGCGCCGCCCGGTTGGGGCCGGCACGCCGCCGCCCGGGTCGCGCTCGCCGAGCGGCACGCGCCGGACCGGGTCGCCATGATCCGCATCGCGCCAGGTCAGCGGATCGCCGACGCGATCGCCGACCATGCGTACTTCCGGGAGGACCACGGCCACATCATCGACGCCACCGAGGCGCACTCGATCGAGTTCGTCGATCTCCTCGCCGTGAGCAAGGAGACCGCGGACAAGAAGGCAACGGTGATCGTCATCGGGCCGGTCGCCGAGCAGGGGCACGACCTCGCCTACTACCTGTTCGAGCACCGACGGACCCGCGCGATCGAGGCGTTTCGCAGTCAGTTGACGTTCTTGTTCGGCAAGGCCGACAAGGCCGAGGACCACGTGCAGGGCTGGGTCACGCATCAACTCGTGCGGCGTCATCTGCACGATGCCCTCCCCCTGGAGGACGCCGCCAAGATTGCCGCGATAGTCGGCGGCGCGCCGCCCGGCACTGACGTCGGCGTGCTGCTCGCCGAGGTTCTCGAACAGCGGCTGCTGGCCCAGGCGCGGATCGTCCTGCGCGCCGCCGACCAGGAGGCCCGCGCCGACCGGCGGCCGTGGAGTGGCACGGCCGGTTATCGCCGCGCCTTCCGCCTCGCCTTCGCCGCCCTCGAAAATGCGCCGCTCTCCGCCGTATACGAAGCGGCCGACCTCTTCCTCCGCATCCAGCGCGACGAACCCATGGACGGGCTCGCGTCGGAGCAGGGGGAGTTCGAGCTGGACGGGCTCCTCTCGTACGGGATGCTGGTGCCCGGACGCGACGCCGTGCGGGCCGGCGATCCCCGGTTGGCCCTGCTCGCGAACTCCGAGCTGGCACGGGCCATGCTCGAGGTCGCGTGGAACGAGCGCGGACTGGGCAACCAGCTACTGCGATGGCTGGGCGCGCTCGCCGAGGACCCGCGCTGGTCGGTGCGCCGCCGGGCCGGGTTGCTCGCCGGACTGCTCTGCTTCAGCGACTTCGACGGCGTGATGGACGGGCTGGTCGAGGGATGGGCCACCCACCGCCGCAAGGCGCTGCGGGAGGCGGCCGGTCTCAGCCTTGTGTCCTGCTCGTACTACCCGCCGCTGCGGGACGGTCTGACGGAGCGCTTGGCACGCTTCGTCGACAAACCGGCGGCGGGCAACTACATGAGGGACAGCGTGGCCTACGCCTACGCGTACGGTCTCGGGGCCCAGCTCCCGTACGACGGGCTGCGGCGGTTGCGGCGGATCGCCCGTGACGCCTGGCAGCGCCGGAGCCTGCTGGTCGCGCTGGGCGTGAACGGCTCCTACACCGGGGATCGGGCCGGCCGCATCCTCGCCGAACTACGCGGGTGGATCGCGGCCGGCCGCGAGGAGCCGCATCTGCCGCCGCACGCCGCCCGTGCCTTCGTCCGCCTCGCCCGGCGGGAGAGCTCCGGCCGCCCCGAGCTGCTCGACGAGTGCCGCCGGGGCCGGCTCGACGAGGAGCAGTTGATCGAGCCCTGGTCGGCCGCCCTCAGCCTGCCCACCACTGCCTCGTCGGCGTGGGCGGCGCTCACCGGCTGGCTGGCGGGCAGCGAGACCTCGCCCGAGCTCGCCGACCTGTTCCTCGGCCTGATCCGGGCGCTCGCCCGTGATCCCGGCCTCCAGCTTCGCCTGGCACATCAGTGCCGCCATGTCTGGTTGGTGCAGCGTTCGCCCAGCCCGCTGCTCGCCGCCGTTGCCGAGACCGTCCGAAGGGCATGACCATGACCGCGACGCACACCCCACCGCCGATGACCGCAACCACGCGGGAACGCAGGGGCTGGTTCGGCAGCTTCTTCGCCGGCCCGGCTTCGGCGGGTCCCCGCGCCTGGGGGCCGGAGCACGATCAGACCTGCCGCCTCGAGCCCTCGGAGCCGCTCGTCATGCTCGCCGACGGCGACGCCTTCTCCTTCAACATCTTCGTCACCTACCACTGGCGCGGGTACGCCGAGAGCCGGGACGAGCTCGTCGGCTTCGCGCGGGAGCTGTTCCCCAAGGCGCGTCGTACGACGGTCAACCTGCTGCGCCCACTCGCACGGACATACGGTCCGCACAAGGCCCGGGAGCTGGAAGCCGAGATCAACGGATCGGCGGAAGCCGGCCGGCAGTGGTACACCGAACGCGACCGGTCCTTCTCGGTCATGATCGCTGTCCGCGTGGAGCCCGACGAAGCCGTTGTCGAGCAACTGCGCCCGTACTGGTCGGAGCGAATCAAGGCCGAGTGCGAGCACGAGCTGGGTCTGCAGAAGGCACGGCAGGCCGAGGAGCTGACCCGGCTGTGGTCCGAGGTCTTCGACCAGCTGGAGTCCGATCCCCGGGCCGCGTACGCCGCCCGGCTGAGCGAGCAGGAGTTCGCCCAGGTCTTCGGCCTCTTCGCCGACGACCGGAAGAAGGTCGTCCGCGAACTGCTCGGCCTGCTCAAGGCCGCCGTCACCGGTCACGACGACGCCCGGCTCGGGCCGTCCGAGTACACCAAGGCCTGGGACGCGGCACTCAGGGCGTTTCAGCGCCAGCACGGCATAGCCACACCGGAGGAATGAGGGACCGGGCCGGCGCTGTCTCGCGCCGGCCCGGCCGGGTGGCGTTACGGGTTGACGACCTTGCCGCCGAAGGTGACCTGCAGCGTGCCGGTCGAGGAGAAGGACCAGCCGAGGGCGCCGCTGTAGGTGGTGCAGCGGGAGCCGTTCGTGCCGGACCAGAACTGGTTCGAGGTGTCCGAGTTGCCGACGATCCGGTCGTTCGTGCCGCTCGAGCTGCGGCACGAGGTGTTGTTGCGGAACGTCGACGTGCCGGCGTCGAACGAGAAGTTGCGCTCGGCGTTGTCGATCCCGACGTTGTTCGAGATCGTCATCGAGCCCGGGTTGCTGTTGTACGTGAAGCCGTGGTGGCCGTTCTTGTAGGCGATGCTGTGCGTGACCGTGTGGTTGACCCCGATGTCCTCGCCGCCCAGCTTGAAGCCGTTGCGGTCGCCGGCGCCGGCCTGCGAGCCGTCGCTCAGGGTGCCGTTGTTGTAGGACAGCGAGTACTCGATGGTCACCGGGCCGATCGCGCCGGTGTCGGTCTTGGTGTAGAGGTCCCAGCCGTCGTCGATGTTGTTGTGCGACACGTCGTACCGGAAGACGTTGCCGGTGCCGACCGTGAGCTTGGCCGCGAAGCCGTCGGCGTCCTCGCCGTCCGAGTCGGCGTTGTCGTGCGACTCGGCGCTGAGGATCAGGTTGTTCGACGGCCACTGCGCCTGCGGCGTGTCCGAGGCGATCCGGGACAGCTGGAGGCCGGTGTCGTGGTTGAAGGCGGTCACCGTGCGCTCGATGACGTTGTTGCTGCCGCCGACGAAGATGCCGTTGTCACCGGCGTGCTGGACCACGATCCCGTACACGTGCCAGTAGTTGCCGTTGACCGCTAGTCCGCGATTCGCCGGGTCCTCCGCCTGCGCCGAGAAATTCAACACCGGAGTCTCACCGGGGTACGCGGAAAGCGTCTTCCGCGCGCTCGAGGTGCCATTGTTCCCGGCCGCGATCGTGATCGTCGACGACGCGGCATAGGTGCCGCCCCGCATGTAGATCGTCCCGCCGGCCGCGATCCGGGTGATCGCCGACGCGAGCGTGGTCGGGTCCGACTGGGTGCCGGACGCGCTCGCCGACCCGCTCGGCGACACGTACAGCGCGCCGCTGGTGGGCGGCGTCGTCGGCCCGGTCGTCGGCGGGGTCGTGGGCGGCGTGGTCGGTGGAGTCGTCGGCGGCGTGGTGGGCGTGGTCGGCGGCGTGGTGGTCGGCGTCGAGCCACCCGCGTCGTCGACCACGACGTCGTCGAACCGCCCGGTCGCGTGCTCGGTGAGCAGCCCGATCCGGCCGGCGCTGATCGTGCCGTCGGTCGCGCTGCCCACGCTCGTGCCGTTGATCGAGCCGCTGATCGTGCTGCCGTTCACCGACAGCTTCAGCGTGTAGAACGTGCTGGTCGAGATCGTCTGGCTGAGGCTCGCGAGGACGCTCACGGCCGAGCCGTTCATCGTCTCCAGCTGCACCTTGTTGCCGCCGGTCAGCGACAGCCGGTACATCTTGGTGGCGCCGCTCGCGCGGGCGGTCAGGGCCACGACGCCGCTGGTCGAGGCGAACGACGTGGCCTTGACCCGGGCCTGCACCGAATAGTTGGTCCAGCCGGTCGAGCCGGCGAACTCGCGGGCGCGCTCGCTGCCGGAGTCGGACTGCTGGAGTACCTGCGAGCCGTCGGACGTGATCGCCCAGGTGCCGCCCGATTTCGACCAGCCGCTGGTGCTGCCGTTCTCGAAGTCGGCGCTGAAGACGGTCGCCGCCTCGGCGTCCGAGACGGTGACGAAGAGGCCCGCCGCTACCAGCGTGGCCAGCCCGCCGACACCGGCCAGCCGGCGCAGCCGGCGGGCGCGTGGTGTGGGTGCCATGCGCATTTCTCCTTGTCGCATGCGGAAACCGCCGGAGAGCAAGCGGAAGTGACGGCGCGGCCGAGAATGGCCCGTCGAATGGCGAACATGCGGTTTCCGGGGGACGGTTATTCCGTTTCGGAATCTGCCACCGTCAATGCATCAGGGTCAATGAGTTCCATTTGCAGGTTTGTTGCACAGCTCCGCGGACTCGATGGCCAGCACGGTGAGGCCCCACTTCGACCGGGTCGCGTGCTCCTCGCCGGCCTCCCACCGGGCGGCCTGGCCGGCGCCGATCGGCAGCCAGGGGCCGTCGCCCGAGCGGACCTCGCCGGCGCCGGAGATCACCACGAGCAGCTGGCCGACCGGCGCCGGATGCGTGCCGATCTCGCCACCGGCCTGGACCTTGAGGACGGTCACCTCGGCGGCCGGCTCGCGCACGAGCTTGGCGGCGGTGAGCCCGGCGCTTCCGAATGCTTCGATCGGGTGAACGGGCAGCTCGGTCAGATCGACGATTTCCACGCGCGGAACGATAGCCTGATCGGCGTGTGGCGACTGGCCTTTGTGGTGGGAGAGCCCGGCCCCGACCGGGAGTCGGCGTTGCGGGCGATCCTGCGCGAGGCGCCGGCGCCGGTCGCCCGGGTCGACGGCGATCGGGGCGCCTTCCCGGTCACCGCCCACGGGACCATGGTGGTGGGCATCGATTCCTCCGTCACGCTGGCGCAGCGGGTGATCCGCGACCTTCTCGGCGCCGGCCTGACCGTCGTGATCGTGACTCGCAGTGCGGGCCTGGCCGGCAACTTTCCGCAGTGGGACGACGTGACGCTCACGGTCGCCTCTCCCGCGGACTCCGGCGGCGATGTCCCGCCGATCGCGTGGGAGGGGCTCGAATACGAGGCCGGACCGACCATGGGCCTGCCCGTCGAACGGCCGGCCGAGGGCCCTCCGGCGCGGGTGGTCAACGTCGCGGTCGCCGACGGCGCGGGTCGTCCCGTCGCCGGTGGCCTGACGCCGGAGCTGCCCTTTCTGGTGCGGGTCGGGATCGGCGCGCCCCGGCCCGAGAGCATCCTGCCCCGGTCCACTCCCGCGTTCCCGGAGCGGCTGCTGGGCGACCCGGACGACGGATGGTGGCTCCAGGCCGTTCTGTCCCGCGATGGGCACGTGATCCAGGCCGGGGCGCTCTACCTCCCGCGTACGGGCGACGGATTTGCCTGCTCCTGCACCCCCGGTGAGCCGCACGTGTGCGCCGAGGGTGACCGGTCGCCCTGGCTCAATCTCGCCGTGACCGCGCCGCGCTCACCCGGCGTGCAGCAGCTCCAGCTCGCGTTGCACCTGGGCGCCGCCGCGATCCAGGCGTTCGAGATCGAGGTGTCGGTCGGCGACGGCGGCGCGGCGCCGGTCGGGCGGGCCGTGTTCACGCTGAGCAAGGAACTGGCCGAGCTCGACCGGTTCGGCGACCGCGCGATGTCGATCCGGCTCGGTGACCTGCCCGAGGGGCGGCAGTACCTGGTGGTGAACGACGCGGCCGGCACCCGGGTCGGCACCGAGCTCTCCGACGCGCAGGCCGGGGACGCGGCCCGCAGCCTGCGCGCGGTGCTGTTCGACCGGCAGCTCAGCGACGCGGGCGGGACGTGGCGGTCGCTCTACGACGACGGGTTCGCCAAGTCCGAAAAGGATTACGTGGCCGACCTGTGGGCGATGGCCCGGGCCGGCGCGTCGGTGCACCTCGGGATCTTCCCGGACGTGGCCGACCGGCGGACGATGCGGCGCGCGCTGACCGGCGGTGGCGGGCCGGCGACGATCCAGGTGGCGCTGGCCGAGGGGTCGCGGGCGGTGATTCCGTGGCAGCTCGTCTACGACCTGCCGATCCAGGACGGCGCGGCGTTGTGCCCGAGCGTGCGCGAGTTCGGCCCCGGCTCCGCTCCTGGCTCCGACGCGCCCGATCGGTGCCCGCACGCCGCCGGCCATGATCAGCGGCATGGCGTGCTCTGCCCGTACGGCTTCTGGGGTCTCGCCCACGTGCTGGAGGTGCCGCCGTCGAGCGGGCGCATGACGCTCGCCGCCGAGACCGGCACCGCCCGGCCGGCCGCCGTCGTGGTCGGGCTCAACGCCGAGCTGGCGGGCGCCGACTGGGACCGGCAGCGGGCCGTGCTCGACGGCCTCGGCGCCGCGAGCGTGATCACCACCGACGTCGAGGCGCTGCGGGACGCGGTGGTCGGCGGCGCCGATCTGCTCTACCTGTTCTGCCACGGCCGGCGGGTCACCGGCGCCGGCAGCTCCGCCGGCGGGCTCGCGCTCGACTTCGGCCGGGGCGGCATGCTGCGGCCCGAGGATGTCAGCTTCTGGGCCGAACTCTCGCCGGCGGTCCGGTGGGAGAGCCGCCGCCCGCTGGTGGTGCTCAACGGCTGCTACACCGGCGAGCGACTGCCGGAGACGCTCACCGACTTCGCCTCCGCGTTCGTCCGGTCGACCGGGGCGGCCGGCGTCCTGGCCACCGAGGTGACCATGGAGCAGAAGCTGGCCGCGTACGCGATGAGCGCCTTTGTCGCGGCGTGGGGGAGCGGCGCCGGCGTGGGCGTGGCGATGCGGCGGGTGCGCTGGCAGTTGCTGGCGCGCGGCAATGTGATGGGGCTCGCGTACTCCCCGTACTGCGATGCCGGCCTGCGACTCCCCGAGGAGGGTTGACCGTGGTGGTGCTGAACATCGGAAGTGTCTGCTTCGGACTGGTGGTGGGTTTCATCACCTACCGGACGCTGGTCCACAGCAACGACAAGGCGAGCATCTCCGACCTGGCCGCCGTGCTGGCCGCGATCGGCGGCGGCGCGGTGACGGCGCTGTTCCCCTCGGGGACGGACGCGTTCGGCTGGTACGCGATCGGCCTCGCCGTGGGTGTGGCGGCATACCTGATCGTGGCGCTGAGGATGCGCAAGGACCCGCTGGAGATTTTGAGCGCGCCCGCTGTTCCGGCGCAGTCGGCGCCGCCGCCGATCGAGCGGGAGCAGGCGGACGACATTCGGCCGCGCTGACCGCGATCGCCGGGGCGTGTGGATGACGGCGGGCCCGCGAGGTGGTCGGTCAGCGGGTGAGGGCGACGGCCAGCAGGGCGAAGGCGGCGATGATGACGGCGACGCGGACGTAGTGGAAGCGATCCCAGCGGTTCATCTGCTCCTTCCAGTCGGCGGGCCGGTTCTCGGGGGTCCACGTCTTGCTCCGGTTGTTGATCGGGACGAGCAGCAGGATCGACATGACCACGCTGAGGATCAGCAGCGCGCCGGCGGTGAGGACGAGGCCGGTGCCGTCGTCGTGCCGGCCGGCGACGGCCCAGATGCCGGCGAGGACGAGCGAGCCGATGTACCAGACCGGCATCACGGCGCCGAGCATCCGGCCCCCGTGGGCTCGGCCGAGCTGGCCGCTGTCCTCGGGGAGGGCGTTGAAGATCGGGTTGATGACGAAGGCGACGGAGAACTCCACCCCCACCATCACGCCGACTACCACGGTGGTGACGACCTCGAGTGCGGTGAGCATGACGATCCCCCTGGAATCTAGCGCTGCTAGCTGATGAGGCAACGCTAGTACTACTGCCGCTCTCTTGTCTAGCGATGCTAGGATCACGTCATGTCGGTGCAGGAACGCAAGGAACGCGAACGGGCGGAGCGCGAGCGCCTCATCGTGGCGACGGCTCGTGAGCTCGCCGAGCAGCAGGGCTGGGACGCGGTCACCACCCGCCGGCTGGCCGAGCGCATCGAGTACAGCCAGCCCGTCCTCTACAGCCACTTCCGCGGCAAACGCGAGATCATCGGCGCCGTCGCCCTCCAGGGCGCCACCGAGATGGCCGTGGCGGTGCGGGCCGCGACCGCCGCCGCGGACGGCTCACGCGAGCGGGTCGCCGCCCTCGCGCGCGCCTACCTCGACTTCGCCGCCCGCAACCCGGCGGTCTACGACGCCATCTTCGAGCTCGACGGCGGTCTCGCGTACGCGCGTGAGGACACCCCGGAACCCCTCAAGGACGCGTTCACCGCGCTGCTGGAGACCCTGGGGGAGTTCGCCGGGGGCGTCGAGCCGGGGCTGTTCACCGAGGTGTTCTGGGCGTCCCTGCACGGCCTGGCAACGCTGACCCGGACCGGACGGTTGCCGGCGGAGGACACCGGACCGAGGGTGAAGCTGCTGGTGGACCGGCTCGCCGACTGAATGGGGCGGCCGGGGCCGCCCCATTTCAAGTCAGCGAGGCACGACCTTCTCCACCGCCCACTGCCGCCAGCTGTCGAGCTTGTGCTGGACGCCGGCGAGTTGCTCGGCCACCGGGCCGGGGCCGGTCGAGCCCGGCGTGGTGCGGCTGGCCAGCGCCGACTCGACCGACAGCACCTCGCGGACGGAGGGGTCGAGGTGACCGCTGACCGTCTTGAGGTCGTCGTCGGTGAGGTCTTCGAGCTCGCAGCCGCGCACCGAGCACAGCGCCACGAGCTGGCCGGTGATCTCGTGCGCGTCGCGGAACGGCACGCCTCGCCGCACCAGCCAGTCGGCGACCTCGGTGGCCAGCGAGAAGCCCACCGGTGCGGCCGCGGCCAGCCGGTCGACGCGTACGGTCATCGTGGAGATCATGCCGGCCAAGGCCGGCAGCAGGAGTCCGAGCGTCTCGATCGCGTCGAACGCGGGCTCCTTGTCCTCCTGCATGTCCCGGTCGTACGTGAGGGGCAGTCCCTTGAGCATGGTCAGGACCGCCACGAGCCCGCCGACGAGCCGGCCGCTCTTGCCCCGGGCCAGCTCGGCGATGTCCGCGTTCTTCTTCTGCGGCATGATCGACGACCCGGTCGCGAAGGCGTCGTCCAGCTCCACCCAGCCGAACTCGGTCGAGGTCCAGAGCACGACCTCCTCGCCGAGGCGGGACAGGTGCACGCCGATCAGCGCCGTCACGAACAGGAACTCGGCCACGAAGTCGCGGTCGGCCACGGCGTCCATCGAGTTCGGCGCCGGAGCGGTGAAACCCAGCTCCTTGGCGACCGCGGCCGGGTCCAGCGGCAGCGACGAGCCGGCGAGCGCGCCCGAGCCGAGCGGCGAGATGGCCGCCCGGGCGTCCCAGTCGCGCAGCCGGTCGAGATCGCGCAGCAGCGGGTGCACGTGGGCGAGCAGCCAGTGCCCGAACGTCACCGGCTGGGCGTGCTGCACGTGCGTCATGCCCGGCGCCGCCGTGTCGACGTTCAACGCGGCCTGCGACGTGAGCGCGTCCGCCAGCTCGACCAGGGAGACGGCCAGGCCGCGGGCGTGGTCGCGCAGGTAGAGCCGCAGGTCGGTGGCGACCTGGTCGTTGCGGGACCGCCCGGCGCGCAGCTTGCCGCCGAGCGCGCCGAGGCGTTCCAGCAGGCCGCGCTCGAGCGCGGTGTGCACGTCCTCGTCGTCGATCGTGGGCCGGAACTCGCCGGACGCGCAGGCCGCCTCGAGGTCGTCGAGGGCGGCCAGCATCTGGCCCAGCTCATCCGGGTCGAGCAGACCGGCCGCGGCGAGCACCCGGGCGTGGGCCCGGGAGCCGGCGATGTCGTACGGCGCCAGCCGCCAGTCGAACTGGACGCTCACCGACAGCCGGGCCAGGGCGTCGGCGGGGCCGCCGGCGAACCGGCCGCCCCACAAACTCGTTTTTTCCGTCACGACGCTCAGTCTGCCAGCCGCCGGTCACGGCCCGCCGCCATGCGCGAGGGCAGGCCCCAGAGCTGCACGAAGCCCTTGGCCAGCGACTGGTCGAAGGTGTCGCCGGTGTCGTAGGTGGCCATGCCGAAGTCGTAGAGGCTGGCCTCCGAACGCCGGCCGGTGACGATCGCGCGGCCGCCGTGCAGGGTCAGGCGCACCTCGCCCGAGACGTGCTGCTGCGCGTCGTCGATGAAGGCGTCCAGCGAGCTCTTCAGCGGCGAGAACCAGAGGCCGTCGTAGACGAGCTCGCCCCAGCGCTGGTCGACCGAGCGCTTGAACCGGGCCAGGTCACGCTCGACCGTCACGTTCTCGAGCTCCTGGTGGGCGGCGATCAGCGCGATCGCGCCCGGCGCCTCGTACACCTCGCGGCTCTTGATGCCGACCAGGCGGTCCTCGACCATGTCGAGCCGCCCCACGCCCTGGGCGCCGGCCCGGCGGTTGAGCTCCATGATCGCCTGAAGCGGGGTGACGGTCTCGCCGTCGATCGCGACCGGGTTGCCCCGGTCGAACGTGATCACGACCTCGTCGGCGTCGCGCTGCTCGTCCGGGTTCTTGGTGTACGAGTAGATGTCCTCGATCGGCGCGTTCCAGATGTCCTCGAGGAACCCGGTCTCGACCGCGCGACCCCACAAATTCTGGTCGATCGAGTACGGCGACTTGTGCGACACGTCGATCGGCAGGCCCTTCTCCTCGGCCAGCGCGATCGCCTTGTCGCGGGTCCAGGCGAAGTCCCGGGCCGGAGCGATGACCTTGAGGTCGGGGGCGAGCGCGCCGATGCCGACCTCGAACCGGACCTGGTCGTTGCCCTTGCCGGTGCAGCCGTGCGAGACGACCGTGCCGCCGTACTGCTTGGCCGCCTCGACCAGGTGACGCACGATCAGCGGCCGGCTCAGCGCCGACACCAGCGGGTAGCGGTCCATGTAGAGCGCGTTGGCCCGCAGCGCCGGCAGACAGAAGTCGGCCGCGAACTCCTCGCGGGCGTCGACCACGACGCTCTCGGCGGCGCCGCAGTCCAGCGCGCGCTGCCGGATCAGCTCCATGTCCTCGCCGCCCTGACCGACATCGAGGGCCACCGCGATGACCTCCCCGCCGATCTGGTCGGCGAGGTACGGGATGGCGACGGAGGTGTCGAGGCCTCCGGAATATGCAAGAACGACCCGCTCGGTCACGGGATGCTCCCTTCAACTGTGTCGGTGGTGTGTGCAGCCCATTCGGCGAGCTTGTCGGCCAGAGCCTTGCCGCCGGTGACGTCGCGGGCCACGACGAGAATGGTGTCGTCGCCGGCGATGGTGCCGACGACGTCGGTGAGTCCGGACCGGTCCAGCGCGCTGGCCAGGAACTGGGCGGCCCCCGGCGGGGTGCGCAGGACCGCGATGTTGCCGCTGGCGTCGACCCCGGTCAGCAGTTCGCGGAGCAGCCGCACGAGCCGGGCCGGCGCGTTCTCGGCCTCGCGCAGCGGGCGCGTGCCGTCCTCGGGGATGAGGTAGGCGCCGCCGACCTTGACGGCGCGCAGCTCCTCGAGGTCGCGGGACAGCGTGGCCTGGGTGACGTGGATGCCGTCGGCGGCCAGGAAGTCCGCCAGCTCGGTCTGCGACCGGATCGACAGAGCCCGGATGAGCTCGACGATCCGGGCGTGCCGCCCGGCACGGGTCACCGGCCCGGTCATCCCTCGTTCACCGCCAGCAGCCAGGCCAGCAGCGCCTTCTGGGCGTGCAGCCGGTTTTCCGCCTGGTCGAACAGGGCGCTCTGCGGGCCGTCCATCACGTCGTCGGTGATCTCCTCGCCGCGGTGCGCGGGCAGGCAGTGCAGCACGATCGCCCCCGGCGCGGCGGCGGCCAGCAGCTTCTCGTTCACCTGGTAGGGGCGGAACGGCGTGAGCCGGTCCTTGCCGTCGTGCTCCTGGCCCATCGACGTCCACGTGTCGGTGGCGATCACGTCCACCCCGTCGACGGCCTCGAACGGGTCACGCAGCACCTCGACCGAACCCCCGGTCCAGGCCGCGATCTCGGCCGCCCGGGACACGACGGCCGGCGCCGGGTCGAAGCCGGACGGCCCCGCCACGCGTACGTGCATGCCGGCCGTGGCGCCCGCGAGCAGGTACGAATGCGCCATGTTGTTGGCGGCGTCCCCCACGTACGCCAGCTTGCGCCCCTGGGTCGTGCCCAGCCGCTCCCGGACGGTCTGCAGGTCGGCGAGCAGCTGGCAGGGGTGGAAGCCGTCGGTGAGCGCGTTGACCACCGGCACCGTGACGCCCGAGGCCAGCTCGGTGAGCCGCTCGTCGCCGGTGGTGCGGAAGACCATGGCCGCCACGTACCGCGAGACCACCCGGCCGGCGTCGGCCAGCGACTCGCCCCGGCCGAAGTGGGTGGCCTGGGTGTCCACGATGATCGGCTGGCCGCCCAGCTCGGCGATGCCGGCCTCGAACGACAGCCGCGTACGCAGGCTGACCTTGTCGAAGAAGACGGCGACCGACCGCGGGCCCTCGAGCGGCCGGTACTGGAAGCGGTTCGCCTTCATCTCGGCCGCGAGGTCGAGGACCGTGGCCTGCTCCTGCGGGGTCAGGTCGTCGTCGCGCAGAAAGTGTCGAGTCACTTCAGACCGTCCAGAGCGGCGATGAGGGCGTCGGCCTGCTCGGTGCTGATGATCAGCGGGGGCGCGAGCCGGATGACGTCCGGTTGCGGGGCGTTGACCAGGAAGCCGGCGTCCTGCAGTGCCGCCGCGATCCGCTTCGACTCGGGCGACCGGAGCACGATGCCCAGGAGCAGGCCGGCGCCCCGGACGTGATCCACCAGCGGGTGGTTCTCCAGGCCGCGGCGCAGCTGCTCGCCGACCCGCTTGACGTGGTCGAGCAGGCCCTCACCGGCGATCGTGCGAACCACGGCGAGGCCGGCCGCGCAGGCGACCGGGTTGCCGCCGAACGTGGTGCCGTGCAGGCCGGGGGTGAACAGGTCGGCGGCCGGGCCGAACGCGACGCAGGCGCCCAGCGGCAGCCCGCCGCCGAGGCCCTTGGCCAGCGTGACGACGTCGGGCTCGACGCCCTCGCTCTGGTGGTGGAACCAGTGCCCGGTGCGGCCGATGCCGGTCTGCACCTCGTCGAGCACGAGCAGCGCGCCGTTGCGGGTGCAGATCTCCCGGGCGCCGGCCAGGTAGCCGGCCGGGGGGACGACCACGCCGTTCTCGCCCTGGATCGGCTCGAGGATAACCATGGCGGTCTCGGCGGTGACGGCCGCGTCGAGGGCCGCCAGGTCGCCGAAGTCGACGTGGGTGACGTCGCCGGGCAGCGGCCGGAACGGGTCGGCCTTGGACGGCTGGCCGGTCAGCGCGAGCGCGCCCATCGTGCGGCCGTGGAACGCGCCGGTGGTGGCCACGATGTGGGTGCGGCCGGTGAGGCGGGACAGCTTGAACGCGGCCTCGTTGGCCTCGGCGCCGGAGTTGCCGAAGATGACCCGGCCGGTGCGGCCGGCCAGGGCCAGCAGCAGCTCGGCCAGCGCGACGCAGGGCTCGGCGATGTAGAGGTTGGAGACGTGCCCGAGCTGCTGGATCTGGGTGGTGACGGCCTCGACCACGGCCGGGTGGGCGTGCCCGAGGGCGTTCACCGCGATGCCGCCGAGGAAGTCGACGTACTCCTTGCCGTTCTCGTCGGTCACGACGGCGCCCTCGCCGCGCACCAGGGCGAGCTGCGGGGTCCCGTAGTTGTTCATCATGGACTGCGACCAGCGGTCGACCAAGGAAGTCATGCCTTTGTTCCGTTCAGGGGCGGCGGGTGGGGCGGTTGGATGGATGACGGCAACACCATCGTTCCGATCCCTTCGGGGGTGAAGACTTCGAGCAGCGTGGAGTGGGGGACACGGCCGTCGACGACGTGCGCGGCCGGCACCCCGCCGCGGACGGCGCGCAGGCACGCCTCCATCTTGGGGACCATGCCGGCCTCGAGGCCGGGCAGCAGCTTCTCGAGCGCGTCGGCGTCGATCTGTGAGGTGAGCGACGAGGTGTCGGGCCAGTCGGTGTAAAGGCCGGGCACGTCGGTGAGCACGACCAGCTTGCGGGCGCCGAGCGCCTCGGCCAGGGCCGCCGCGGCGGTGTCGGCGTTGACGTTGTGCACGACACCGTCGGCGTCGGGTGCGACCGAGGCGACGACCGGAATGCGACCCGCCTTGATCAGGTCGTCGATGCCCGAGATGTCAACCTTTTCCACGTCGCCGACCTGACCGATGTCGACCTGCTCGCCGCCGACCGTCGCGGTCCGGCGGACGGCCGTGAAGAGGCGGGCGTCCTCGCCGGACAGGCCCACCGCGAACGGACCGTGTTTGTTGATCAAGCCGACGAGCTCACGTCCGACCTGGCCGACCAGAACCATGCGGACGACATCCATGGCTTCCGGCGTGGTGACCCGCAGCCCGCCGCGGAACTCGCTCTCGATGCCCAGCTTGCCGAGCATCCGGCTGATCTGCGGGCCGCCGCCGTGCACGATGACGGGTTTGATGCCCACATAACGCAGAAAGGCGACGTCGGCGGCGAAGGCCGCCTGGAGTGAATGGTTGATCATGGCGTTGCCGCCGTACTTGATGACGACGGTCGCGCCGTGAAAGCGCTCGAGCCAGGGGAGGGCCTCGATCAGGACCTCGGCCTTGTCGTGCGGGGTCATGAGGAGTACGCCGAGTTCTCGTGGACGTACGCGTGGGACAGATCCGTGGTCCAGATCGTCGCCGCCATCTCGCCCTCGCGCAGGTTGATCGTGATCGTCACGTCCCGCCCGGAGAGGTCGACCTTGGACCGGTCGTCGGCCGCGGCCCCGCCCTTGCAGATCCACACGCCGTTGATCGCCACGTCGACCCGGTCGGGCTCGAACCTCGCCTGCGTGGTCCCCACCGCCGCGAGGATCCGTCCCCAGTTCGGGTCGTTGCCGAACAGGGCCGTCTTCACCAGATTGTTCCGCGCCACCACGCGACCCACCTCGACGGCGTCGGTCTCGCTCGCCGCGCCCTCGACGGTGATCGCGATGTGCTTGGTGGCGCCCTCGGCATCGGCGATCAGCTGCTGGGCCAGGTCGTGGCAGACGGCGGTGACGGCGGCGGTCAGCTCCTCGGGCGTGGGCTGCACGTCGGAGGCGCCGCTGGCCAGCAGCAGCACGGTGTCGTTGGTGGACATGCAGCCGTCGGCGTCGATCCGGTCGAACGTGAGCCGGGTCGCCTCGCGCAGTGCGGCGTCGAGCACCTCGTTGTCGGCCGACGCGTCGGTGGTGAGCACGACGAGCATGGTGGCCAGCGCGGGGGCGAGCATGCCGGCACCCTTGGCGATGCCGCCGACCGACCAGCCCTCCTGCTGGACGACCGCGTTCTTCGCCACGGTGTCGGTCGTCATGATCGCCTCGGCCGCCCGCGCCCCGCCGTCGCCGTCGAGCGCCTTGGCCGCCGCGGTGACGCCGGGCAGCAGCTTGTCCATCGGCAGCAGCTCGCCGATCAGGCCGGTCGAGCAGACCGCCACGTCGCCGGCGCCGATCATCTGCGGCCGCGGCCCGCCGCGCAGCACGGTGGCGACGTGCTCGGCGGTCGCGTGCGTGTCGCGGAAGCCCTGCGACCCGGTGCACGCGTTGGCGCCGCCGGAGTTGAGCACGACGGCGCGGACGATCCCGCCCTTGAGCACCTGCTGGCTCCACAGCACGGGGGCGGCCTTGACCCGGTTGCCGGTGAAGACGCCGGCCGCGGTGAAGTCGGGCCCGTCGTTGACGACGAGGGCCACATCGGGGTTGCCGGTGGCCTTCAGGCCGGCGGCGACGCCGCCGGCCCGGAAGCCCTTGGGGTGGGTGACGGTCATGGAGCGACTCCGAACACGGACAGGCCCATCGTCTCGGGCAGGCCGGACATGAGGTTGGCGCACTGGACGGCCTGGCCGGCGGCGCCCTTGCCGAGGTTGTCGAGGGCGCTGACCACGACGATCCGCCCCGAGTCGACGTCGACCGTGGCCTGGAGGTGGCAGGAGTTGGACCCGGCGGTGGCGGCCGTGTGCGGCCACTGCCCCGCGGGCAGGACGTGGACGAACGGCTCCTGCGCGTACGCCCGGCGCAGAACCTCGACGGGATCACCCGCCCGCGCGAACTTCGCCGTGACGGTGGCGAGGATGCCCCGCGGCATCGGCGCCAGCACCGGCGTCATCGAGAGCGACGTCGCGCCGGTCGCCTGCTTGATCTCGGGCACGTGCTGGTGCGCGCCCACCTTGTAGGGGGAGAGGTCGCCCATCACCTCGCTGGCGAGCAGGCTCACCTTGGCGCCGCGGCCGGCCCCGGACGTGCCGGAGCCGGCCACGACGACCACGTCGGCCGGGTCGGCGAGCCCGGAGGCGATCAGCGGCGCGAGCGCGAGCGTGACCGTGGCCGCATAACAACCGGTGTTGGCCACCCGGTCGGCGGTCGCGATCAGCTCGCGCTGCCCGGGCAGCTCGGGCAGCCCGTAGGTCCAGGTGCCGGCGTGCTCGCCGCCGTAGTAGCGCCGCCAGAGCTCGCCGTCCCTCAGCCGGAAGTCGGCGCCCAGATCCACGATCTTGACACCGGCCGGCAGCCGCGTGGCCAGGGCCGCCGACTGCCCGTGCGGCAGGGCGAGAAAGACCAGGTCGGCGTCGCTCAGCGCGGCCGCGTCGGTCGCGCCGAGCGTCAGGTCGAGCCCGGTCAGCTGCGGGTGCACGGCGGTGACGTGGGTGCCCGCCTGCGAGTGCGCCGTGGCGGCCACGAGGTCGAACTCGGGGTGCCCGGCGAGCAGGCGGAGAAGCTCGCCGCCCGCATAACCGCTGGCCCCCGCGACCGCTACCCGGATTCCCATACCAACCTCCGCATGACTATGCAGAGAACCGTATCAAGCCCGCGTCCGGAGCGGCAACCACATACCCCCTGTCGATGACATCACTCCGTCGTCGGATATATCCGATAAGTCACGAGACAATCGCCGCCAGCGCCGGAACTTGGCCGGGATCGTCGCCGTAGCAGTAGAGAACGAGCTCGTCGGCGCCGAACTCGCGATAGGCGGCCACGGTGTCGGCAATCTCCACGGGATCGGTCAGGGGCGCACCCCAGCCGGGGCGCCCGGTGAAGGCGTAGTAGCCGGCCACGGCGGTGCGGGCCCGCGCGACGGTGGCGGCCGAGCCCGCGGCGACATTGATCTGGCAGACCAGGCGTGGGCGCCCGGCGCGGCCCGCCGAAGCCCACTGCTCGCGCACGGTCTGCACGAGCCCGCCGGCCCAGGCCAGGGGCGCGGCGCAGAGGAACCCGTCGGCGTGCGCGGCGACCCGCCGGAGCGCGGCCGGCGCGAACCCGCCGATCAGGATCTGCGGTGATGGCGACGGCGCCGGCCCGATGACGGCGCCGCGATAGGTCTCGCCCCGCCAGATCGACCGGAGGTCGGTGAGCTGCTGGTCGAGCGCGCGCCCGCGGGTGGCGAGGGGAGTCCCGGCGGCGGCGTGGTCGTCGGGGCGGCCGCCGACCCCGATGCCGAGCACGAAGCGACCGGCCGACATGCGGTGCAGGGTCGCGACCTGCTTGGCCAGCAGCGCGGTCGAGCGCAGGGGCCCGAGCAGCACCCCGGTCTGCAGCCGGATCCGCGACGTGGCGCCGGCCAGCACGGCGAGCGCGGTCAGCGGCTCGGGATTGTCAAAGGCGAGCCGGTCGAGCAGGGCGAGCGAGTCGAATCCGGACGCCTCGGCCTCACGCGCCCATACGGGCAGGAGGGCGGGCGAGCTGATGGGCAGTCCAAGCCCGAGGTCCATGGGAGATCTCCGTCAGGTAGGCAGCGACAAATGAGTCGCCCCTCCTCCCCGCGATCATGGCGAGGTCCCGGGCCCATCTGCGACGAATATCCAGGGCCGGGGATACGGATTACGCGGCCCATGCTACCCGGCCCGCGACACGTGGGTGTTGCCGCGGGCCGGGCGCGCTCTGTCACCCGTACGTGAGAGAGAAGCTGTTGTTCGTGAAGTTGGACTGCCCCGCCGTGCCGCTCAGCTCGAAGCCGAACTGGATGTCGCCGACCGTCACGTCGGCCCACCAGCCGTTCGTGCGCAGCCAGTTCAGCACCGCGAGGACGTCGATCGAGCCCGAGTTCGTGGTGCTCGTGCGGACGAAGGAGTAGACCGCATTGCTGCCGTTCGAACCCCGGTAGACGTTCCAGGTGTGCCCGCCGACCGAGAGGTTGCGCACCGTGGGAACCGCGCCGTTGGAGTCGTAGGACTCGGCGATCGGACCCACCGCGCCGTGCTGGTTGGTCCAGATCATGACCTCGTACGCGTTGGAGTTCGCCCAGATGTCGTAGGCGGTCTCGTAGTCGCCGTCGGCCGGCACCGAGACGTTGAACGAGCTGGAGACCGAGCCCAGCGAGCTGAGGGTGCGGTTGAGTGTCTTGCCGGTGTGCGGGTAGGACTTGACGCCGCTGGTGCGCGGATGGTTCGCCACGACACCCCAATTGGTTCCCGTACGCGCCCAGATCGTCTGCGGCCCGGCGCCGCCGCCCCAGACGTCGTTGTTGAGCGTGTAGCCGTTGTTGGTCCACGTATCCCACTGCCCCGAGGCGACCCAGACCGCGTCCGAGGGCACGCCGCCGGTCGAGCCCGTCGGGGGCGTGGTGGTCGGTGACGTCGTCGGGTTGGTCACGCCGCCGGTGCAGGCCACCCCGTTGAGCGTGAAGCTCGCGGGCACCGGGTTGGTCCCCGTCCACGACCCGTTGAAGCCGAACGAAGCTGTCCCGTTCGTCGCGATCGACCCGTTGTAACCGGCGTTCTTGGCCGTGACGGTCGAGCCGGACTGGGTCAGGGTGGTGTTCCACGATTGGGTGACGGTCTGGCCGGCCCCGAACGACCACACCAGCGTCCACGAGCCCAGGGCGTCGCCGAGGTTCTTGATCGTCACGTTGGCCCCGAAGCCACCCGGCCACTGGCTGCTCACCGCATAGGTGACCGTGCAGCCGGCCGCCGCCGACGCGGGCAACGCCGTGACCACCCCGGCCGCCGCCGCGATGCCCGAGATCGCCGCCGTGGCCAGCGCGAGATTACGCCTTCGCATGCTCATATCCCTTCATACGCGAGACGACCACACGGGCGTGACCTGCGACTTCGTCCGCCGAAGCACATCGTCGAAGCGCTTCGACAGCCGGGCCCGAAGTTTCACGTACGTCAATGCGGTATTGCGCCGATGTTAGGTCCCGCCGACGCGGCGAGCAAGAGAAGCTCATGAATGCTTAAGGCGACGTGACCCTCTTTTTCGACGTGGCCGGCGCCGCCCTGCGCCCGTCCGGCGGCACCATGGTTCTCGCGCCGACTCTGCTTCTCCTGCACGGCGGCCCCGGCGCCGACCACTCCCTGTTCAAGCCCGAGTTCGCGGCGCTCACCGACGTGGCGCAGATCGTCTACCTGGACCAGCGCGGTTCCGGCCGCTCCGACCCGGCCCTCTCGGCGCGCCGTACACCCTCGACGAGGCGCTCGCGGTCTTCTCGCGCCGGGGCGGGGGCCCTTGCCCGCGAGGCCGCCCGCCGCTACCTGTCGGCGTGGGAGCGGCATGGGCTGCCCCTCTACGGAGCTGGGGACATGGCCGTCCGGCGGGCCCGGCTCGGGTTAGCGAGGAGTTCCTGACCCATTTCCGTGTTGCGGGCTGCGGCCCCACGGACGCGACGGAGTTCGCGGCCGCGATCACGTGCCCGGTGTTGCTGCTGGCGGGGAGGACGCCCCGGTCAGCCCGCCGGCCGCTACGGTCCGCCTGGCCGAGGCGCTGTCCCATGCGGAGGTCACCTTGCGGGTGATGGCGGGGGTCGGCCATGGCGTGTTGCGGCAGGCCGCCGATGAGGGGTTCGCGCATGTCCGCACGTTCCTCGCGGGTGGTGTGGATCAGCGCTGACCGCCCTCGCGCTGGAGGGCGGGGATGGGCGCGGTTGGCCCTGTGGACGACACCGCGGAAATGTCGTAGGGGGCTGCTTTACTCGTCCCCACCCAAGAACGGGGTGGGGCGGCGCTGGCAACCGGGCGGCGCTGGCAACCGGGCGGCGCTGGCAACCGGGCGGCGCCGGCAACCGGGCGGGCTCGAAAAGCAGAGGACGGCGAAATACCGGCAACGGAGCCACCGCGGCATCCGGTGGACGTTCTGCTCCTGCTGACCAAGGGCGATCTCGTCCTGCTCGGGCTGCGCGCGGGCACCGGCTGTGCGGACGGCCGATGGAACGTCCCCTCCGGAAAGCTGGAGCTCGGCGAGGACGCGATCGACGCCGTGGTTTGGGAGGCCCGGGAGGAGATCGGCCCGGACGAGCCGCGCGCGGTGGCGACCGTGCGGCACGAGGGCGTTCGGCTCGGGCCGGCGTTCGCCGTCGAGCATGACCCGGCCCGGCACGGCGTGCCGTTCAGCGCCGAGCCGCGCAAGGGTGGTTTCCGCGGACCGGGCTGCCCGCGGAAACCTTTCCTCGTCGGCCGCCTGTATGTGGGCTTACCTCGACGGCTTCCGGTTCGTCCGCAGCCGACTCACGGGACCACGCGGGTCTTCGGCGTGTCCCCGGGCAGCCCACCGCTGTCGGTCTCGAACGGCGGCACCGGTGTCGAGGCTCCCGACGGATGCACGGTCACCGCGGCGACCGCGGACGACGGCAGGCTTCCGAGAGCGGCGCCCGATTTGTCCAGCGACAGCGGGGTCGAACCCAGCGTGGCGGAGACGGTGCCGGGTGGGGTCACCACGATGACCTGGGACGTGCGGTCGTCCTTGCCCTCGGCCCGCATCCGCCAGGCGATCGGCCTCGTGTAAGCGCCCGCGGCGGGCAGCAACAGCCGCATGTCCTCGCGGTAGGACTGGGACGAGCCGTGGAACGCGTACGCCAGCACCCCGCCACCCCGCGGCTGCAACGTGATCAGGGCGGCCGGCTGGCCGTTCACCGTGCCGGTCCAGCGCAGGCGGACGGTGGTCCCGGCGCCGGGGAGGCGGGCATCCTGCAGCGCCCCGGTCACCCACTGCCGCAGCGTGTCGCGGTCGAAGGCGCGCCCGGCCAGCATGTCGTCGACGGCGGCCGGCGACGGATCCTGCACGCCGGCGTCGGAGCCGCCCGACCAGCTTCCGGACGGCGGCCCCCGGAAGAGGGTCCGTTCCCCGGACGTGACCGTCACCGTGGTGCCGGCATCGAACGGCGAGGGCGGCAGCGGCACCTCGGCCAGCCCGCCCGGCGACAGCACCGGCGCACCGTGCACGACCCGGCCCGACGCCGCGTAGGAGAAGCCGTTGCTGACCGCGACCGTCGACGCCGGCGGGGCGACCACCACGACGATGCCGGGCGCCGCGGAGCTGCCCTCCATCCAGGTCACGACCGTGTCGCCGCCGTCGCCGCGGCCCGACTCGGTCATCGCCGAGGGGGCGGCGCCGGCGGGGCCCTCGTACCAGATCAGCGCCTGGTCGGTGAGGAAGCCGAAACGCAGCGGCACCAGGGCGAGCGCCAAGCGGTGGCCGGCGACGTCGGCGGCGTACACAATCTTGATCTTGGCCCGTGAGACGACCTTCCAGAGCTCGCCGGGATCCTCGACGTCCTTGATCGACTTGCGGAGCCCGTCCTGGAACGCGAGGTCGCCGGCGAGCGAGCCGCGCGTGGGGGCGTTGGTGAGCGCCGTCTGCCGGCCCGCGATCGCGATTCCCGGCGCCCAGCCCGGCAGCGGCACCACCCCGGCCTGCACCCCGCCGGCGACGGCGAGCAGGAGAGCGAGCGCGGCGACCCGGACGCGACGGTTGCGGCGGTGGGTTTTCTCGCGCCTGGTGAAAGACGACCACGGATCTTCCGGTACGTCGAGGGCGGCGGCCCCATCGGTGAGCGCCTCGCGCAGCGCGGTCTCGGTGTTCACGATCGGCTCTCCTCAAGCGCGGCGGTAAGACGGTCGTCGAGGTGTTCGCGTAACCGGTTAAGCCCGCGCGACGCCTGGCTCTTGACGCTGCCGACCGAGCAGCCGAGCGCGTCCGCGATGTCGGCCTCGCCCAGATCCTCGAAGTAGCGCAGCACGAGCACCGCGCGCATGCGGGGCGGGAGGCGGCGCAGTGCCGCGAGCACCTGCTGGCGCTGGTCGACGCGGCCGTACGGGTCGAGCGCCGGCCCGTCCGAGGCCAGGAGCGGCACCTCGCTGACCCGTCGCCGGCGCCGCCAGGACGTGGCCGTGTTGACCATGGCCCGCCGCACGTAGGCGACCGGCGCCTCCATCGCCGACACCCGGTCCCACTTGCGATGGGTCTTCTCGAGGGCGGCCTGCACGAGGTCCTCGGCGTGACCGCGGTCGCCGGTCAGCAGGTAGGCGGTCCGCAGCAGCGGGCCCCACTGCCGTTCGACGAACTCGCGGAAGCCGTCATATTGAGGATTGTTCAGCGCGGTGGAGACCACGTCGCTGACCTGCGGCGAGGCCGAACTCGAGGTGGGCGCTGAATAATCCTCAATGGGCATGCGAGGTAGAACGCCCCGTCCCCCGAAAAAGTTGAGTGCAAATCCTGAAAGAAGTTGCACGCGTACGGCCAGGGGCGCGACCGCCGTCGACTCCCGGACCACCAGCTCGGGGCGGAAGAGGTACTCCGAGTGCGGGGCGCCGTGGCCGTCGATCTCGTCGACCAGGCAGCGCACGGCGGCGACGGCCATCGAGGCGACCGGCTGGCGCAGCGTGGTGAGCGGCGGGTCGGTGAAGGCGATCAGCGGCGAGTCGTCGAAGCCGATGACCGAGACGTCCCGGGGCACTCGCAGCCCGCGCCGCCGGGCGGCCCGGATCGCGCCCAGCGCCATCAGGTCGGAGGCGCAGACGATGCCGGTGACACCCTGCTCGATCAGGCGATCCGCGGCCACCTCGCCGCCCTCCACGCCGAACAGCGTGAGCTCGACGAACTCCTCCGGGCAGCCGAACCGGCGCAGCGCGGCCCGGAATCCGGACAGCTTGCGCTGGGTGTTGATGAACCGGTTCGGTCCCGAGATCAGGCCGATCCGGCGGTGGCCGAGCGCGACCAGGTGGCTGACCGCGAGGTCGCCGGCGAGCCGGTCGTCGCAGGACACGAAGGGCGCCTCGATGGTCTCCGACCAGCCGTTGACCAGCACGATCGGAAGCGGTCGCTCGATCAGCCGCCGGTAGCGCGACGGGTCGGCCGCGGTGTCGGCGGACAGGCTGCTGACGAAGACGATCCCGCTCACCTGCCGATCGAGCATCATCTCCACGTACTCGTCCTCGGTGACCCCGCCCGGCGACTGCGTGCAGAGCACCGGCGTGTACCCGGACTGGGCCAGCGTCGACTCGATGACCTGGGCGAACGCCGGGAAGATCGGGTTGTCCAGCTCGGGGACGATCAGGCCGACGAGGCCGGCGCTGCGCTTGCGCAAGCGTTCCGGCCTTTCGTAGCCCAGCACGTCGAGTGCGGTCAGCACCGCTTGCCGGGTTTCAGGGGATACACCGGGCCGGTCATTGATGACGCGCGACACCGTCGCCTCGCTGACCTGGGCTTGCCTGGCGATGTCGGACATCCGTGCTCGCATGGCAGGCACTGTACCGATGACGTCTTGCACAGGAAATCCTGCAAGCCCTTCCATTGACTGCAAGTGCTTGCTAACGTCCCGGCAACACGGCCGACACAAGTCGATCAATCGCTGTCGGCGTACGCAAGCTCTTTCACGCAGAAGCCCGAAAACGACGGGAGACGTCTATGCGCATCCGTGCCGCGGGTGTGGCCGCCACGCTGACACTCACCCTGCTTGCCGCCGGTTGCGGCGATAAAGGCGACAAAACCGATAAAACTGACAAGGCCGGCGCAGCCCCGAGCGCGAAGGCCGCCACCGGCGAGCTCGTAATCTGGGCCGACGACAAGCGCGCCGCCGCCCTCAAGCCGTTCGCCGACAAGTTCGGCACCGAGAACGGCGTGACCGTCAAGATCCAGGCGATCTCGAAGGACCAGCAGACCACCTTCGTGACCGCCTCCCAGCAGGGCAGCGGCCCGGACGTGATGGTCGGCGCCCACGACTGGATCGGCAACCTGGTGCAGAACGGCGCCATCGACCCGGTGCAGCTCGCCGCCGACCAGAAGGCGGGCATCGCCGAGAACGCGCTCAAGGCGGTCACCTTCAACGGGCAGACGTACGGCGTGCCGTACGCGACCGAGAATTTGGCCTTGATCCGCAACACCGACCTCGCGCCGCAGGCTCCCGGCACCATCGAGGACCTGGTCGCCAACGGCAAGAAGCTGATCTCGGCCGGCAAGGCGAAGGAGATCCTCTGCCTCCAGGTCGGACAGACCGGCGACGCCTACCACCTGTACCCGCTGTACTCGTCGGCCGGCGGCTACCTGTTCGGCACCACGGCGAGCGGCGACCTCGACCCCAAGGACCTCGGCGTCGGCAAGCCCGAGTCGGTCGCCGCGTTCAAGAAGATCGCGGCGCTCGGCGAGAAGGGTGCGGGCGCCCTGAAGCGCTCGATCACCTCGGACAACTCGATCGCCACCTTCACCGGCAAGAAGTGCGCCTACCTGGTCTCCGGGCCGTGGGCGATCACCGACGTCAAGAAGGCCGGCATCAAGTACGACATCACGGCCGTCCCCGGCTTCGCGGGCGGCAAGCCGGCTCAGCCGTTCCTCGGCGTGCAGACCTTCTACGTCGCCGCGAAGGGCAAGAACAAGGCGCTGGCCCAGGAGTTCGTCACCAACTACGTGACCACCCCGGACCTGGCCGTCGCCCTCTACCAGGCCGAGCCCCGGCCGCCGGCGCTGACCGCCGCCTTCGACCAGGTCAAGGGCACCGACCCGGACCTGGCCAAGTGGCAGGAGGCGGGCAAGAACGCGATCCCGCTCCCGGCGATCCCCGAGATGGCCGCGATCTGGGACCCGTTCGGCAAGGCGGAGGCGGCGGTGATCGGCGGCGCCGACCCGGCCAGGACCATCGCGGCGGCCGGCAAGACGATCTCCGGCTCCATCAACAAGTAATGACGACGCAGCTCGGAGGGCCCGCCACGCGGGCCCTCCCCGCCCCCGGAGCCGGCCCGCCCCCGCGGCCGGAGAAGAACACGAGCCTGGCCGGCCAGCTGACGAAGGCCGTCCTGCTGGGACTGGTCGTGGCGATCGCGGTCTGGGCCGCGTTCCCGCTGGTCGAGCACGAGTCCTGGATCGGGCTCGGGCTGCTGGTCCTCACCACGGCGGCCCTGCTCTACCTCTACCTGACGCCGCGGCACATCCCCGCCAAGTACCTCGCGCCCGGCACCCTGCTGCTGATCGCCTTCCAGCTGTTCCCGGTCCTCTACACGGCGACCACGGCGTTCACCAACTTCGGCGACGGCCACCGCGGCACCAAGCAGGACGCCGTCGTGGCCATCCAGACCGCGTCGGTCACCCAGGTGCCGGGTTCCATCCAGTACGCGTTGAGCGTCGCCACCACCGGCGACCCGGCCACCGGCCCGCTCGTCTTCCTGATCACCGACCCGGCCACGAAGGTCGTGTCGGCCGGCGACGCCGGCGGCCTGAAGACGCTCGACGCCGCCGACGTGACCGTGACCGCCGCCGGCAAGGTGACCGCGGCCGACGGCTACACGGTGCTCACCTTCGGCCAGGCGTCGCTGCGCAGCAAGGAGATCACGGCGCTCGCGGTGCCGGTGGACGGCGGCGCGATCCGCTCGACCGGGCTGTCCCGGGCCTACGAGGGCAAGGCCGGCCGCGCGTACGACCAAGGTTGTGACTGCATCCGCGACACCACCACCGGCAAGGTCTGGACCGCCGACGAACATGCGGGCGCGTTCGTGAACACGGACGGCGACCGGCTGGCCCAGGGCTGGAAGGTCAACGTCGGCCTCAGCAACTTCACCCGCGTGATCACCGACCCGGACATCAGCGGACCGTTCCTGCGCACGCTGGTCTGGAACTTCGCCTTCGCGATCGGCTCGACCGGCGGCACGTTCGTGCTCGGCATGCTGATCGCCGTGGCGCTGCACTCGCCGCGGGTGCGTGGCCGCAACCTCTACCGGGTGCTGCTGGTTCTGCCGTACGCGATGCCGGCCTTCGCGATGCTGCTGGTCTGGCGGGACATGTTCAACAGCGACTTCGGCCTGATCAACCACGTGCTCGGCGTCCACGTCGACTGGCTCGGCGAGGCCACGACGGCGCGGCTCGCGGTGCTGCTCGTGCAGCTGTGGCTCGGGTACCCGTACATGTTCCTGGTCACCACCGGCGCGCTGCAGGCCATCCCGGCCGAGCTCAGCGAGGCCTCCCGGATCGACGGCGCGGGCGCCTGGCAGAGCTTCCGGCGGATCGTGCTGCCGCTGCTCATGGTCGCGCTGACCCCGCTGCTGATCTCGTCGTTCGCGTTCAACTTCAACAACTTCAACGCGATCTACCTGACCACCGAGGGCGGGCCGTTCGCGCCCGACAACCCGGCGAACGGCGCCACCGACCTGCTGATCACCTACACCTACCGGCTGGCGTTCGGCGGTTCCGGCGCGCAGTACGGCTACGCCGCCGCGATCTCGATCTTCATCTTCCTGATCGTCGGCACGGTCTCGGCGATCGGCTTCCGCAGAACAAGACAACAGGAGGAGGTGTACGCGTGAGCAAGTGGCTGAAGAAGGTCGGCTGGCGCCACCTGGTCGGCGTCCTGGCCGTGCTGTTCTCGCTCGGCCCGATCCTGTTCGTGCTGTCGGCGGCGTTCAACCCGCTCGGCACGCTCTCCTCGACCCAGCTGCTGCCCACCGGCCTGTCCCTGGACAACTTCACCAAGCTGCTGCAGGACACCAACTTCGGGCAGTGGTTCCTGAACTCGGTGATCATTGCGGGGACGGCCTCGGCGGTCAGCGTGTTCGTGTCGGCGCTGGCCGCGTACGCCTTCAGCCGCCGCCGTTTCCGCGGCCGGCGCACCGGGCTGCTCTCACTGCTGCTGATCCAGATGTTCCCGCAGTTCCTGGCCGTCGTCGCGATCTTCCTGATGTTCGCGACGATCACCGACTACTGGCCGGTGATCGGCTTCAACACCCGCTGGGGCATCATCCTGCTCTACCTCGGCGGCTCGCTGGGCGTGGGCACGTGGCTGATGAAGGGCTTCTTCGACACCGTGCCGCGCGAGCTCGACGAATCGGCCACGGTGGACGGCGCCGGGCACGCGCAGGTGTTCTTCCGGATCCTGCTGCCGCTGGTGGCGCCGGTGCTCGCGGTGACCGGGCTGCTCGCCTTCATCAGCACGATCAACGAGTTCATCTTCGCGAACATCTTCCTCACCGACTCGGGGGCCAAGACACTCTCGGTCGGCCTGTGGGGCCTGGTCGCGGCCGAGCAGCGCAACACCAACTTCGGCATCTTCTGCGCCGGCACGCTGCTCACCGCGATCCCGACCGTGCTCGTGTTCCAGCTCCTCCAGCGCTACATCGTGGAGGGCCTGACCTCGGGAGCGGTCAAGGGATGAGGGCCCACCACGACGGCTCCGAGCTGTACGTCTCGACGCCGGGCCCGGCGCTGGGGGAGACCGTGCCGGTGTTCGTCCGGGTGTCCGCCGGCACCCGGGCGACCCGCATCCATCTGCGCTGGCTGTCGGACGGCGAACCGGTCTTCACCTCGGCCGTCGTGGATCGCACGGACCCATCCGGCGACGTCTGGTGGCGGGCCGAGATCCCGGTGCGCAACCCGGTCACCCCGTACCGCTTCCTGATCCGCACCACCCAGGGCGTGCGGTGGCTGACCGGGGCCGGGCTCACCCAGCACGACGTGCCGGACGCGACCGACTTCCGGCTGGTCGCGCACCCGGCGCCGCCGGCCTGGGCGCGCGACGCCGTCGTCTACCAGATCTTCCCCGACCGGTTCGCCCGCTCCGCCTCCGCCTCGGCCGGCTCCTTCCCGAGCTGGGACACGCCGGCGACGAGCGGGCCGTACGCGACGCGCGTCCGCTACGGCGGCGACCTCGACGGCATCCGCGAGCGGCTCGACCACATCGCGGCGCTGGGCGCGAACACGCTCTACCTCACGCCGTTCTTCCCGGGCCGCTCCAACCACCGCTACGACGCCTCCTCGTTCGACCGCGTCGACCCGGCGCTCGGCGGCGACGAGGCTCTGACCCGCCTCGCGAACGCCGTCCACGAGCGCGGCTGGCGGCTGCTCGGCGACCTCACCACCAACCACACCGGCGCGGCGCATCCGTGGTTCGCCGAGGAGCGCGACTTCTACTACTTCAAGCCCGGCGGCGCGTACGAGTGCTGGATGGGCCACCCGTCGCTGCCCAAGCTGAACTGGGGCTCGGCCGCGCTGCGCGACCGGTTCCGCGACGTGACCCAGCGGTGGCTGAGCGAACCGTACGGGCTCGACGGCTGGCGGATCGACGTGGCCAACATGACCGGCCGCCGGGGCGCCGACGACTGGACCCACGAGGTGGCGACGTTGTTGCGCAAGGCCGTCGCCGAGGCGCGGCCGGACGGGCTGCTGATCGCCGAGCACGCGCACGACGCGACCACCGACCTGGACCGGGACGGCTGGCACGGCACGATGAACTACGCCGGTTTCACCCGTCCGATATGGAGCTGGCTGCGCGCCGACAACCTGCCGTTCGACGACTTCCTGGGAGTGCCGGTCGAGGTGCCGCACCGGGACGCGGCGGCGACCGTGGCCGCCATGACCGCGTTCGCGGCGCAGACGTCGTGGCGGTCGTGGACGACCTCGTGGCAGATGCTCGGCTCGCACGACACGGCCCGGATCCGGACGGTGGTCGGCGACGCGGCCCGGCACGAGGTCGCGGCCGGCCTGCTGCTGACCCTGCCCGGCACCCCGATGATCTTCGCGGGCGACGAGGTCGGGCTGACCGGCGCCACCAACGAGTCGGCCCGGCAGCCGATGCCCTGGGACCGGCCCCGGGACACCGCGACCTTCGACCGTTACCGGGCGCTGATCTCGCTCCGGCGGGCCAGTCCGGCACTGCGAAAGGGCGGACTGCGATGGGCGTACGCGATGGGGGATTGTCTCGCCTTTATGCGGGAGAGCACCGACCAGACCGTGCTGGTGGTGGCCCGCCGGCGAGCGGGCGAACCGCTGACATTGACCGGGCTGCCCGGCGGGACGCGCTGGGAGAGCCTTTACGGCGGCGGCAAGCCGCTGTACACCGAACCAGGTGGTTCCACCGCCATCGATGGCTACGGCCCGGCCTTCCAGGTCTGGGTAGCTGAATAAATAAGGGGACAAAGTGGTCGCTTTCCGGAGACGGCGATTGTTAGCCGCCGTCCTCAGCCTTGCTCTTCCCTTCCTCGTCGCCGTGCCCGCCCAGGCGCAGTCCCAGGCCCGTACCGCCCCGCTGCCGCCGAGCGACGCGGCGATCGCGCACTGGGGCGCCGACCGGCTCGGCACGTCGGAGCAGTACTACTTCGTCCTGCCGGACCGGTTCGCCGACGGCGACAAGTCCAACGACAAGGGCGGCCTGAAGGGCGACCGGCTCCAGACCGGCTACGACCCCACCGACAAGGGCTTCTACCACGGTGGCGACCTGGCCGGCGTGATCGACAAGCTCGACTACATCCAGGGGCTCGGCACGACCGCGATCTGGCTCGCCCCGGTCTTCAAGAACCGGCCCGTGCAGGGCAGCGGCAGCGACATCTCGGCCGGCTACCACGGCTACTGGATCACCGACTTCACCCAGGTCGACCCGCACTTCGGCACCAACGCCGACCTCAAGAAGCTGGTGCAGCTCGCGCACCGGCGGGGCATGAAGATCTACCTGGACATCATCGTCAACCACACCGCCGACGTGATCCAGAACGCCGAGAACAAGTACGACTACGTGGACAAATCCACCTCGCCGTTTGTCGATTCGCAGGGCCGCGCCTTCGAGGACCGCAACTACTCCGACGGCAAGAACGGCTTCCCGTCGGTCTCGGCCGCTTCGTTCCCGTACACGCCGGTGTTCCCGTCCACTGCGGACAGAACGGTCAAGGTGCCGGGCTGGCTGAACGACCCGACGATGTACCACAACCGCGGCAACTCGACGTTCGCCGGCGAGAACGCGGAGTACGGCGACTTCTACGGCCTCGACGACCTGTGGACCGAGCGTCCCGAGGTGGTCAAGGGCATGACGAAGATCTACGCCGACTGGATCGGCGCCACCGGCATCGACGGCTACCGCCTCGACACCGTCAAGCACGCCGACCTCGACTTCTGGCCGCAGTTCAGCGCCGGCATCAAGGCCGCCGCCGACCGGGCCGGCAAGAAGGACTTCTTCATGTTCGGCGAGGTCTACAGCGCCGACCAGGAGATCGAGTCCACCTACGTCCGCGAGGGCGGGCTGCCCGCGACCCTCGACTTCTCCTTCCAGGACGCGGCCAAGAACTTCGTGACCGGCGCCGGCTCGGCCCAGTCGGTCGCCGACGTGTACGCCAAGGACGCGCTCTACACCGCCCGCGACACCGGCGCCGACCGGCTGCCGACCTTCCTCGGCAACCACGACATGGGCCGGATCGGCTCGTTCATCGAGTCCAGCGGCGCTTCCCCGGAGACGTATCTGAAGCGGGACGAGCTCGCGCACGAGCTGATGTTCCTGACCCGCGGGCAGCCGGTCGTCTACTCCGGCGACGAGCAGGGCTTCACCGGCCCGGGCGGCGACAAGGACGCCCGGCAGGACATGTTCGCCTCGAAGACCGCGGACTACCTCGACGACGACCTGATCGGCACCGACCGCACGCACGCGGTCGACAACTACAACACCCGGCACCCGCTGTACCGGACGATCGCCTCGCTCGCCGCCCTGCGCAAGGCCAACCCGGCCCTGACCGACGGCTCGCAGGTCACGCGCTATTCGGCGGCCGGGCCCGGCGTCTTCGCGGTTTCCCGCTTCGACGACAAGCGGACCGAGTACGTGGTGGCCGCCAACAGCGCCACGACCACGCAGACGGTCACCTTCGACGTCTCCTCGGCGTCGTTCAAGACCATCTACGGCGGGTCCGGCGCCTCGCAGGCGGCCGGCGGGAAGCTGACCGTCACCGTCCCGGCGCTGTCCACCCTGGTGCTGCGCGCCGACGCGGCCCTGGCCGTGGGCGCCGCCCCGACCATCACCATCGCCTCGCCGGCGGACGGCGCGCTCGTGCCGACCCGGGCGGCGGTCACCGCGGACGTCACCGGCGACCCGCTCGCCACCGTCACGGTCGCGGCCCAGGTCGGCGACGGACCGTGGAAGCTCGTGGGCACCGCGACCCACGCCCCGTACACCGTCTACCACGACCTGGACGGCCTGGCCGGGGGCACGGTCGTGCGGTACAAAGCGGTCGTGCGTGACAGCAGGGGCCGGCTCGCCTCGGCCACCCGCACG
Organism: Actinoplanes sp. NPDC051537; assembly: GCF_055586105.1. NCBI lineage: Bacteria > Bacillati > Actinomycetota > Actinomycetes > Micromonosporales > Micromonosporaceae > Actinoplanes > Actinoplanes sp. NPDC051537. Next base: position 518,606 of record NZ_JBVJIU010000005.1, read on the forward strand.
ATCGGGGTCGGCACGCCGGTCGTCTCGACCAGCCCCGACTACGCGATCGTGCACTACCAGCGGCCGGCCGGAGACTACGACAACTGGGGCCTGTACGTCTGGGGCGACGTCGACGACTCGATGGCCACCACCTGGCCGGCCGGGCAGCCGTTCACGGGCGTCGACGCGTACGGGAAATTCGCCTACGTGAAGTTGAAGCCCGGCGCCAAGAACGTGGGCTTCATCGTGGTCAGCAAGGACGGGGTCAAGGACACCGAGAGCGACCGGTCGCTCGACCCGTCCAAGAACCCCGAGGTCTGGCTCAAGCAGGGCGACCCGGCTGTGAGCACCAGCTTCGACTACCCGGCCCAGGACCAGAACACGGCGATCATCCACTACCGCCGGGCCGACGGGGACTACTCGGGCTAGGGGCTGCACGTCTGGGACGGCGCGGCGACCGGCACCGACTGGGGCTCGCCGCTGCAACCGGCCGCGACCGACTCCTACGGCGTGACGTTCCGCGTGCCGCTGGCGGCGGGGGCGACCGGGCTCAGCTACATCATCCACAAGGGAGACACCAAGGACCTGCCCGATGATCAGCGGCTCGATTTCGCGGCGGCCGGTCGCGAGGTGTGGCTGCTCGCCGGCGTCGCCGATCGCCTGGCGCCGCCGGTGAAGAAGGCCGGTGGGGCCGGGATCGTCGACCTGGCCAAGTCGTCGGCGGTCTGGATCGACCGGTCGACGATCGCCTGGAAGCCGTCCGACGCCACCGACGGTAAGAAGTACGCCCTCGTTTACTCGCCTGGTGGCGGGATCGGCGTCGCCGACGGGGAGCTGACCGGGACTTATTCGGAAATTTCGCTTTCCGCCCGGCGGGATGGGCTTACCGAGGCGCAGCGCACGAAATTCCCGCATCTGTGGCAGTACGACGCCTTCAAGCTAGCTTATGGCGACATTTCGAACATCTTGCGTGGGCATGTCGTGGTGACCGAGCGCGACGCGGCCGGGAAGCTGCTCTCGGCCACCGGCGTGCAGACCGCGGGCGTGCTCGACGACGTCTACTCGGCGGCGACTGACGCGCGGCTCGGGCCGGTCGGCAGCACGCTCTCGGTCTGGGCGCCGACCGCGCGGACCGTCGACCTCCAGCTCTACGACTCGCCGACCGCATCGCCGCAGACCGTGGCGATGCGGCGGGACGACCGCACCGGCGTCTGGTCGGTGCGCGGCCCGGCCTCCTGGAAGGGCAAGTACTACACCTACCGGGTGACGGCCTGGCAGCCGGCGGCCGGCAAGATCGTCACGGCGGCGGTCACCGACCCGTACTCGCTCGGGCTCTCGACCGACTCGAAGCTGAGCCGGATCGTCGACCTGACCGACCCGTCGCTCGCGCCGGCCGGCTGGTCCGCCCTGCGCAAGCCGGCCGCCACCGCTCCCACCAAGATTCAGATCTCGGAGCTGTCGGTACGGGACTTCTCGATGGCCGACGGCTCGGTGCCGGCCGCGTCGCGCGGCACCTACGAGGCGTTCACCGACCCGGACACCACCGGGATGAAGGAGCTCTCGACGCTGGCCAAGGCCGGCGTCACCCACCTGCACCTGCTGCCGGTCTTCGACTTCGCGACGATCCCGGAGAACCGGGCCGACCAGCAGCAGCCCGCCTGCGACCTGGCCGCGCTGCCGCCGGACTCCGACCAGCAGCAGGCCTGCGTCACCGCGGTCGCCGGTTCCGACGGCTACAACTGGGGCTACGACCCGCTGCACTACACGACGCCCGAGGGCGGCTACGCGGTCGACCCGTCCGACCGGACGCGCGAGTTCCGGGACATGGTCTCGGGGATCAACAAGGCCGGGCTGCGCGTGGTGATGGACGTCGTCTACAACCACACGTCGGCGGCCGGCACCGACCCCAAGTCGGTGCTCGACCAGATCGTGCCGGGCTACTACCAGCGGCTGCTCGCCGACGGCTCGGTCGCCAACTCGACGTGCTGCGCCAACACGGCCCCGGAGAACGCGATGATGGGCAAGCTCGTCGTCGACTCGATCGTGACCTGGGCCAAGGCGTACAAGATCGATGGTTTCCGCTTCGACCTGATGGGCCACCACCCGAAGGCGAACATCCTGGCGGTGCGCGCGGCCCTCGACAAGCTCACGCTCGCCCGCGACGGCGTGGACGGCAAGAACATCTACGTGTACGGCGAGGGCTGGGACTTCGGCGAGGTGGCCGGCAACGCCCGGTTCGTGCAGGCCACCCAGGCCACCATGGCGGGCACCGGGATCGGGACGTTCAACGACCGGCTCCGGGACGCGGTGCGCGGCGGCGGCCCGTTCGACGCCGACCCGCGGATCCAGGGCTTCGCGTCCGGTCTCTACACTGACCCGAACGGGGACGCGGCCAACGGGACGCCGGCCGAGCAGAAGGCGCGGCTGCTGCACTACCAGGACCTGATCAAGGTGGGGCTCAGCGGCAACCTCGCGTCGTACCGGTTCACCGACAGCTCGGGCGCCACGGTGACCGGGTCGCAGGTGGACTACAACGGGTCGCCGGCCGGGTACACGGCCGAGCCGGCGGACGCGATCACCTATGTGGACGCGCACGACAACGAGATCCTGTACGACGCGTTGGCGTACAAGTTGCCGCAGTCGACGCCGGCGTCCGCCCGGGCCCGGATGCAGACCGTGGCGCTCGCCGCGACCGCTCTCGGACAGGGGGTCGGGTTCGTGGCCGCCGGATCGCCCCGCCTCCGGTCCAAGTCACTGGACCGCAACTCGTTCAACTCGGGGGACTGGTTCAACCAGATCATCTGGGACTGTTCCGCGGGCAACGGCTTCGGTCGTGGCTTGCCGCCCGCCGCCGATAACTCGGACAAATGGTCATATGCCCGGCCGCTGCTCGCGGATGCCTCGCTGGTCCCGGGCTGCGCCGACATCAACCAGGCCGACACGACCTACCAGGAGCTGCTGCGCATCCGCCGCTCCTCGCCGGTCTTCGGCCTCGCGACCGCCGCCGAGGTGCAGAAGCGCCTGTCGTTCCCGCTCTCCGGAACGGCCGAGACCCCGGGGGTCATCACGATGACTCTGGACGGACGGGGAATCGACCGGAACTGGAAGTCGGTGACCGTGGTCTTCAACGCCACCTCGGCGGCAACCTCCCCGACCGTGGCCGCGCTGGCCGGGAAGCGGGTCGCCCTGCATCCCGTCCAGCGGGCCTCGGCCGACCCGGTCACCCGCTCGGCGTCGTTCGCGAGCTCGACCGGAACGTTCACCGTCCCCGCCCGTACGGTGTCGGTGTTCGTCGAGAGTTAGTTGATCAGTGCGGAGCCGGCCAGGCGCTCGATGAGCTGCTCGGCCGGCTCCGGCCGTCCCAGGTGGTAGCCCTGGGCGTACCGGCAGTTCATCCGGGTCAGCAGCTGCAGCTGCTCCTCGGTCTCCACGCCCTCGGTGACCACCTTGAGGCCGAGCGTGTGCCCGAGCTGCACCACGGCGCTGACCAGCTCCTGCTGCCGCGCGTTGGTCTCCATGCCGGTGATGAACGAGCGGTCCACCTTCAGCACGTCGACCGGGATGTCGCGCAGATAGCCGAGCGACGAGTACCCGGTGCCGAAGTCGTCGATCGCCACCTTGACGCCGAGCTCGCGCAGCTCCTCGAGCCGGGCCGAGGTGACCGCGATGTCGCGCATCAGGACGGTCTCGGTCAGCTCCAGCACCAGGCAATGGGGCGAGAGGCCGGAGGTGGCCAGCGCGTACGCCACCCGGTCGGTCAGATCGACGACCTCGAGGTTCGCGGCCGACAGGTTCACGCTGACCCAGGCCGGCGAGGCGTTCGGGTTCCGGTCCTGCCAGTCCTTGACCGCGCGGCAGGCCTCGAAGAGCACCCACCGGTCGATCTCCACGATCAGCCCGGTCTCCTCGGCCAGCGGGATGAACGCGCCCGGCTGCTGAAGGCCGCGCTCGGGGTCGGCCCAGCGCACCAGCGCCTCCACACCCGCGACCCGGCGGCTGCCGAGCTCGACCACGGGCTGCAGGTGCAGCCGCAGCTCGCCGCCGTGCACTGCGTCGCGCAGCCGGGACTCGCAGTCGAGCTTGTCGAGCAACTGCTCGTGCATCCGGCTCTCGAAGAACCGGTAGCAGCCCTTGCCGTCGGCCTTGGCCGCGTACATGGCCACGTCCGCGTTGCGCAGCACCTCCTCGGCGTCGCTGTAACCGGCCACGCCCGGCACCACGCCGACGCTCACCGACACGACCGCCTTCCGCTCGTGCACGAGGAACGGGTGGGTCAGGGCGTCGAGGCAGGCCTGCGCGAGGGCCTGGACCGTGACCAGATCGGCCGTCTCGAGCAGCACGGCGAACTCGTCGCCGCCGAGCCGGGCCACCGTGTCGTGCGGGCGCAGCGCCGCGGTCAGCCGCTCGGCCGTGGTGCGCAGCAGCAGGTCGCCGGCGGTGTGGCCGAGGCTGTCGTTGACCTTCTTGAACCCGTCGAGGTCGAGGTAGAGCACGGCCGCGGCCTCGTCGGTGGCGCGGGCGCGGGCCATCGCGTGCTCGAGCCGGTCGAGGAACAGCTTGCGGTTGGGCAGGCCGGTCAGCCCGTCGTGCAGGGCCTGGTGGCGCAGGTCGTACTCGAGCGCGCGCTGCCGGCTCACGTCCCGCAGCACGACCACCGCGCCGCCGCCCTTGGCGATCGGGCTCACCGAGTAGGCCACCTGGAGGGCGGTGCCGTCCGGTCGCTGGAGGGTGCCCTCGTGATCGGTCTCGGCGTCCGGGAAGACCACCCGCGAGTCCTCGCCGAGCAGGCCGTCCACCCCGAGGCCGGTGATCCGCCCGGCCGCGGCGTTGGCGAACATGATCCGGCCGTTCGCGTCGACGCCGCAGATGCCCTCGCCGGCGTTGGCCAGGATGCTGTCGGTGTACTCCTTGGCCAGGATCTCCCGGTCCGACCGTTCCAGCCGCAGGGCCATGTCGTCGAAGGCCTGCCCGAGCCGGCCGATCTCGTCGCGGCCCTTGAGCGCGACCCGTCGCGTGTAGTCCCCGTCCCGGATCACCTGCACGGCCCGGGTCAACGAGTTGATCCGCTTGGTGATCGAGCCGGCGATGACCAGGCCGATGAGCAGCACCAGCAGCACGCTGATCACCACGGCCGCGATGATGATTTTCCGGGCGCCGGCGGTGGCGGCGACCATCTGCTCGTAGAGCGGGGTGTACTCGAGCACGACGGCGCCCTTGATGGCGTCCGCCGGCCCGGTGAGCGGAACCACCACCTGCTGGATGCCGTCCGGGTAGTCGGCGCTCCGCTCGATGAAGATCCGGGAGCGGCCGTCGGCGATGGTCTTGCTCACCTGGTCGGCGTCGTCCTCCTCGAACCGCAGTCCGACGTTTCCCGGCACGGCGTCGGCCAGGATGATGTCGTTCTGGTCGATCACGACGATGTCGCGGCCCTGGAGGTCGTGCAGCCGCGTGAGGTAGGCGCTGAGCGCGACCTTGTTGTACATCAGCGAGGTGGGACGCTCACCGGCCGTGTCGGCGGGAAGGCCGAAGGCGACGTCCTTGGCGATGCCGCGGGCGACCTGCTCGGCCTCGCTGATCGCCGCCTGCTCCGCGGCGGTCGCGTCGGCGTGCAGCACGACCGCGCCGGTCGTCATCGCGATGGCGGCCGCCGCCAGAAACGCGCCCAGCAGCTTGTGCCTAACGTTCATCCCGCCCGTCCCGTCTCCCGATCTCCTGATCGGCCGGGCCGGGCGGGGGATGAGCAGTTATTCGCCCAAATCGCCCATTGGGAGCAGCTCGGCCAGCAGCCCCTCGACCCGGCGCCGGATCTCGTCCCGGATCGGCCGGACGGCGTCGACACCGAGGCCGGCGGGGTCGTCGAGCTTCCAGTCCTCGTACCGCTTGCCCGGGAAGACCGGGCAGGCGTCGCCGCAGCCCATCGTGACGATGACGTCGGACTCCTGCGCCGTCTCGTACTCGAGCATCGCCGGCACCCGGCCGGTGATGTCGATCCCGACCTCGCGCATGGCCTCGACGGCGGCGGGGTTGACGCGCTCGGCCGGCTCGCTGCCGGCGGACCGCACCTCGACCCGGTCACCGCCGAGATGCCGCAGCCAGCCGGCGGCCATCTGCGACCGCCCGGCGTTGTGCACGCAGACGAAGAGAACGCGGGGCCGGTGATTCATCGGATCTCCTCCGGGATCGGGGAAACGGGGTGGCCGGTGGCGACCGGATAGAGCGCGAGAAGCAGCCCGGCGCCGACGAGCAGCCCCACGAACTGGGCGGCGACGAACCCAGGCACCGACGCCGGGGCGATGCCCGCGAACGTGTCGGTGAAGGCGCGGCCGATGGTGACGGCCGGGTTGGCGAAGCTGGTCGACGACGTGAACCAGTACGCGGCCCCGATGTAGGCGCCCACGGCCGCGGGCGCGGCGGCGGCGCGACCGGAGCGGGCCAGCGCGAAGACGAGCAGGACCAGTCTGGCGGTGGCGACGACCTCGCCCAGCCACAGGTGCCCCGCGGCTCGTTGCCGGTGCGACCAGGCAACCGCGTGGAGGCCGAACATCAGGTTGGCCAGGACCGTCCCGCCGACCGCCCCGCGACCTGGGCCGCGACGTAGCCGCCCAGCTCGGTCGCGGTCAGCCCGGCGCCGCTTCGGCGGCTTCGGCCGCTTCGGCCGTCTCGGCCGCTTCGGCCGCTTCGGCCGCTTCGGCCGCTTCGGCCGCTTCGGCCGCTTCGGCTCCCGAGAAACCAGTCGGCGGCCGACACCACCGGGTTGAGATGCGCCCCCGAGACCGGGCCGAAAATCAGGATGAGCGCGCCGAGCGCGAGCGCGGTGGCCACCGAGTTCTCCAGAAGCTGAAGGCCGACGTCCCCGGGCGAGAGCGTGGCGGCCATGATCCCGGAGCCGACGACGGCGGTGGCCAGCAGCGCCGTACCGGTGAACTCGGCCAGAAGCCGCCGCCGGAGGGCGATGGGGTGGATCGTCACGCGTCGGCGCCGTCCCGGGCCGGGGTGAGGAGGGTGGCCAGCTGGCGCATCAGGCCCGGGCGGGCCCGGTAGTAGACCCAGCTCGCCCGGCGCTCGGCGTCGACCAGGCCGGCGTCGCGCAGGGTCTTCAGGTGGTGGGAGATCGTCGAGCCGGAGACCTCGAACGCCGGGGTCAGGTCGCACACGCAGATCTCGCCGCCGGGGGCCGACGCGATCATCGACATCAGCTGGAGCCGGACGGGGTCGCCGAGGGCCTTGAACGCGGGCGCGAGCTCGGCGGCCGCGGTGCGCCCGACCCGCTGCACCGCCATCGGCTCGCAACAGGGCGTCTCGACCGCCCCTGGATTCGACATGCGTCGAGGTTGACATACATCGAAACCGTGTGCAAACCTCGGTTTCGACATTCGTCGAATCCAACGGTTGTCGAAACCGCACCTCACATCGGGAGCTACGAATGAACGACACCACCACCAGCCCGACCACCGGCGGCTTCGCCGGTGACCCGGCCGACGCGCTGACCGCGGCCGGCGGGTGCTGCGGGGGTCCGGCACCGAGCGCCGTCGCCGTCGCGGTCGCCGTGCGGGAGCCGGCACCCAACACTTCGTGCTGCGGCACCGAGGACGAGGCCGTCGCCGAGGGCTCGTGCTGCGGCGGCGCCGCCAAATCCACGGCGGTCGCCGCCGGCCAGGGCTGCTGCGGATGACCACGGGCCTCGACCCCGGTATGCTCTCATCGTTGATCGGCGATAGACGATGAAGAGGGTGGACCGTGGCCGACCTGCTCGATCGGGGGATCGCGGAGACGTATGCGTCCTGGTTCCGGGCGCTGGCCGACCCGTCGCGGGTGCAGATCGTGGAGTACCTCGCGCGGCAAGGGCGGCCGATGCCGGTGGGCGAGATCGTCGCCGCGGCCGGGTTGGCCCAGTCCACCGTGTCGCAGCACCTGAAGATCCTGGCCGAGGTGCGGTTCGTGCTGGTGGAGGCCGTCGGCAACGCCCGGCACTACCGGATCAACGACGCCTGCGTCGGCTGCTTCCCGTCGGCGGCCGACGTCGTGATGGGCCGCCCGGTCCCGGTCGCGCCCGGGGCCTGCGCATGAGCGACGTGACGATCCGGGCGATGACCGCCGCCGACGCCGGCGCGGTTCTGGCCATCTACCAGGCCGGCATGGACACCGGGAATGCCAGCTTCGAGCACACCGCGCCCTCGTGGGCCGCGTTCGACGCCGGCAAGCTGCCGGAGCATCGCCTGGTCGCCGTCGGCGACGACGGCCACGTGCTCGGCTGGGCGGCGATCTCGGCCGTGTCCGGTCGCGCCGTCTACGCCGGCGTGGTCGAGCACTCCGTCTACGTCGACGCCGACGCCCGCGGGCGCGGCGTCGGCCGGGCCCTGCTCGGCGCGCTGATCATCACCACCGAACGGGCCGGGATCTGGACGATCCAGTCCGGCATCTTCCCCGAGAACACCGCCAGCCTCGCCCTGCACCGCGCCGCCGGGTTCCGCACGGTCGGCGTCCGCGAGCGGGTCGGCCGGCACCTCGCCCATGGCAACCGCTGGCGCGACGTCGTGTTCATCGAACGCCGCAGCCCGCACATCGACTGACACCGGGAGACCTCTCGTGACCACCCCGCTCGATCACCTGCCCGTCGCCGTCATCGGCGCCGGCCCCGTCGGCCTGGCCGCCGCCGCCCACCTCGCCGAGCGCGGCCTGCCGTTCCTCGTCCTCGAGGCCGGCGACGCGTCGGCCGCTTCCGTCCGGGAGTGGGGACATGTGCGGCTGTTCTCGCCCTGGCGGTACAACATCGACACCGCCGCCGCCAAGCTGCTCGCCGGCGCCGGGTGGCCGCGGCCGGACGACGACGGCCTGCCCACCGGGGACGAGCTCGTCGACGACTACCTCCGGCCGCTCGCCGGCCTGCCCGCGCTCCGGCCGCACATCCGCTACGGCGCCCGGGTCGTGGCGGTCACACGGGACGGCGTCGACCGGTTGCGGACCGCCGGCCGCGACGAGAGGCCGTTCCTGATCCGGCTCGGCGACGGCGACGACGTCCTGGCCCGCGCGGTGATCGACGCGTCCGGCACCTGGAACACGCCGAACGTGCTGGGCGCCTCGGGGATACCCGCGCTCGGCGAGAGCAGCGCCGCGGCGTACGTCAGCAATGCCCTTCCGGATGTCTTGGGCCGCGACCGTGAGCTGTTCGCGGGTCGTCGCGTGCTGGTCGTGGGCGCCGGGCATTCGGCCGCGAACACGCTGCTGGCGCTGGCCGAGCTCGGAAGCACCGTGACCTGGGCGATCCGCTCGGGCTCCCCGGTCAGCACCTACGGCGGCGAGGCGGCCGACGCGCTGCCGGCCCGGGGAAGGCTGGGCGCCCGGCTGCGGACGCAGGTCGAGTCGGGGGCGATCGGGCTGCTGACCGGCTTCGGCATCGGGCGGATCGCGCCGGGGGAAGACGGTGTGGAGGTGTCCGGCGGCGGCCGCACGGTCGTCGTGGACCGGATCGTCGCGGCGACCGGCTTCCGCCCCGACCACACGATCGTCTCCGAGCTGCGGCTCGACCTCGACCCGATCCTGGGCTCGACCCGGGCCCTCGCGCCGCTGATCGACCCCAACGAGCACTCCTGCGGAACGGTTCCGCCGCACGGCGCCGGCGAGCTGGCCCACCCGGAGCGGGACTACTACGCCGTCGGCGTGAAGTCCTACGGCCGGGCGCCGACGTTCCTGCTGGCCACCGGGTACGAGCAGGCCCGGTCGGTGGTGGCGGCGCTGGCCGGGGACTGGGCGGCGGCGCGCGACGTGCGGCTCGATCTGCCCGAGACCGGCGTCTGCAGCAGCGCGCTCACCGTCGTGTCCGCCGGGGGTGGCTGCTGCGGCTGATGGTCGTCACCTTCGCGATCACACAGACCATCGGGTACGGCTGTCTGTACTACAGCTTCGCGGTGCTGCTCCATCCGATGGCCGCCGACCTGCACGTCTCGCCGACGGCGGTGACCGGCGCCCTGACCACGGCCGTCCTCGCGTGGGCGGCGATGGCCGTGCCGGTGGGCCGGTGGCTCGACCGGCACGGCGGCCGGGCGCTGATGACGGCCGGGTCGCTGGCCGGGGCGGCGCTGCTCGTGGCCTGGTCGCAGGTGCGGACGGTGTGGCAGCTGTACCTGGTGTTCGCGGCCCTCGGCGCGGCGATGGCGATGTCGCTGTACGACGCGGCCACCGCCGTGGTGGTCTCCTGGTTCGACGCCGAGCGCCGCCGGCGGGCGCTGCTGGCGATGATCGTGGTGGCCGGCTTCGCCAGCACGATCTTCATGCCGCTGACCGGGTTGCTCGAGGAACGCTTCGGCTGGCGGGCGGCGCTGGTGGTGCTCGGCCTCGGGTACGGGTTGATCGCGGCCCCGCTGCACGCGGCCGTCGTGCGGCGCGCGCCGGCGGCCCCCGTGGCTTCGTCCACGCCCCGGCGGGCGGCCCTCCGCGACTCCCGTTTCCGCTGGCTGGCGGTCGCGTTCGTCGCACACGCGGCGGCGATGAGCGCGATGACCGTGCACCTGGTCGGCTTCCTGGTGAGCAGGGGCCATCCGGCGACCTTCGCGGCGACGGTGGCCGGCCTGCTCGGCGTGCTGTCGGTGACCGGGCGTCTGGTGCTCACGGGAGCTCAGCGCCGGTTGCCCCTGCTGCGGGTGGTCGCCGCGGTCTTCGCCGTCCAGGCCGTAGCCGCGTTCTGCCTGCCGTGGGCGGCCCGATCGGAGGGCGGCTCGGTCGTGGCGGTGGTCTGTTTCGGCATCGGTTTCGGCGTGGCGAGTCTCGCCGTGCCCGCGCTGCTCGCCGAGCGATACGGCACGGGCGCTTACGGCAGCATCGCCGGCGCTTTGGCCGCACCGGTTACGTTGGCCAAGGCGACCGCACCGCTGGGTGCGGCGGTGATGTACGCATTTTTCGGGTATGTGCCGATGTTGGGGGTGATCGGAGGGCTGTGCGTGCTGGCCGCAGGGGCAATCCTGGTGTGAGCGAGTTGCCCGGGCGGCGGCGAATTTGGTCGCGCGTGGTTGCCGGGATGCCGTGTGGCTGCCCGGGGTGCCGTGTGGCTGCCCGGGGTGCCGTGTGGCTGCCGCTGCGCCATGTGGTGGGCGCGTGGCTGCCGGGATTCTGGCGAGAGAGTGCGCCGTGCGCTTAGGGCGGTTGCCGCATGCCCGCAGTCGACCCGACCTGGTTACTCACCCACCCCGTTCACTGGGTGGGGCGAGACTACGCCGGGGGTACGACATCTTGCCGCGGCTATCCACAACGCCAGGGCGCTGCGGCTGTCCGCTGAGCGGCTCATTGCGCGGTGCGAAGCTGCTGGCCGCGGGGTTGGGGCGGTGCGAAGTCGCTTGCTGCGGGGCAGTGCGAAGTCGCTTGCTGCGGGGCAGTGCGAAGTCGCTTGCTGCGGGGCAGTGCGAAGTCGCTTGCTGCGGGGCAGTGCGAAGTCGCTTGCTGCGGGGCAGTGCGAAGTCGCTTGCTGCGG
>NZ_JBVJIU010000005.1:530143-549693 GCF_055586105.1 Actinoplanes sp. NPDC051537
GGGGCAGTGCGAAGTCGCTGGCGGCGGGGTTGGGGCGGTGCGAAGTCGCTGGCTGCGGGGCGGTGCGACGTTGCCGGCCCCGCGATGGAGCGGTGCGACGTTGCTGGCCCGCTGCGGGGCGGTGCGACGTTGCCGACCCCCGCGGTGGGGCGGTGTGCGAAGCTGCCGGCCGCGATGCGGTGCAAAGGTCGCCGGCCGCGACGCGGGGGTGGTGCGACGCCGGCCCGCGGAATCCGTCAGGCGGACGGCACGCCGGCCACTGACCGCGCCGGTGCGGCGTGCTCCGGTGGCGCGACCGCCTCGCCGAGGCTGGGCGGATCGGCCGGCGCGGGAAGGCCGGCGGCCGTAGACGGGCGGAGCCGGCCCACCAACCCCACCGTCACAGCGATCAGCACGGCGACCCCGGTGATGATGCCGACCGCGGCCGTCGGGACGTCGAACAGCTTCAGGGCGCTCGCCAGCAGGACGATCACCAAGGCCGCCCGGACCAGGCCGCCGGGGGCGCGCGACGAGATGCGGGAACCGATCAGGACGCCGGGGACCGAGCCGATCAGCACGGCGGCGGCCAGGTCGAGCTTGAGGTCGCCGAAGAAAGCGTGACCCAGGGCGGCCGCCGTCACCAGGGGGATTGCCTGGACCAGGTCGGTGCCGACCAGGTCGTTGGCGCGCAGCTTGGGGTACATGGCGAGCAGGACCACGATGATCAGGGAGCCCGAGCCGACCGAGGTGAGGCCGACGATCAGGCCACCGGCGGCGCCCAGCAGGAGCGTGGGGATGGGCTTGACCTTGATCTCCACCGAAACAGCAGGGACGGCGGGCCGGCGGCGGGCGGTCCAGGTCTTGATCAGCAGGCCGGCGGCGGCCAGGACCAGGGCCACGCCCAGGGCTGTGCGGATCGTGTGCTGGACGCTCGCGTCGTCGCCGAGCAGGCGCAGCAGCAGGACGCCCAGGAAGGCGGCCGGGACGCTGCCGGCGCACAGCCAGCGGACCATCGACCAGTTGACCGTGCCGCGCCGGGCGTGGACGAAGCCGCCGAAGGGCTTCATCACGGCGCTGGCGGCCAGGTCGCTGGAGACGGCGGCGATCGGCGGCACGCCGAAGACCAGCACCAGGATGGGCGTCATCAGGGCGCCGCCGCCCATGCCGGTCAGGCCGACGATGATGCCGACCCCCAAGCCGGCCAGCGCCAGGGTGAGATCCATGGGCCAGAGTCTCGCCGAGGAACACCCACCTTGTCCACTAAATCAGTGGAGATTGTCGACTTTCCCGCTCGCTGGGATGACGGCCGGATTCAGCAGCAGCGCGATGTCCTCACCGGGCATCGGCCGGGCGAAATGGAAGCCCTGCGCGAAGCGGTAGCCCATCTTGTGCAACCGGTACGCCTGGTCGGCCGTCTCGACCCCCTCGGCCACCGCCTCGATGCGCAGGCCCTCGGTGATGCCGATCAAACCGTCGACGATCACGGCCTGGGCCGAGGCGCCGGTCACGCCGTCGACGAACGACTTGTCCACCTTCAGGACCTTGACCGGGCAGTCGACCAGCAGGCTGAGCGAGCTCTGGCCGGTGCCGAAGTCGTCGAGAGCCACCCGCAGGCCGAGCGCGTGCAATGCGCGTACGGCCGCCAACGCCTCTCCCGTGCCCAGCACCGCGGTCTCCGTGACCTCCGCGACCAAGCGGTAGGGATCCAGGCCGGAGGTACGCAGCAGCTCCGCCACCTCGGCCGGGAACCCCGGCTCGCGCAGCTGCCGGGCCGAGATGTTCACGCTCACCTTCTCGGGCGCGTGCTCGCCGTAGGTCAGCTCCCACTCGCGGGCCTGCCGCACCACCTCGCGCAGCACCCAGCGGCCGAGCTCGACGATGTAGCCGTTGCGCTCGGCCAGCGGGATGAACACCCCCGGCGAGACCAGGCCGTGCTGGGGGTGCCGCCAGCGGATCAGCGCCTCGACGCCGGCCATCCGCCCGTGCGGGAGCTCGACGATCGGCTGGTAGAGCACGAACAGCTCGTCGCGGGCGATGGCCTGGCGCAAATCGGCGGAGAGCCGGGCGTCGGCGTCCGCGATCTGGTCCATGATCGGGTCGAACCACGTGCAGCGTCCGCCGCCGGTGGCCTTGGCGGCGTACATGGCCACGTCGGCGCGGCGGATCAGCTCCTCCGGCGTGTCGCCGGCCCGGACCGCGGTGATGCCGATGCTGACCCGGGGCGCGAGGTCCTGGCCGTTCAGCGAGATCGGCTCCTGCACGTGGTCGAGCACCTCGCGCAGCAGGCGGGCCGCCGCGGCGTCGTCGAGACCGGCCAGCAGCAGGGTGAACTCGTCGCCGCCCTGCCGGGCCACCACGTCCTGCGGGCGCAGCCGCTCGTGCAGCCGGTGGGTGACGGCCCGCAGCAGGGCGTCGCCCATGCCGTGACCCATCCGGTCGTTGATCACCTTGAAGTCGTCGAGGTCGAGCATCGCCACGTGGAACGGCTCGGCCCCGGCCAGGCGCTCGTTGAGCTGCTCGGCGAAGAGCGAGCGGTTCGCGATGCCGGTCAGCGCGTCGTGGCTGATCTGGTGGTCTAGCTCGGCCTGGTAGTCGCGCAGCCGGCCGAGGCTGGTGTCGACCGTCTCGAGCAGCCGCCGGTTGTCCCGCAGCGCGCTGATCTGCCGGACCACCACGAGCATGGTGATCGCCGCGACGCAGACCGCGACGCCCATGTCGGCCGCGCCGTCGTCGAGCTCCTCGAAGAACAGCATGGTCATCATCGCCGTGATGGCGACGTAGGGCAGGACGCTGAAGCGCTGGGCCGGCCGGCGACCGCTCGCGGGCGTGACCGGGGCGCGGCGCTGACGCTCGGCCGCGATCACGGTGAACAGGCCGGCGATCGGGCCGGCGAAGAGCGACGTGGACAGGTAGGGGTGGGACGCGAACACGGGCGCCAGGCCGCCGCTGGCCGCGGACAACGCCGTACCGGCCGAGAGAATGTGCAGCGCCCGCCGGTCGAGCTCGCCGACGCCCGCGAAGGTGACCTTGACGATCGCGATCAGGGCGATCAGGGCCAGCGCGCAGACGAACAGCATCGCCCAGTTCTGGGCGCTCCACTCGCCGTCGGCGGCCAGCCAGTAGCGCCAGAGCAGGCCGCCCGCGGTGATCACCAGGACGCCGGCGTCGAGGGCGAAGCGGGCCCAGTCGCCCCGGCCGGTCTGCCAGGCCGGCAGCCGCAGCAGTGCCCAGATCATGGTCAGCACGACCACGAGCAGCAGGCCGAGGGTGAGCGGGCTGACCTTCTGGCTGGGGACGCCGGTGTGCAGCGCGTCGTAGACGTTGCTGATCTCGGCGAGCGTGAGCACGGTGCTGGCCAGGCCGAGGGTGCGCCAGAACCGGCGGGTCGCGGCGGAGAGCCCGGCGCGCCGGGCGACTCGCCGGCAGGCGTACGCGGAAAGCGCCGCGATCAGCACCACCGGGAGCCACCCGATCACCGGGTACGACCACTCGTGCCACATGCCGCCCAGCACCCACCCGGCCTCGAACAGGACGAGGCCGAGCGAGGTGCGGACGAGGGCGGCGGACACGGGGTTCAGTTCGGTGCCGCGGCCTCTTTTGTGAGGAGACCTTCAGGTGCGAATCGGGTATATGTCAGACCGCGCGCGCAACCGCTTCGACGCGGACGTCGCCGAACCACCGGGCCAGCGCCGGGCCGAGGTCGCCATCGCCCTCGACCCACGCCACCACGCCGTCCGGCCGCACCAACAGCCCCGGCCCGTCGCCCGCCACCACGGCGAGCCGGTGATCCGACGAGCGGCCCTCGCCGATCAGCACCCCGGCGCCGCCGTGCAGGTGGTCGGCGAGCCGGCTGCCGTCGGCCAGGATCGTCTCGGCCGCGCTGCGGCCCACCCGCGGGTCGGCGCTGCCGAGGTCGTAGCGCTGCCGCAGCCCGGCGATGCTCTTCGCGAGATAGGTGGCGCCGTCGCGGGTGGCGGCCAGGTCGCCCAGCACGCCGCGCAGGGCCCGGGCGTAGGGCTCCGGCTTCATGATGGCGATCTGGGCGCGGGTCCACTCGAGCACCCAAGCGCCGATCGGGTGCCGTTCCCGGGTGTACGTGTCGAGCAGCCCCGCCGGCGCCCAGCCCCGGATCTCGGCCGCCAGCTTCCACCCGAGGTTCACGGCGTCGCCCATGCCCAGGTTGAGGCCCTGCCCGCCGAACGGCGAGTGCACGTGTGCGGCGTCCCCCGCCAGCAGCACCCGGCCGTCGCGATAGGTCGTGGCCTGCCGCGCGTTGTCGGTGAACCGGGTCGCCGAGATCACCCGCTCGATCGTCACGCCGACGCCGCTGGTGTGCCGGAGGGCCGCCTGCAGCTCGGCCGCGGTGATCGGGGCGTCGCGGTCGGCCGGCGGCCCGTCGAACTCGACCGTGAGGATGCGCCCCGGGATCGGCCCGTGCACATAGACGCCGGTGCCGGTCACGTTCCAGCCCCGGGTCAGGCCCTCGGCGCCGGACATCTCGACGAGCGCCTGGTGCCCGGTGATGACGGGGTCGGTTCCAGGAAAATCAAAATCAGCCAGCTTTCGTACGAGACTGCGGCCGCCGTCGCAACCGACCAGCCATCCGGCCTCGATCGTCTCGGCGCCCAGGGTCACCCGTACACCCTCGGAAGAGTGAGCGAGATCGGTCAGCTCGACCCCGCGCCGGATGTCCACGCCGAGCTCGGTGGCGTGCGCCTCGAGGATCGTCTCGAGGGCCGCCTGCCCGATCATCTGGATCTCCGCGGCCGGACCGCGCTCGCGCCAGGCCGGGTCCTCCGGGTCGAGATCGTCGGCGCTCAGCCAGATGCCGCCGAAGTGACCGGCCAGCTTCGGCCGCTTCACACCGCCACCGCCACCGCCGCCACCGCCACCGCCGCCGCCCAGGAAGCGGGCCAGCGCCGCCTCCTGCACCGCGCGCAGCTGGGGGAGCAGGCCCCGGCGATCGAGCGCCTCGACCGTCGGGACGGTCAGCGAACCCGCCTTGATCGTCTGATCCGTCTCGGTCAGGCGCTCGACCACCAGCACCCGCACGCCGCCCAGCGCCAGCTCGCTCGCCACCATCAGCCCGACCGGCCCGCCGCCGGCCACCACCACGTCGTAAGTCATGCCCCGAGCATGCCCGCAAACTTTTACCCGGTCAATATTTTTATCGGGTATATGATTTTGCCGTGAGTTTGCGGGAGCGAAAGAAGGTCGAGCTGCGCGAGCGGATCTCGGGCGTCGCGACGATGCTGTTCTTCGAGCGCGGCTTCGACGAGGTGAGCGTCGCCGAGATCGCCGAGCGCGCGGGCGTGTCCAAGATGACGGTCTTCAACTACTTCCCGCGCAAGGAGGACCTCTTCTTCGACCGCGTCCCCGAGTTCAACGACATGATCACTTCGGCCCTGCGCGGACCCGACCCGCTCGCCTCGCTGCGGGCGCTCTGGCTCGGGCTGCTCGACGAGCGGCACCCGCTGGCCGGGTTCGGCGACCAGATGCCGCTGTTCTGGGGCGTGGTGCTGGGGTCGCCGGCGCTGCGGGCCCGGGTGCGGGAGGCCCTCGAGGAGGTCGAGGCCCTGATCGCCTCGTTCCTGCCGGCCCACGCCGAGATGACCGCCGCCCTGGTCGTCGCCGCCATGCGGGTCCGCTACGTCGAGGCGGCCCGGCGGATCCTCGCGGGGGAGCCGGCCGAGTCGTTCGTCGCCGAGCACCGCGCCGGCATCGCGGCCGCCTTCGACGCCGCCGTCGCGGCGGCGTCCCGCGGCTAACGGCCCGGCTCCGTTCCCGCCGCCGCCGACGCGGCGGCGGCTCGGGGGTAACGGCCCGGCTCCGTTCCCGCCCCTCGTCGCGGCGGCGTCCCGGGGATGACGCCTCGGCCAACAGTCGGGTTCCCGTCCGAAGTTACCGGCGGGTTCCGATATATAGAACTGCATGACTGTGACCTCGAGCCGCCGCACGCTGCTGCGCCTCGCCGGCCTCACCGCCGGCGCCGGCGTCGTCGCGACCACCGCCCCGTCGATCGCCGCCGCCGCGGGCACCCCGTTCCAGCACGGCATCGCCTCCGGCGACCCGCTCCCCGGCGGCGTCCTGCTCTGGACCCGCGTCACCCCGACCCCCGAGTCGACGCCGGCCTCGGGCGCGGGCCCGGTCGTCGGCGTCGACTGGCAGGTCGCGGCCGACGCCTCGTTCGCCATGATCGTGCGGTCCGGCTCGGTGACCACCGGCCCCGACCGTGACCACACCGTCAAGGTCGACGTCGCCGGGCTGACCCCGGCCACCACGTACTGGTACCGCTTCGGCCTGGCCGGCGCGTGGTCGCCGACCGGCCGCACGATGACCGCGCCGCTCGAGGCGACGGCGATCACCCGGCTGCGGGCCGGCGTCGTGAGTTGCGCCAACTGGGAGGCGGGCTACTTCGCGGCGTACCGGCATCTGGCCGAGCGCGGCGATCTCAACCTGGTCGTGCACCTCGGCGACTACCTCTACGAGTACGGCACCGGCGAGTTCGACGCCGGTGGCAAGGTCGTCCGCAGGACCGCGCCCGCCAACGAGACGATCACGCTGGCCGACTACCGCACGCGGCACGCGCTCTACAAGACCGACCCCGACCTCCAGGCGCTGCACGCCTCGGTGCCGTGGATCATCACCTGGGACGACCACGAGGTCGCGAACGACATGTGGAGCGGCGGCGCCGAGAACCACACGCCGGCGACCGAGGGATCGTTCGCCGCTCGGGTGGCGGCCTCCCGCCAGGCGTACGCGGAATGGATGCCGGTGCGGCTCGCCGCGGACGGCCACATCTACCGGCGGCTGCGGTACGGCAATCTGTTCGAGCTCTCGATGCTCGACCTCCGCACCTACCGCTCCCAGCAGGCCTCGGGCACCGACGCCGACGCGCCCGACCGGACGATCACCGGGGCGGCCCAGATGGACTGGCTGGTCGACGGTCTGGTCGGCTCGACCGCCGCCTGGAAGATCGTCGGCAACCCGGTGATGATCTCCCGGCTCGACGTCGGGACCCTGCCGGCGTGGTTGCTCGGGCCGCTCGGCGCGCTGATCGGCGTGCCCGCGAACGGCTACGTCATCAACGGCGACCAGTGGGACGGCTACAACGCCGACCGGGACGAGCTGGTCGGCATCTTGCGCGCGCACAACACCAAGGACGTCGTCTTCATCACCGGCGACATCCACACGTCCTGGGCCAACGAGCTGACGACCCGTTCCACCGGCGCCACCCCGGCCGCCGCCGAGTTCGTGGTTCCCTCGGTCACCAGCGACAACATCAACGACTACCTGGGTACGAGCCCGGGCGGCCCCCTGAGCCTGCTGGCGGCCGCGCTGATCCGGGCGACCAACCCGCACGTCAAGTGGGTCGAGACCGACGGGCACGGGTTCGGGGTGCTCGACGTGACCACCGGCCGCTGCCGGATGGACTGGTACCACCTGGCCGACCGCACCAAGGCGGCCTCGGCCGTCACGTGGGTGCAGGGCTGGTCGGTCGGGCGCGGTTCGTCGAAGATCCGCAAGGAGTCGGCCCCGTCCTGAATCGCGCTTGCTGAAGGCGCCCGCCCTCGGCGGGCGCCTTTTGCCGTTGGCTGGGTCACAATCGGCTCTGGAGATCGCCAACGGAGAGCGGGAGCGCTAGTGTACGAAACAGTTTCGTTTCGCATGACCGGCCGGACGGGGGGACACCATGGCTGAGCAGGCGGCGACCGTCGCGGCCGGCGGGCGTTCCCGGAAGCTCGACGAGGAGCGTGAGCAGGCGATCCTGCGCGCGGCCTACGAGCTGCTCGGCGAGACGGGCTATCAGGGGTTGCGCGTCGACGCCGTCGCCGCGCGGGCCCAGGCGAGCAAGGCGACGCTGTACCGGCACTGGCCCACCAAGGCCGGCCTGGTCATCGACGCCGTGCAGTGCTGCAAGGTCGACTCGCCGCCACCGCCCGACACCGGCAGCCTCCGCGGCGACCTGGTGGCGTGGTTCGGGCAGATCGGCGAGGCCATCACCGGCCAGGAGGGTCCGCTCATGGCCGGCCTCTTCATGGCCATGCACACCGACCCCGAGCTGGCCGCCGAACTGCGCGCCATGCGGGAGTCCAAGGTGCCGTTCGCGGAAGCCATCTGCGCCCGGGCCGCACAGCGCGGCGAGATCGGGCCCGGCTACGACGCCGGCCTGATCGACGAGATCGTGCCCGCCCTGCTGTTCATGCACTGTTTCGCCCTCGGCGAGGAGCTCGACGACGCGTACATCGCGCACCTCGTGGACGACATCATGGTGCCTCTGCTGACCCGCTAGATCCCGCCCTCCGTTTCGTTACGCCGCGCGTGCGCGTGGCGCGTTCCCTGCTGCCCGTTTTAGGGAGATCTCCGTGTCCATCACCACCTCTTCGACCGTTACTCCGCCCGAAATATCGCCTAAATCGCGATCTAGGTGGCTGGCTCTGGCGGTGATCGCGGTGTCGCAACTGCTGATCGTGCTCGATGCCACGATCGTCAACATCGCCCTGCCGACGGCCCAGGTGGCCTTGCACATCAGCGATGCCGACCGGCAGTGGATGATCACCGCGTACACCCTCGCCTTCGGTGGTCTGTTGTTGCTCGGCGGCCGGATCGCCGACTTCACCGGCCGCAAGAGGGCGTTCATCATCGGCCTGCTCGGCTTCGCGGCGGCCTCCGCGCTCGGCGGCCTCGCGCAGAACGCCGAGACCCTGTTCGCCGCCCGGGCCCTGCAGGGCGCGTTCGGCGCGCTCATGGCGCCCGCCGCGTTGTCGCTGCTCACCGTCACCTTCACCGAGGCCAAGGAGCGGGCCCGCGCGTTCGGCGTCTACGGGGCCATCGCGGGTGGCGGCGGCGCGATCGGCCTGCTGATGGGCGGCGTGCTGACCGAGTACGCGTCCTGGCGCTGGACCCTGCTCGTCAGCACCCCGATCGCGATCATCGCGGCGGTCGCGGCCGTGCGTTTCGTCGGCGAGAGCCGGGCCGAGGGCAACACCCGGTACGACCTGCCCGGCGCGCTCACCTCGACGGCCGGCCTGGTCGCGCTCGTCTACGGCTTCACCAAGGCGGCCAGCGACGGCTGGGGCTCGGCCACCACGATCGGCTTCCTGGTCGCCGCCGGGGTGCTGCTGGTCGCGTTCGTCCTGATCGAACTTCGCTCGTCGCACCCGCTGCTGCCGATGCGCGTAATCCTCGACCGCAACCGCGGCGGTTCCTACCTCTCGGCCCTGCTGGTCGGCGCCGGCATGTTCGGCGTGTTCCTGTTCCTCACCTACTACCTGCAGCTGACCCTGGGCTACTCGGCGCTGGAGACCGGCGTCGCGTTCCTGCCCTTCACCGTCGGCATCATCCTCGGCGCCGGTTTCTCGGCCCAGATGCTGACCCGGGTCGGCCCGCGCGTGCTGATGTTCTCCGGCCTGCTGCTGACCGCGGCGGGCATGGTGGCGCTCACCCGGATCGGCCTCGACACCGGCTTCTGGAGCCACGTCTTCCCGGCCGAGCTCGTGATCAGCTTCGGCATGGGCGTCGTCTTCGGCCCGATGTCCAACACCGCCCTGGTCGGCGTGGCCGACCACGACGCCGGCGTGGCCAGCGCCCTGATCAACACCACCCAGCAGATCGGCGGCTCGCTCGGCACGGCCCTGCTGAACACCATCTTCACCTCGGCCGTGGCCGGCTACATCGCCGACCACCAGATCACGGACCCGTCCCAGGCCGCCGGCCTGCAGGGTCTGGCCACGGTGCACGGCTACACGGTCGCCTTCTGGGTGAGCGCGGCCCTGATCGGCGTGGCGGCCTTCGTGGCCCTGGCGCTGGTGAAGGCCAGCCGCCAGGAGGTCGCCTCGACCGGTGGTGCCGCCCACGTGGCGGTCTGACGCCGCCAACCGCCGCGCGGCGCTTGCTGCGCGGCGGTTTCGGCTGCCGATTGTGGTGCCGGTCGCCCTCTACGGCCCCGGCCGTCGCCGGCGGCCGGGGCTGTCGTCAGCCGCTTCCGGCGCTTCCGGCCGGGGGAGTCTTGGCTGGCGGTCGGTCGTTTCGGCGGGCGTTGGCCGTCCCGCGCTGCGTTGGCCGTCCCGCGCTGCGTTGGCCGTCCCGCGCTGCGTTGGCCGTCCCGCGCTGCGTTGGTTGTCCAGGCCCGCGTTGGTTGTCCGTCAGGAGGGATCCTAGCCTCCTAGGATGCCGAGGCCCTGCGCCTGACCGCTCACCGCGACTGTGACTGGCCAACGGCCAGCGGGGACGCGCGACTGCGACTGCGACTGCGACGAGCCTCACCACGTCGTCGACTTTCTCGGGCGGTCGGCCGATGGTCGATTTACCCGGGTTCGGGCAATATGCCGTAGTGCGATTCATGTGGGGCCGGGCGGCGACGACTTCCGGGGGCGTCATGACAGGGCGTTCCCCGAGCAGGGCATGGACCTGGCTGTTCTTCGCCGCGAGCGGCGTGGTCGTGGCCGAGGCCTCGCTGAATCAGGAACTGCTGCCCTACGCCGGCACCGCGGCCACCTTCGCGCTATGGGGGAGGGCCGCCGACGGGTGGACGCCGTCCCGCGGACGGCTAACGGTGGGCGGCCTGGCGATTCTCACGCTGGCGGCTGGCGTCGTGGACGCGAACGGCGACGGCCACGCGTGGCCCCAGCACGCCGGCGAGGCGGGCCTCGCCGGGGCGATGCTGACGGCCGTCGGGGTTGCGATGCTGGCCGGCGCCGTGCTGCAAGCGGTGCCGCGGCCGGGCTGGAAGCGGCTCTGGCCGGCGGGCGTGGTCATCGGGCTGGCGCTGGCGTTCGTCGTGGCCGCGGTGATCGCCGAGGAGTCGGCCCCCGACTACGGGTGGCGGAGCGTCCGGCCACCGAGCGGGTCGGAACGTCTGGCCACCTGGATTGTCTGGATTGTCCCGGTCGGAGCCGTGCTTCTGATCGTGGTGGCGGTCAACGCGGTTGTGGTCGCGGGCCGTCGCCATCGGCTGGTCGCCGCGGGGCTGCTGGGCGTCGCGGTCCTGGGGCTGGGCGCGATCGGCGCGGCGGCCGAGGTCGACGTGCGCTGGCCGGCCGCGCAGTCGGAATACCCGGAATACCCGGAATATTTGGGTCATGTGGACACCGGCCGGCCGGGCCTGACCGTCGAGGACGAATCCGTGTACGGGGGAGGCACCGCCGTGGACAGGCTCGACACCTTGCGGGTGGTGCAGGCGATGGAGGCCATGGAGGCCGCCGAGAACGCCGAGAACGCCGAGACGCCGCCGCCTCCGGTCGAGGACGTCACGGGCGTCTCGTGGTCGATCAGCCTGTGGCAGGGCGAGCCGGACTGGTCGACCCTGCTGCCCACCTTCGCGGCGCTGGTCGTGCTCGGTGGGCTGGCCGCATTGACCGGACCCGGGCTCGGCCGGCGCGAGGAGGAAGTCATAATGATGCGCTTCTAACAGCCGAGCGGAGTCGGGGGACATGGCCGCGGAGGAAACACCGGATCCGTTTGCGCAGCTGACGGAGTGGGCCGCCGCGACCGAGCGGCGCGTGCGGGGGCAACGCCGGCGGCGGCAGTGGCTGCGCGCGGCGCCGCTCGTCGCCGGGGGACTGGTCGCCGTCGTGCTGGTGGCACTGGCCGTACCGCGGATGTTGTCGGCCACGCCGGGCGCGGCCGCCGGGGCGTACGCGACCGCCGGCATTCCGCCCGGGATCAGCGTGACCACCTCGGAGAGCGCAACCCCGACGGACCCCTTCGCCGGCACCCCGGCCGCACAATATCCGCGCGGGGCGGCCGGCATCACGATGCCGAAGGCGACAGCGGTGCCGGGCTTCAGCGCGGCCGAGGTCGAGGCGGCGCTCAAGGACGTGCGCCGGGCGCTGATCGCCGGCCGGCTCGACGACATGATGCTGACCGGGCACAACCCGTCGCGGCTGATTTCGCTGCTGGCGCCGAGCCGGCGCGGGCCGATCGGCAAGTGGTTCAACGACGGGACGTTCAGCAACGTGGCCACCTGGATCGACCCGGCGGTCAAGCTCGATCAGCGCGAGGAGCCGCGGGTGAGCGGCCGCGTGACGTACCGCTCGGTGGTGGTCGGCAGGTGGCGCACCCTGCGGGTGACGACCAACTTCATCTGGGTGTACGCGTTCGCGGGCATCGACCATCCGCTGGCGGCCGAGCACGAGGAGGTCGACTGGGAGTTCCCGGCCACGAAGAACCTCCGCGTCGCCGACCAGGGCATGTGGATCGGCGACTCGAAGGGCTACCGGGCGTGGGTGGACTGCGCCGCCTCCCGCCGCGGCCTGCTGGCGCCGACCCGGCCGGACGTGGCCCCGCGGCCGGCCGAGTCGGAGAATCCGGCGGCCCTGCTCGCCGCCGACCACTCCCTCGAGATCAGCGATGAGTGCCACTCGGGAGCTTCGCCAAGCCCGGGCCGGTGAGGCGGTCGCGCATCGCGGTGCGGCCGGCGACGGTCAGCAGCAGGGCGGCGATCGGGCCGCGCAGCTCGGGGCCGGAACCGTGCGACCAGTCCACGTCGGTGGCGATCAGGCGCAGGCCGGCCATCGCGCGTACGGACGGAAGCGGTGGCGGGAAGCGCATGGTCAGCAGCCGCTCGGTGGCGGCGGCCGCGGCCGGCACGGGCATGTCACGCCGCTTGCCCAGCGGGACGGCGATGTCCTGCTCGTGGACCAGCAGGTCGATGAGCGTCTCCATCGGGGACACGCCGACGATGTGCCGGCGGCGGTCGGCCGTCTCGCGCAGCCGCACGACGATCTGCTCGGGGGTCAGGCGCGCGGCCTGGCGGCGGGCCTCGTGGCGGGTGGTGCGCTCGGTGCTGCCGCGCCAGCGCAGGAGCATGGCGAGCACATCGCGTACGCCCAGCTGCTGCAGGGTGAGGTGGGCGGCCACCTCCCGTACGCTCCAGGCCGCGCACAACGACGGCTGGGACCACTGCTCGGCCGTGAGGCCGTCGAGCAGGTCGGCCACGGCGTGGCGGCGCTCGATGATGACGTCCCAGTGATCGGTCATGCCCGCGCCCCGGCCGCGAGGACGCCGGTGACCAGCGTGCGGATCTGGGCGGACGGGTCGAAGGCGGGGTCGGGGACGGCGATCTCGTGCAGGACGACCCCGGTCCAGTGGTTCATGATGACCGGCGCGTCGCGATGCGGGTCGGCCGAGCCGGCCCGCCGCAGCCAGGCCATGAACCAGTCGTTGACGCCGGCGCCCACGGTCAGCAGCCGCGCGCGTAGGGCCGGGTTGTGTGCGGCCTCGACCAGGATCGCGTAGCGCGCGACCGTGACCTCGCGGTGCTCGCCGACCGCGACGTGCGCGAACTCGGTCAGCGCGGCGGCGAGCTCGCCGGGGCCGGTGGGCCGGAAGCGGCTCGCGATCGTCTCGCCGGCCTGCCGGTCGCGCTCGGCGAAGCGGTCGACGACGGCCTCGAGCAGGGCGTCGCGGGTGCGGAAGTGGTTGGAGGCCGTTCCGGCGGGCACGCCGGCCGCCGCGTCGACCCGCCGGTGGGTGAGCCCGTGCATCCCGGAGGCGGCCAGCACGCTGATGGCCGCGTCGAGAACTTCGTTCCGCCTCATGTCCGGTAGCGTACTACGATCGTAGTGAAAAGCCCGCGGCAATGAGTCGCCGATAGGCGTCGTGAACCTCGGCCGGGACGTCGATGGGGGCGATGAAGCCGCGACCGGACGGGCCGTAGTCGGTCCACCGCGGCACCTCGCCCAGCAACATCGCGATATAACGCTCAACTCCCCACATGCCGGTTGGGGGGTCGATGAGATTAAGCGAATCGTCGACGAACGTGCGATAGGCGGCGTAGTTGACGATCCGGGTGCCCGGCGCGTGCAGGCGGAAACCGGCGTCCATGCGGCGCTGCATCGTGGCGTCCTGCACGAGCAGCACACTGCGGCAGGACGGGCCGAGCATCGCCAGCGCATGGGTCACGTTGTTGCCGCAGTTGGTCGACTCCCGCTCCAGCAGGTCGACGTGGAGGCCGTGCCGCTCGCGGAGGTACCGGTCGAACAGGTCGGCCTCGGTCGGCTCGTCCCAGCCGAGCTGAGCCCGCAGTGCGTCGGTGGTGTGGCCCCGGCCGCCGACGATCATGTAGCGGCGGGCGACCCCGGACCGCATGAACGAGGCGAACACGTCGCCGCCGGCCAGGATGCTGCCGCCGAACAGGATCGCCACGTCCACCGGCGTCACCTCGTCGCGCAGCGCGCAGAAGCCGGCGAGTGTGTTGACGTCGGCGGCGATCACGCCGGTTGCTCGGAAGCGGGAGCGGAAGCCGGCGCGGGCTCGCCGATCGCGTTGTCGGCCGAGCGCGGGATCGCGAACGAGAGCAGCACCAGCACGGCCGCGATCAGCACGATGCCGATCACGATGCGGTGCACGGCGACGGTCAGCGACGCCGCGTTGATCCCGCCCGCGCCGATCGTGGCGTTGGCGATCGCGCCGAAGATGGCCACGCCGACCGCGCTGCCCAGCGAGCGCAGGAAGATGTTGCTGGCCGTCACCACGCCGCGCTCGGACCAGCCGACGCTCGACTGGGCGGCGATCAGCGTGGGCGACGCGGTCAGGCCCATGCCGAGGCCGACCACCAGGCAGAAGCCGGCGACCGTGAGGACGGCCGTGTGCCGGCCGAGCACGATGAGCAGGGTGCAGCCGATGAGGATCAGCGACGTGCCGATCAGCGCGCACCAGCGGAAGCCCAGGCGCAGGTAGATCCGGCCGGCCTGGGACGCGGAGAGCGGCCAGCCCAGGGTCAGCGTGGCCAGCGCGAAGCCGGCGATCAGCGGGCCGGTGCCGAGCACGTCCTGCACGTAGGTGGGGATGTACGAGCTCAGCGCGAACAGGATGGCGCCGATGCCGACCGAGATCAGGCCGCTGGAGACCAGCAGCCGCCGCCGGAAGACCCACAGCGGCAGCACCGGCGCGGTCGCCCGCCGCTCGACCACGGTGAAGGCGACCAGCGCCGCGAAGCCGCCGGTCAGGATCGCGATGCTCGCGGGCGAGTCCCACGCCCAGGCCTGGCCGCCCTCGAGCGCGCCCAGGATCACCAGCGCGAGGCCGGCGGCGAGCAGCCCGGCGCCCTTGTAGTCGATCACCGGATGGCCCCGCTCGACCTTCTCGTGGAAGCCGCGCCCGATCATGACGGCGGCGAGGACGCAGAGCGGGATGTTGACGAAGAAGATCCAGCGCCAGGACACGTACTCGCTGAAGATGCCGCCCAGCGCCGGGCCGACGACCGACGCGATGCCCCACACGCTCGCGACGTAGCCCTGGACCTTGGCTCGCTCCCGGACCGAGTAGAGGTCGCCGACGATCGTGATGGTGGTCGGCAGGATCGCGCCGGCGCCGAGGCCCTGCACGACCCGGGACGCGATCAGCGGCCAGATCGACCAGGCGAACCCGCACATGATCGAGCCGAGCAGGAAGAGCCCGATGCCGAAGAGGATGACCGGCTTGCGGCCGTACAGGTCGTTGAGCTTGCCGTAGATCGGCACCGAGACGGCCTGCGCGAGCAGGTAGATCGAGAAGAGCCAGGGGAACTCGGTGAAGCCGCCGATGTCGTCGACGATCGAGGGCACCGCGGTCGCGATGATCGTCGCGTCGACGGCGACGAGGGCGGTGGAGAGCATGACGGCGGCGAGGACCGGCCCGCGTTCGGACCGGAAGCCGACGGAGTTGTCTGACACTTAACCCAACCTACCCAGGATCGAGGACCGCACCGGCTGGCCGGAATACGAAATGGCGAAATGCGGCCTGGGCGAAATGTCCGCCTTACGATGAAAGGCGTGGCCGTCGTAGTCGTAGCCGAAGACAACCGCGATCATCAGCGGGTCATCGCCGAGGTCGTGCGCCGGCTCGGCCATGAGGTCATCCTCGCTGATGACGGCGCCGAAGGCCTGGCCGCGGTCCGCGAGCACCGTCCCGCGCTGCTGGTCGCCGACGTCGACATGCCGAACCTGAACGGGCTCGACCTCTGCGCGCGGCTCCGGGCCGATCCGGCGATCGCCGGCATTCCGGTGGTGCTGATCACGGCGTACCTCCTGCCGGGTGATCCCCGGCTGACCGAGACCGGCGCGATCGGGGTGATCGGCAAGCCGTTCCGCGTCCCAGCGCTCACCGAATCTCTCCGCGCCCATCTCGCCGTGCTGGAGCCGCGCGCCGCACCGGTGCCACCGGAGCCACCGGAGCCGCAGGCGACGCTGGACGCCGTGCTCGACTGTCTCGACACCGGCGTGATCGTCTTCGACGCCGCCGGCCGGATGCTCGCGACCAACCGGGCGATGCGCGAGGCCCTCGGGCCGGACGAGCCGGGGACCCCGATGAGCGCGATCGGCCGCCGGCAGGGCGTCCGGCTCGCCGACGGCGGCCCGCTGCCCGAGGAACGGTGGCCGGTGACCCTGGCGCTGGCCGGCGAGGACGTCGACGAGGCCGAGCTGATGGCCGACGACCCGCACGGGCGCCCGCACTGGTACACGGTCAACGCGCGGCCGGTGCGCGCCGCCGACGGCTCGATCGTGGCCGCGGTCGGCGCCGCCCACGACATCACCGGCCGGTTCCGCACCAGGCAGTACCTCGAGTGCAAGAAGGAGGTGCTCGCCGCGCTCGCCACCGATCCGGACGGCCCCGAGGCCGGCAACCGGATCCTGGCCGCCATCGGCGCCACGCTCGGCTGGCCCTACCTGCGGTTGTGGCTGGTCGACGAGCTGACCGGCGTGCTGCGCCCGTCGGCGGTGCACACCGACCCGGGCGAGCCGCCGCTGCCGCTGCCGAGCGCCATCGCCCGCGGCCAGGGACTGGCCGGTCGCTGCTGGGAGAGCGGCGAGATGATCTGGGTGCCGGACATGCACGACGCGGCATCGCCGATCCTGCGACAGGTGGCGGCGGCCGCCGAGTATCGGTCGGCCGGCGCCGTGCCGGTGCGCAGCGGCGACCGGGTGATCGGCGCGGTGACGTTCTTCTCGCGCTGCCGGCAGGAGGCCGACCCGGCGCTGGGCGTCCTGCTCACCGGCATCGCCGCGGTGATCGGCGCCGTCCTCGAGCACCGGCGGGCCGAGGTGCTGGCCCGGCACCTGGAGGCGGCCACCGACGAGTACATGGCGCTGGCCGGGCACGAGCTGCGCACGCCGCTCACCTCGATCGGCTCGTACGTCGACCTGATCGCCGAGTCGCCGGACGACACACCGCTGGGGGACGTGCGCGACCTCTTCGAGGTGGTGCAGCGCAACAGCACGCGGCTGCGCGAGCTCGTCGACAAGCTGCTCGACGTCGCCGGCCTGGAGTCCGGGCACCTTCCGCTCGCCGCGGCGCCGGTCGACCTGGCGGCGGTGGTGGCCGAGGCGACGGCGGCGGCGCCGGCCGAGCGCGGGATCGAGGTGTGCCTCGCCCGGCACGACCCGGTGAGCGTGTGCGGCGACCGCGGGCGGCTCCGGCAGGTGGTGGACGCGCTGCTCAGCAACGCCGTGAAGTTCAGCCCGCCGGACGCCACGGTCACGGTGACGGTCGCCGGCGAGGAGCAGGTCGCGGTGATCACGGTGGAGGACCAGGGCGCCGGGATCTCGGCGGCCGAGCAGACCCGGCTCTTCCGGCGCCTGCGGCGGGGCGGCAACGCCCGGCACACCGGCATCCCCGGCGCGGGGCTGGGGCTGGCGCTCTGCCGGGCGGTGGTCGAGCGGCACCACGGCAGCATCACGCTGACCTCCCGGGCCGAGACCGGCACGACGGTGACCGTGCGCCTACCGAAGGAGGTCTGACGCGGCGAGCGCGAGCCAGAGCTGGACGCGGTCGGCGGTCGTGCCGAGCGACCGTCCGGTGAGGCGCTCGATCTGCTCGAGGCGGTAGCGGACGGTGTTGCGGTGCACGATCAGGCGGGTGGCCACCGTGGCCACCGAGCCGTCCGCGTCCAGGTACGCGCGCAGCGTCGTCACCAGCGAGCCGGCGTGCGCCTCGTCGAAGTCGCGCAGCGGCCGCAGCATCTCCTGCGCCAGGTCGCGCAGCGGCACGTCCTCGCTCGCCACCAGCAGCCCGGACAGGCTCATCTGCTCGCGCTCGTTGAGGCCGGGGCCGCGGTTCATCGCCTCGTGCGCCTCGTAATAGCTCCAGCGCAGGCCGGTCGTGCCCGCGTACCAGCCGCCGATGCCCACCCGCACGTCCCGCCCGTGCCGGCTCAGGTAGTCCTGCAGCAGCAGCGCGGCCTCCCGGGTGGACTGACCCGGCTCGAGCACCGCGATCAGGCAGTCCTCCAGCACCGCCGTCGTCGCGCCGCTCATCGGCGGGCTCGCCACCAGCCGCCTGCGCAGGTCACCGGGGCCGCCGGCGGTCGCCACCAGCAGCGCGTGCTCGTCCTCGGCGCGAATGCCGAACGGGGACAGCCGCCGCTCGGCCTCGGCCCCGCCGATGGTTCCCCGCACGAGATCCTCGAGCACCTGTCCGGCCAGGCGGCGCTTGCCCGCGAGCTCCGCCTGGCGGCGGGCAAGTTCGAGACCGACCAGCGAGACGGCGTACGGGAGGACGTCCGCCGATCGCCGGGGACGGCGGCAGCAGAGGTACGCCACGACGGTGTCCTCCACGCTGACCGGAACCGCCATCGGGGTGTCACCCGTCGCGCCCGCGCGGGCCGCGAACAGGATCTGCTCGACCGGCCACGCCGCGCTGGCCGGCGCCGTGGCGAGCACCCGGCCGTAGACGTCGACGACCATCGCCGGCGCGCCCAGGATCTGGTGCAGCGAGCCGATCAGCGCGCCCAGCCCGCGGCCCGACAGCAGCGCCCGGGCCAGCGTGTCGTGCTCGTCGAGCAGGTCGGCGAAGCGGCCGTACTGCTCCTCGAGGACCCGGTCGGCGACGAACCGGTCGACGGCGATGAACGGCGTCGAGTACGGGATCTCCAGCACCGGCAGCCGGTGGGCGCGGGCCTCGGCCAGCGTCGCGGGCGGGATGCGCTCGTGGGTGAGCCCGATGCCGAAGCCGAGCCCGACCGCCCGCCCGTCGGCGACCCGGGAGACGAACTGCCGCTGGCTCGCCTCGTCGAGCTGGCTCAGCCCGGTGGTCAGGATCAGCTCGCCGCCGGCCAGGAACGGGCGCGGGTCGGCCAGCTCGGTGACGGCGCACCAGCGGACCGGCTGGTTGAGCGCGGCCGGGTCGCCGTCGGCCAGGCGCAGGCTCAGATCGGGGTCGGCGAGCACTTCGGCGAGACGCAGGGTCACCGCCGGACTGTACGACTGCACAACGCCGTCGCGTAAGGACTGGAGAGGCGTCCATTTACCGAGATCGGCCAGCCCCTTTACCGTGTCCTGCAACACGGGAGGTCCTTCGTGATGCAGATTCCGGCCCGCGTCGGGGGCCGCCCGGTGAGCGCCGACGAGTGGATCGAGGTGCTCAGCCCCTATGACGGGGCGTCCGTCGCCCGTGTTCCGGCGCTGGGCGCCGACCACGTCGCCGAGGCGGTGGCGGCCGCCGAGGCGGCGCGGGGGGGGGGGGGGGGGGGGGGGGGAGGGAGGGGGGGGGGGGGGGGGGGAGGGGGGGGGGGGGGGGGGGGGGTTGGGGGGGGGGGGGGGGGGGGGGGTTGGGGGGGGGGGGGGGGGTCCTGCGGGTTGTGGCTACCGGGC
>NZ_JBVJIU010000006.1:0-103515 GCF_055586105.1 Actinoplanes sp. NPDC051537
CCCCCCCCCCCCCCCCCCCCCCCCCCCCCCCCCCCCCCCCCCCCCCCCCCCCCCCCCCCCCCCCCCCCCCCCCCCCCCCCCCCCCCCCCCCCCCGCCTCTCATCCGAGGCCTGCTATCAGGCGGTGAAGTTCACTTTGCGGCGACGGGCCAGGAAGAACAGCACGCCACCGATGATCAGCAGCAGGGCCGCGCCGCCGGCGATGGAGCTTGCCGCGGCGCCGGTCTTCGGCAGGTTGGTGTCGCTGGACACCGGCGTGGTGCTCGGCGCGGCGGCCGGGCTGGTGGACGCCGGCGGCGTCGTCGACGCGCTGGCCGACGGGGACGGCGACGAGGTCTCCGACGTGCTGGTGCTCGGCGACGGGCTCGAGCACTCGTCCTTGACGACCTTCACGGTCAGGGCCGGAACGCCCTTGAGGTCCGGGAAGTCGACCTTCGCGGTGGTGGCCTCGCCGGCCGGGAAGACGACGTCCTCGGAGGCGCCGGCGGCGACGGTGACGGTCTTGGTGCTGTCGCCGTAGGTCACGTCGGCCTTGGCGGGCACGTTCTTCTCGGGGTTGCTCACGGTCACCGTGACGTTGGTGCAGTCGTTCTTCGCGGTCGCCGTGGGCAGGCAGGTGTCCGGGCGCGTCCAGTTGATCGTCTGCGTCTCGAGGTTCTTGGCCGAGACCGTGATCGGGCCGCTGTCGGCCGCGATGTGGATCGGCTCCTTGGTGGCCTCACCCTTGCCGACGGTCACCGACTGCTTGGTGCCGTTGTAGGCGATCTCGAAGGTGACCGGGTAGCCGCTCAGCTCGCCGTTGTTGCTCAGGCTGAGGTCGGTGCTGCCGTCGCAGTTGGGGATGGCCTGCACGGCCGGCTGCACGCAGTCGCTGGTGCCGAAGTTCTTCCACTGCAGCTTGGTGTCGCCGTAGTACTTGCTGCCGTCGAGCGGGTTGAGGATGTCGTCCTCGCCGCCGACGAACATGTCGACCTGCGTGTTGCACTTCGGCACCGAGACGGTGAGCGAGCCGCTCTTCTGGTCCGAGTCGACGCGGGCGGTCCGGTTGGCGAACAGGTACTGCGGCACCGCGAAGTCGGGCCGCGGCGCCAGGTAGGACACCAGCGTCACGTCGGTCGCGCAGTGCGCGTCATCCTTCAGCGTGAAGGTGCCGACGGCGCTGCCGTCCTCGGCGAACGTGAGCTTCGACGACGCGAAGTCGGCGGTCGTGCACTTGTTGGTGTCGTGGCCGTCGCCGGTGCGGGCCTCGGCCGAGGTGGCCACGGCGCCGGCGCCGATCAGGGCGCTGACCATGACGGCAGCGGCGCGGAAGAGGAGCGTCTTCTTCACCAGGGGGACTCCTGAACATCGAGGGGACGGGATGCGGAGATGCGCCGGGGGGCGCGCCGACGTGGTCGACGCGCCCCCCGGGTGTTGCGGTGTTGCGATGTCGTGCGTCCGCTATCAGGCGGTGAACTTCACCTTGCGACGGCGAGCCAGGAAGAACAGGCCACCACCGACGGCCAGCAGAGCGGCAGCGCCACCGGCGATGCCCGCGGTCGGCGTACCGGTCTTGGCGAGCTGGTCGCCGCCACCCTGGCCGCCACAGTCAGCCGGCTTCTCGTAGGGCACCGTGACGGTCTCGGCCGGGCTGGTGACGCCCTTGTAGACCGCGACGATCGAGATCTTGACCGAGAAGCCCTCGGTGGCATCGAAGGTCAGCGACTTCTTCTCGCCGGCCTTGATGTCGAGGTCCTTCGCGGCGCCGGTCTTCGGCGTGAAGTGAAGCTTGTACTCGATCTCGCCCTTGGTGTTGTCCAGGCCGATCGTCATCGAGTCACAGTCGGCGGCGAAGATCTCGTCCGGCAGCACCGGCTCGGTCGACTCCGACGGGGTCGGGATCGGCACCGTGGGGGTGTCGGTCGGGGTCGCGGACGGCGAGCCCGACGGCGAGGTGGTCTCCTCGGTCGGCGGCGTGCTCGTCGTGGCCGAGGCGGTCGGCGACGGCGACGTGGTCGACGGCGTCGGGTTGGGGTTGTCCGGCTTGCAGTCCGTGTTGGTCGGCTTGGTCGCCGACTTCACGGTCGTGTCTTCGTCGGACCAGTCGCCCTGGGTCCACTTCATCGTGACGGAGAGCTCGACGCTCTCCTTCGAGGCGGGCTCGTCGACAGTGCCCACGAGCCACTGCGAGTAGTCCTTGCCCACGATCGTGTGGAGCTTGATGTCGCCGACATCCTGCGCGACGCCGTCCAGCAGGACAGAGGTGATCTCCGCCTCGGGGTGCCAGTCGTTGGCGACCTTGAACTTGGCGACCCAGCCGCCGTTCTCGCCGCACTCGCTCGAGGGCTTGATCTTGACGTCGCAGGCCGCAGCCGGGGCGGCCATGGCGGCGACGATGCCAAGGCCGATGAATGCGCCGCCGGCGACGGTGGCGCCGCGGCGAAGCTTGGTGGTGAACAGGTTCACGCCTACTCCTGTGTTGGGAATCAGGGGTTCGGCGAGGAAGCGGCGGGCCGACGCCGTTGAGAGCGAGAGCCGTCGACGACGCCTCCCCACGTCGTCGACACGCGGCCGTAACCACGTGCAACAGCGAGGGACTTTAGCGAGTTAGATGAATCTGGGAAATGGCTCAGGGAGCCTTAAAGCTGTTGATGCAAAGCCGTGATCTTCGATGTACCGAGTGAGATCGCTTCGATGCCCAGCGTGTCTGGCTAAAGGGGAATTGTTCACTCTGCGATTGCGCTGCGTGAGTGTTGAAGTAGCTTCGAGTGGTGCTACCCAACGACCCCGGCGAGGGCGAATGACCAGGATCATCGCCGGTTCCCACGGCGGGCGGCGACTGGCCGCACCGGCCGGCGCGCTGACCCGGCCCACTTCGGACCGTGTTCGTGAGGCCTTCTTCAGCGCCCTGGACACGATGATCGACCTGTCGGGAGCGCGGTTCGCCGACCTTTATGCCGGATCTGGGGCGGTTGGTCTGGAGGCGCTGTCCCGCGGGGCAACCCACGCGCTTCTGGTCGAATCGGACGCACGCGCCGCACGTACGATCCGCGACAACATTGTCTCGTTGCGTGTCGGCTCGGCCGCGCGGCTCGTCACCGGCCGGGTGTCCCAAGTGCTCGCCGGGCCGCCGGAGGGCGGGCCGTACGACGTCGTCTTCGCCGATCCGCCGTACGCCGTGGACGACAACGAGATGGTGGAGCTCCAGGAGGCGCTGCTCGCGAACGGGTGGCTCGCGCCCGATGCGGTGGTGGTGCTCGAGCGGTCCCGCCGGGGCGACCCGATGAGCTGGGTGGACGGCATCACTGCGGACCGTAGTCGACGTTACGGGGAGACTACTCTTTGGTACGGTCGCCGATCATGAGACGTGCGGTGTGTCCCGGCTCCTTCGATCCGGTCACCAACGGCCACCTCGACATCGTCGGGCGGGCCAGCCGGCTGTTCGATGAAGTGATCATCGGCGTGCTGATCAACCAGTCGAAGACCGGCCTGTTCACCATCGAAGAGCGTCTCGAGATGCTCGGCGAGGCGACCGCCGGCTACGAGAACGTCCGGGTCGCGTCGTTCCACGGGCTGCTGGTCGACTTCTGCAAGTCCCAGGGCGCCGCGGTCGTGATCAAGGGACTACGCGCCGTCAGCGACTTCGACTACGAGTTGCAGATGGCGCAGATGAACATCGGGCTGTCCGGCGTGGAGACATTGTTCATGCCGACGAATCCGCTCTATTCGTTCCTGTCGTCCAGCCTTGTCAAAGACGTGGTCAAGTGGGGTGGCGACGCATCGGCGTACGTTCCCGACTTCGTGGGTGAGCGGTTGATCAAGCGCCTGAAGCAGAACTGACCTCTCGGCGCGCCGAAAACCGGCGCGCGGAAGAGGCAGTACCGTGATCGGACCACGCTGCGTGAGGCTTCGCCTTCAGTCCGGTCAGGGGTGGCGGGCGGGGTGGTTGGATGGATGACAGGAGTGAGTCACCGGTGGATCCGCTCGACAGCATCGACGAGATCATCGAACGCGTCCAGGACGCGCGCTCCGTCCCGATGTCGCGGACGAACTTCATGTACGACCGCGGCGACATGATCGAGATGCTCGAGTCGCTGCGCTCCGGCCTGCCGTCGGAGATCCGCAAGGCCGCCGCCGTGCTCGACGAGCGCGACCGGATCATCGAGGCCGGCCGCCGCGAGGCCGATCGGATCATCAGCGAGGGTGAGACGGAACACGCTCGGCTGGTCTCGGTCAACGAGATCACCGTCTCCGCCGAGCACGAGGGCGCCCGCATCATCGCCGAGGCGCGCACCGAGGCCCAGCGGCTGCGCGAGGAGGTCGACGACTACGTCGACACCGCGCTGGCGAACTTCGAGCAGTTCCTGACCAGGGCACTCGCCTCGATAGAGCGCGGCCGGGACAAGATGCACGCGCTCCGCGAGATCGGCACCTTCCAGGGCGAGGACGCCGAGCGCCCCCTCCCGTTCTGAACCGCTCGAAGACCAGGCCCGATTCGACGCTGGGCCGAAAGCTCAGGTAACCTTTTCCGTCGGCCTACCTATGGCTGAGAGTTCATGATGCCCAAGTCACCGCAGAGTCACCTGGATCCCAGGCAGCCGCTGGTCGTCGACACGACGAAGCTTCCCCGGCAGCCTGGTGCGACGCGTGCCCTGAAACGGGTGATACCGGCGCCGGCGAACCTCGGCCTGGAGCTGATCAATGTCCCCGTGGGGTCGGATGTCGAGCTCGATCTCGTGCTCACATCGGTCTCCGAGGGGGTGTACGTCTCGGGCACGGTCCGTGGCTCGCTCACCGGCGAGTGCGGCCGCTGCCTCAATGAGATCAGCCAGGCCTTCGAGGTCTCCCTCGCGGAGCTGTTCGCCTACGCGGACAGCACCACCGAGGAGACGACCGACGAGGACGAGGTGGGCCGGATGCAGGGCGACCTGATCGACCTCGAGCCGGCGGTACGCGACGCGGTGGTGCTCATGCTGCCCACCAACCCGCTCTGCCGGCCGGACTGCCCAGGCCTGTGCCCCGAGTGCGGGGTGCATTTCGACGACCTTCCGGCGGATCACAGCCACGAGGAAGTCGATCCCCGCTGGGCCGCTTTGCGCAACCTAACTGGAACTGAGGAGTAAGAACCGTGGCCGTCCCCAAGCGCAAGATGTCGCGCAGCAACACCCGGTCCCGCCGGGCGAACTGGAAGGCGACCGCGGTCGCGACCCAGGCGTGCCCGCAGTGCAAGTCGCCGAAGCTGCCGCACACGGCCTGCTCGGTCTGCGGCACCTACAACGGCCGTCAGGTCCTCGAGGTCTGAGCCTCCCGGAGTGACACGCCCGATTACCGGGCGGGTCGCACCTGGGCAACGGCGAGCCACCGGTCTGCCGGCTTCCTCCGCGGAGCCGGCGACCGCGCGGATCGCCGTCGACCTCCTCGGCGGGGACCACGCTCCCGCCGTCGTGGTTGACGGCGCTCTGCGCGCCTTCCAGGACGATCCGGCCCTTCATCTCCTGCTCGTCGGCACGCACGAAGCGGCCGACGCGGTTCTGGCTGCCGTTTCGCCGGCCGAACGCGACCGGGTGGGCATGCTGCCCATGCCGGCCGTCGAGATCCATCCCGACGACTCGGCCCGGGCCACCCTGCGCGCCGTCGCCGACGGGCTGGCCGACGCCGTCATGTCGGCCGGGAACACCGCGGCCGTCGTGATCTCCGCGTCCCGCGCCCTCGGCCGCTGGCCCGGCGTCCGCCGCCCGGCGCTGGCCGCCGTGCTGCCCACCGCCGCCGGCCGGCTCGTGCTGCTCGACGTCGGCTCGGCCGTCGACCCCGACGAGCACACCCTGGTCATGCACGCCCGGCTGGGCGCCGCGTACGCCTCCGTCGTGCACCGGGTCGCCGAGCCGCGGGTCGGCCTGCTCACCATCGGCATCGAGCGCGGCAAGGGCGACCGTCTGCGCCGCGCCCTGCCGCCTCTTCTCACCGCCGCCGACCTGCCCGGCGCCGCCCGGTACGCGGGCCTGGTCGAGGGCCACGACGTCGTGCTCGGCGAGGCGGCCGACGTGGTGGTAACTGACGGTTTCACCGGGAATGTCCTGCTCAAAGGGCTGGAAACCGCCTACGCCCGCCTCGGTCCTCCCGATGGGCAGACGGCCGGCGTCCCACCCCGCGCCGCACTGCTGCTCGGCGTTGCCGGCACCGTCGTGGTCTGCCACGGCGCCGCCTCCGGAACCGACCTGGCCGCCGGCATCGCGCTGGCGGCCGAGCTGCACCGCCGTGGCGCCGTCGCGGCCATGGCCGACCTGATCCCGCACAACGAGGTGTCTCCATGAGTGACAAGCGCCGCCGGCCGCCGACCCTCCCGCTCGAGGAGGCGTTCGGGGTCCCGATCGAGCCGGGCCTGCTGGAACGGGCGCTCACTCACCGCTCGTACGCGTACGAGAACGGCGGCCTCCCGACCAACGAGCGGCTCGAGTTCCTGGGCGACTCGGTGCTCGGCGTGGTGATCACCTCGGCGCTCTACCACAACCACCCCGACCTGCCCGAGGGCCAGCTCGCGAAGCTGCGGGCCAGCGTGGTCAACATGCATGCGCTCGCCGACGTGGCCCGGGGCCTGGGCCCGCTGGGGCTCGGCCCGCACCTGCTGCTCGGCAAGGGCGAGGAGACCACCGGCGGCCGCGACAAGGCCAGCATCCTGGCCGACACGCTGGAGGCGCTGCTCGGCGCGATCTACCTGGAGCACGGCCTGGACGTCGCGGGCGAGGTGATCCACCGGCTGTTCGACCCGCTGATGGCCGAGTCGGCCGGCCGGGGCGCCGCGCTGGACTGGAAGACCAGCCTCCAGGAGCTCACGGCGGCGCTCGGGCTCGGCGTGCCGGACTACGTGATCGAGGACTCGGGGCCCGACCACGCCAAGACGTTCACGGCCTGGGTCGTGGTGGCCGGCGAGCGCTACGGCGGCTCCGAGGGGCGCAGCAAGAAGCAGGCCGAGCAGCGGGCCGCCGCGGCCGCCTGGCGCACGCTGAACGAGCGCGGCCAGGACGCCGAGGACGAGAAACCAGACGGCGAAGACGACCTGTGAGCCTGGCCGTGGACACGCCCGAGGTCGAGCGGGTGGAGCATCGCGAGCGGCTCTGGGACCTGGCCGGCGCGTGGCGCGGGGTGCTCACCGCCGTCGGGATCTTCGCGCTGACCCGGATCGCGCAACTGCTCATCCTGGCCTGGATGAGCGGCGCGGCGGACGACCATGTGGGTGTGCGCGGCCGCCTGCTGGTCTGGGACGCGGGCTGGTTCCTGCGGGTGGCGGTCAACGGCTACCCCCACGGCTACACGTACGGGGCGAACGGCGGTCTCGAGGGCAACGAGCTGGCCTTCTTCCCGCTCTACCCGATGCTGATCCGGGGCGGGGCCGGGCTCGGCCTGAGCGCGCAGACCGCCGCCCTCACGGTCAGCTGGCTCGCCTCGATCGGGGCCGCGGTCGCGCTGCACCTGCTCGGCACCACCCTCTACGGCAAGCGGGCGGGCTGGGCCCTGGTCGCCATCTGCTGCACCGCTCCGGTGTCGGTGGTGCTCTCCATGGCGTACTCGGAAGCGCTCTTTCTCGCTCTTGTCGCCGGCATGCTCGCCGCCGCCCACCGCAAGGTCTGGTGGGCCGCCGGCCTGCTCGGTCTCGGCGCCGCGCTCACCCGCCCCACCGGCGCCGCCGCCGCGCTCGCCCTGGCCGTCGCCGCGATCATGGCGGTGCGCGAGTCGCGCCGGAAGGCGTGGCAGCCGCTCGGCGCCGCGGCCGTCGCGCTGGCCGGCGTGCCGCTGTTCCTGGCCTGGGTGGGCTGGCGGGTGGGCGACCCGAGCGCCTGGTTCCGCATCCAGACCGCGGGCTGGGGCACCTCGTTCGACTTCGGCTCGAGCACCTGGAGCTTCCTGCGCCAGACGCTGTCCACGGGCGACGGCTGGATCCCGGTGAGCATGGCGATCATGCTGCTGGTGGCGCTGGCCGCGGCCGGGGTGGCGCTGGCCGGGAAGCCCTGGCTGCCGCTCGCGGTTTACGGGGTGGTGGCCATGGTGCTCGTGTACGGCCAGGCCGGTTTCTACCATTCGAAGCCGCGACTGCTGCTGCCCGTACTGTTGACGCTGCTTCCCGCGACCGTCGCCGCGGCCCGCGCCCGCCCCCGGGTGGCGGTGCTGTCGATCGCGGCGTGGGCGGCGTTCGGCCTCTGGTACGGCGCGTACATGCTCACGGTCTGGCCATACACGCTTTAGGAGTTCCGGTGCCCGAATTGCCCGAGGTGGAGACCGTACGTCAAGGGCTGGCCAAGTGGGTGACCGGCCGGACGATCAAGACCGTCGAGGTGCACCACCCGCGCTCGATCCGGCGCCACCTGCCCGGCGACGCGCACTTCATCGCCATGCTGGCCGGCCGCACGATCCTCGACGTGTCCCGTCGCGGCAAGTACCTCTGGCTGCCGCTGGACTCGGGCGACGCGATCATCGGCCACCTCGGCATGAGCGGCCAGTTGCTGATGCAGCCGTCGGATGCCGAGGACGAGAAACACCTCCGCATCCGATTTGTCTTCGATGACGGCGGGCCCGAGCTGCGCTTCGTCGACCAGCGCACGTTCGGCGGCCTGTCGGTCTCCGAGGGCGGCGCCGAGCTGCCCGACGAGATCGCGCACATCGCCCGCGACCCGATGGACCCGCTCTTCGACGACGAGGCGTTCGTGGCCCGGCTGCGCGGCAAGCACACCGAGGTCAAGCGGGCGCTGTTGGACCAGACGCTGATCAGCGGGGTGGGCAACATCTACGCCGACGAGGCGCTGTGGCGGGCCCAGCTGCACGGCGCGCGGGCGACCGACCAGCTGACCCGGCCGGCCGCGCGGCGGCTGCTCGCCCACGTGCGGGACGTGCTCGGCGAGGCGATCGTGGCCGGCGGGACCAGCTTCGACGAGCTGTACGTGAACGTGAACGGCGAGAGCGGCTACTTCGACCGGGCGCTCAACGCGTACGGCCGGGAGGGCGAGCCCTGCCACCGCTGCGGCACGCCGATCCGCCGCGAGCAGTTCATGAACCGGTCCTCGTTCAGTTGTCCCCGGTGCCAGCCCCGCCCGCGTACGCGCTGACGTACGGGCTCGCGTCGGTGGCCAGGCCGAACCCGGCGCCGCGCCGCCCCATCAGCCGCCGCGCCGCGGTGAGCAGCGCCGCCGGCACGCCGTGCACGATGTGGCCGTCGCCCGGGCGCACGCCGTCGCCGTCCCAGCTCTGATAGGCCGACCACGGCCCCTCGAACGTGCAGATCCGCACGCCCAGGTCGCGGTAGAGCGGATGGGTCGGCACGCCCGGGTTGAGCACCACCCGGTGCAGCCCGCGCCGGGCGGCCAGCCGGATGGTCAGCGCCACCGGCCCGACCCCGCCCGATCCGGCCGGCGCCCGGTCGAGGAACAGGCCCTCGACGCCGTCCTCCCGCCAGGCGTCGACGTCGGCCAGCACGTCGGCCAGCGACCGGCTGCCCCAGTCGAGGTCGATGCGGCCCAGCGACTGGTGCAGGGTGCGACGCTCGCCGGGCAGATCCCGGATGATCCAGGTCTCGGAGTCCAGCGCCAGCTCGGGCGACGGGTGGGCGTACGGGGGGAAGAGGGTCTTCACGAGGATCTCCGATGGTCGGCGGCGGTCAGAGCGACGACGAGCAGGCCGGCCACGTGGGTGGCGGCGAGCGCGCCGACGGCGTTCGGCAGAGGGCCGGCGGCCGGTGTCGGTAGGAGCTTCAGGAGGACGGTGGCCAGCGGCGGCGCGGCCGCGATGACGGCGGCGACGCCGATCCGGCCGCGGGCGGCGAGCAGGAACGTGATGGCGAAGACCCCGCCGAGCAGGGTGCCGCCGGCCAGGCCGAGGATCTCGTCGCGGGCGCCGGTCTCGTAGGCGGCCAGGGCCAGCGCGCAGCCCAGGGCGAGCGGCGGCAGCAGCCCGGCGATGGTGACCGTGGTGACGCCGCGCCGGCCGGCCGGGTCGGCGCCGGCCTCGTTGTTCCAGCCGATCAGGGCCTCGAGGATCGGCACCGCGAGCAGCAGCGGCAGCCAGAACGGCATGGTCGACCCGGACGGTCCGGCCCGCCACACCAGACCCACGCAGACCGCCTGGGACGCGCCGATCACCAGATATCCGCCGGCGCGATGCAGCTCGGGCCGGGTGAGCCGGAGCGGGCGGCGGCAGGCGGGCAGCATCGCCGGGCGGAACGCGCGGACCAGCGCCACCACGATCGCGGCCGGGAGCAGGGTGCCGACGGGCAGAAGATGTGCGAAACCGGCGACGGCCAGCAGCCAGCAGGGCACCGACCACCGGACGACCGCGGCCTCGGCCCGGGTGACCAGGGCGGCGGTGACGGTGGCCAGCGTCGCGAGGCCGCCGAGGCCGACCACGAGAGCCATGCCGCGATGGGGTCCGAGCAGCGCGGAGGGCGCGATCCAGACCAGCGCGCACCAGAGGCCGGCGACCGCGGCGAAGCCGGCCGCGACCAGACGGCAGGCGGTGGCGATCCCGGCGCGCTGGGCGATGGTGACGCCGGCGCAGGTCAGGGCCTGGGCGGCGGTCCAGCCGAGCAGCAGCGTGACCAGCGGGACCGGCCACGCGACCTGCCGGAGCTGCCCGCCACCGGCGACGGCGACGCTCAGCGGACCGAGATAGAGGGCGCAGCGGAGCACGGCGGCGTTCAGGTAGGCGCCGCGCGCGGGGGGCGCGAGCTCCGGTGGGGCGACTTGCGGTTCGGCGGCATGCCGTGAATGCCTGGGATGCAGCCGTACGGCGGGAGCATGCCGGCCGTGTCCGACGGCGCTCCTTCGACGGGTACGGGTCCGGGCCGCGCGCGGCGTGGTCACCGGGCGCCGCGGCGTGATCGTCACAGCCCCTCACCGCCCTGCGCGGCCATCGCCTTCTCCTCTTCCACTTCCTCCGCCAGTTCCGTTTCTCCGGCGACTTCCGTTTCTCCGGCCAGTTCCGTTCCTCCGGCCGGTTCCGTTTCTGCGGCCGGTTCCGCCTCTCCCGCCGGGCCGGGCCGGCCGGGCATCGGGCCGCCGGGCATCGAGCCGGACGGGATCACGGCTCGCTCCGGGGTCAACCAGCGCAGGGTGGCCGGGTTCGCGGTCCGCGGGGCCGGCACCGCGAGCGCGACCTCGAAGGCCGTGGCGGGCGGGGGCGCGGACAGGTCGGCGTAGAGGGCGCCGTAGACCCGTACCACCCGGTCGTTGGTGTAATGGGTCAGCGCCCGGCGCCGCGCCGCGTCGCCCAGCTGGCGCCGGCGGTTCGGCGCGCGCAGCAGCCCGACGATCGCGATCGCCAGCTCGGCCGGGTCGTCCGGCTGCACCAGCACGCCCGCGTCGCCGATCGTCTCGGCGGCCGGCCCGACGTCCACCCCGACGACCGCGCGGCCCGACATCATCGCCTCGATCAGCCGGTACGGCGGGTCGGCCGGCCCCGGCACGTGGGCCACGACGTGCCCGGCCGTGTACCGGTCGCGCGGGTCGGCGGGCAGCGGGTGCAGCCGCACGGCGCGGCCCAGCCCGGTCCGCTCGATCTGCTCGGCGCAGTGATCCTCGTGCGCCGGCGTGACGCCGACCAGGTGCAGCACGGTCCCCGGCAGGGCCGCCGCCACCTGCTCGAACGCGGCCAGCAGCGGCGTGAGCCCACTGTCCGGCCCGCCGCTGCCGGCCCAGACCACGGCCGGGTCGGTGTCCAGCTCGGCCGCGCCCGGGTACTCCGAGGGGTCGACCCCGGCCGGCACCTGCACCAGCCGGGCGGCCTCGGCGCCGTGCCGCAGGGCCCAGCCGTGGTGGTAGGCGCTGAGCGGGGCGATGAGGCCGGCCTCGGCGTACCCGGTGCGCGCCACCGCGGCCCGGAAGCGCCGCAGCACCGCCCGCACCGCCGGCGACAGCCGGTCCTCGGCCGGCCGGTGCCGGGCGACCGGCGCCCGGGCCTCGGTGAGCAGCAGCGGGACGCCGTCCCGGAACCGTCCGCCGAGCGCGGCCAGCATCGGGGTGGTGCCGCCGACGCAGTGCACCAGGTCGACCTCCGGCACCGGCACGGTCAGGGCTCCGAGGGCGTGCTTGAGCAGGGTCGC
Organism: Actinoplanes sp. NPDC051537; assembly: GCF_055586105.1. Lineage (NCBI taxonomy): Bacteria > Bacillati > Actinomycetota > Actinomycetes > Micromonosporales > Micromonosporaceae > Actinoplanes > Actinoplanes sp. NPDC051537. Next base: position 12,061 of record NZ_JBVJIU010000006.1, read on the forward strand.
GGCGGTACGGGCGTCGCGCGCCCCGAGCCTCGGCAGCGTCGGCTCCGCCGGTTCGGGCCGGCTTTTCCAGGCGTCCATCAGCAGGTCGGCGAGCGGCACCCCGGCCAGCGGGTCGGGTCGTTCGGCGGCCAGCTCGGCCAGCCCGCGAAGACCGGTGGCGAACCGGCGCTCCTCGATCAGTCCACGGCAGAGCAGGTGAGCCGCTCCGCGGCCGCTCTCGTTGCTGTCGCCGCGGCGGCGTTCTCGGACGGGCTCGCGTCCGACCTGCACGGCCTTGGCCGAGCGGACGTTGAGCGGCAGCGGGTACGCGGGCGCGGACGGCGGTTCGCGGTCCGTGACGGTGAGCAGGTCGAAGCCGAAGCGGCGCAGGCCCTCGACGAGCGTCCGGCACCACCCACTCAGCGCGTCCCGCCGGTACGGGTACCCGCCGCCGGTAAGCAGGCAGACGCGCTCGGGCGACGGGGTCGATTTCACGAAGGAGGCAACGAGACAGCCCGGGGAAGTTACGAGAGCCTGTCAACTAGGCGACACTTTTACGCGCTTTTTATCCGATTTGCCGCCCGCTTTGCACGAATTGTCACATATTCGCGCCGTCGAGCGACCACCCGCCGAGGGGACGACTCACCGGGTGAGGCCCGCCGAGCGCGGGTGGCCGCCGAGGGGAGGTTCCGGGCGGGGCGCCCAGCGCGAGTGATCGTCGACGGGAGGGCCGCGGAGGGGGCCGCTGACGGTGGGTGACCGTCGCGGGCGGAGTGCTCTCGGGCCGGGGCCCCGACCGCCGGGGTGGCCGATTGAGGCGGAGTGCTCCCGGGCCGGGGCCCCGACCGCCGGGGTCGCCGATTGAGGCGGAGTGCTCCCGGGCCGGGGTCCTAGACCGCCGGGGCGACCGATTGAGGGGGAGTGCTGGGGCCGTCGAGCGCGGGTGATCGATCGAGGGGGAGTGCTCCCGGCCTGGGCCGCCGCGCGCGGGTGACCGATCGAGGGGCGGCTCCCGGAGTGTGGGCCGCCGAGCGTGGCGACCGTCGCGGGGTTTCGGGCCGCCGAGCCCGAGGGAATGGCCGGGTGAGTGAGTGGGTGATCGCGTGCACGCGAGTCGCAAGGAGCAAATTGCGCATGGCAAAGACCGTGATGCGTGGTGCGGATTGAGTGGTTCAGGTCGCGTGGTGCGGAGTGATTTGCGCAGATCGCTTGGTGCGGAATGAGTGCGCAATCCGAGCGGAGCGGACCGGGTGCGCAAACCGGATGGTGCAGACCGCCGGGCCCGGGACGGAGGGCGGGGCGGAGGGCGGTTGCGAATGGCGCGGAGCGGGTGGCGCGCGGCGGGTGTTGTGGAGCGGGTGGCGCGCGGCGGGTGGTGTGGAGCGGGTGGCGCGCGGCGGGTGTTGGAGAGCGGGTGATGCGGACCGCCGGGCGCGCACTGCGTGGTGCGGAGCGGGTGATGCGGGCCGCCTGGCGCGCAGCGGGTGGTGCGGAGCGGGTGGTGCGGAGCGGGTGTTGCGGAGCGGGTGGCGCGCAGCGGGTGGTGCGGACCGCGTGGCGCGCAGCGGGTGGGTGCAGGTGCGCGCCGACCGGCGGAAGTGAGTGGTGCGGAGCGGGAGAGCCGACTCGCGGGGCGACCCGGCGCCGGGTGCCCCGCCACTGGCGCCCGGCGCCAGGCCCCGGCGTTCGCGTGGCCGCACGGCCCGGCGCGGCCCGTGGGGGACGCGGGCGTCGCGCGGGCGGTGGGCGCGGTGATCGAGATGCCGAGAGGCTCACCGCCGCGACGCCGCACCGGCCGGCCGCCGTGGCGGCCGGGCTCGGTGTGCCTCGTGGGTGATCACCCGGATTGGGCGACCAGCTCCGGGACTGGTTAGCCGACCCGACCCGGAACTGGTTACCCAACCCCACCCGGAACTGGGTGGGGCGACTTTACGGCCCGCCTATGACATTTTTGACGGGCTGTCCACAACGGCGTGGCCGACCGTATGCGGCGGCGTCAGGTGGCGGCAAACCCGCTAAGCGAAACATAAGGCCTGGTAAAGAGTGTCAACGTGGCATGATTCACTGGCCTGGTGAGCGCGACGCCTTCCGCACCGCTTGACGGAGCGTGGGTATCGGCGGACTATGGAGGTGTCGCCAGTCGCGCCCACTCATGCCTGGTTTCAGTGGCTAGCCATTCAGTCGCTGCTCCTGGTGTGGGACATCTGCACCTCAGACTACGTTCCGCGGGTGCACGATTCTGTGCTCACGCGTGCCCGTGTGCATAGAGGTGTGGTGCACGCTGGGCGCGCGACACAGAGCGCGCGGAGTCAAACAACACCGAAGAAGAAGCGATGCTTCTCAAGGAGTCACCATGGCGAAGGCCCTCTTCGGCCACGTAGGTGCGGCGCCCGATCGGCGCCTGCTCGACGAGGTCACCCGACTGCGTTCCAGGGTGCAGGCTCTGGAGTTCGAGGTCACCCGCCTCCGGGCGGAGAATGATCGTCTCGCGGCGGCCGCCGCGGAAGCGGACGACATCCTGCGGCTGACCGAGCCGGCGCTGACCTGAGTTCCAGCCGCCGCCGCAATCCGGCGGTCCCTCCCCCCTCAGCACCAAGAACGCGATTCACACAGCGCGCCTCCACCCCGTGGCGGCGCGCATCTTTTTGTCCGATTTGCAGGGCGGCACCCCCGCTGAGCGCGGCGTGCCGGGCCGATGGGGCGGGCGGCGGGTAGCCTGCACCCCAAGCAACGTGCAGCCAAGCACCAGCACCCTGTTGTCGACCCTCGGAGATCCGTGCACCTCAAGAGCCTGACGGTCAAGGGCTTCAAGTCCTTCGCCTCCGCTACGACGCTGCGCCTGGAGCCGGGCATCACCTGTGTGGTGGGTCCCAACGGCTCCGGTAAGTCCAACGTCGTCGATGCCATCGCCTGGGTCCTCGGCGAGCAGGGCGCCAAGGCGCTTCGCGGCGGCAAGATGGAGGACGTCATCTTCGCCGGCACCGCCGGCCGGGCGCCGCTGGGCCGCGCCGAGGTGACGCTCACGATCGACAACAACGACGGCGCGCTTCCGATCGAGTACACCGAGGTCTCGATCACCCGCCGCATGTTCCGCGACGGCGCCAGCGAGTACGAGATCAACGGCAACGCCTGCCGCCTGCTCGACATCCAGGAGCTGCTCAGCGACTCCGGCATCGGCCGGGAGATGCACATCATCGTCGGCCAGGGCCGGCTCGACGCGATGCTGCACGCCAAGCCCGAGGACCGCCGCGCGTTCATCGAGGAGGCCGCCGGCGTCCTCAAGCACCGCAAGCGCAAAGAGAAGGCGATCCGCAAGCTCGACGCGATGCAGGTCAACCTCAACCGGCTGACCGACCTCACCGCCGAGCTTCGCCGCCAGCTCAAGCCGCTCGGCAAGCAGGCCGAGGTGGCCCGCCGCGCCGCCGGCATCCAGGCCGACCTGCGCGACGCCCGGCTCCGGCTGCTCGCCGACGACCTGCACACGCTGCGCACCACGTTGGACAAGGAGATCGCCGACGAGTCGGCGATGCGCGATCGGCGCGAGCAGGTCGAGGAGGAGAACCGCGAGGTCCAGCGGTGGCTCGCCGAGCTCGAGGCCGCGCACGCCGAGGACGCGCCGCTGCTGCAGGCCGCCCAGGACACCTGGTACAAGCTTTCCGCCCTCCAGGAGCGTTTCCGCTCGACCGAGCAGCTCGCCAGCGAGCGGCTGCGGCACCTCGCCGCCACCCCCGACGAGGAGCGGCCCGGCCGCGACCCCGACCAGCTGGTCGCCGAGGCCGAGCGGGTGCGCGAGCAGGAGGAGGAGCTGCGCGAGGCGCTCACCGACGATCAGATGCGGCTGGCCGAGGCGGTCGAGCGACGGCAGGAGCTGGAGCGCCAGCTCGCGGCGGCCGAGGGCGCCCTGCGTACGGCCGCGAAGGCCATCGCCGACCGCCGAGAGGGACTCGCCAAGCTCGCCGGAAATGTGAACGCGGCTCGCGCCCGTACCGGATCGGCCGCCGAGGAGATCGAGCGCCTCGCCGCCGCGCACACCGACGCCCTGATGCGTGCCGAGGCCGCCCAGGCCGAGGTCGACGCCGTCGCCGCCGAGTCGACCGAGGCCGACCGCGACAATGTGGAGCTCGACGAGCGGCACGCCGAGGCCGTCGGCGCGCACGACCGGGCCGGCGCCGTGGTGCGGGAGCTGTCCGACGCCGAGCGCGCCGCCGAGAAGGACGCCGCCAGCTGGAAGGCCCGCGAGGAGGCGCTCGCCCTCGGTCTCCGGCGCAAGGACGGCGCCGGGGCGTTGCTGGCCAAGTCCGGCGAGGTGCCGGGCCTGCTCGGCAGCCTCGCGTCGATGCTCACCGTCCGGTCCGGCTACGAGGCCGCCGTCGCGGCGGCACTGGGCACCCTGGCGGACTCGGTCGCGCTCTCCGGTGTGGACGAGGCGATCGAGGCGATGCGTACGCTCAAAATCGCCGACGCCGGCCGAGCGGCCCTGGTGGTCGCCTCGCCGCCCGGCCCCGGCATGCGCGGCTCGCTCGAGTCCCTCCGCCCGCATCTGCCGGAGGGCGCCGTCTGGGCGCCCGAGGTGATCGACTGCCCCGAGCAGATCCGGCCCGCCCTCAACCGCGTCCTGCGCGACGTCGCCCTCGTGCCCGACCTCGCCGAGGCCGCCCGGCTGGTGGCGCAGAACGCGGAGCTGCGCGCGGTCACCCCCGACGGCGACGTGCTCGGCGCGTTCACGGCGGCCGGCGGCTCGGGCAAGGCCACCAGCTACATCGAGGTGCAGGCCGCGGTCGACGAGGCGAAGGCGCAGCGGGCCACCGCCGAGGCGACGATCCGCGAGGTCAAGGCGCAGCTGGTCGACGCGCGCGCCGAGGTCGCGGAGAAGAAGGAAGCGGTGAACGTCGCGGCCGCCGCCAAGCGCGCGGCCGAGGGCGAGCGCAACGCGGCCGCCCGCCGGCTCGCCGAGCTCGGCGCCGCGGCCCGATCGGCCAAGGCCGAGAGCGAGCGCCTCGGCGCGGCCCGGCAGAAGGCCGAGGGCGCCCGGGAGAACGACCTGATGCGCCTGGCCGAGCTCGAGGAGCGGCTCAGCCTGGCCGAGGCGACCCCGATCGACGAGGAGCCGTCCACCGAGGAGCGCGACACGCTGGCGGCCCTGGTGCCCCAGTCCCGGCAGAACGAGATGGAAGTGCGGCTCGCCGTGCGTACGGCCGAGGAACGGGTCTCCTCGATCGCCGGCCGGGCCGACTCGCTCATGCGCCAGGCCAACGCCGAGCGACAGGCGCGCGAGCGCGCCGCCGCCCGCCGCGCCGCCCGCGCCCGGGGCGCCGAGATCGCCAAGGCGGTCGCGCTCGGCGCGGCCACCGCCATGCTCCGGGTCGAGGTGTCGCTCGCCGCCGCCGTCGAGGCGCGCGACGAGCTCGCCCAGGCCCGCACCGCCCGCGAGGCCGAGCTGCAGGAGGTGCGGGCGAGCGCCAAGCGGCTGGTCGCCGAGCTCGAGCGGCTCACCAGCGAGGTGCACCGCGACGAGATGGCCCGGGCCGAGCAGCGCATGCGCATCGAGCAGCTCGAGGCCAAGGCGGCCGAGGACTTCTCGCTCGACGTCGACACGCTGATCACCGAGTACGGGCCGGACCAGCTGGTGCCGCCGAGCGCCGCCGAGACCGCCCAGGCCGACAAGGACGGCAAGCCGGTGCCCGACCCGGCGCCGTTCCACCGTCCGACGCAGGAGAAGCGGGCCAACAAGGCCGAGCGCGACCTCCAGCTGCTCGGCAAGGTCAACCCGCTGGCGCTGGAGGAGTTCGCGGCGCTCGAGGAGCGGTTCAAGTTCCTCTCCGACCAGCTGGAAGACCTCAAGGCGACCCGCAAAGACCTGCTCACCGTGGTCAAGGACGTCGACGACCGCATCCTTGAGGTGTTCACGTCGGCGTTCGAGGACACGGCCCGGGAGTTCCAGGTCGTCTTCCAGGTGCTCTTCCCGGGCGGCGAGGGCCGGCTGGTGCTCACCGACCCCGAGGACATGCTGACCACGGGCGTCGAGGTCGAGGCCCGGCCGCCGGGCAAGAAGATCAAGCGGCTGTCGCTGCTCTCCGGCGGCGAGCGCTCGCTGACCGCGGTGGCGATGCTGTGCGCCATCTTCCGGGCCCGTCCGTCGCCCTTCTACATCATGGACGAGGTCGAGGCCGCCCTCGACGACGTCAACCTGGGCCGGTTGATTACGCTCTTCGCACAGCTGCGGGAGCACAGCCAGCTGTTGATCATCACGCACCAGAAGCGCACCATGGAGGTCGCCGACGCCCTCTACGGCGTCACCATGCGCGCCGGTGTCACCCAGGTGATCAGCCAGCGGCTGGCCAAGGACTCGGAGGACTAGACCGGATGTCGCGCGATCGCGCCCAGGCCCTGCTCATCGACCTGGACGGCGTGTTGCGCCGCTGGGACCCGGCCCCGATGATCGCGGTGGAGGTCGAGTACGGCCTGAAACCGGCGGCGCTGCTCGAGACGGCGATGTCGTGGGACATCTACCGTCCCGCGGTGGCCGGCGAGATCACCGACGCCGAGTGGATGCGGCTGGTCGCCTCCCGCCTGCCGCTCGCGCCGGAAGCGGCGGCCGAGGCCGTCGAGCGCTGGCAGTCCTATCGCGGCGAGCCTGACCCGGACGTGCTGGCCTTCGTCCGCGAGGTGCGGGCCGGAGGCCGCAAGGTCGGCCTGGCGACGAACGCCACCGACCGCCTGCGCCCCGACCTGGAGGCGCTGGGCCTGGCCGACGAGGTCGACGTGGTGATCAGCTCGTGGGAGCTGAAGGTCCACAAGCCGGCGCCGGAGTTCTTCGCCCGGGCGTGCGAGCTGGTCGGCGTCGCACCGGACCGGGTGTTGTTCGTCGACGACGACGACCGCGTGGTGCGCGGCGCGCGGTCGGCGGGGCTGTCGGCGTACCGCTGGTCGGGGCCGCAGCACGTCGCCTACCTGCGGAAGGCCCTCGACCTCCCGGAGTGACGTCAGTCGCCGGTTTCGCCGTCGATTCGCTCGCGCAGGAGGTCGGCGTGGCCGTTGTGGCGGGCGTACTCCTCGATCATGTGGAGGTAGACCCAGCGCAGCGTCATGGTGTTTTCGCGGTGGGTGAACTCGTGGTCCAGCGGCAGGTCGGCCACGGCCTGGTCGGCGGCCGGCAGCTCGGCCCGGAAGGCGGCCAGGTTCGCCTCGGCGTCGGCGTCGGCCACGTCGTCGAAATCGCCGTCCCAGTTCTCCTCGGTGTTGTAGAGGGCGCCGGGCGGGGTCTGGCCGGCGGCCCGGACCACGAACCAGATGCGCTCGACCTCGGTCATGTGGCGCACGAGGCCCAGCAGCGTCAGGTTGGACGGCTCGACGCTCGCCGTCTTGAGCTGGGCGGCGGTCAGGCCCGCGCACTTGCGCAGCAGGGTCTGGCGGTGCCAGTCGAGCCAGCCCTGGAGCATCGGGCGCTCGGAGCCGGTGAAGGGTTCGTCTTCGCGCTGTGCGGCGGGTGCGGTCCAAGTAGTCATCGCCGGTCATCCTGCCGGGAACCGGCCGCTCCCGCGATCCGATTACAGCTGGGGTACCGCACCGAGGCGACCTCGAAGAGCTTGCCCTCCTTGTCGGTGCCCTCGACCCGTACGCTCGCGATCTCGCCGTCGAGGTTCAGGGTGCTCACCGCGTTGCCGAAGTAGGGGCCCGCGAGGCGCTTCCAGCTCCATGGGGGGCGGGGAACCCCGGCCGCCTTGGCCACCCCGCGTACGCCCCGCGCGGCCAGCCGCGACCAGCTGAACCGCATCAGCGGGCGCATGAAGGCGGGCACCTGGTTGTGCACCGGCGAGCAGGTCAGCTGCATCACCGGCGTGTGCACGCCGGCGCCGAAGTCGGCCGCGGCCACGTACGAGTGATGGACGTCCCCGGAGAGCACGCTGATCGTGGCCGGCGCCCCGTAGGCCCCGCCGGCGCCCACGCGACCGCCGTACGACCCCTCGCCGAGGCGCTTGAACAGCTCGCCCATCGCCACGAACGACCGGCTGAACGCCGCCCAGTGCTCGAGGTCGAAGGCCCGCCGGATCTTCTCGGCCCGGGCCGCCACCTTCGGCGAGGACGAGTCGGCCCGGCGCTCGTTCCACGCCTCCAGGTGGTGGATCGCGGGCGGCATCAGCCACGGCAGCGACGAGCCCACGACCAGGTGGTCGTACTCGCCGGTGGCCCGGTCGAGGAACCACTGCCACTCGGTCGCCGGCAGCATCTCGCGCGCGCCCGGCGTGAGCACCCGGTTGCACCGGTTGTCGAGCATGACCAGGCGGGTGCGGCCCAGGTCGAGGGCGAAACTCCATTGATAAAGGTGCTGGGCGCCGTCGACCGAGCGGCCGAAGTCGTGCAGCAGGACGGTGGCGTCCTCGGCCTCGGTCACCTGCTGGTAGAGCGGGTCGGCGGCGAGCTCGTCCGGCGCGAGGTTGCCCAGGTGCTGATAGACCCAGTAGGACGCCAGGCCGCCGGTGATCCGCTCGGTCCACCAGGACTGGGCCGCCATGTCGTCGCGCCACGAGGCCGAGGTGTTCCAGTCGTCGATCATCTCGTGGTCGTCGAAGATCATCACACTCGGCACGGTCGCGAGCAACCAGCGGATCTCCGGGTCGCGCCACGACTCCAGGTAGAGCTTGGTGTACTCGTCGAACGTCACCACCTGGTCGTCCGGGCCCGGTTGCCCGGCGGCCCGGCGGCGCCGCAGGAAGCGCCGGACCTTCTTCGACGTGTTGTCCGCGTACACCTGGTCGCCGAGCAGCACGATCAGGTCGGGGCGCAGGTCCGGATTGCCGGGGTCGGCCATCAGGCGCCGCGAGTAGGCGTCGAGGGCGTCCGGCGGGAGGTGCCGGGCGGTCGAGTGCGGCGTCGCCTCGCGACAAGATCCGAAGATCAGGCGCACGGGTACGTCTTCGTCCTGCGCCGGGCGGGTCCGGATCACCGAGGGTGGGTACGCCGAGTCCGCGGCCGGCCACACCTGGCGATCCTGGATGACGACCCGGTACTCGCTGGTCGTCGCCGGGGTCAGACCCTCGACGACCACGAGCGCGTAGTGATGCCCGTACGCGGAGAAGGTCCGGGCCTCGCCGGAGCCGCCCCCGGAGACGTCGACGCACACGGTGGCCGGCTCGGTGGTCTCGACCCAGATCGTGGCACTGGTGCCGGCCACGCGCCGCAGAACCGGTCCGATGAGCAGGTGAGCGGTCACGGGCACTGGCCTCCACGCGGGGGAACGCAGGTGAACGGGGCGTCCCATCCTCCGTCAGATGTGCCGGATCTCGCCACTGGACCGGCCCACGCCACGTACCGACGGCTCATCTGTCAGGATTTCGGCTATGGAATACGTGGTCGCCGCAGTGATCCTGCTTGTCGTCCTGGTGGCCGGCGCCGTCGGCCTGGTGGTGCCGCGGATGCGCCGCCGGGAGCTGCCGCCGCCCGGTGGGGCCCCGACGACCACGATCGAGCGGCCCCCGGCCGACGAGGAAGCGCCCGGTCTCGTCGTCCCGGCCGAGGCCGACGAGGAGCTCCCGCCGCTGGTCACGGCCCCGGCCGAGGAAAAGCCGGCCGAGGAGATCGTCCCGTCGATCGAGGCGCCGGAGCCCACCGCGGGCCGGCTCGTCCGCCTGCGGGCCCGGCTCGCCCGCTCGCAGAACGCCTTCGGCCGCGGCCTGCTCAGCGTGCTCTCCCGCGACCACCTCGACGAGGACGCCTGGGAGGAGATCGAGGACAGCCTGATCTCGGCCGACGTCGGCGTCGAGGCCACCCAGGTGATCGTCGCCCGGCTGCGGGAGCGGGTCCGCGTGCTCGGCACCCGCACGGCGGCCGAGGTGCGCGCCCAGCTCGCCGAGGAGCTCACCGGCGCGCTGGAGCCCGAGCTCGACCGCAGCCTCAAGACCGCGCCGCACGACGGCCGCCCGGCCGTGGTGCTGGTCGTCGGCGTGAACGGCGCGGGCAAGACGACCACCTGCGGAAAGATCGGCCGGGTGCTGATCGCCGACGGGCGCACGGTGCTGTTCGGCGCGGCCGACACCTTCCGGGCCGCCGCCGCCGACCAGATCCAGACCTGGGGCGAGCGGGTCGGCGCCGAGACCGTGCGCGGCCCCGAGGGCGGCGACCCGGCCAGCGTGGCGTTCGACGCGGTCAAGCGGGGCATCGACACCGGCATCGACACGGTCGTCATCGACACGGCCGGCCGCCTGCAGAACAAGGTCGGCCTGATGGACGAGCTCGGCAAGGTCAAGCGGGTCGTGGAGAAGCACGGGCCGGTCGACGAGACGCTGCTGATCCTGGACGCGACGACCGGACAGAACGGACTCGAGCAGGCGCGCGTGTTCACTGAAGTGGTGGATGTGACCGGCGTGGTGCTGACCAAGCTGGACGGCACGGCCAAGGGCGGCATCGTCATCGCGGTGCAGCGCAAGCTGGGGATTCCGGTCAAGCTCATCGGTCTGGGCGAGGGTCCGGACGATCTGGCCCCGTTCGAGCCGAGCGCCTTCGTCGAGGCGTTGCTTGGCTCCGACGGCTAGTCTCGGAGTCGCAGAGTGTTCGAGACCAGGGGGGCGTGGGTGACGCAGGAGCCGGTGCGGGAGATTCCGCTGCACGGCGGCAACGTCAGCACGGTCTCGCGGGTCGGCGACACCGTCCGGCGTAACACCGGGCCGTGGACGCCGGCGGTGCACGCGCTCCTCAACCACCTCGAGCGGGTGGGCTTCACCGGTTCCCCGCACGCGCTGGGCGTCGACGAGAAGGGCCGCGAGGTTCTCTCGTACCTCGACGGTGAGTGCGGCGAATACCCGCTGGCCCCGCACTGGGTCACCGAGGAAGCGCTGGTCACCGTCGCGACCATGTTGCGGATGTTCCACGACGCGCAGTACGGCTTCGTGCCGCCGCCGAACGCGGTCTGGCGCTCGTTCGGGCCACCGCCGCCGGACACCGAGGTGATCTGCCACCACGACGCCGCCCCGCACAACGTGGTCTGGCGGCCGGACGGCACCCTCGCGCTCATCGACTTCGACCTGGCCTCGCCGGGCGCCCGGATCTACGACGTCGCCTACGCCGCGTGGACCTGGGTGCCGCTGTTCAGCGACCGGGACTCGTACACCCTGGGGTGGAAACGCCCGAACCGGCCGCGTCGCCTGCGGCTCTTCGCCGACGCGTACGGGCTGATCCCGCGCGACCGCCACCGCCTGGTCCGCACCATCCGGAAGCGGATCGTGGACCACGTCGAAGGCATCCGGCGGATGGCCGCGGCCGGCGACCCGGCCTTCGTCCGCATCGTGCACAAGGGGCATCTCCGGCGCCCGATGCGTGATCTGCGTCTGCTCGACTACGAGCGGCACACTCTCGAATACGCCCTCCGCTGATACCGATTGCCCCGGTTTCGGGGCTTTCGGCGTGGGGCCTGTGAGAGTTTCTTCACACGTACGAAACAACCCGTCACGCGCCGGAAATCGCGCGTAGACCGTGCGTGAAACAGCGGACCGGAACGCTTCCCTGCGAACCGGCCGACTGGCGACGCTGCCCCGTGGGTCGTGTGGGAGGACACCTAATTTCGAGAGGAGGCAGCGTGGAGATCAACACCGGCAATACCGCCTGGTTGCTCCTGTCGTCTGCACTCGTTCTGCTTATGACCCCCGGTCTGGCGCTGTTCTACGGTGGCCTCAACCGGTCCAAGGGCATGCTGAACATGATGATGATGAGCTTCTCGTGTATCGGGCTCATCTCCGTCCTGTGGGCCCTCTACGGCTTCACGCTGGCGTTCGGAACCAACGACAGCGACGGCCTCAACAAGTTCCTCGGCAGCTTCAGCCAGTACTGGGGATCCGGGACCTCGTGGGGCTCCGAGATGTGGGGCCAGACCGGCATCCCGACGTACGTGTTCATGGCGTTCCAGATGATGTTCGCGATCATCACGGTCGCCCTGATCAGCGGCTCGCTCTCCGACCGGCTCAAGTTCGGCGGCTGGGTGCTGTTCGCCCTCGGCTGGTTCACCCTGGTCTACGTCCCGGTCGCGCACTGGGTCTGGGGCGGCGGCTGGATCGGCGCCAAGCTCCACGCGCTCGACTTCGCCGGTGGCACGGCGGTGCACATCAACGCCGGTGCGGCGGCTCTCGCCGTCACGCTGGTGCTCGGCAAGCGCCTCGGCTGGCCGCGGGAGAACATGCGCCCGCACAACGTGCCGTTCGTCGCGCTCGGCGCCGGCCTGCTGTGGTTCGGCTGGTTCGGCTTCAACGCCGGCTCCGAGCTGACCGTCGACAGCACCACCGCGTTCGCCTTCGTCAACACCCAGCTCGCCACCGCCGCCGCGCTCTGCGGCTGGTGCGTCGTCGAGTGGCTGCGCGACGGCAAGCCGACCCTGGTCGGCGCGTCCTCCGGCGCGGTCGCCGGCCTGGTCGCCATCACCCCGGCCTGTGGCTTCGTCGCCCCGCTGCCGGCCGTCCTGATCGGCATCATCGCCGGCGCGGTCTGCGCGCTCGCCGTCGGCCTGAAGTACAAGCTCGGCTACGACGACTCGCTCGACGTGGTCGGCGTCCACTTCGTCGGCGGATGGATCGGCTCCCTCTCCATCGGCTTCTTCGCCACCACCCAGGTCAACGGCGCGATCTCCGACGTGCTCGGCGCGGACAACGGCCTGTTCTACGGTGGCGGCGCGACCCAGCTCGGCCGCCAGTTCGTCGGCAGCATCGCGGTCACCTTCTACTCGTTCATCATCGCCGGGCTGCTCGCCCTGGTCCTCAAGGCCGTCAAGGTCTTCCGGGTCAGCGAGGACGCCGAGATCGGCGGCATCGACATCGCCGACCACGGTGAGACCGCGTACGACTTCACCCCGGCCGCGGGCTCGGGCGGGGGCAGCGCGTTCGCGATGGCCGGCATCGGTGGCGCGAAGCAGGTGGATGCTGACGGCAAGGCGGACGTCAGCCAGAAGGTCGCCGGTTAAATACCCGTATGACTGCTCCGAGAGAGGGACTGAGCATGAAGCTGGTGACCGCGGTCATCAAGCCGTACCAGCTCGACGCGGTGAAGGAAGCGCTGCACGCGCTGGGCGTGACCGGCTTGACCGTGAGCGAGGTACAGGGGTACGGACGGCAGAAGGGGCACACCGAGGTGTACCGGGGCGCCGAGTACACGGTGGAGTTCCTGCCGAAGATCAAGGTCGAGGTGGTGACCGACGAGATCGACGTGGACAAGATCGTCGATGCCGTCGTCACCTCGGCACGGACCGGCAAGATCGGTGACGGGAAGGTCTGGGTGACCGCCGTCGAGGAGGTCGTCCGGGTCCGGACCGGCGAGCGCGGCCTCGACGCGCTCTGAGGATGAACAACATGTCCAGTGAGCCGCCGGCCCCACCGTCGGTGCCGGCCGGCGGCTCGCTCGACAAGCTTCGGGAGCACATCGGCGCCGCGGCCCGGGCCGACCGGGCGGCGGCGCTCGACTCCTGGCTCACCGCGATCTTCCCGAGCCATCTGCCCGGCGTCAGCCTGCTGGCGGTGGGCGGGCTCGGCCGGCGCGACTGCGCGCCCTACAGCGACCTCGATCTCGTGCTGCTGCACAACGGCACGGCCGGGATCGACCGGATCGCCTCGGCCCTGTGGTATCCGATCTGGGACGCCCGGCTCGGCCTCGACCACTCCGTGCGCACGCTGCCGGAGGCGCTGTCGGTGGCGCACGACGACGTCAAGGTCGCCCTCGGCCTGCTCGACGCCCGGCACGTGGCCGGCGATCCGGCTTTGTCCGGCGAGCTGGTCGCGGCCGCCGGCGATCAGTGGCGCCGCACCGCCGTACGCCTCATGCCGCAGTTGAAGGAACTGACCACCACCCGCTGGGCCAGCCACGGCGAGCTCGCCTTCCTGCTCGAGGGCGACCTCAAGGAGGCGGCCGGGGGTCTGCGCGACGTGACGATCCTGCGCGGCATCGGCCGGGCCGGCGTCGCCGACACCATGCGGCCCGCGGTCCGGGCCGCCAACCTGCGCCTGCTCGACACCCGCGACGCCCTGCACCTGGCCGTCGGCCGCCGGGTCGACCGGCTGGTCGCCCAGGAGCGCGGCGCGGTGGCCGAGCTGCTCGAGCTCGACGACGGCGACGCGCTGCTGCGCCGGGTCGCCGGGGACGCCCGGACCGTCGCGCACGCCGTCGACGACGCCTGGCGGGCCGCCGACCGGCTGCGGGCCGGACGCCGCCGGGGTGGGCCGCCCGGAACACCGTCCCGCCGCCCGGTCGCCCGCGACGTGGTCGAGCAGGAGGGCGAGCTGGTCCTCGCGCGTACCGCCATCGGCCCCGTGCCCGACCCCGCCCTCTCGCTGCGGGTCGCCGCCGCGGCCGCCACCGTGCGCCTGCCGATCGCCCGCGCCACCAGCGAGTGGCTCGCCGCGTTCAGCCCGCCGCTGCCCAACCCGTGGCCGCCGGCCGCCCGCGCCGCGCTGGTCTCGCTGCTCGGCTCGGGACCGGGCCTGCTGCCCACCTGGGAGACCTGCGACCGGTACGGGCTGATCGACGCCTGGCTGCCCGAGTGGGCGCGGATGCGCAGCCTGCCCCAGCACCACCCGGTGCACCGCTTCACGCTCGACCGGCACCTGGTGCAGGCCGCGTACGAGGCGACCGCCTACGCCCGCGAGGTGGACCGCCCCGACCTGCTGCTGATCGGCGCGTTCCTGCACGACGTCGGCAAGGGACTGCCGGGCGACCACAGCATCGTGGGCGCCCCGATCGCCGCCGAGATCGCGACCCGGATCGGCCTGCCCGCCGCCGACGTGGCCACGATCGAGAAGCTCGTGCGGCTGCACCTGCTGCTGCCCGACGTGGCCACCCGCCGCGACCTGAGCGACCCGGTCACCATCTCGACGGTGGCCGAGCAGGTCGGCGACAGCGCCACCCTCGACCTGCTGCACGCGCTGGCCCGGGCCGACTCGCACGCCACCGGCCCGGCCGCGTGGTCGGACTGGAAGGGCCGGCTGATGGCCGAGCTGGTCAGCCGGGTGCACACCGCGCTCGACACCGGCGAGCTGCCCGAGCCGCCGGCGCCCGACCCCGAGCTGCTGGAGGGCGGCCTGCCGGCCGTGCACCTGGACGGCGACCGGGTGGCGGTGGCCGCCGCCGACCGGCGCGGCCTGCTCGGGGCGGTGGCGGCCTGCCTGGCCATGCACCGGCTCGACGTGGCCGGGGCGAACGCGTCCACGGTCGACGGCCGGGCCATCGTCGAGTTCCTCACGTCGCCGCGCTACGGATCGCCGTACGACCCGGTGGCGCTCGCCGCCGACCTGCGCCGGGTCGCCGCCGGGGATGTGTCGGTCACCCAGCGGGTGCGGGCCCGGGCGATGAGCGCGCGGGGCGGGACGGCCTCGCCGCGGGTGGTCTGGCAACGCGGGGAGGCGACCGGCGCGGCCGTGCTCGAGCTGCGCGCGGCCGACTCGCCGGGGCTGCTCTACCGGGTGGCGACCGCGCTCGACGAGGCCGGGGCCGAGGTGCGCGCGGCCCGGATCTCCACCCTTGGCGGTGACGTGGTGGACGCCTTCTATCTCGTCGGATCATGGGCTCAGCAGGCGGAACGGGACCGGGTCGAGGCCGCGGTGCTGGCCGCGGTGTAACCAAAGAGCGCGGCGCCGCGTTGGTGGGGGAGTGGAATCCCACCCCCATCCAACCACCCCGCCCGCCGCCCATGACCGGACTTGAGACTTCTGATCTGCTCGATGATCACATCCGTTCGCTCGGCCCGCGGCTGCGACTGGCGCTGACCGCCACCGTCACCCGCAACCGCTCGCTCGACGCCCGGCTGCTGCTGGCGCGGGCCGCGCTCGGCGACGCCGGCACGCTCGACGAGCTGCTCGCGGCGGCCCGGGCCGGCGACCGGCGGTGGTTGCGCCGGATCCGCCGCAAGGTGTCGCCGCCGCTGCTGGCCTCCGTCGCCCAGACCCTCGCCCAGCAGGAGATGCTGCCGACCGACCGGGCCGACGCGCGGGCCCTCTACGAGCTGATCCGGCGGGCGGTCGGCGGCCGCAAGCTCAACCCGGCCAACCAGGCCCTGCACGCCCAGCTCGCGCTGGCCGACGAGGGGCCGGACCGGGCCCGGGAGCTGCTTCGCGCGTACCGGAAGATCACCGGTTCGGCACTGGCCGGACTGCGCGCCGACCTGCTCAACCCGTTCGTGGCCGACCGCCCGGCCGAGCCCTGGCTGCGGGCCTTCCAGGCGATGCTGCCGGCGCCCGGGCCGGTGGTCGGCGAGGGCGACGGCGTCCCGTTCGACCGGCTGGCCGCGCCCGCCGCCGAGCGGATCGAGGCCGCGCACCGCGTCTCGGTCGTGGTCACGTCGTTCCGGCCGGACCGCGGGCTGATCACGGCGGTGCGCTCGATCCTGGCCCAGAGCTGGGCCAACGTCGAGATCATCATCGTCGACGACGCGTCCCCGCCGGAGCACGACGACGTGCTGCGGGCGGCCGCCGCGCTCGGCGAGCGGATCCGGCTGGTCAAGCTCGCGGTCAACGCCGGCACGTACGCGGCCCGCAACGCCGGGCTGGAGGCGGCCGGAGGTGAGTTCGCCGCGTTCCAGGACTCGGACGACTGGTCGCACCCGCGCCGCCTCGAGCTCCAGGTCAAGCCGATGCTCGAGGACCGCCGGCTGGTCGCCACCACCTCGGACGGGCTGGCCGTCACCGACGAGCTGACGCTGACCCGGCCCGGGGTGCGCAGCGGCCGGTTCAACCCGTCGTCGCTGGTGTTCCGCCGCAACGCGGTGCTCGGCCAGGTCGGCTGGTTCGACCGGGTGCGCAAGGCTGCCGACAGCGAGTACATCGGCCGGATCCAGGCCGCCTTCGGCGCGCGGCGGGTGCGGCACCTCGACGGGATGCCGCTCGCGCTGATCCGGCTGAGCATGAACTCGCTGTCCCGGTCGGAGATCAAGCCGAACTGGATGCACCCGGCGCGGACCGCCTACAGCTCGGCCTATCTGCGCTGGCATCGGCGGATCGCGGACGGCACGGCCTCGCCGGTGCGGCCGGCCGACGGGTCGGAACGGCCGTTCCCGGCGCCCGGTCACCTGCTCGGCGCCGACCCTTCGCGGACCGCGGCGTACGACGTGGTGATGGTGGCCGACTGGCGGTTCCTGGAGAGCGCGCAGCGTACGGCGGTGGACGAGATCCGCGCGCTGGTGGCGGCCGGCCTGCGGGTGGCGGTGCTGCACCTCGAGTCGTACCGGGCGGTCTACCTCAAGCGGCAGCCGACGAGCGCGCCGATCCAGGACCTGATCAACGACGGGGTGGTGGACCGGGTCGGGACGTACGAGCGGGTGGACGCCGCCCTGGTGCTGGTCCGGCAGGCGGCCGTGCTGCAGTTCGCGGCATCTGAAGACAGCCGGGTGCGGGCCCAGCGCGTGGTGATCGTCGCCGACCGGGCGCCCCGCCGCAGCGACGGCACCGACCGGCGCTACCTCCAGGACACCTGCTCGGCGGCGGCGCGCGACCTGTTCGGCGCCGACCCCGTCTGGGTCCCCCAGGATCCGGGGGTGCGGCCTTTCCTCCGTACGGACGAAAGCCGCGATTTCCCCACCGCGATGGCACCCGCCGGATGGGTCTCCGATCGGGCCGGCGCCGCCGCCGGCCCCGCGCTCGCCGGCACCGACCTCTGCGACGCCGCCAACTGGCCCGCCGACGCGGCCGACTCGCTCGCCGTCTGCTCCCGGCTGCCCGACGCCGACATCCGGGTACGCCTGCCCGACCGTCCCCGCGGCTCGCTCGACATCCCGATGCGCCGCACCTGGCTCGGCTACGAGGCCGGCGACCTCGGCCACCGCACGTTTCTCCACCAGCTCGACTTCTACCTGCACTTCCCGCCGCCGGAGAGCGCCGAGTGGTACTCCCGTCCGGCCCTCGAAGCGGCGGCCATGGGCTGCGTCGTGGTGATGCCCGAGCGGTACGCGGCCCTCTACGGCGACGCCGCCGTCTACTGCGGACGCTCCGAGGCCGGGCCGCTGATCACGCGCTACCGGGCCGACCCAGGCCTCTTCGCCGAACAGAGCCGCCGGGCCCGCGAGGTGGTCGCCCGTGCGCATGATCCGGCCCTGCTCGTCGAACGGATCATGGAGCTTCTTCCCGTAACGGCCGCCGCGACCCCGCCGTTACCACATGCGTGAAAGTGAAGCTCAAGAGGCTGGTCAGGGCGGTACTGGGCCTGCCGCGGCGGCATGTCGCCGGGCTCGCGGTCGCGGCGGCGATCGGCCTCGGCGTGGCGGTCGCCTCGGCCGCCGGCCGGGCCGCGGTCGCCACCAGCCTGCTCGCGCTGCTGCTGGTGGTCGTGCCGGCCGGGGTGATCCACCTGTCCCGGCGGATCGGCGGGGTCAACCGCAACACCCAGGAGACGGTCCGCGACCTGCGGGTCCTGGTCGAGCAGCTGCAACGGCGGGTGATCGCGGCGGTCGAGAAGGAACGGCTCGCGGCCGGCGACCGGCACCAGGAGATGGCCGAGGCGCTGTCCCGGGCCGAGCGGCTCACCGGGCGCGGCGCCGAGCTGCTGCTGCGTCAGCAGACCCAGGAGGTCGAGGCGTTGTTCCAGCTCTTCGGCCGGGTGACGCCGCGGGCGCCGATGCCGGCCGGGGGCGCGCTCAACCCGAGCGACCTGCTCGGCCTGCACACGGTCGCGGCGAGCCGGCGGCCGGCGCTGACCGTGGCGCTGGGCAGCGGGGCGGCGACGGTCTGGCTCGCGTACGCGCTGGAGGGCACCGGCGGCCGGCTGGTGGCCGTGGACCACGACCCCGTGCGCGCCGCGGCGACCCAGGAGGCGTTGCGTGAGCACGGGCTGGACGGGGTCGAGGTGCGGCACGCGGCGCTCGCCGAGCTGACGGTCGAGGGGCGGCCGGTGGACTGGTATGACGTCGACGCCCTGGACGGCCTCCAGGACATCGATCTGCTCGTGGTCGACGGGACGGCCGCGCCCGGCCCGGAGGCGGTGGCGCCGGCGCTGCACGTGCTCGGCCGCCGGCTGTCGGCGGAGGGTGCGGTGGTGGTCGACGAGGCGCCGGCCCGGGTGGCGCCGCGGCAGGGCGGTTTCGGCCTCACGGAGCAGCGGCGGCTTTCGGGGCGCTGGACGACGCTGGCACTGCCGCAGGCGCCGCAGAAGGTCGCCAAGTAGCCTCTCCGGTTGTGGTGATCGAGGATGGCTGGCCTGGAGGCGTTCGGCATGGACCTCTCGCCGGCGATGGTCGACGTCGCCCGGCGAGACCACCCCGGCCTGCGGTTCGCGGCGGGCTCGATGACCGATCTCCCGCTGGCCGACGGATCGGTCGCCGCGCTGCTCGCCTTCTGGTCGCTGATCCACCTCCCGGACGACGCGATCCCCGGGGTCTTCGAGCAGTTCCGGCGTGTGCTGCGACCGGCCGGCCCGGTGCTGGTGGGATTCCACGTCGGTGACCGGTCCCGGCTGAAGACCGAGGGTTACGGCGGCCATCCGATGAAGGTGTACGTCCATCGCCGGCGGCCCGAGCAGATGGCGGGCTGGCTGCGCGATGCCGGGTTCGCGATCGATGCGCAGCTGGTCTTCGGTCCGGACGACGACCGTCCGGGAGCGGTGCTCATCGCACACCCGACGCCCGGAGACTGATCCGGGCGGCGCGTCCTTCAGCTCTGCACGCCGGTTCGTAGCAGGGCGAGCAATCGCCGAGCCTGGTCCGTGTCGACCGCGGTCAGGGCCACGCCGGTGGCCAGGGCGAGCAGGTCTCGTGCGGTCAGCCCGGGACGCAGCTCCGGGGCGGCCCGGGCCACGAGCGCGGTGGCGGTCTCGGTGATGGTCTGATGCCAGCGCCCGGACAGCTCGGCGCGTCGTCCGGGTGGCCCCTCGGTCGCGGCCGTTGCCAGGGCGCGCTTCGTCATCACGTGCTCGACGTAGGCGTCGAGCCAGGTGAAGAGGTCGGCGTCGGCGTCGGCGCCCAGCCGGGCAAGACGATCGACTTCGTCGGCGTAGACCGCCACCAGCAAGTCGGCCCGGGTCGGGAAGTGGCGGTAGAGCGTGGCGTTGCCGAGGCCGGCGCGTTTCGCCACCTCGTCCAGCGGCACCTCGGCGCCGCGCTCGGCGACCAGCTCGCGGGCCGCGGAGAGCAAGCGGTCGGCGTTCCGCGTGGCATCCGCTCGGGCCATGACGTCTCCTTTCGACGGGCAGTCGCTTGCTAAACGGGGACGCCCCCAGTTAAATGGGGGTGTCCCCACTTCGATGATATGGGAGGACCCTCGTGGCTCTCATCGCGAGCGACCGGCAAGCCATCACCGATCTGATCAACATGCACGGCCACCTCACCGACCGGGGCGCGTTCGACCGGATGGACGAGCTGTTCACTTCGGACGCCGAGTTCGACCTCAGCGACTTCGGGCTCGGCGTGCGGGCCGGGCTGGCAGCGATGAACGACGCCATCCGGGCGATCGAGGAGCATCCGGTCGGGCACCATGTGACCAACATTGTGCTGTCCGAGGGCGACGACGGCACCGTCCACGCGATCAGCAAGGGCTTCGGCATCGGCGTGGACGGCCACTGCGGCAGCGTCGTCTATGAGGACGTGCTCCGCGCCGGGCCGGCCGGGTGGCGGATCATCCGGCGGGCGATCCGCCTGCGCCGGGTCCCGCTGCAGGCCTGAGTGACTCAGCGCGCGCGGCGGTAGTGCATGGCCACCGCGCCGTTGCGGAGCGGGTCGGCCGCGATCAGCTCGAGCCGGCGCGTGGCGGGCAGCCCGCCCTGGTAGAGCGTCGGGCCATGGCCGGCGATCCGGGGGTGGATGAGCAGCCGGTACTCGTCGATCAGGTCCAGCCGGTCGAGCTCGGCCGCGAGCTTGCCGCTTCCGAGGAGGACGCCGGCCGGGGTCGCGTCCTTGAGCTTCCGCACGCCCTCGCCCAGGTCGCCGGCGATGTGGTGGCTGTTGGACCACGGGAAGTCCGTGCGCGTGGACGACGCCACGTACTTGGGTTTGGCCTCCAGCTTGACCGCCCACTCGCGCAGGGCCGGCGGCGCCTCCACGTCGCCGCGGGCCACGGCCGGCCAGTGGCTCTCCATCATCTCGTAGGTGACGCGGCCCCACAGCATGGCCCCGTTCTCGTCCAAGAGACGGGTGTAAAGGGCGTGCGTCTCGTCGTCGGCGATCCCCTCCTGGTGGTCGACACAACCGTCCAGGGTGAGGTTGATGCTGAAGGTGAGAAGTCCCATGGCCGCCGACTCTAACGTCCGTGCCGGTCCACCCCACGCCGGTTGCTGGGTAGGCCGATCGAAGCACCCGGGTACGACAGATTCACGCGGCGGTCCACAGGCAGCCGGAAAAAGCGCGACCCCGCCGCGGGGGACGGCGGGGTCGCGGGGGCCACGGGAGACAGGGGGATCTCCCGCGACCGAGCCGGCGGGGGCCGGCCGATCCTGGTGTCGCTTGTTACGCCACGAAGAATCGGCCGCCCGGCGGCCGGGTTTACGGACGCCCCGGGTGCCCTTGGGTTGCCAACTTGGCGGCCAGGTCGGCGTAGAGCTCGTGGCCGTGGTGCCGGCGCACGAACTCGGGGCCCCGGGCCGCCTGCGCCCGCAGCGCCGGGCGGTCCTGGTGCAGCAGCCGGACGGTCTCGGCCACCTCGGGCGCCTCGCAGTAGACGGCCGCGTCCCCGAACGTCGCCGCGTACCGGTAGGGCAGCAGCGCCACACAGCCGGCCGCCAGCGCCGTCAGCAGGTCGGGATCCGGGTCGGCGGGCGCCTCCGGCCGCGGCAGGTGCAGGTAGAAGTCGACCTGGTAGAGGAACGACCGCAGGCTCACCTCGGCCGGGCCGTAGACGAGCCAGGCGCGCGGGGCGCCGAGCCGGCCGAAGGAGCGGCCCGCGGTGCCGTCGGCGTCGAGCAGGCGCACGTCCACCCGGCCCGAGTCCGGCAGCTCGTCGCGCAGCCGCTGCCACTCGGCCCGGCCGCCCCGGCAGCTGCGGCCCACCACCGGCCGGTCGGCTCGCGGGCCGCGCCGGTCGAGCCGCCACTGGCTCGCGTCCACGGTCCCGGGCAGGTCGACGGCGGTGAGCTGGTCGGCCGGGGCGCCGTCGGCGATCGGGTCCTCGGCCAGCGCGGCGGTGAGCAGCCGGCGGCCGTCCGGGCCGGCCGGGGCCCAGAGCGGGCGGCGGCCGAACAGGCGGCGGCTGGACGCGGCGGCCGACCGGGAGACGGCGGCCGACTCGATCACCACGCGCTGGGCCCGCACGCCGCTGGGCAGGTCGGGCGCGTGCTGCAGGACCCGGGCCGAGCGGGCCACCACGAGCCGGGCCCGGACGTCGTCGGTGAGCTCGACCTGGGTCACGTCACCCGAGTTGATCAGGTCCTGCACGGCCGGGTCGAGGTTGCGCGGGCCGTCCCGCAGGTGCGCGAGCACGTCCAGCTGGAGCAGGGCGGCCCGCAGGCCGCGGGCCTTGAGCGCGCGGAGCTGCCCGATCCCGGCGGCCCCGGCCCCGCCGGCCGTCGTCCAGTCGCCGGCGAGCACCACGTCGTACGCCCGCGGTCCGCTCTCGCCCCGGATCCGGCGCGGCGCCGCGAACGCCCGCGGCTCCCGCGGGTCGGCGCCGTCCGCCACCCGCACGTGCCACGCCTGGAACGCCGACAGATACGAGCGGCGGGCCGGGTGCATCCAGCCGGGGCGGTAGTCGGCGCTGGAGAGCGAGCCGCCGGAGAGCCGGATGAGGGCGAGCGGCGGCCCGGTGAGGTGGTGGGTGGCGGCCCGGCCGAAGACGGCGCGGGCGCGTTCGACGTACTCGGCGTCGGCGCCCTTGCGGACCGGGTCGAGGTAACCGACCCGGTTCAGCGCGGCGGCCCGCCGGATCATCAAGGACGAGAGGTTGTACGACCGGGTCTGCTCCACCCCGGGCCGGCTCACCAGCAGCTCCGGCGTCACCCGCATGCCGGTCGAGGTGGTCGAGAAGACCGCGTCGTCGGCGAGCAGCGGCGCGACCTGCTTCTCCAGCCGCAGCGGGTGCGACCAGTCGTCGGAGTCCTGGAACGTGACGAAGTCGCCGGTGGCCGCGTCGAGGCCGGCGTTGCGGGCGACGTACGTGCCGCCGTTCGTCACCATCCGGATCAGCCGCACCCGGGGGTCGAGCGCGGCGGCCGTCCGCAGCACCGGGTCGAACTCGGGCGGCGAGCCGTCGTCGACGAGCAGGATCTCGTGGTTGGTCCAGGTCTGGGCGGCCAGCGAGCGTACGGCCGTGAGGAGGGCCTGATCGGGCCGCCAGGTGGTGACGATGGTCGTGATCCGCACCGGGTGTCCGGTCCGCTGGGCGGCGCCCGTGACGAGCCGGTCGAGCGGGGCGCCCGGGCCCTCCGGGACGCGGCCGGACGGGTGCGGCAGCAGCGCCGCGAAGCCCTCGGCCCAGCCGTCGCCGGTCCCGCCCGCGTGCGGGTTGGCGAGGTCGAGGGTCACCGCCGTGCGGATCGCCGGTGCGACCCCGGTGTACTCGTCCAGCAGCGTCCTGGTCAGGGTGCGATCACCCGCCGCGTACGCCAGCTGGCAGTGCAGTCCCTGGTGGGCCGCCGCGATGGTGCCCGCCCGCCGCAGCCGGGCCAGCCGGGTCAGCGCCTCGGCCTGATCGTCGGGGCGCAGGTCCTGCAGCGCGATCACCCGGGCCAGCTCGCCGGCCGCCCAGGGGTCGTCCTCGGCCTCGGCCTGCCGGGCCAGCGGCGCTCGAGCGGCCACCGAGCGGGCCTGCAGGGCGGCCACGGCGAGCGGGTGCGGTTCCGGCATGAAGATCCTCCAGATTCTCTCCCCTTCCTTAACGACCGAGAGAGTCGGGTGAATTGTCCGTATCGCCCCCTTGGTTCCCATCGTTTGTCCCCGCGTGCCCCAGTACGACGTCGCCATCCTGTCCGACCTGCGATACCCGGGCGGAAACTCGGCGAGCATCGTGGCCGAGGTACGCGCCCAGGCCGCGGCCGGACTGTCCACCGTGCTCGTCCACCTGCCGTCCCCGCACCTCAAGCACGCCCGCCCGTTCCAGGCCCGGATCGTCGCCTGCCTGCGCGACGGCCTGGCCGACCTGGCCCACGACGACGGCGCCGAGATCACCGCGCGGGTGCTGCTGATCCGGCAACCGCGGATCTTCACCGAGGAACCGGCGTCGGTGCCCCGGATCCGGGCCGGGCACACGATCGTCGTGCTCAACCAGCCGCCCGGGGACGAGCGCCACGACCAGTGCTACTACGTCTTCGACGAGGTGCGCGAGCGGGTCGAGCGCCTCTTCGGCGGCGACGTGGTGTGGGCGCCGATCAGCCCGCACGTACGCGAGAACGTGCTCCAGGTGGCGCCGCGGGCGGCCCTGCCCGACACCGACTGGCACGAGATCATCGACGTCGACGACTGGGCCGGCGACCGGGTCCGCGAGCCGGGGCCGATCCCGGTGATCGGCCGGCACGGCCGGCCGGACGCCGTGAAGTGGCCGCGTGACCCGGGTGAGCTGCTGCAGGCTTACCCGGACTCGCCCGACTTCAAGGTGCGCATCCTCGGCGGCGGCGAGATCGGCGTGCAACGGCTCGGCCGGTTGCCGCGCTCGTGGGACGTCGTCGAGTTCGGGGCCGAGTCGCCCGAGGAGTTCCTGCGGACGATCGACTTCTTCGTCTACTTCCACGACCCCGACCTGGTCGAGGCGTTCGGGCGGACCATTCTCGAGGCGATGGCCAGCGGCGTGCCGGTGATCGTCGGCCCGCATTTCCGGTCCATCTTCGGCGAGGCGGCTCTCTACACCGACCCGGCGGGCGTACGCGGGCTGGTCCGCCGGCTGCATGCCGACCGGCCGGCGTACCGGTCCCAGGCCGACCGCGCCCGCCGGTTCGTGGCCGAGCGGTTCGGCAGCGCCTCGCACCTCACCCGGCTCGTCTCGCTCGGCGTGATGCCGCGCGGCGTCACCCGCGGCCCGGCCGAGCGCAAGCGGATCAGCCGCCAGTCCCGGCGCGTGCTGCTGGTCGGCGACGACGTGGCCCGCTTCCGGGCCATCGCCCGCCGCCTGCCGCCCGGCCTCGAAGCGGTCGTGGTGGCCGGCACCGGTGGTCTCGCCGACGCGCACGCGGCCGGCCTGCTCACCGAGTACCTGCCCGAGGCCGCCGACCTGGGCGTGCCGCACGCGCGGTGGACGGCGTTCGTCCGGGACCGGCTGCGGCACCTGGTCGAGCTCTACGGGCCGCGCGCGGTGCTGGTCGGCGGCCTGCCGCACGACGGGATCGTGGCCGCGATCGAGGACCACCCGCTGACCCGCTGGCTGTGGCTGCGCCCGGCCATGTGGCGGCGCGGGGCCGGCGGCGAGTGGGCGGCGCGGGGCGCGGCCTTCGCCGGCATCCTCGAGCCCGGCGAGTTCGCGGCGGCCGGCGACGAGGGCTGGACCACGACCGCGCGCAGCGGGGTGTCCACCGTCGACCCGATCACCGACCTGCCGGACCGGATCGCCCGCCGCGAGGGCCCCGACACGCTGCTCTGCCGCGGCGTCGAGGCCACGCTGCCCGGCTTCCGGGTCGTCGAGGCCGGCGCCGGCGACCTCGGCGAGGTCACGCTGGCCGTCTCCCGGGCCGACTACGCGAGCTTCCACGAGCTGCTCGGGGCGCGGGTGCCGACGGTCTTCGTGCCCGACCCGGAGGCCGCCGACGACGAACTGGCCCGGGCCCGCTTCGCGGCCGCGGCCGGGGTGGCCGTCTGCGCCACCGACGACGAGTCGGCGGCGGCCGAGCTGCAGCGACTGGCCGATCCGGAGGCGCGGGCCGCCCTGGCCCGCCGCTGCGCCGAGCTGTCGTTCGGCAACGGCGCCGGGGACGCGGCGGCATGGCTGGCCGGGCACTGCCGGGGCCGCGCGGCAGTGGGCGAGGCGGAAGCAGGGGAGGTGGATCGTGCCGGACACCGATGACCTGGCGCTGGCCCGCTGGGAGGTGGCCACGCTGACCGGGCGGCTGCGGTCGCTCGAGGCCGAGCGGGACGCCGCGGTGCTGGAGCGGGACATGCACCGGCAGCTGGCGGCGGCGCTGCGGCACAGCCGGTCGTACCGGCTCGGGCGGGTCCTGGTCGACCTCGTGCGCGAGCCGTTGCGTACCGGTCCCGCGCTGGCCGGACGGCTGCTGCGCCGGCGGCGCCCGGCCCCGGCCCGGCGCCGGCCCGCGGTGCGCGAGGTGCCGGCCCGGGTCTACGTGGCGGTCGGCCTGGACCTGACCGCCTCCCAGGAGCTGGTGCGGGCGCTGCGGCAGCGGATCGTGGTCGACGCCGACCACCTGCCGGTCGTGGTGACCGACCAGCCGGCCCTGCGCGGGATGCGGGTGCCGGGCGTGGTGCTCGAATACCTGCCCGACCCGGTGACCTGGTCCAAGCACGAGGCCGACGACTGGGAGGCGCTGCTGGCGGGCCGGGTCGCGCAGCTCTGCCGCGACCACCGGGCGGCCCGGGCCGTGGTCGTCGACCCGCGCGATCCGCCCACCCTGGCGAAGCTCCTGCGTCACTGACCACGTAGCCGCGTCGTTGGCGCAGCATGACCGCGCCATCGCCCAGCCTCGTGGCACCGCGGGTGCCCGGGTTCTCCGCGCCGTCCGTAGGACCAGGCGCCGGCAACGACACAGCGATGCGTTTCGTGGTCGAAGGGCCGCCCGTGGGTGCGCTCTGGCGGCGGGCACTGGCCAGGGCGGCGCTCGTGCCGTTCGTCGTCATGGCGCCGCTCATCGCGATGGCGCCGACCGCCGACCACAAGTACAACGTGTACTGGCACGGCGGCCTGTTCCGGGACAACCCGCTGCGGATCGTGCCGCACACCGTCGACTCGCTCCCGGGGTATCTGCGCAACGGCAACTTCCGGCCGCTGGGACGGATGCTCGAGAAGTCCGTCGACCTCCTCGCGTACGCGATGGGCGATCTTTTCGGTCTGCCGGCGAACGTCGCCTTCCGGCTGGTGTCGATCGCGGCCGCGATGCTGCTGGGTGTCGCGGCGCTCGTCCTGGCCGAGAGCGTGGTGTCGCGCGGGAAGCTGTTCCGGCAACCGCCGTCCACGCTGGCCGCGGTGACGCCGTTCGCGGTCGGCGCCGGGCTGGTCGCCGCCGGCCGGTCGAGCCCGGTGGTGCTCTTCGGCGGGCTCTACCTGACGACGGCGGCGCTGGTGCTGACGATCGCCGCGGCGGCGGCGCGGATCCGGCGAGTGCGACCGTGGGCGATCCCGCTGTTGGTGGCCGGCGGCGCGGCACTGGCGGCGTGCAACGAGCTCACCTACCTCGCGCTGCCGCTGGCCACGGTCGCGGCGGCGGCGCGCGGGCGGTGGGTGCTCGGCCGGCCGTGGCGGCGGATGCTGCCCGCCACCCTCCTGTTCGGCTGGGCCGGGTTCCTGCCGGTCTTCCTGGCGGTGCGGGTGGTCATCCAGCGCTACTGCGCGGCCGGGCCCTGCTACCACGGCTCCGACGTGGCGGCCGGTCCGGCCGTCCTCACGACCTTTCCCGTACGCCTGCTGGCCTGGTTGCCGCCGCTCTCCTGGCCGCAGGCGGTCCGGGGCGGCGGTGGCCTCTCCGGGGTGATCCTCGCCCTCGCCCTGGCCGCCCTCGCCGCTCTGGCCGGGCTCGCGATCCGCGACCTGCGCCGCCTCGGCGCGGTGAGCCGCCCGGCCGCCGCGGCCCTCGCCGTGGTCGCGTTCGCCCTGCTCGCCCTCGGCGCCGGGCTGGGCTCGCTGAGCGCCGACACCCAGGCGCTGGTGGCCGCCCACCGCTGGGGACAGGGCTGGCGCGACTCGGCGCTGACCATCCCGGCCGGGGGCCTGTTGCTCGCGGCCGCCACTCATCTGTTCCGGCCCCGGCGGCTGCTGCTCGGCGGCCTGATCGCGGTGCTGGTGGCCGGCTGCGCGGTCTCGGCCACGGTGAACAAGCGCTTCCGCGACACGGTGATGGAGTCGCCGATCGCCCGGCTCGACGACCGGCTCGCCCAGGCCGTCGTCGACTTCGACACCACGCCGGCCGGCGCGGCCGACCGGTGCGCGCTGCGGGCGCGGTTCTTCGCGCTCAACCCGGGCGGGGAGGGCCTGGCCCGCCGCTTCGACAAGTCGTTCGACGCGGCCGCCGAGCAGCGCGCCGGCGTGCCGTTCTGCCCCGTAACCCGATGACGGTGCCGACGTTGAGGTGATGTGATGATGAGCCGTTTGCGGAAGCTCAACCGCCGGCAGGCGGCCCTGGTGGCCGCCGCGGCCGTCCTCTGTGCCGCCGACGCGGGGTGCGCGCTGACCGGCCATCTCGGCCTGGCGCTGACCGTCCTCGGGGTCTTCCTGGCCGGCGTGGTCGCGTTGATGATGCTGCTCGCCCGCCGGCTGACCGCGCTGCTGGCGGCCAACCGGGCGGCCCAGCGGGACGTGCGTCAGGTGCTCGACCAGACCCAGCGGCGGCTGCTCGGCGCCGTCGAGGAGATGCTGCTGACGGCCGGCGACCGGCACCGGGAGCTCAGCGAGGCGCTGGCCGCGCAGCAGAAGGCGGCCGCCACCGGCACCGACCGGTTGCTGCGCGCGCAGACCGGCGAGATCGAGGCGCTCGTGCAGCTGTTCCAGGGCTTCACGCCGCGGGCGCCGATGCCGTCCTCGGGCGGGTTCGCGCTCAACCCCACCGACCTGCTCGACCTGCTGCATCTGATCCGCACCCGGGAGCCGAAGCTGGTGCTGGAGCTGGGCAGCGGCACTTCGACGATCTGGATCGCGTACGCGTTGCAGAAGTCCGGTGGCCGGTTGGTCTCGCTCGACCACGACCCCGGATACGCCGAGAAGACGCGGTCGGCGCTGGCCGCGCACGGGCTCACCGACGTGGCCGAGGTGCGCGACGCCCCGCTGCGCCCGGTCGTCCTCGACGGCCGCACCTTCCCCTGGTACGACACCGAGGCCCTGGCCGACCTGCGCGCGGTGGACCTGCTGCTGATCGACGGGCCGCCGGAGAAGACCGGGCCGGACGCCCGCTACCCGGCCATGCGGGTGCTCGAGGACCGGCTGGCCGACGCCGCGACCGTGGTCTTCGACGACGCGCACCGGCACGACGAGCAGGTCGCGCTGCGCAAGTGGGTGGAAACGATCGAGGGCCTCACCGAAGAAGGTGAGGCCCCGGGGCGGCACGCCGTTCTGTCGTACCGCCGGATCGTTCGTCAGCTCAGCACGGCTCAGTAGCCGAACTCCTGGGTGTAGTAGACCGTGCCCGACTTGGCGTAGACCGCGCCGACGCCGAGCGTGGTCGCCTTGCAGTTGAGGATGTTGGCGCGGTGCTCCGGGCTGTTCATCCACGCCTTCACGACCTCGACGCCGGTGCGGTAGCCGTAGGCGATGTTCTCGCCGGCCGGGGCCGGGTACCGCGCCGCCTTCTGGCGGGCGGCGAAGGTCGAGCCGCCGCGGCCGGCGTGGCTGAACGCGCCGGTCTGGGCCATGTACGTGCTGTGGCTGCGGGCGGCGGTGGTCAGCCGGGCGTCGACGTGCACCGGCTTGCAGCCGTTCAGCGTGCGCTGCTTGTTGGTCAGGTAGGCGACGTCGCCCTGGAGCTTGGCCTCGCTCACCACCGCGGCGTTCGCCGGCGCGGCGACCATGACCATGCCGAGCAGGGTGGCGGGGATCATCGCGATCAGGGCCAGACGCTGGGAGATCTTGGTACGCAAGTCGGACTGCCTCTCGGTGGTGGGCGCCCGGCTGCTACCGCCGGGTTCACCGACAAAGTTCGGCCCGGCCCGAGCGGTCATGACCCCTCCGCGGTTGCCTTGCCGGGGCCCTTGAGTTGCCGCCCGGTTGGCTAGCCGGGCCCGGTTGCCGTCACGGTGCGCGCCGGTTTCTCGTTGGGTTCTTTCGGGAGCTGGCCGCGCCGAACTAGGGAGAAACCGACCGTGTACGACGTGGCGATCCTGTCCGACTTCCGGTATCCGGGCGGCACCTCGGCGAGCATCGCGGCGGAGGTGCACGCGCAGGCCGAGGCGGCCCTGTCCACCGTGCTGGTGCACGTGCCGTCGCCGCATCAGCCCAAGACGCTGCCGTTCAGCCCGCGGATCAGCGAGCTGCTGCGGGACGAGGTCGCGGTGCTGGCCCGGGACGACGAGCCGGTCCGGTGCAAGCTGCTGCTCGTACGGCAGCCGCGGATCTTCACCGAGGATCTGGCCGTCCCGCCGCGGATCTCCGCCGAGCGGACGGTCATGGTGATCAACCAGCCGCCCGGTGACGCCGGCAACCCCTACCGCTACTACGACTTCGCGGCCGTACGCGACCGCGTGCACCGCTATTTCGGGCCGCGCGTGGAGTGGGCCCCGATCAGCTCGCAGGTGCGCGACCAGGTCCGCCAGGTCGAGCCGGACGCCCGCCTGGCCGCCGACGACTGGCACGAGATCATCGACGTGGCCCAGTGGTGGCGCGACCGGGACGGCTTCGTCGGCGACGTGCCGGTGATCGGGCGGCACGGCCGGGGCGACCCGGTGAAGTGGCCGCTCGACCCGGAGGCGATCCAGCGGGCGTACCCGACCGGCGACGAGTTCCGGGTGCGCATCCTCGGCGGCGGCGACATCGCGGTGCGGCGGCTCGGGCACCGGCCGGACAACTGGGACGTGGTCCCGTTCGGCGCCGAGTCGCCCGAGGAGTTCCTGCGCACCATCGACTTCTTCGTCTACTTCCACGACCCCGACCTGGTCGAGGCGTTCGGGCGGACCATCCTCGAGGCGATGGCCAGCGGCGTGCCGGTGATCGTCGGCGAGCACTTCCGGCCGACGTTCGCCGACGCCGCGCTCTACGGCGCCCCGGAGGGGGTGACCCGCCTGGTGCGTGAGCTGTACGCCGACCCGGCCCGCTACCGGGCGGTGGTCAACCGGGCCCGCGAGTTCGCCGAGCGCCGGTACGGCCACCAGTCGCACCTGGCCCGGCTGGCCGCGTTCGGCATCCGGCCGCGCATCTCCCCGGCTTCCTCGGTGGGCACCGTTCCGGCCGCCGCCGCGAGCTCCCGCCGGGTGCTGATGGTCAGCGACAACGGCGCCGGCATGGGCCACATCTCCCGGCTCATGGCGATCGCGCGGCGGCTGCCCGGCGACATGTCCGCGGTCATCGCCACCCAGTCGTACGCGGCCTCGGTCGCCCACGGCGAGGGCTTCCTGACCGAGTACATCCCGTCCCGCAAGGTGCTGCAGGCCGCCCACCCGCGCTGGACCGCCCTGCTGCGGGCCCGCCTGGCCCACCTGATCGAGCTGCACGAGCCGGTCGTGGTCGCGGTCGACTGCCTGCCCCACGCCGGCATCGTCGAGGCCGTCCGCGACCACCCGGAGCTGACCTGGGTGTGGGTGCGGCGGGCCATGTGGCAGCGCGGCGTCGGCGCCGACTGGATCACCGAGGGCAAGGTCTTCGACCACGTGCTCGAGCCCGGCGAGTTCGCCGCGGTCGTCGACGAGGGCCCTACCGTGGCCGACCGGGCCAACGCGGTGCAGGTCGAGCCGATCACGTTCCTCGACGAGAGCGAGCTGCTCGACCGGGCCGCGGCCCGCGCCGAGCTCGGCCTCGACGACCGGCCGGCCGCGCTGCTCCAGCTCGGCGCCGGGAACATCAACGACATCTCCTCGCCGATCAGCCGGATCTGCCGCCGCCTCACCGAGCACGGCTTCCAGCTGGTGCTGGCCGAGTCGACGATCGCCACCACGCCGATGCCGCACGTGCCCGGGGCCCGGGTGGTCAAGCTCTACCCGGTGAGCCGCTACCTGCGGGCGTTCGACCTGACGGTGAGCGCGGCCGGCTACAACTCGTTCCACGAGCAGATCGGCTTCGCGATCCCCACGGTGTTCCTGCCGAACACCGCGACCCGCCTCGACGACCAGGTCGGCCGGGCCCGCTTCGCGGCGGCCACCGGCGTCGCGCTGGTGGTCGAGGACCCCGGGTCGGCCGAGCTCGAGGAGGTGCTCGACCAGGCGGCCCGGCCCGAGGTGCGGGCCGGCCTGATCCACCGCTGCGGCGAGCTGGCATTCGAGAACGGCGGCGGCGCGGCCGCCGCGTGGCTGAGCGGGCTGCCGGCCCGCCGACGGAGGCTGACGTGAGCGACCTCAAGGTGCCGGGCCGTCGGGTGGTCCTCGACCCGCCCGAGCGGGCCCGCTGGGAGCTGGCCGCGATGGCCGGCCGGATGCGCTCGCTCGAGGCGCGGCTGGCCGAGGAGCAGGAGGGCGCCGAGACCGCCCGCAAGGAGCGCGACCGCGAGCGGCGGCGCTTCGAGAAGCTGCGGGACAGCGAGTCCTACCGGCTCGGCTACGGGCTGGTGTCGCTGGCGAAGGACCCGCTGCGGACGATTCCGCGGCTGACCCGCGCGGTGCTGCGCCGGTTGCGGGGGCGTCGTGCGGCGGGTGGGGCTTCGGGCGTACGCAAGGCGCCCGCCGCCGCCCAGCGGCCGCCGGCCCACCTCTACGTCGCCATCGGTCTCGACATCGCGGCGGTTCGCGAGTTCGTCCTGACCCTGCGGCAGCGCCTGCTGGTGAACCCCGACCACCGCCCGGTCGTGGTGACCGACTGCCCGTCCTTCGCGCTGCTGCGCGACCTCGGCGTGCTCATCGAGTACCTGCCGGACCGGGCCACCTGGGAGCGGCACCGCCCGGACCGCCCCTGGGACGACGTGCTCACCCAGCGGTTGTCCCGGCTCTACCGCGACCACGAGACGGCCCGCACCGTCATCGTGGACGCGGCCCAGCCGCCGTCGCTCGCCGACCTACTGCGGTAGTTCGCGGGCCAGCAGAGGCGCGAGCGCCGCGGCGTACGTCGTGGTCATGTGGTTGGAATCGCGGTAGACCAGGAGATTGCCGACCACCGCGGGGCAGGCGTCGGCGCAGAACCAGGCGGTCGGATCGATCACTCCGGCGTACCCGAGGAAGACCCCGCGCTGCTCCGGACCCCGCACCACCGCTCGCCGGCTTCGCGCGCAGTTCCCGGCGTGGCCGGCGTTGGCCGGCTCGGCCAGGCATTCCGGCACCGAGCTGCCCATGTACGGGGTGTCCGCGATCGCCTCGACCCGGGCGCCCGTCGCCCGCAGTTGCGCGAACGTGCTGTCCCAGGCGGCCCGCCACTGCGCCGCGACGTCGCCCGCGGGCCTGGCCGGCCGGTAGTTGAAGCTCGACCCGATGACCACTATCCGCGGGCGCAGGGCCGCGATCCGGGCCATCGCCGAGCGGTGGAACGCCGTGCATTCGGTGTACTCGCGCTTGAGCGTCTCGTGCCAGAGCGGCAGATCGGCGGCCGAGCACGAGCTCTTGGTCAGCTCGACCAGCCGCCAGTGCCGCTCGGTGGCGAGCCGTTCCATCGCCGGGAACCATTGCGCCGCATGCGAATCGCCGTAAAGGACGACGGT
Source organism: Actinoplanes sp. NPDC051537 (assembly GCF_055586105.1). NCBI lineage: Bacteria > Bacillati > Actinomycetota > Actinomycetes > Micromonosporales > Micromonosporaceae > Actinoplanes > Actinoplanes sp. NPDC051537. The sequence continues at coordinate 45,328 of NZ_JBVJIU010000006.1, forward strand.
CTCGGCGCCCGCCGGGTCGCCGTAGACGCAGCCGGTGGGCGCGGCGGTGACCGGCACGTCGGCGTGGCAGCCGTCGTCCCAGACGCGCGGCCGGTCGCGGGCCGCCTTGGTGAGCGCGGGCGTCAGGTTGCCGGGCAGCTTGTCGAGGCCGCGGCTCGCCGCGATCGCCGTTCGCAGCGCGGCCGACGGGTCGGCGGCCTCCGCCAGCGCCACGCGCAGATCGTTCTGGCGGGCGCCGGCCGGGACGGCGTGCGGCAGCAGGGCGAGCGTCACCGCGACCGCGGCGACCGCGGCCGACAACGACGCGCCGAATATCAGGCCGCGTTTCCGGAGTGCCGGCCGATGCCGGAGCGGGTTCTCGACCGCGTGGTACGTGACCCAGGCGAGGCCGAGCGCGGCGGTCGCGAGGGCGGCCTTCCTCGGGACCGAATCGGTGGGGAGCAGCATCAGAACCGGCCAATGCCACAGGTACCAGCCGTAGGAGAGCCGGCCGACCTCCTGGAACGGGCGGATGCCGAGCAGCTGGTTGCCGCGGGCGGCGATCAGCACGACGGCGCCGGCCACCGGGATCGCGGCCCGCCAGCCGGGGTACGCGGTCGCGTCGTCGAAGGTGACCGCCGCCCCGACGATCGCGGCCAGCCCGGCCCAGCCGGCCCACCGCGGCAGCCGGGTTCCGGCCAGCGCCAGCAGCGCGCCCGCACCCAGCTCCCAGGCCCGGGTGTGCGGCCCGAAGTAGGCCCACGGCGCGCTGCGGGCGGTCTCGGTGACGCTCAGCGCGAACGAGACGGCGACCAGCACGCCGAGCACGACGGCGAGCGGCCGGCGACGCCGCCACAGATGGGCGGCGGCCATGATCAGCAGCGGCCAGACCAGGTAGAACTGCTCCTCGACGGCGAGCGACCAGAAATGCTGGAACGGCGAGGGCGGCCGGTCGGCGCTCAGGTAGTCGGTGCCGATCGAGGCGAAGCGGAGGTTCGCGAAGTAGCCGGCGGCCGAGAGCGCGTCCTTGCAGTACTCGCCGAGGCGCACCACGGGCAGCAGGAAACGAGCGGCGATCAGGGTGGTCACCAGCACGACGGCGGCGGCCGGCAGCAGGCGTACGGCCCGCCGGCAGTAGAACCTCGCGACCGAGATGCGACCGGTCCGCTCGGCCTCGCGCAGCAGCAGCGAGGTGATGAGGAACCCGGAGATGACGAAGAAGACGTCCACGCCGACGTAGCCGCCGGCCAGGCCCGGCACCCCGACGTGACCGGCCACCACCAGCAGCACGGCCACCGCCCGGAGGCCCTCGATGTCGGGGCGGAAGCCGTGGCCGCCGGGCAGCACCGAGGCCGGCAGCGAGTCGCGCTGGCTGGGCAGCCGGCGGGCGGGGGAATCCAGAGCCGCTACGTTGCGCACCCTCCACCCAACGCGCTTCTCGCAACTTTCGACTCGGCGTTTTCGTTGGGTCTTCGTGACCGCCGAGATCGTTGACGTGCCGCAGCAGGCCGGGCCGGCGGCCGTGCCGTCGCGGGCCGAGGCCCCGCCGGAACGGCCGTGGCGGGGGCTGTGGTGGCGGTGCGCGCTGGTCCCGCCGGTGGTGCTCGCGCCGCTGGTGACGCTGACCCCGTCGGCCGACCACCGGTTCAACATCTACTCGAACGGCGGCCTCTACCTCACCCATCCGTGGCGGTTGCCGGTCACCGCCGTCCGGACCGTCCCGCAGTTCCTCGACCTCGGGAACTTCCGGCCGATCGGCCGGGTCCTCGAATGGTCGCTGGACACCGCCGCGTTCGCGCTCACCGCCCTGTTCGGCATCCCGGCGAACATCGGCCTGCGGGTCGTCTCGTTCGGCGCCGCGATCGTGCTGACGATCGCGGCGGTGGTGCTGGCCGAGGCCGTCACCGCGCGACGGCGGCGGCTGTTCGGCGCACCGCCCTCGGTGGCGGCGGCCGTGCTGCCGTTCGCGATCGCGGCCGGTCTCGTGGCGGCCGGCCGGCTCAGCACCACCGTCCTGTTCGGCGGGCTCTACCTGACCACCAGCGCGCTCGTGCTCGGGACGGCCGCGTGGGCCTGCCGGGCGCGCCGGGCCGGCCCGCTGGTGGTCCTGGTGGGCGCCGCGCTCGCCGCCTTCAACGAGCTCGCCTACCTGGCCGTCCCGCTCGCCACCGCGGCCGTGCTGCTGCGCGGCCGGGTCGTGCTCGGCCTCGGGTGGCGGGAGGCACTGCGCGGTCCGTCGGCGCGCTTCGCGGCGCTGCTGTGGGTCGGCTTCCTGCCGGTCGCGGTGCCGGTGCGGCTGCTCATCCGCGATCGCTGCGCGGGCGGCGGCTGCTACGCCGGCTCGGACGTCGCGCTCGGCGGTGCGGCCGGGACGCTGCCCAACCGGCTGGTCTCCTGGCTGCCGCCGCTGATGTGGCCCCGCGCCACCGGCGGCCACCTGCCGCACCTGGCCGCCGCGGTCCCGGCGCTGGCCCTGATCGCGCTGGCGGTGCTGGCCTGGTGGACGCTGCGCGGCCTGCGCGAGCGGCGGCAGCTCGACCGCCGGCAGTCCCTCGGCCTGGCCGGCGTCGCGGTCGTGCTGCTCGTGCTGGGCGGCGCGCTCGCCTCGCTCAACGCCGAGGTGCAGGACCTGGCCGCGGCCGGCGTCTTCGGCCAGGGCTGGCGGGACAGCGGCCTCACCACGGTCGCCGGCAGCCTGCTCGTGGTCGCCCTGTGGCGGCGCTTCGTCCCCGTGCTGCTGGCCGTCCTGGTGCTCGCCGGGACAGTCTCGGCCGCCGCCAACGAGGACTTCCGGGACGCCACCGCCGGCGGCCGGTTCCCGTACCTCTACGACCGCATCGCGCAGGAGGTCGCCGGCTTCGACCGGACCCCCGCCGGCGACGTCCGCCGCTGCGCCCTGCGCGACGCCTTCATCCAGACCTCGACCGCGAATCACCACGGTGTGAACCAGCGGGAAGTGGAGCGCTTCGACATGAGTCTCGACCGGGCTACGCGGCAGCTTTCCGGCCGCCGCTTCTGCAATGCGGCGCCGCGATGACCGCGCTCGTGTCGGTGGTCGCGCCGATCTACAACGAGGGGCCGGGCGTCGACCGGTTCGTCCGCCGGCTGGGCCAGGTGCTCGGCGACGCCGGCCTGGCGTACGAGCTGGTCCTGGTCGACGACGGCTCGTCCGACGACTCCTGGGACCGGATCGTCCAGCACGCGCTGGCCGACGACCGGGTGCGCGGCATCCAGCTCTCCCGCAACTTCGGCAAGGAGCCGGCCGTCCTGGCCGGGCTCGAGCACGCGGCCGGGGACGCGGTCGTGGTCATCGACTCCGACCTCCAGCACCCGCCGTCGGCGATCCCGGCCATGGTGCAGCGCTGGCGGGACGGCGCGCACGTGGTCGAGGCGGTCAAGCGCAACCGCACCGGGCAGGGCCTGATCGGCCGGCTCGGCGGGAAGGCGTTCAACCGCGCGTTCACCCGGCTGACCCAGGTGGATCTGGTCAATGCCACGGATTTCCGCCTGCTCAGCCGTACGGCGCTGGATGCTCTTCTCCGCATGCCCGAGCATTCGTCGTTCTTCCGCGGCACGTCGAGCTGGATCGGCTTCCGGCGCGACACCATCGAGGTCGACATCGACCACCGCGAGGGCGGCGAGTCCCGCTGGACGTTCCGCTCGCTGTTCCGGCTCGCCGTCAACGGGCTCACCTCGTTCACGTCGGCGCCGCTGCACCTGGTCACGCTCGGCGGCCTGGCGTTCGCCGGTTTCGCGGTGCTGCTCGGCGCCCAGACGCTGATCCGGTGGCTGCGCGGCGGCTCGGTGGCCGGCTTCCCGACGGTCATCCTGCTGCTGCTGGTGATGGGCACGTTCGTGCTGCTCGGCCTGGGCGTGATCGGCGAGTATCTGGCCCGCATCCACGAGGAGGTACGCCGCCGGCCGCGCTATCTCGTGCAGGAGAAGTCGGCCCGGTCCGTCGCCGAGGTGCCCGAGCAGTGGGTGGCGGAGCGCAAGTGACCGCCACCCTGTCCGCGCCCGTCGTCGCCGGCCATGATCGGCGGGCGTGGCGTCAGCTCTTCGCCCGCTGCGTCACCGTTCCGCTCGCCGCGACCGCCCCGCTGATCAGCCTCGTCGCCGGCTCCGACCATCGCTACAACGTCTACTGGCACGGCGCTCTCGTGCAGGAGCACCCGCAGCGGCTGGTCACTCAGAACCTCAGAACCATTCCCATGTACGTCGACTTCGGGAACTTCCGTCCGCTGGGGCGCATGTTCGAATGGGCGATCGACGTCGCCGCGTACGTCTTCTGCGAGGTCACCCACCTCCCCGTGCAGGTCGGCCTCCGCCTGATGTCGGCGCTGGCCGCCGCGCTGCTCACCGCCGCCGCCGTGCTGTTCGCCGAGGCCGTCACCGGCCGCGGCCGCCTCTTCTCCGCCCCACCCGCCCGCACGATCGCCCTGCTGCCCTTCGCGATCGGCTGCTGCCTGTGCGCGGCCGGCGCCCTGAGCAGCACCGTCCTCTTCGGAGGCCTGTACTTCGGCACCGCCGCCCTGGTGCTCGCGGTGGCCGCCCTGGTCTGCCGGGCCCCCCGGCTCGGCGTCCTGCTCGTCCTGACCGGCGCCGCCCTGGCCGCCTTCAACGAGATGGCCGCGATCGCGCCACCCCTGGCCACCGCCGCCCTGCTGGCCCGCGACCGCCTGGTGCTCGGCGTCCGGCCGCGGCTTCGCCCCGCCCTGCTGCTGTGGCTCGGCTTCCTGCCCGTCTTCGTGCCGGTGCGGATCGCGCTGTTCCTGGCCTGCCGGGACGGCGAGTGCTACCGCAACTCCGACCTGAGGCTGGGCGCCGGCGTGCTGACCGCGCTGCCCAACCGCCTGACCGCGTGGCTGCCGCCGCTGCAGTGGGGCTCGGACTCCCCGTCACTCAGCCGGGTGGCGCTGACGGTGTGGATGCTGGTGTTCGCGGTGCTGTCCGTGCGTCTCTTCATGACGCTTCCGCGGCTGCCCCGCCTCGACCGCGCCCAGGCGACCGGTCTGGCCGCGGGCGGCGGCGCGCTGCTGTTGCTGGGCGCGCTGCTCGGCTCGGTCAACGAGCAGGGCCAGCTGGCCGCCGCCGACGGCCGCTGGGGCATCGGCTGGCGCGACAGCGGCCTCACCGCGGCCGGCGGTGCGCTGCTGCTGGCCGGCCTGCTCGCGCTGGTCGCACACCGCCACGTGAGCCGCGTCGCGCTGGTCGTCCTGGCCCTGCTCGGCGCGGGCACGGCCGCGGTCAACCAGGCCTTCACCCAGACGAGCAACCGTCTCCCGTACGCCACCCTGACCGCCCGCATGGCCGCCGAGGTGGCCCAGTTCGACCCGTCCCCGTCCGGCACGGCCCGCCGCTGCGACCTGCTCCGCCAGTTCGACGACATCTTCCGCCGTACGCCCTATTCGCGCTTCGCCTCGGGCGAGCTCCCCGGCACACACAGCGCCACCGACCGCATGGACGTGACCGCCTCGATGGCCACGCGCCAGATGTACGGCAGGCCGTTCTGCCGATGATCGCCCGCCTCTTCCGCTACGCCGTGAGCGGCGGCGCCAGCGCCCTGACCCACTTCGGCGTGGGCCTGTCCCTGACCTACGGCTTGAACGCGCGGCCCGTGCTGGCGTCCGCCGTCGGCTTCACCGCGAGCGTCGTCGTCTCGTACGTCCTGCAACATGCCTGGGTTTTCCGCTCGACCGCGACCCACGCCACCGCCGGCGCCAAATTCCTCACCGTGACCGCCGCCGCCTTCACCCTGAACACCACGGTTCTGTGGCTGGGCACCGAGGTCCTGCATGCCCCATACCCACCGGTGCAGGCCGTGGCCCTGGTCGCCATCCCGGTGCTGAACTATTCGCTCAACTCCCGCTGGACCTTCCGCGCGGCGCCCGCCCAGCTCCCGCCTTCGGCCGCCACACACCCACAACGCTTCCGTTTCGGCCCTCTCGACCCTCGCGAGCCTCGCGAGCCTCTCGACCCTCTCGACGAAGAGCCGCTTCACCACCAGCGCTGACCGCCCGCGGTGCGTCAGCTCTGCTTACTCATACGTGCGTGCGTCAGTCGCCGTTGTTCGCGTTGTGTCGCCTCGTCGGTCGCGCTTTGCTCTGCTTACAAATACGTGCGTCGCCGTGTGTTGCTCTGCTCACCACCGCGCACCGACAGCGTCGGCGTTGTCCACACCGTCGAGTTATCCACACCTCGCCACCGCACGCCCGTCAGAAATCACCGATTTCCGCGATAATGGCCAGCGGGGGCGCCCCCAGAGGTGGGCGGGTTGGGCCTGGTGGAGCGCGGTGGGATCTGCGGCTTGGCCGTGACCGGCCGGCGGGGCCTGCTACGGCCGGGCGGGATCTGCGACGGCCGGGCGGGGCCTGCGACGGCCGGGCGGGATCTGCGACGGCCGGGCGGGGCCTGCGACGGCCGGGCGGGGCCTGCGACGGCCGGGCGGGGCCTGCGACGGCCGGGCGGGGCCTGCGACGGCCGGGCGGGATCTGCGACGGCCGGGCGGGGCCTGCGACGGCCGGGCCTGCGACACGCGGGCTCGGGCGTATGACGGATAGCGCCACCGAGAGCTGCTGACCCGCCGACCGAGCCGCGCGAGCGGAGCCGCACTTCATCGGCTGACCAACGCGAATCGCCCGCCCAGCGGCCGGAGGCGGCCGCTGAGCGGAGCGATGCGCGTATTGGTAAGCAGAGCAAAGGGCGCCGGGAGTAAACCTCAGAGGCGGTGGGCGTCACGGACCGTGGTCACGCCGCGGGTGTCGAAGAAGCGCTTGGCGACGCCGGCCAGGTGGTCGGCGTCGTACTCGCGGTGGTGCTGCACCAGGATGACCAGGTCGGCGGCGGCCGCGGCGCCCTCGAGGTCGTCGGTTCGGGTCACCTCGACGTCGCCCACGGTCCAGGACGGGACGTGCGGGTCGTGGTAGAGGACGGTGGCGCCGAGGGCGGCTAACTGGCGGGCCAGGGGGGTCGCCGGGGACTCGCGCTGGTCGGCGATGTTCGCCTTGTAGGTCACGCCCAGCAGCAGGATCGTGGCGCCGTGGACGGCCTGGCCGTCGGCGTTCAGCAGATTCTGCGCGCGGCGGGCGACGTACGAGGGCATCGTCGCATTGATCTCCTGGGCGAGCTCGACGAAGCGGAACGGGTAGCCGAGCTTGCTGCGGACGTTGTGCGAAAGGTAGTTCGGGTCGATCGGGATGCAGTGCCCGCCGACGCCCGGACCGGGGTAGAAGGCCTGGAAACCGAACGGCTTGGTGGAGGCCGCGTGGATCACGTCCCAGAGGTCGATGTCCAGCTCGTGGCAGAACCGCGCCATCTCGTTGACCAGGGCGATGTTCACGTGCCGGTAGGTGTTCTCGAGCAGCTTGGCGGTCTCGGCCTCCCGGGTGCCGCGCGTGCGCACCACGGTGTCGACGAACCGGCCGTAGAAGTCGGCCACCCGGTCGGCGCAGGCGGAGGTGTAGCCGCCGACCACCTTGGGGGTGTTCCGCGGGCCGAAGCGCTCGTTGCCGGGGTCGATCCGCTCGGGCGAGAACGCCAGGTGGAAGTCGATGCCGGCGGTCAGGCCCGAGAGCTTCTCGAGCAGCGGGCGGACCACCTCGTCGGTGGTGCCCGGGTAGGTGGTCGACTCGAGGACGACCAGCATGCCGGGGCGCAGGTTGCGGCCGATCGCCTCGGTCGCGCCGACCACGGCGCGCAGGTCCGGGCCGTCACCCTCGGCGAGCGGGGTGGGCACGCAGATCACGGCGGTCCCGGCGGTGGAGATCAAATTCTCATCGGCGGTCGTACGGAACCCGCCGGCCAGCATCTCGACCACATCCGCGTCGCCGAGGTCGTCCACGTGCGACCGTCCCGCCGCGAGCGAGTCGACCACCCGCTGGTTGACGTCGAAGCCGAGGACCTTCATGCCGGCCCGGGTGGCCTGCTGCGCCAGCGGCAGACCCACGTATCCGAGCCCGAGCACCACAACATCAAATGTCACGAGATTTCCCCTAGGTCAGGCGATGGAGGTGTCGGAGGAGGGCTGAGCGGGCGGGGACGGCTGGGTGGGCAGCGCGATGTCCGGGTGCACCTGGTCGTCCGAGCCGGTGCTCTGCCGGGCCACCATCGGGGCGCGCGGCGCGACGGGGGCCGGCGCCGGCGGCAGCGCGGCCGTGGCCGGGCGGGGCGCGGCGAGCTCGAACGGGGACGGGAACGGCAGGTACTTGGGCAGGAACTCGGCCAGCAGCGCCGCCTGTTCGGTGGCGGCGTCGGCCGACGAGTCGGTGTCGTTGAGGCAGAACGCGTCCAGGTGCCGGTCGTGCAGCACCCGGGCCAGCCGCATCGGCGTCGCCGGGTCGGCCAGGTCGGTGTACATGTAGTTGATCTCGCCCGGGGCGGCCCGGCCGGTCAGGTACGAGTAGTACTGCTGGAGCGAGCTGAGCAGCGAGACGTCCTCGGGATGCCGGAACTGGTGCTCGGCCGTCGCGGTCACGTGCTCGGCGAAGCGCAGCTCGATCTCGGCCAGCACGCTGCGGCGCGACGGGTGCGGCGTGTGCTTCATCTTGCGGGTCAGCACCCGGCCGAACGCTTCCTGGATGAGCTTGCGGTTGTTCTTGCCGGCCGAGTTGACCGGCGCGTCCTCGGGGCTCCGCGGGGCCGAGTCGACGAGGGCCGTGGACGGGAAGAACCGGGTCAGGCCGCCGGGCGTGAAGAACATCTCGGGCGCCACCGGGCGGGCGATGAAGACGTCGTCGTTGAGGTAGAGGAAGTGCTCGGCCAGGCCCGGGATCCGGTGCAGCCGCGACTCGATGGCCTGCGAGTTGAAGGTGGGCAGCCGCCCGGTGTCGCCGAAGACCTCGCGGTGGCTCACCACGGTCAGGTCCGGCCGGGAGGTGTCCAGCCAGGCCGGCACCTGGTCGTCGGTGACCAGGAAGACGTGCCGCACCCAGGGGGCGAACGCGTGCAGCGCGCGCAGCGAGTAGCGGAGCTCGTCGCGGGAGGCGAACCGGGAGTCGTTGGCGGCCTGGCCGCTGACCTCCGACACCCAGCCGTTCTCGCTCAGGGCCGCGGCCTTGCGCTCGCGCCAGTCCGGGTCGCCGCCGTCCACCCAGGTGTAGACCACGTCGATCGGGAAGGCGATCCGGTCCGGGCTGACCATCGTGAAGATCTCGCGGGTCCGGTACGCGGCGGGGTCGCCGGGCGCGCTGAACGACCCGAAGACCGCCTCGGGGGCGTCCACGATGGGCTCGCCCAGGGGCACCACGTCGGCGACCGGGTTGCTGCGCGGTCCGACGAGGTTGCCGTCCACGGTGCGCCAGAACTCGATCTCGCAGCCGTACTCCGGGCCGAACACCAGGGTGCCGCCCGGATCGGTGACGGGCCGGCTCAGCCGCAGCACGGCGGCCTTGCGCCGGCCCCGGCGGCCGTGACTGCCCTGCGGGCGGACCACCTCGAGCAGGCCGGCGTCGCTCGCGCTCAGGGTCTCGAGCAGGGCGATCACCCGGTTGCGGTCCTCTTCCCGTACGGCCACGGCCGAGCCGGTGAGCGAGTCGATCGGGATGCGGAACCACTCGATGGTCGCCGTCTCGAGAGCCGTCACGACCCGGTCGAGGTTCTCCCGCCGTACGCCCGCCGGTGTTGCCCGATCGGTGACCCGGGCCGAGACGCGCCCCAGCCCCGCCCGGCCCCGCGCCAGCGCCGCGCCGCCCCCGGCCAGCGGAACCACCCGCCGTGCCGTCGCCAGCCGCCGCTCGGCCGGCAGGTAGCGCAGCAGCTTGTGCTGCACGCCGGCCAGTACGCGGCGACGCACCGGCCAGGGCGTGTGTCGCAGGATCCGCCGTATAGGCACGCCGTCGTCCTTCCGCCCGGGGTCCGTCGTCACAAGGCCTCAACGGCGCTCCCGGCCCGAGGTTGCGGTGGATATCGGTACGGACACGCACTTTCGTGACGCCTGATATCGCCGGTATACGCCGTTTGATGGCTGTTGCGCGGGTAAACGCGGGTGCTCGACCCCTACGGGTGCGGTCAGGGTTACGGCCGATGGGCAGGGTTGCTCGGCTGAGGCATGGTGGATGGGCGAGGTTGTCAAGGTGGGGGAGGACCCGATGGGCAAGGCTGTGGCATTTCTGGTCGCGCTGATCCTCGGCGTGATCGTGGTCGGCTGGGTGGTCAGCTCGCTGCTCGGGCCGGCGCTGTTCTACCTGATCGTGGGCGCGCTCGCGGTCGGCGGCGGGCTGTACGTGTACGGCAAGGTCAAGAAGTCGATCGCCCCCGGCACCCGCACCCAGCGGCGTATCGAGGCCGCGCAGAAGACCTACCGCATGCGCAACCGGTGAGCTTTCGCACGGGCGGCTAGGCTTGGCGGTATCGCCTTCACTTCTGACCACCGGGCAGAGCTAGCTAAGGATTAGCGCACCGTGTTTGACACTTTGAGTGACCGCCTGTCCGGGATCTTCGGGAAACTCCGTGGCAAGGGCCGGCTCACCGATGCCGACATCGACGCCACCGCGCGCGAGATCCGTCTCGCGCTGCTGGAGGCGGATGTCGCGCTGCCCGTGGTCAAGTCCTTCATCTTCAACCTGAAGGAACGCGCCCGGGGCGTCGACGTCTCCCAGGCCCTCAACCCGGCGCAGCAGATCATCAAGATCGTCCACGAGGAGCTCATCAACGTCCTCGGCGGCGAGGGGCGGCGGCTGCAGTTCGCCAAGAACCCGCCCACCGTGATCATGCTGGCCGGTCTCCAGGGTTCCGGTAAGACCACGCTGGCCGGCAAGCTGTCCCGCTGGCTCAAGGGCCAGGGGCACCAGCCGCTGCTGGTCGCGGCCGACCTCCAGCGCCCCAACGCGGTCAACCAGCTCCAGGTGCTCGCGGGCCGGGCCGGCGTCGACGTCTACGCGCCGCAGCCCGGCAACGGCGTCGGCGACCCGGTGCAGGTCGCCAAGGACTCCATCGAGTACGCGCGGCGCCAGGCCAAGGACATCGTCATCGTCGACACCGCCGGCCGCCTCGGCATCGACGCCGAGATGATGCAGCAGGCGCGCGACATCCGCGACGCGGTCAGCCCCGACGAGGTCATCTTCGTCATCGACGCCATGGTCGGCCAGGACGCGGTGCAGACCGCCGAGGCGTTCCGTGACGGCGTCGGCATCACCGGCGTGGTGCTCTCCAAGCTCGACGGCGACGCCCGCGGTGGCGCCGCGCTGTCGGTCCGGCACGTCACCGGCGAGCCGATCCTCTTCGCGTCGACCGGTGAGAAGCTCGAGGACTTCGACCTCTTCCACCCCGACCGGATGGCCAGCCGCATCCTCGGCATGGGTGACGTGCTGACGCTCATCGAGCAGGCCGAGCAGGCCTTCGACGACGAGCAGAAGGAGAAGATGACCTCCAAGCTGCTCGGTGGCGAGCAGTTCACCCTGGAGGATTTCCTCGAGCAGCTGACCGCCGTGCGGCGGATGGGCCCGATCGCCAACATTCTCGGCATGATGCCCGGCATGGGCCAGATGAAGGCCCAGCTCGACGAGCTCGACGACTCCCACTTCGACCGGGTCACCGCGATCATCCGCTCGATGACCCCGCAGGAGCGCACCAACCCGAAGATCCTCAACGGCTCCCGCCGGGCCCGCATCGCGACCGGCTCGGGCGTGACGGTCATGGACGTCAACCAGCTGCTCAACCGCTTCGCCGACGCGCAGAAGATGATGAAGCAGATGACCGGCATGATGGGCCTGCCCGGCGCCCGCCGCAAGGCGACGAAGAGCCCGAAGAACAAGCGCAAGGGCACGAAGGGCGGCTCGAACCGTCCCCGCGCCGGCGCCGGCGCCGGCGGCGGTGGCCTGCCCGCGGGCTTCCCGGGCGGCATGCCCCAGCTGCCGCCGGGCTTCGACCCGAACGCCCTGGGCGGCGGGGGTGCGGGCGGTTTCAAGCTCCCGAACATCGACTTCAACAAGCTGACCAAGCAGCCCAAGAAGGACGACGACAAAGGCTGACCCGGCCCGTCCGGTGACCCCGTGATCGGGTAGGACTGTCCCTATGGCATTCCATGTGCGTGGGGCGGTGCTGCCCGACGGTGCGGTCCGGGATCTGTGGCTGGTCGGGGACCGGGTCACGTATGAGCCCGTTGCCGACGCCGAGACCATCAGTGCGGGTGGCTACATCGTCCCGGGGCTGGTGGACGCGCACTGTCACCTCGGCATCGCCTACGGGGCCAAGCCGATCACCGACCTCGACCAGGCGCGCGAGCTGGCCGCCGTCGACCGGGATGCGGGAGTGCTCGCGCTGCGGGACGCGGGGTCGCCCTATCCGTATCCGGAGCTGGATGACGAGCCGGGGATTCCGCGGCTCGCTCGGGCCGGGCGGCACGTCGCGCCGCCGCGGCGGTATCTGCGGGACATCGGGATCGAGGTTGCGGCCGAGGACGTCGCGGCGACCGTCACCGCGCAGGCCAAGGCCGGCACCGGGTGGGTCAAGATCGTGGGGGACTGGATCGACCGGGGGGTCGGGGACCTCGCGCCCTCGTGGGATGCGGCGACCATGACGGCCGCGGTCGAGGCGGCGCACGCGGCGGGGGCTCGGGCCGCCGTGCACACGTTCTCCGAGGAGGGCGTGGAGATCATGGTGCGGGCGGGGGTCGACTCGGTCGAGCACGGCACCGGGCTGTCGGTCGACCTCATCGACGAGATGGCGCGGCGGGGGACCGCGCTCGTGCCCACGATGATCAATATTCGGACGTTCGGGACGATCGCCGAGCAGGCGCGCGAGAAGTTCGCCGGGTACGCGGACCACATGGTCGCGCTGCGGGACCGGTTTCCGGCCGTGGTGCGGGCCGCGCACGAGGCGGGCGTGCCGATCTTCATCGGGACCGACGCCGGCGGCGGCATCCGGCACGGGCTCGCGGCCGAGGAAATGCTGATCATGCAGGAGGCGGGGCTGCCGGCCGCCGACATCATCGCGTCCGCCTCGTGGAAGGCGCGCGAGTGGCTGGGCTTCCCGGGGCTGGTCGAGGGCGGCCTCGCGGACCTGGTGGTCTACGAGGCCGACCCCCGCGTCGACCTGCGCGTCGTGCGGGCGCCCTCGCGGATCGTCCTGCGCGGCGCCGTCATCCGGTAAGGCTCCAGATGCGCACGCCGGTCGCCACCGGGCAGATCAGGCGCTCGGTGGTGTGCACGCACCGGCCGTTCCGGGTCGGCACCTCGCCCAGCCGGGTCAGGTGGCGGTCGGCGATCCGGACGGTCGTGACCGTTCCCTCGGCCGCGGGCGGCAGCACCAGCAGCGTGTCCGGGGTCAGCCACTCGACCTGGGCGTCCGGGGTACGGAACACCGGGCGGCCGGCCGCGTCGTAGAGGACGGTCGTGCCGCCGCCGCTGACCAGGATGTTGCCGGCCAGCGCGGAGAGGCCCCCGGCGCCGTCCGGCCCGGCCACCCGCCAGAGCGTGCGCCGCGCCGCCAGGTCGATCGCCGCCACCGTGGTGGGTCCGTCGCCGGCCCGATCCAGCACGCAGAGCCGGTCGGCGCCGCACACGTCCAGGCCGCCGAGGGTGTGGCCGGCGCCCTCGCTGAAGGCAACGGCCGTGGTTCCGGTGCCCAGGTCGGTGTCGCGGATCCGGTAGCCGGTGGTGCCGCAGCACCCCGCCTCCTCGGACAGCAGGTGGCCGTCGATCACCGCGAGGGTGCCGTCCGGGCGGGGCGTGCCGATCGGGACGGATCGCCGCAGCGTGCCGGTGCCCACGTCGCGCACCAGAGCCTGGCCCGACCTGGTCACCTGCACGAAATCGGTCCCGGCATAGTTGTCCGGCGCCATCTCGCCCGCGGCCCGCATGCCCAGGGTTCGCCGCGGCGGATCGGCCCCGGCGTCGAGCCACCAGCGCCTCGCCCCGGTCGCCCAGTCGAACGCCTCGGTCCGGCCCGCCGCGGTCGAGCGCACCAGCGCCCGGTCGTGCGGGACGAGCGCGTCGCCCTCGCCGAGCGGCAGCTGCCAGAGCTTCCGGCCGTCGGACGGGCGCAGCACGGTCGCCACCCGGCGGGTCGTCCCGCCGTCGTCGCTGTCGATGACGACCAGCACGCCGGCCGGCGCCACGCGCAGGTTGGCCTGGGTGGCGTTCCGGCCCACCTCCGGGTCGGTCCAGGCCACCGCGCCCGTCCGCGGGTCGACGGCGTTCACGGCGACCCGGCCCGCGGCGTCCTGCCACATGGTGAACACGCGCCCGTCCGCGATCGCCGACCATGTGTCGCGCAGCGAGCCGGCGAACGGGAGCAGGGGCCCGACCTCCGGCAGCGCGTGGCTCGAGGGGGCGGGGCCGATCGGGTGGTCGTCCCGCTGCGCCCGGGTGATCATCCCGGCCACGCCGGCCGTCACGAGGCACACCGCGATGGCGGCGGACAGGGTCGCGGCCCGGTTGCGGCTGCGCTGCCGTCCTCGCTGCCGAGCCCGGTCCGCCGTGCCGAGCGGTATGGCGTCGGCCTGCCGGGCGAGGTCGCTGAACAGGTCGTCGAGGTCAACGGGCATCGGGTTGTCCTTCCCCGGTCAGGGCGGGTTCGAGCGGGCCGAGCACCTCGGCCAGGGCGGCCCGGCCGCGGGACAGCCACGACTTGACCGTGCCGGTCGAGACGCCGGTCTCCGCGGCGATCTCGGCCACCGAGCGATCGAGCAGGTAGTGCAGGGCCAGCGCCCGGCGGTGGATCATGGGTAGGGCGCGCATGGCGCCGACCAGCAGCACGGTGTTCTCCGAGGGCGGCGGCGAGGGCGGCGGTGGCGGGTCGGCGGCGGTCCGGGCGCGACGCACGCCCAGGCGGCGCCGGCGGTCGGTGGCGAGACGGTTGACCACCATCCGGAGCCAGGCCTCCTGATTCTCGTACGCGGCCAGCCGTCGCCAGCGCTGCCAGGCTCGCGCGTACGCCTCCTGCACCAGGTCCTGCGCCTCGGCCGGGTCGCCGGTCAGCCCGTACGCGTATCGGGCCAGGCGTCGCGAGGTGTCCCGGTAGAACGCGTCGAACTCATCGGTCCCTGTCATCTCCACCGCCCTTCTACCTAGGACACGGCAAGCCCGCCCGGTGGGTTGCGCACGGTGCGCGATTAAGATGTCGCCTCATGGCTCGAGTGCTCACTCCGCGTGCGGAGGACTTCCCCCGCTGGTACCAGGACCTGATCGCCAAGGCGCAGCTGGCCGACAACGGCCCGGTCCGGGGCACCATGGTGATCCGGCCGACGGGCTATGCCATCTGGGAGCGTATGCAGGCCGACATGGATGCGCGCATCAAGGAAGCGGGCGTGCAGAACGCCTACTTCCCGCTCTTCATCCCGGAGAGCTACCTGCGCCGCGAGGCCGACCACGTGGAGGGCTTCTCGCCCGAGCTCGCGGTGGTCACCCACGCGGGCGGCAAGCAGCTCGCGGAGCCCCTGGTCGTACGCCCGACGAGCGAGACGGTCATCGGCGAGTTCATGGCGAAGTGGGTCGACTCGTACCGTGACCTGCCGCTGCTGCTCAACCAGTGGGCCAACGTCGTCCGGTGGGAGCTGCGCCCGCGCACGTTCCTGCGCACGACCGAGTTCCTGTGGCAGGAGGGGCACACGGCGCACGCCACCGAGGCCGACGCCCGCGAGCACGCCCGCGACATCCACAAGAACGTGTACCAGGCGTTCATGGAGGAGATCCTGGCGGTGCCGGTGGTGCCGGGCCGCAAGACCAAGGGCGAGCGCTTCGCCGGCGCGACGAACACGATGACCGTCGAGGCCATGATGGCCGACACCAAGGCGCTGCAGATGGGCACCTCGCACGAGCTCGGGCAGAACTTCGCGAAGGCGTTCGACATCACCTACTCGTCGGCGGCCGGCTCGGTCGAGCACTGCTGGACGACGTCGTGGGGCACCTCCACCCGCATGATGGGCGGGCTGATCATGGTGCACGGCGACGACAACGGGCTGCGGCTTCCGCCGCGCCTGGCGCCGATCCAGGTGCAGGTGATGGTGGTCAAGGCGGGCGAGGGCGTCACCGAGGCGGCGGCCAAGCTGCGCGACGAGCTCAAATCAGCGGGCGTACGGGTGAAGCTCGACGACCGGGCCGATGTCCCGTTCGGCCGCCGGGCCGTCGACGCCGAGCTGCAGGGCATCCCGATCCGGGTCGAGGTCGGCCCGCGCGATCTCGCCTCGGGCAACGTCACGGTGGCCCGTCGCGTGGACGGCTCGAAGTCCCCGATCCCGATCGGCGACATCGTCGGCGCCGTCACCTCGGCGCTCAAGGCCGACCAGGCCCGCCTGTTCGACGACGCGCTGGCCTTCCGCGAGGAGCACACGGTCGACGTCAAGACGCTCGGCGAGGCGATCGAGGCGGCGCAGACCGGCTGGGCGCGGGTGCCGTGGTCGGCGGTCGGCGACGCCGGCGAGAAGGAGGCGAACGGCAAGGCCGTCACGGTTCGCTGCCTGACCCGCGACGACGGCACGATGCCCGACTCGGACGAGGAACCCGGCCTGATCGCCTACCTGGCCCGCTCCTACTGATGCGCTTCGCTCCCGGCCGCACGATCCTGTATCGGAACTTCTCGGGCGGCGAGCTGAGCGCGGTCCGGCCGTGCCGGGTGATCGGCGACGACGACCGCGGGCTGCTGTTGTGGCTGGCCCGCGGTTCGGCGGTGATCGGTCTGGAGGCCCCGGACGGCCGGCGCATCCGGCAGATGCCGTTCGCCGAGTGGGCGACGCTCCCGCACACCCCGTTCCAGGGCAGCTGGCAGGGCCCGGGGGTGCTCAAGTTCATCCCGCCCGACGTCGACCACTCGGTCTGGTTCTTCCGCGACGACGCCGGCGAGTTCACCGAGTGGTACGTGAACCTCGAGGAGCGGGCCGCCCGCTGGGACGACGGCGACCTGGGCGGCGTCGACGTCACCGACCAGGACCTCGACGTCGTGGTGCGGCCCGACCACACCTGGGAGTGGAAGGACGAGGACGAGTTCGCCGAGCGCCTGGCCGTCCCCGCCCACTACTGGGTCCCCGACGAGGCCGCGGTCTGGGCCGAGGGCCGCCGCGTGATCAAACAGGCCGAGGCCGCCGAGTTCCCCTTCGACGGCACCTGGACCGACTTCCACCCCGACCCCGCCTGGCCCGCCCTCACCATTCCCGCAGGCTGGAACCGCCCAAAGGCATAGCGCAGTCGACCCGGCGGCGGGCCCGGGCGGGTTGGGTTGGGGTTTTTGATCTGCCCCACTCACGCACAATGAAGGGCCAGGGCCAGCAACGCTGGGCCCCGGCCCGGCCTCGGCGGGAGCGACGGTCCGTCACCCCCCACCCAGCTACGACATGACCTTGACCTTGCCGTTGATTTGTCCGGATATCGCGCCCAGTTGGCAGCAGCTGAACCCCGTCTGGCAGAATGGATTCGCTTGGCACGCGTGAGGCGCCCTCTAACCCTGAGCGCGTTGCCATCCCCGAGGCTTCGGTCCCGCATCCCCACGTGGGTCCAAACCTCAAAACTCACGCAGTCATCAGGAGCGAAATCACCGTGGCCGTTAAGATCCGGCTCCTGCGGATGGGCAAGATCCGCAACCCGCAGTACCGCATCGTCGTCGCCGACTCGCGCACCAAGCGCGACGGTCGCGCCATCGAGTACGTCGGCATCTACCAGCCGAAGGAAGACCCCTCGATCATCCAGGTGAAGTCCGAGCGCGTGCAGTACTGGCTCTCGGTCGGCGCCCAGCCGAGCGAGGCCGTGCAGCGCCTGCTGGAGAAGACCGGCGACTGGCAGCAGTTCAAGGGCCTTCCCGCGCCGCCGCCGCTGCTCATGGCCGCGGAGAAGAAGAGCCGCATCGAGCTGTACGAGGCCGAGGCCAAGTCGGCCGCGGGCGTTGCCGACACCAAGCCGGCCACCCCGAAGAAGTCGGCGAAGACCGAGTCGAAGCCGGCCGCCGAGAGCAAGACTGAGGCCAAGGCCGAGGCCAAGACTGAGGCCAAGCCGGAGGCCGCCGAGGCCAAGCCCGTCGAGGCCGCCGAGCCGAACCGTGAGGCTGTCGCCGAGACCGCAGAGGACCCCGCCGGTGCCGGCGCCGACGCGAGCTGACGGGGCGCTCCGGCCCGCGCTGGAGCACCTCGTCAAGGGCATCGTCGACAACCCGGACGACGTCCGGGTTCGGCTGGTCGACTCGCGCCGCGGCAAGCGGCTCGAGGTCCGCGTGCACCCGGAGGACCTGGGAACGGTCATCGGGCGCGGTGGCCGGACGGCGAAGGCCCTGCGTCAGGTCATCGGTTCGATCGGTGGGCGCGGCATCCGCGTCGACATCGTCGACGCCTACTGACCGATGCTGCTAGTTGTAGGTCAGATCGGTAAGCCGCACGGGCTCCGGGGCGAGGTCTCGGTCTACGTGCGGACCGACGAGCCCGAAGAGCGTTTCGCCGCCGGTTCGGTGTTCACCACGGAGGTCCCCCGGGACCGCCGGGTGAGCGCCGCGCCGGCGGCCGCTCCGGGCGTCGTCTATCAGGTGCCGGCCCAGCTCGTCGCCGAGTCGGTGCGCTGGCATCAGGGTCGCGGGATCGTCCAGTTCGAGGGCGTCCACGACCGCAACATCGCCGAGGCGCTTCGCGGCGTGCTGCTTCAGGTCGAGAGCTCCTCGCTGGCGCCGCCGTCGGACCCGGACGAGTTCCACGACCACCAGCTGATCGGGCTGCGCGTGGTGACGGCCGACGGCTCCGAGCTGGGCACCGTGGCGCGGATCGACCACGCGCCGGCTTCAGATCTCGTTGTTTTGGACAAATCGGGCGGTGGGCAGGCGTTGATCCCGTTCGTCACGGCGATCGTGCCGACCGTGGACGTGGCCGGCGGCAAGATCGTGGTCGACCTGCCCGAGGGTCTGCTGGAACTCTGAGCATGCGCGTCGACGTAATCACGATTTTTCCGGACTTCTTGGCGCCGCTCGAGCTGTCGCTGATCGGCAAGGCCCGCGCGACCGGCGCCCTCGATCTCACCGTCCATGATCTGCGGACCTGGACCCACGACGTGCACCGGACGGTGGACGACAGCCCGTACGGCGGCGGCCCCGGCATGGTCATGCGCCCCGAGCCGTGGGGGCAGGCCCTGGACGCCGTGGGCGAGGGCACCCTGATCGTCCCGTCCCCGGTCGGCAAGCGGTTCACCCAGGCCGACGCCCACGAGCTCGCCGCGCTCGATCACCTGATCTTCGCCTGCGGCCGGTACGAGGGGATCGACCAGCGGGTCATCGACGACGCGGCGGCCCGGATGCCGGTGCGCGAGGTGTCGCTCGGCGACTACGTGCTGTTCGGGGGCGAGGTCGCGGTCATCGTGATCATGGAGGCGGTGACCCGGCTGCTGCCCGGCGTGCTGGGCAACGCGGCGTCGCTCGACGAGGAGTCGCACGCGCACGGGCTGCTCGAGGCCCCGATGTACACCAAGCCGGCGACCTGGCGCGGGCATGACGTGCCCGAGGTGCTGCGGTCCGGCGACCACGGGCGGATCGCCCGCTGGCGGCGGGATCAGGCGCTCCTGCGTACGGCCGCGCGAAGGCCCGACCTGCTCGCCGCCTACCCGCCGGCCGACCTCGACAAAGCGGACAAGCGCACCCTGGACGAGGCCGGATTTCGGATCACGCCGCCGGATGTGGCAGAGTAGGTAAGTTGCCGTTTTCACTCCGCGCCGCGGAGTGCGGACGAGGATCCCCCTTGGGAGATCAGCAGTACCCACCTCGCGCATCGAACTCCCGATGCGCCTAGCACGACGAGGATGCAGCGATGAACACGCTGGACGCTCTCGACGCCCAGTCGCAGCGCACCGACCTTCCCGACTTCCGTGCCGGCGACACCCTCAAGGTGCACGCCCGGGTCGTGGAGGGCAACCGTTCCCGTGTCCAGGTGTTCCAGGGCGTCGTGATCGCCCGCCAGGGCGCCGGCCTCCGGGAGACCTTCAAGGTCCGGAAGATCAGCTTCGGCGTCGGCGTCGAGCGGTCGTACCCGATCAACAGCCCGGTGATCGACCGCATCGAGGTCGTCTCCCGCGGTGACGTCCGGCGCGCCAAGCTCTACTACCTGCGCGAGCTCCGGGGCAAGAAGGCCAAGATCAAGGAGCTTCGGGAGAAGCAGACCGTCTGATCCTTATCGATTCCGGCCCCGGGGGAACTACGCTTGCCCTTGTGCCGGATGGGATCAATGTGAACCCTTCCAGTGCTACCGCCCGTACTACTCGGGCGGTAGCTCTGTATTCAGAGGGATCTGCGCTGTTTCCGGAGCGGTTCGGCGGGTCGGCGGCAGCGGCGGCGGGAGATGCGAAGCGTGGAACCGATGCAGGGCTATCGGCCGTCCGAGCGGCGGCGGCGCTCGATGATTCGGCGCAAGGAAATGCCGCTCTGGCAGGAGTTGCCCCTGCTGCTCGTGGTGGCGTTCTGCCTGGCCGTACTGATCCGCACCTTCCTGGTGCAGGCCTTCTACATCCCCAGTGGGTCGATGGAGAAGACGCTGCTGGTGAAGGACCGGGTCCTGGTCAACAAGGTCGTCTACGACCTGCGCGACCCGGTCCGGGGCGAGATCGTGGTCTTCCGCGGCACCGACAACTGGGCGCCCGAGGTGACCGAGCCGGTCAGCAACAGCTTCGCGGCCAAGCTCGGCCGCACGGTCGGTGACCTCGTCGGCGTCAGCCGTCCGGGGGAGCGCGACTTCATCAAACGAGTGATCGGCCTGCCGGGCGACAAGATCGCCTGCTGCGACGACAAGGGCCGGATCACCGTGAACGGGGTCGGCATCGACGAGCCGTACATCGCGGACGGCTACAACTCCGATCTCAATCAGCCGCCGAACCCGACGCAGTGCACCAGCCGGCGGTTCGCCGAGATCACCATCCCGGCTGGTGAGATGTTCGTCATGGGCGACCATCGCGCCGTCTCGCAGGACGCCCGCTGCCAGGGTCCGGTGCCGATCAAGAACATCATCGGGCGCGCATTCGTCATCGTCTGGCCGAGCAGCCGGTTCACCAGCCTCTCCGTTCCGGACGTCTGGAAGAGCTACGCGACCGACCATCCGACCGCGGCCGCCGAGGGTCAGGTGCCGGTGCGCCGCGACGATCCGGGCGTTGACGGTTTCGTCCTCCCGATTCTGTTTAGTGCCGCGCTATCCGCGCGTTCCGGACTGCTCTTCGTGACCCGGCGACGTAGGCTCCGTTCGTGATTGACGAGCAGCCCACCACCAAGCGCCGCGGCTCCTTCTGGCGTGAGCTTCCCATTCTGCTGGGGGTGGCGATCCTCGTCGCCGTTCTCGTGCGCGCCTTCGTCCTGCAGACCTTCTACATCCCGTCGCCCTCGATGGAGCACACGCTCAACGTGCTGGACCGGGTGCTGGTCAACAAGCTCGTCTACGACTTCCGCGACCCGCGGCGCGGCGAAATCATCGTCTTCAAGGCCCCCTCGGATTGGCAGTCCGGCGCCGAGGGCGAAGACTTCATCAAGCGCATCATCGGCACGCCCGGCGACACCGTCGAGTGCTGCGACGACCAGGAGCGCCTGATCATCAACGGTCACTCGCTCGACGAGCCGTACATCTACAAGGACGCCGACGGCAACCAGGACCCGGCCGCCGACCGCAAGTTCAAGATCACGGTGCCGAACGACCGCCTCTGGGTGATGGGCGACCACCGCTCGGCCTCCGGCGACTCCCTCGAGCACTACGAGGAGACGAGCGACATCCAGGAGGCGACCGTTCCCGAGAAATCGGTGATCGGGCGCGCCTTCACCGTGTTCTGGCCGGTCAACCGCGCCACGTGGCTCTCGGTGCCGTCGGGCTACGACGACATTCCGGACGCGACGGCGGCAAAGTAGCACCCGCTCGATAGATCCACCTCGGGCGCAATAGGCTTGGTCCGTGACCCAGATCGACCGCCGTGCCGCGCGCGTGCTGCTCGTCGACCGGGCCGGCCGCTTGCTGCTGCTGCACGGCGGTGATCCGGCCCGTCCCGGGCAACGCTGGTGGTTCACCCCCGGCGGCGGGCTCGACGAGGGTGAGACGCCCGCCGAGGGCGCCGCCCGCGAGCTCGCCGAGGAGACCGGCCTCAGCGTCGACCCGGCCGAGCTGGGCGAGCCCGTGTGGCACGAGGTGACCGAGTTCAGCTACCGCGACCGTGACTACCGCCAGGATCAAGACTTCTTCCTGCTGCGGGTCACCGAGTGGCAGATCGACACCGCGGGGATGGACGAGGACGAGCAGCAGACCATCACGGAGCATCGGTGGTGGTCGGCCGAGGAGATCGACGCGAGCTCCGAGCAGATCTTTCCCCGTACGCTGGCCGCGCTGTTGCGGGGTTTCACGGAGGTGCTGCGCTGATGCTCGCGCCACCGCGCACCGTCGTCCGTCGGGAGGGCGGCATCTACGCCCTCGAGCGCGCCCTGCAGCGCCGCGGGTTCCGCATCGTGGCCGGCGCCGACGAGGCCGGGCGGGGCGCCTGCGCCGGCCCGCTGGTGGCCGCCGCCGCGATCCTGCCCGAGGGCAAGCGTGGCGAGGTGCCCGGGCTCGCCGACTCCAAGCTGCTCACGCCCGCGGCCCGGGAGCGCGTCTACGCCGAGGTCGTCGATCGGGCGCTGGCCTGGTCCGTCATGATCATCCCGGCCACCGAGGTCGACGCGCGCGGCCTGCACGTGTGCAACCTGGCGGCGATGCGGCGGGCGCTGGCGTCGCTGTCGACCTCGCCGGAGTACGTGCTGACCGACGGCTTCCCGGTCGACGGCCTGGGCGTGCCCGGCCTCGCGGTGTGGAAGGGTGACCGGGTCGCGGCCTGCGTCGCGGCCGCCAGCGTGCTGGCCAAGGTCACCCGGGACCGCATCATGGTGGAGATGGACAGCCAGTTCCCGGATTACGGGTTCGCCGTGCATAAGGGATACGTCACCGACGAGCACAGCGCGGCGCTCACCCGGCACGGGCCGTGCGCGGAGCACCGTTTCTCGTACGTGAACGTCGCCGCGGCGTCCGGCCGGGGGAACCGTCCGCCCCGGGCGCGGCGTCCCGCCGTGGTCGAGGCGGCGTCGCTGTTCGACGGGCTTTCGGATGCATCGGGGACCGAGCCGCCGGTGCTTCCGGGCGCTGGTGAGGGTACCGTCGGCGTGGCGTCGGGCGACCAGCCTCAGCCGTCGCCGTCGGTGGGGGAAGATGAGGCCATGGAGGGCGAGAAGCGATGAGCGCAGAGGATCTCGAGAAGTACGAGACCGAGATGGAGCTGCAGCTCTACCGGGAGTACCGCGATATCGTCCGCCAGTTCTCCTACGTGGTGGAGACGGAGCGCCGGTTCTACCTGGCCAACCAGGTCGACCTGCACGTGCGCAACTCGGACGGCGAGGTGTATTTCGAGGTCGAGATGCACGACGCCTGGGTGTGGGATATGTATCGGCCGGCTCGGTTCGTGAAAAATGTCCGGGTGATGACCTTCAAGGACGTCAACGTGGAGGAGCTGGAGAAGCCCGACATCTCCCTCCCGGACGAGCCGGGCTTCGGCAGCTAGCCGGGGTTATCCACAGTCTTTGGGCTGTCCACAGGGGCGGTCGCGGTTGGCTTGAGTTTTCGGCAGGGTGGCGGGCATGTTCGCCGCCCTGCCTTTTCTTGCCGTCCTGCCGTTTGCTGCCGCTCGGCCCGTTCTTGCCGCGCTGATCGCTCTGCTGGCGCCGCTCGGGCCGGCCTCCGGTTCGGCCGCCTTTGCCGCCCGCGCCGGGGGTCCTGGGCACTCTGCCGCGACCTCTTCCGGACATTTCTGGCGATTGGCCGTCCCTCGGGCGGGTGACACCGGCTATGGGTGGCCGTTGTCCCCGGCGCGGGTGGTGCGCAGGTTCGACCCGCCGCCGCAGCCCTGGCTGGCCGGTCATCGCGGAACCGACCTGGCCGGCTCGCCCGCGGCCGTCGTGCGATCCGCCGGGGCCGGCACGGTCGTCTTCGCCGGCGTGGTCGCGGGCCGGGGTGTCGTCAGCGTGGCGCATGCGGGCGGCCTGCGCACGACCTACGAGCCCGTCACCGCCGCCGTGGCCGTCCGAGCCCGGGTCGCACGCGGTGACCCCATCGGCGTGCTGGAGGCGGGTCACCCGGGCTGCCCGGTCGCGGCGTGCCTGCATTGGGGCCTCCGGCGCGGCAACCTCTACCTCGATCCGCTCGCCCTGCTGGGCCTGGGCCGGGTGCGGCTGCTTCCGCTCGGCGGCGTGCGATGAGCGGCCGTCAGCGTTGAAGACTGGCCAGCAGCGGGGGCAGGCGCTCGGCGAAGCGGTCGTACTCGTCCGGGCGGTTGTAGATCTGCGCGCTCAGCCGGAGCAGGCCGCGGCCTCCCCAGGCGTTCACCGCGGTCTCGGTGGCCAGCTTGTCGGAGATCAGCAGGCGGAGCGCCACCGCCTCGGGGGCGGTCGACGCGAGGCCGGCCGGCAGCGGGATCACGCGCATCGCCGTCCGGGGGTCGGCCGGCTGCGGCAGGTCCGCGGGCGCCAGGCCGAGCGCGGCGCCCACGACCCGCTGGCCGTAGGCGATCAGCGCGGCGTTGTGCTCGCGGACCGCCTCCCAGCCGAGGGTGCGCAGCGTGAACAGGCCGGTCGGTGCGGCCAGCCAGGGCGTGTAGTCGAGCGTTCCCTGGTACTCGACCGACAGCGGGAAGCCCTGGTCCTGCTCCCACGAGACGACCAGGGGCTCGATCCGCCGCCGCCACGGGGGAGAGACCGCGAGCAGGGCCGTGCCGCGCGGGGCGAAGGCCCACTTGTGCAGGTTGCCGACCCAGAAGTCGGCGTCGATCGCCGAGACGTCGACCGGGATCATGCCGGGGACGTGCGCCGCGTCGACCAGCACCGGAATCTCGTGCTCGCGGGCGGCCGCGGCTATTTCGCGTACCGGAAAGGTCGCGCCCGTGGCGGAAGCGATCTGATCGATGATCAACAACTTGGTTTTGCCCGGGCGCAGGGCCGCCCGGACGCGCGAGATCACCTCGGCGTTCGAGGCGCCCAGCGGCAGCGCGACGGTCCGCGCCGTCGCGCCCAGCCGGCGGCACTGGCGGCGGGTGGCCATCGCGACCGAGCCGTATCCGTGATCGGTGAGCAGCACCTCGTCGGCCGCCTCGAGCCGCACCGACTGCAGCACGAGCGAGATCGCCGAGGTCGTGTTCGGCACCAGCGCGCTGCCGTCGGGGTCGGCGCCCAGGAACGCGGCGACGTGCCGGCGGGTGTGCACGACGCGGTCGAGCATGCCCTGCGTGTAGAACTTGTGCGGATTCGCCTCGATCTCGTCGCGCAGTCGCTGCTGGACGCGCTGCACGCCGATCGGGACGGCGCCGAAGGAGCCGTGGTTGAGATAGGACACGGCCGGGTCCAGGGAGAACAGGAGGCGGGCACCCGGCAGGGGTGCGGGCGGGTCTCCGGCGCTCACGCTCCGATCGTACGGTGTCATGCCCGGGGGTGGGCCTGTTTGAAGGCGGCCCGCAGGCGCTCGGTGGACACATGCGTGTAGATCTGCGTGCTCGAGAGCGAGGCATGACCGAGCAGATCCTGTACGGCGCGCAGGTCCGCGCCCCCGTCGAGCAGGTGCGTCGCGGCCGAGTGCCGCAGATCGTGCGGACTGGTGTGCGGAAGGCCGGCGCGCTGGGCGGCGGTGTCCACGATCCGCCGGACGACGGTCTGCTGCAGCCGGCCGCCCTTGACCCCGAGGAAGAGGGCGTCCCGGCTCGCGTGCGTCATGAGCGCGGGCCGCCCGTGCCGCAGCCAGTCGGTCAGCGCCCGCTGGGCGGGGAGGCCATAGGGGACGGCGCGTTCCTTGGCGCCCTTGCCGAAGACGCGGACGACCCGGCGGGACTCGTCGAGGTCGGCTCGGTCGAGGCCGCAGAGCTCGCTCACGCGTACGCCGGTCGCGTAAAGCAGCTCGAGAACGGCGCGGTCCCTCATTTGCTCGGCGGTGTCGGTGTTGGCGCCGCTCTCTACGAGGGTGGCCGCCTGGTCGGCGCGAAGGACGTTCGGCAGGTCGCGGTGGGCGCGGGGGCTGGCCAGCTGGGTCCCCGGGTCGGCGGGGGAGATTCCGGCGCGATGCGCCCAGGCGGTGAAGGTCCGGGCCGCGGCGGCTCGGCGTGCTTGCGACGTACGCGCGGAGCCCGCCCGCATGCGCTTGGCCAGCCAGCCGCGGAGCACCGCGATGTCGAGATCGGCCGGGGTGGTGCATCCGCTCTCGGCCGCATGGCTGAGCAGCGAGACCACGTCGCCCACATACGCTCGCACGGTGTGGTGCGACCGGTTGTCAACGCGGGCGAGATGGCGCCCGAACTCGTCGACCGCATCGCGCATCGCGACCGGGAGCCGCTCGTGCATCGCCCTCGAATTGCGTTCTTGTGCCTCGTTCATAAACTGCGCCTCACTATGAGCCTGAACCGCCGCTCCGCCCTGCTCACCGCCGTCGCCCTGGTCGCCGCCGTCGCCGTGCCCGCCGTGCTGGCCGGTTGTGACCCCGCCGGCCCGAACGATCCGGTGAAGTCGTCGTCATCGTCGCCGTCCGCGCGCGCCGGGATGGGTGGCCCGGCCTCGCTTCCGCCGTCCTTCACGATCTCCGAGGTGCCGGAGTCCTACTTCAACACCCCGTCGAAGAACATCTACTGCTACCTAGCCGATTCTTCGGTGCGCTGCGACATAGTCAAGGCGACGTTCCTGTGGCCCGACGAGCCCGCCGACTGCGAACTCGACTGGGGCGGGGCCGTGCAGCTGGCGAACGGCAAGCCCCGGGTGCTCTGCCACGGAGACACGCTTCTCGGTACGTCGAAGCAGACCCTGGCCTATGGGACCGGTTTCCGCTCGGGCTCCGTCGAGTGCGACAGCGCCAGCACCGGGCTGACGTGCAAGGACTCGGATTCGGGCAGCGGGTTCACGTTGTCGCAGGCTCGGTATCGCATCTTCTGAGGGGCGCTTTTCTGTCGTACCCCCGCCCTAGGGTCGACCCATGACACGCCCCGATCGATCCCTTCCCGCCGCCGTTACCTTCGACGCCGCCTTCGCCGCCGTTACCTTCGACGCCGCCTTCGCCGCCGCCTTCGCCGCCGCCTTGGCCGCCCGGTCGAGGTTGCGGTTTCAAGTTCTTCCGGCCCGGGTGGGGTCGTCACGCGGATCGCCGGTCGCCCGGCCTGCGCCGCCGCCGTCTTTCCCGGCGGGCGGGCTCTACGGCCGGGTCAGCTGCACGCGGTCGGCGGGGTGGACGGTTTCCGTGCCGTCCGTGGCCGTGACGACCAGAACCGGCACGCCCTCGCCGAGGCGATACTTCCGCCGCTCGGCGTCGGTGGGCATGCGGGCGCCGGCCTTCTCGCCGCGGGCCAGGGTCACGAGCTCGGTTGGCTCGGGCACCCGCACGAAGGTCCCACGTGGCCGGTCGACGGTGACCAGGCCCTCGGTGCGGAGCTGCCCGATCGCCTGGCGGACGGTGGTGCGGCTGATGCCGTATTCCTGCGCGAGGCGCAGCTCGCTGGGCAGTGGCTCGCCGGGGCCCAGCTCTCCCGACTCGATCTGGTTGCGGAGCAGGTCGGCCAATTGGCGGAACACCGCTCGGTCCGCGGAGGGATCGATCATGCCCCTCAATTTACGTGGCCACGATGCTCCATCATATTGTACGTATGTAGGCATGTCCGTATAATACAACTGCCGCACTGAGAAGGCCCAGACTTGATCGGGCGGCAGGGCGGGCGGCGGTTAGTCGATCGCTCGTAGGGTCGCGAAAGCGCCTGGTGCGCGGTCCGGCCGTCGCCCGTTCCACCGCTGCCGGGAGACCAGCGGTGACCGCCTCGAAGCGCGAACGCCCGCCCTGTCAGGCCGGCCAGCGCCTCGAGTGCAGGAGCCCAGCCGCATGCCAGCGCTCGCACGAAGACCGTCCAATGTGTTCCGCTGTTTCAGTGCCGTCCGCCAAGTGGCACGGGCGGCGGCAGATGCCCGTTCGACGTGAGCGGCCAAGTCACATTCACGGCGACGCACGCCCCTTCAAAGCCGTATCCGCGGCGGCGGGCTCCCGTTCATGCGCGCGGCCGAGTCGTGTCCGCGGCGGCGGGCCGCCGTTCATGCGCGCGGCCGAGCCGTATCCGCGGCGGCGGGCTCCCGTCCATGCGCGCGGCCGTGTCGTGTCCGCGGCGGCGGGCATCCGTTCAGTTCGCGGCCAAGTCGCGTCCGCGGCGGCGAGAGAATCCGTTCGATCCGCGGGGCCGAGTCGCGTTCGCGGCGGAGGGCATCCGTTCAATGCGTGGCCAAGTCGCGTTCGCGGCGGCGCTCGTTCAGAGCGGCCGCCGCCGAGAAGCGCCCGCGGCGGCAGGTGCCAGTTCGGTGTGTCCGCGCCAGGGATGCGCGGCTCAGAAGCTGACCCAGGAAAGGAACCGCTCGTAGAGGTCGGCTGGTGTGGATTGCCCGTGGGCGGTGAGGTCGTCGAGGGCGTCGTACATCTGGCCGGAAAGGTAGATGGTCAGCACCGACGGAAACTCCTGGAACTCCGTCAGCAGATCCGTCTTGGCGTTGGCGCACGGCCACGGCTGGTTGCAGACGCGGCAGTCCCAGGCGGGCCGGGCGTGCAGATGCTCGACCTGCCCCACCATCGTGGTCATTGGTATCTCCCGCTGGCCGCCGGGTTCGGGAAGGAGCTCCTTCCACCGGGCGGGCTGCCCGGGCTGCCGGTGATCGGAGCGCTCACCCTCGGGGCGGGGCAGGCCCTCCGGGTTCCTGGATCGCTGGCGCGGCACGGCCCGCGGCGTTCGGCCGCCGTTCGTCATCGCGGGCTCCGATCGAGCAGGAACGTAGCGACTCCCCGAGGCCGGCCGGTGCGGCTGCGCGCCACCACGAGCTCCCGAAGGTGGCCGCGCCGACCCCCGTGCGGGCCGGCCCGCATGCCGCGCGCACCAACCCGCCCGACGCGTCCACCGGCTTTGTCGTCCTTCACCACGCGCCCCCTACTTCGCCGCCCGCGTAGCGGCCATGGTCAGGCGCCTCGAGGCGCTGTGGTCATTGACTGAGCGGTCCGCGCAGGCGGGCCGGGGCGGGGAAGCGGGGGCGGCCCCGAGCCGGAGACCGGGGCAGGGACTTGGATCGGGGCCGCCCCCGGCGCCCGGGTCGATGGCAAGGTCGGCCCGGGCGCTGGGTGGTGGTGGCAATGTGGCGGTGGCCGGAGCGTGGGTGGGGCGCGACCACCGTGGGACCGGGGCGTCCGACAAGCGTGGCAGCGGGCGCAAAGCCGTCAGGCCGACGAACGTCGGGAACGGGACGGCGGCCAGATAGTCGATGACGGTGGGGAGCGGTGTGGCAGTGCGCGGTGGCCTGGGCTGGATCGAGGCAAGGTAGAAGTCGACCGTTGGCGACGGTGTGGCCGGGCGCGCGGGGAACGGTCGTGGCTTGGTGGGGACCTCGTGGTCGACGCAGGGCCAGGTCAGGCCGCAGGTGCAGCGTCGCCAGAGGGTGAGCCGATCTCGGCGATGAGTGGGGGCTGTGGGGACCGGCTCGGTTGCCCGGCGACGCCTAGTCATGGGCACAGTATAGATGTCATACGACTACCTGTCTTCTATCAAGTTGGCGACTGACTAATAGTCTCACGCCTACGGTCGATCACGTGGCAGTGAAACCGATCCGGCTCATGGGCGCGCACGAGATCCGCATCCGGCTTGGCGGGGTCAGCCGGCAGCGTGCGTACCAGATCACCAGTCGGGCTGACTTCCCCAAGCCGCTGGCCGATCTGGCGCAGGGCAAGGTGTGGCTGGCCGACGACGTCGAGGCGTGGATGAAGGTTCATCGGCGCGACCTGGACGACTCCGAGGACTGACGGAACGACGGCACGGCGGCGACCGCGAGTCGTGGGGGCTCACGGCGCCGCCTCCGTACGCCTGCGCAGGGCGATCTCGCCCTCGCGCCGCTCGATCAGACCGGCCAGTTCCAGCAGGGACAGCCGGCGGAGCACCGTGCGCACATCCAGGCCGGCCTTCGCGGCGAGCTGCTCGGTGGTGACCGAGCCGCGCGCCGGCACCGCCTCCAGCACGAGAGCCGATTCCTCGTCGAGCGAATCCCGCCGGTGTTCCGGACCGCGGGGCGTCTCCACCCCGTACTCGCCGATCCGCCCGACCGCCTCCAGAACGTGGGAAACGTTGGTGACCAGGGTGGCGTCCGGCCGTGATCGCAAGGTCTCGTGGCACCCGACGGACATCGCCGACGTCACCGGTCCCGGCACCACCATCGCGGGCCGCCCGAGCGCCAGCACCCGGTTCATCGTCTGCATCGCCCCGCTGCGGGCGCCGGCCTCGACCAGCACCGTCCCCGCCGTGGCGGCCGCGATCACCCGGTTCCGGATCAGGAACCGGTGCCGCAGCGGCTCCGACCCCGGCGGCCATTCGCTGATCAGCAGCCCGGCCTCGGCGATCAGGTCGAACATGGACGCGTTGCCGGCCGGGTAGGGCCGATCGACCCCGCAGGCGAGCACCGCCACCGTGATCCCGTTCGCGGCCAGCGTCGCCCGGTGCGCCGCCGCGTCGATCCCGAACGCCCCGCCCGACACCACCGCCCAGTTCTGCTCGGCCAGCCCCGACGCGATCTCCGTCGTCGTCTCGACGCCATAACCGGTGGCCGCCCGCGCGCCGACCACCGCGATCGAGCGTTCGAGCGTCTGCCCCAGGGGCCAGGCGCCGCGTACCCAGATGCAGAGCGGTGGCCGCACGTGCCGGTTGATCCGCCCCGCGCTCTCCAGTTCCAGGAAGGCCAATTCGTTCACGCGGTACGGCCATTCGTCGTCGCCCGGGACAACAATGCGCGCCCCCAGCCGCTCGGCCCGCCGCATCGTGGCTTCGGCAACCCGCCGCGGATCGATGTCCGCCTTCCTGGCCCGAGCCGCCACCCTCAGCGTCGCGTCGGGCGTGTCGCCGCGCATGAGCCGCTCGAGCGTCGCGGGCGCGCCGTCGGCCTCGACGAGCGCCCAGACCTCGCGATGGCCGGGCTCGGCCAGCGCCACCAGGGCGACCCGCGCGGCCCGGTCCTCGTCGGAGCCGGCGGCCGGGCTAATGGGCGTACTCATGCGACTCTCCCATCCGCAACTGGGTGGCCTCGGCAACCTCCGCGCTGCCGGGGCGTTCCTTGCCGTCGAGGTCGGCGATCGTCCACGCCAGCCGCAGCACCCGATCGAAGCCGCGGGCCGACAGGAAGCCCCGGTCCATCGCCTTCCGCAGGTCGGCGGTGGCGTCCGGCGGCAGCGTCCACGGGTGTTCCCGCAGCTTCCGGCCGGGGACATCCCCGTTCACTCGCCATCCATCGGTCGCCCAGCGCTCGGCCGCCGCCGCGCGCGCCCGCCCGACCCGCTCGGCCACGACCGCCGAGGGCGTGGCCGGCGCGCCGGTCGCCACCAGGTGGGCGGCGCGCAGCGGGTGCAGGGTGATCCGGATGTCGATCCGGTCGAGCAGCGGCCCGGACAACTTGGCCCGGTAGCGCCGCCGGGTCGCGGGGGAGCAGGTGCAGTACTGGTCGCCGGCGGCCGGGGCGCAGGGGCACGGGTTCGCCGCGACCACCAGCTGCACCCGCGCCGGATATTCGACCGTGCCGTTGGCCCGGCCCAGGATCACCCGCCCCTTCTCCAGCGGCTGGCGAAGGGCCTGGAGCGTCGGCCCCGGCATCTCGGCGACCTCGTCGAGGAAGAGCACGCCGCGGTGGGCCAGCGACATGGCGCCCGGGCGGGCCACCCCGCTGCCGCCGCCGATCAGCGCCGCCATGCTCGCGCTGTGGTGCGGAGATTGGAACGGCGGCCGGCGGACGAGCCCGCCGCCCGGCGGCAGCACCCCGGCGATCGACTGGAGGGCGGTCACCTCGAGGGCCTCGGCGTCGTCGAGACCGGGCAGGATCGAGGGCAGGCGCTCGGCCAGCATCGTCTTGCCGGCCCCGGGCGGGCCGAACAGCGCGAGGTGATGGCCGCCCGCGGCCGCGACCTCCAGGCCGAACCGGCCGAGCTCCTGGCCGGCGATCTCGGACAGGTCGGGACCGGTGGCGGCCGGCGTGTCCTCGGCCGGCGGCGGATCGAGGAGGCGGCCGACGCCGAGGACGAAGCTGACGAGCCGGCGCAGGGTGTCGACCGCGGACACCGTCACGCCGGGGACCACGGCCGCCTCGCGCGCGTTCTCCAGCGGCACGATCACCCTGGTCAGCCCCGCCTGGACGGCCGCGGCGACCATCGGCAGCGCCCCGCGGACCGGCCGCACCGCGCCGTCGAGGCCGAGCTCACCGATCACGACCACGCCCTCGAGCGGGCCGGCCGGCAGGTCACCCGCGCCGGTCAGCAGGGCGACGGCGATCGCGAGGTCGAAGCTGCTGCCGTGCTTCGGCAGCGCGGCCGGGAGCAGGTTGACCGTGATCCGGCGGCTGGGCCAGTTCTGACCCGAGTTGACCACCGCCGCCCGCACCCGATCGCGGGCCTCGTGCAGCGCCGTGTCCGGCAGGCCGGTCAGGACCACGGCCGGCAGGCCGAGGGAGAGATCGGCCTCGACCTCGATGACGTGCCCCGCGACCCCGACCAGGCCGACGCAGAGCACGCGCGCGTAGCTCATCAGAAGGCCGAGCGGATGTGCGTGACGGCCGGGTCGCCGCCACGCCGGGGCCGGACCTCGACCACGTCGAAGCGGGCGTCCCGCTCGTGGAGCCCGGTCGCCTGGAACCAGCGGATGGCGAGCTTGCGGAGCCGGCGCACCTTCTCCGGGGTGACACCCTCGGCCGGGGAGCCGAAACGGTCGCCGCGGCGGGTTTTCACCTCGCAGAAGACGACCGTGTTGCCTTCTCGGAGGACCAGGTCTATCTCGCCGTCGGGGCAGCGCCAATTTCGGTCGAGGACCACCAGGCCCTGGTCCTGCAGATGGTCGGCCGCGACCTGCTCGCCGTACGCGCCGAGGGTTTGTCGTTCCGTCGTCATGGGCGACAACCGTGGACCGCTTCCGCCGATCGCGCCGGGAAATTTGGCCGGGTTGTGGACGGAGCGCGACTGTGGAAAACCGCTGTGTAGCCGTTTCGGTGTGTTATGGCTCCAGCGGTGGCATCGGCGACCGTGGTCACTTACGGTGCGACATCGTGGAAGGACACCGCTACGCCGCCGACGACGAGCCGAGCTGGTACGAGGGAAAGGGGCTGGGCCAATATGCCCGGTCCACCGATCCCGGCGTCTACGACTCGGGTATCCACGAGCGCCCGAGTGGCGCGTTCCGTCTGCCGGAGCAGCGGCCCGCGACCGCGCCGGCGTCCAATCCGTACGCGCTGACCGACCCGCTCTCGACGACGGGCAGCCTCGGCGTCCCGGCCGAAGAGACGCGCATCCCGGTTCGCGGGCCGGAATACCCGACAATTCGGCCGACTGATGGCCCGGCCTTGATGCCACCGGCCCCGATCGCGCCGATGAATCCGATGAACCCGATGACCCCGGTGACCCCGATGGCCGAGCCGACCAGCCTCGTCCCGCCCATCACCGCGCCGAAGGAGAACGTCTACCACTCGCGGCGACCGATTTCGTCGTTCCTGGTGGCAATCGTGATGATCGTCCTGTTGATCCCGGTCATCCGGCTGCTGATCGATCAGACGTTCACCGGCGACCCGACGGCCGGCGGCATCGTCCCGGCCGTGCTGCTGACGCTGGGCTTCACGCTTACCGGCATCGGGCTCTTCTCGGTCGCCCGCTCCGGCACGATCACCCGCGAGACCTGGCTGCGCCCGCCGGTGGCGTACCTCCCCGCCGGTTTGATCTTGCTCTTGGCCGCAGGCCTCGCAACCTCGTAAAAGCGTCGAAAACCCCACAGAAAACGACGGCTCCCACCTGGCGTATGCTTGTGACTCGGCGACCGCCATGTGCGGTCGACCTCGCGTGCCCTCCGTCAGGTCCCGGATCAACCCGGGATCGGCGGCGACGGCCCTCCCTGGTCTCGATCTTCATCGGGTCCGACTGTGGCCGGCGACCGGGCGCCAGGACGCCTACCGCCGGTGGGCGTGACAACCAGGGAAAACAGGGAGCAAGCCACCATGGCCGTCGTGACCATGCGTCAGCTGCTGGAGAGCGGTGTCCACTTCGGGCACCAGACCCGGCGCTGGAACCCGAAGATGAAGCGCTTCATCTTCACCGAGCGTAACGGCATCTACATCATCGACCTGCGCCAGACGCTCGACTACATCGAGAAGGCGTACAGCTACGTGCGTGACACCGTCGCCGAGGGTGGTCACATCCTCTTCGTCGGCACCAAGAAGCAGGCGCAGGAGGCGATCGCCGAGCAGGCGACCCGCGTCGGTCAGCCGTACGTGAACCACCGCTGGCTGGGCGGCATGCTCACCAACTTCCAGACCGTCTACAAGCGGCTCCAGCGGATGAAGGAGCTCGAGGCCCTGGGCGACCTGAGCGGCACCGCCGCCGGGTACACCAAGAAGGAGACCCTCCAGCTCTCCCGCGAGAAGGACAAGCTCACCAAGACCCTCGGTGGTCTGCGTGACATGACCAAGGTGCCGTCGGCGATCTGGGTCGTGGACACCAAGAAGGAGCACATCGCCGTCGACGAGGCCCGCAAGCTGGGCATCCCGGTGATCGCCGTGCTCGACACCAACTGCGACCCGGACGAGGTCGACTTCCCGATCCCGGGCAACGACGACGCGATCCGCTCGGCCGAGCTGCTGACCCGGGTCGTGGCCAGCGCCGTGGCCGACGGCCTGATCGCCCGCTCCGGCCGCAACCGTGGCGGCGAGGACACCAAGCCCGAGGTCGCCACCGTCGCCGCCGGCGAGCCGCTGCCCGAGTGGGAGCGGGACCTGTACGAGGGCGCGGAGAAGAAGGCCGCCGAGGCCCCCGCCGCCGAGGCTGCCCCGGCTGCTGCCGAGGCCCCGGCCGAGGTCGCTCCGGTCGCCGAGGCCGCTCCCGCCGCCGAGGCCCCGGCCGCGGCCGCTCCCGCCGCCGAGACCGTCCCCGCCGAGTAAAGAGAGAGTCATGGCTAACTACACCGCCGCGGACGTCAAGAAGCTCCGCGACCTGACCGGTGCCGGCATGATGGACTGCAAGAAGGCGCTCGAGGAGTCCGAGGGCGACTTCGAGAAGGCCGTCGAGTTCCTTCGCATCAAGGGTGCGAAGGACGTCGGCAAGCGGGCCGGCCGCACCGCCGCCAACGGCATCGTGAGCCACTTCGAGAAGGCGCTGCTCGAGCTCAACTGCGAGACCGACTTCGTCGCCAAGACCCCCGACTTCGTGGCCCTGGGCCAGCAGCTCGTCGAGCTCGGCGCCGCCATCAACGCCGCCGACGCGGCCGCGCTGTCGGTCGCCACGCTGCCCGGCGGCAAGTCGGTGGCGGACACGATCCAGGAGTACTCCGCCAAGATCGGCGAGAAGATCGTCGTGAACCGCTTCGTCAACCTCGACGGCAACGTCGCGGTCTACCTGCACCGCAAGGCGCAGGACCTGCCGCCGCAGGTCGGCATCCTCGTGCAGTACGAGGGCAAGACCGACGAGGCCGCCGACGCGGACGCCCGGGGCATCGGCATGCAGATCGCCGCCATGCGCCCGCGCTTCCTCACCCGCGAGGAGGTGCCGGCCGAGGTCGTCGAGTCCGAGCGCCGCATCGCCGAGGAGACCGCCAAGGAGGAGGGCAAGCCCGAGAAGGCGCTGCCCAAGATCGTCGAGGGCCGGGTGAACTCCTTCTTCAAGGACTACGTCCTGCTCGAGCAGGCCTCGGTCGTCGACAACAAGAAGACCGTGAAGCAGATCGCCGCCGAGGCCGGGCTGACCATCACCCGCTTCGTCCGGTTTGAGGTCGGCCAGGAGTAAGAAGCCGCCAGAAGTAGGCATGGGAGGTCGGGAACGCGATTCTGCGCCCGGCCTCCCCGTCACATAAGGTCTCTGCTGGGCTATGAAGGGAAGGCGGGTCTCATGACGATGGTGACCGAGCAGGAATCTCCGGTTGACGATCCGACTCCGCCGTCCTTGCGGCCCCGTCGGGTCGTGCTCAAGCTCTCCGGCGAGGTGTTCGGCGGTGGCGCGGTCGGCGTCGACCCCGACGTCGTCCAGGGCATCGCCCGGCAGATCGCCACCGTCATCCGCCGCGGCATCCAGGTCGCCGTCGTGGTCGGCGGCGGAAACTTCTTCCGCGGCGCCGAGCTGCAGAAGCGCGGCATGGACCGCAACCGCGCCGACTACATGGGCATGCTCGGCACCGTGATGAACGCGCTCGCCCTGCAGGACTTCCTGGAGAAGGAGGGCATCGAGACGCGGGTGCAGACCGCGATCACGATGGCCCAGGTCGCCGAGCCCTACATCCCGCTGCGGGCGATCCGTCACCTCGAGAAGGGGCGCGCCGTCATCTTCGGCGCCGGCGCCGGCATGCCGTACTTCTCCACCGACACGGTCACCGCCCAGCGCGCGCTCGAGATCCACGCGGACATCGTGCTGATGAGCAAGAACGGCGTCGACGGCGTCTACTCGGCCGACCCCCGGGTCGACCCGACCGCGCAGAAGCTCGAGGCCGCGACCTTCCAGGAGATCATCCAGCGTGGGCTGCGCGTCGCCGACCAGGCCGCGTTCAGTCTCTGCGAGGAAAACAAGCTTCCGATGCTCGTCTTCGGCGCCGAGGGCGACGACACGATCGTGCGTGCCGTCAGCGGCGAGAAGATCGGCACTCTGATCACCGCCTGAGCCTGAAAACCCCATCGAGCACAGCAAGGAGGCGAGAAGAGCCGGTGATCGACGAAACCCTCTTCGAGGCCGAAGAGAAGATGGAGAGCGCGGTCGAGCACGCCAAGGAGGAGTTCGCCGCGATCCGCACCGGGCGGGCGACCCCGGCGATGTTCTCCAAGATCGTGGTGGACTACTACGGCGCGCCCACTCCGGTGACGCAGATGGCCTCGGTCGGCGTCCCCGAGCCGCGCATGGTCATCGTCAAGCCGTACGACGCGAGCCAGCTCGGCGCGATCGAGCGGGCGATCCGCGACTCGGACCTCGGTGTCAACCCCAACAACGAGGGCACCCAGCTGCGGATCCACCTGCCGCAGATGACCGAGGAGCGCCGCCGCGAGATGATCAAGGTCGCGCGCAGCAAGGCGGAGGAGGGCCGGGTGGCCATCCGTAACGTCCGCCGCAAGGCCAAGGAGCAGCTCGACAAGCTGGTCAAGGACGGCGACTCGGGCGAGGACGACGTCCGTCGCGCCGAGAAGGAGCTCGACGACACCACGCACCGCTACGTGACGGTGGTCGACGAGCTCGTCAAGCACAAGGAAGCCGAGTTGCTCGAGGTCTGATGTCTTACCTCGATCCGCGTGCCGGCGAGACGTCCGGCGACGACACGAGCGTGCCGGCGCCGTACGGCTATGCGGATGTCCGCCCGCAGCACCTGGGCGACGTGCCACCGCCCGAGCCCGCCAAACGCGGGCCCGGGCGGCGACGGGCCTCTAACAAGACGGCCAAGCCCGGTGGCCGGGCCGGCCGCAACCTCCCCGCCGCCATCGCGGTCGGCGTCGGCCTGGTCCTGCTCGTGCTCGGCTCGCTGCTGGTGTGGTGGCCGGCCTTCCTCGGCCTGATCGCCGTGGCCTCCGGCTTCGGCGTCTGGGAGATGACCCGGGCGGTGCGCAAGACCGGGGCCGAGCCGCCGGTCATCCCGCTGCTCGGCGGGGCCCTGCTGATGATCGGCCTGGCCTACCACGACGGCACCGACTCGCTGCTGGTCGGCCTGGCCGTGACGGTCGTCGCCGGCGTGGTCTGGCGCCTGGCCGACGGCCTCAAGTCGATCAAGCGGGACTTCACCGCGACGCTGATGATCGCGGTCTACGTGCCGTTCCTGCTCAGCTTCGCGGTGCTGCTCCAGCAGCCCGACCCCGAGCAGGACGGGAAGTGGCGGGTCCTCTGCACGCTGCTGGCGATCGTGCTCTCCGACACCGGCGGCTACGCGTCCGGCGTCTTCCTCGGCCGGCACAAGATGGCGCCGTCGATCAGCCCGGGCAAGACCTGGGAGGGCTTCGCGGGCTCGATCTGCGCGTCCGCCATCGGCAGTGCCCTGCTGCTGTACTTCCTGCTCGACATCCCGTCCTACTGGGGCCTGCTCTTCGGCGCGGTGATCTCGGTGGTGGCGGTGATCGGCGACCTGGCCGAGTCGATGCTCAAGCGCGACCTCGGCATCAAGGACATGAGCAACCTGCTGCCCGGTCACGGCGGGATCATGGACCGGCTCGACTCGATCGTGTTCGCCGTGCCCACGGCGTACCTCCTGTTCGCGCTGATCGCTCACCAGCTATGAGGGAGCTACTCGCGCGGCGTGGGAGACTGGATACGCCATGACGATTCTTCCGGTCATCCCGACCAGCCCCGATCAGCCCGACGCGGTCACCACGCGGCGGCGCGCGGCCATGCCCCCGCGGCACCTCGCCGACCTCGACCTCGCGGCCCGCAAGGCGGCGGTCACCACCCTCGGCGAGCCGGCCTTCCGCGCCAAGCAGCTCTCGACGCACTACTTCGGCCGCCTGGTCCGCGACATCGACGCGATGACCGACCTGCCGGCCGCCTCCCGGGAGCGCCTCACCGGCGACCTGCTGCCCACGCTGCTGACCCCGGTGCGCGAGCTGGCCTGCGACGACGGCGCCACCCGCAAGACGCTGTGGCGGCTGCACGACGGCGCCCTGGTCGAGAGCGTGCTGATGGGCTATCCCGACCGGGTGACCGCCTGCATCTCCAGCCAGGCGGGCTGCGGCATGGCCTGCCCGTTCTGCGCCACCGGCCAGCAGGGCCTGACCCGCAACCTCTCGATCGCCGAGATCGTCGACCAGGTGGTCTACCTGGCCGGCGTCGCGGCGAGCGGCGCCGTCACCGGTTCGCCGCCGCGGTTGTCCCGGGTCGTCTTCATGGGCATGGGCGAGCCGCTGGCCAACTACCCCCGGGTGATCGAGGCCGTTCGCCGGCTCACCGCGCCTGCTCCGGAGGGTCTGGGACTTTCGCAACGGCACATAACCGTCTCCACCGTGGGTCTGGTGCCCGCAATGCGGCGGTTGATCGCGGAAGAGCTGTCCGTGACCCTTGCGCTGTCCCTGCACGCCCCCGATGATGATCTGCGCGATGAGCTAGTGCCCGTCAACCAGCGTTGGAAGGTGGCCGAGGTGCTCAATGCCGCGTTCGACTACGCGGCGCAGACCGGACGCCGGGTCTCGATCGAGTACGCCCTGATCAGGGACGTAAACGACCAACCTTGGCGAGCCGACCTGCTCGGCAAGCTTCTGCACGGCAAGCTGGCGCATGTGAATCTCATCCCACTGAACCCGACCCCGGGCAGCAAGTGGGATGCCAGTCCGAAACCGGTCGAGCGCGAGTTCGTGCGCCGCCTGCGTGAGGCAGGCGTGGCGACGACGGTCCGCGACACCCGGGGCCGGGAGATCGACGGAGCGTGCGGCCAGCTGGCCGCGGGTGAGCTCACGGAGGCGGGCGCTGGGGGCGCCGCCGACGCGGAGGTGGCACAGTGACTGGGCGTAGGTCCCGGCGAGCGGAGTGGGAGACGTTGTGACGAGTCAGGGGCAGCGTTTCCGGCGGCGTGCGCTGCGGCGCGGCTACAAGGTCGACGAGGTCGACGGTTTCCTCGACCGAGTGGAGGCGACCCTGGCCGGCGAGTCGGTCGGCCCGCCCGTCGGCGCCCAGGAGGTGCACGACGTCGTCTTCCGGGTGCGCTTCGGCGGCTACGACGAGTGGCAGGTCGACCTTCACCTCGACCGGGTGGAGCGGCAGCTCGCCGAGCTCGAGGACCGTGGCGGCCGGCCCCCGGCGCCGGACCCGATGCGTGACTCCCTGCGGAGCGGCCTCAACACCGGCAGCATGAACACCGGCGGCATGAGCTCCGGCGGCGGTCTCGCCGGCCGGGGCGCGGCCGGGATGGCCGGCGCGGGCATGGGCGGCCTCGGCCCCGGCCCGGGCGGCCCTGGCAGCGGCATGGGCGGCCCGCGCAGCGACATGACCGGCGGCGGCATGACCGGTGGCGGCATGACCGGCGGCGGCCGGATGGCCCCGCCGACCGAGCGCCTCCCGGCCCCGATCCGCGAGGACCGGATGCAGCCCCAGCAGATGCCGCCCCGGGGCCAGGACCCGTACGGCCGCGGTTACGACGAGCCCCAGCCGTACGGCCAGCAGCAGCAGCCCCAGCAGCAGCAGCTTCCGCAGCGCCAGGGCCCGCCCCCGGGCTATGACCCGAGCGGCTACGACACCGGCGGCTTCGACGGGTTCGAGGCCGGGCGGCACGGCAAGACCGACATGACCGCCGAGATCCGCATGCCGCAGCGCGAGCAGGACTCCCGCGGCTACGGCGAGCCCGGTGGTTACGGCGAGCCCGACCCGCGCGGTGGCTACGGCGGTCCGCCGATGAGCGGTCCGCCGATGTCCGGCCCGCCGATGTCCGGTGGCGGCGGTTACGGCGCTCAGGCGCAGCCGCAGCTGCCCCCGCCGATGGGCGAGCCCGGCGGCGAGCTCTACCGCGTCGACCAGCTGCGTCGCACGTTCCAGGTGCGCCGCTTCGGCAGCGGGTACGACCCGATGCAGGTCGACCGCCTCTTCGAGGGCATCCTGCAGGCGATGACCGGTCGCGGCCCGATGCCGGTGCCGGAGAACGAGCTCGACATGCTCCAGTTCGGGCTGGTCCCGGGCGGCTACTTCGAGGCCGAGGTCGACGCGGCCCTGCGCGAGGTCAAGGACATCCTGCTGAGGCATCGGTAACGAGAAAAGGCCCGCGAAAGCGGGCCTTTTTCATGAGGTACGAGTTACTGGTCGTTGGGCTTGAGCCCGTTGCGCCGCAGCACGACATCGGCGATCACGGCGCCGATCAGGCCGAGGGCGAAGACGACGAGGAAGATGTTCTCGGTGTTGCCCTCGTGGTTACCCCAGAAGAACATGAGCATGGCCACCGCAGTGCCGAGCGCCCCGAGACGGGCCAGCTTCCGGTTGCCCGGCTTGAGCTGGTCGGGAGCGTAGACCGGGTCTTGTTCCGCAGACACGCCGAAAGTCCTTCCTCGCAGGCGATCCCAATACGGTCAAGTCTCGCACGACCGGGTACCTTCGATGCGGTCAGGACCCAAGGCGGAGGAGGAAGACCAGTGCGGATCACGGGCACCGGCCATGCCAGCATGCGGATCGACACGTCCGCCGGCAGCATTCTGTGCGACCCGTGGGTCAACCCGGCCTACTTCGCCTCCTGGTTCCCGTTCCCCGACAATTCGCTGCTGGACTGGGAGACGCTCGGCGACGTCGACTACCTCTACGTCTCCCACCTGCACCGCGACCACTTCGACGCGGCCCACCTCCGGCGCTTCATCAGCAAGAAGGCGACGGTGCTCCTCCCGGAGTACCCGACCAGCCAGCTCGAGGACGAGCTGCGTGACCTCGGCTTCACGAGCTTCCTGAAGACCAGGTCCAACGAGGTGCATGAGCTCGACGGCGGCCTCAAGGTGATGATCCAGGCGCTGACCAGCCCGACCGACGGCCCGATCGGCGACTCCTCACTCTGGGTCGAGCACGAGGGCGTCCGCGTGCTCAACCAGAACGACGCGCGCCCCACCGACCTGACCACGTTCGCCGAGCTCGGCCACGTGCACGCGCACATGCTCCAGTTCTCCGGCGCGATCTGGTACCCGATGGTCTACGAGCTGCCCGAGAGCGCCAAGACCGCGTTCGGCAAGCAGAAGCGCGACCGTCAGTTCGACCGCACCTGGCGCTACATCGACGACCTCAAGGCCGACCACGTCTTCCCGATCGCCGGCCCGCCCTGCTTCCTCGACGACGAGCTGTGGAAGTTCAACGACATCTTCGGCGACGAGGGCAACATCTTCCCCGACCAGTCGGTCTTCATGCGCGAGTACGCCGCCGTCGGCGGAACGAACGGAATCGTCCTCCTCCCCGGCTCCGTGACCGAATTGTCCACCTCGGCCGCCACCACGACACACCCCGTCGACGTGGACGAGTTCTTCGCCAACAAGTCGGCACATCTGGACGAGATGAGGCAACGGAAGGCCCCGGTCATCGCGGCCGAGAAGGCATCCTGGCGCCACCCCGAGATCGACGTGCTCGGCGAGCTCAAGAAGCGCATCGAGCCCCTGCTCGAAGAGTCGATCTACATGGCCCAGGGCGTCGGCGGCCCGGTCCGCTTCGACTTCACCGACACCGACGGCCCCACCGGCAACATCATCGAGTCGATCGTGGTCGACTTCCCCGGCAAGCAGGTGCGCCCCTACGCCGACGAGAAGGTCCGCTACCGTTTCAAGACCGGCCGGGGCCTGGTCGAGCACCTGATCCACATAGACGAGGGCGACTGGGTCAACAGCCTGTTCCTGAGCTGCCGCTTCTCCGCCGCCCGCATCGGCCAGTACAACGAGTTCGTCTACGCGTTCTTCAAGTGCCTCAGCGAGGAGCGCCTGCAATACGCCGAGGGCTGGTACGACGAGCACGAGAAGGCAGTCGAGGCCGAGGACACGCAGCTGGGCGACTGGACCCTCCAGCGCCGTTGCCCCCACCTGAAGGCCGACCTGAGCCGTTTCGGCATCGTCGAGGGCAACACGCTGACCTGCCAGCTGCACGGCTGGAAGTTCGACCTGCCGAGCGGCCGCTGCCTGACGAGCGTCGGCCACAAGATCCGCGCCGAGAAGACGAACCCGTAAAAGATCAAATGCACGATGTCCCACGCGGGTGGGGCGTACGGACCGTCGCTCCCGCGGGGGACCCGGGCGGGCCGAGCAGGGCGCTGACGCGCCCAAACCGCTAGCCCCACCCGGGCGACGTGCGTGAGCGGTAACGCTCACCCCAAGCCCGTTCCCCCGCAGCGACCCCAAGCGCATCGCACCCGCTCGTTGCCGGCGGCGCTCAGCTCCGACCCGTCCCTGTGGATAGCCCCGCGAATTGTCGTAGCCAGGCCGTAGGTTCGCCCCACCCAGTTTTCGGGTGGGGTCTGGCCCGGCGGCGTTCGGGGTGCGAGCGCAGGCCGGCGGCGTTCGCAGTACGGCGCAGGCTCGCGGTGTTCGCCGTGAGCGCAGGCCCGCGGCGTTCGCTGTAAGGCGCAGGCTCGCGGTGTTCGCAGTAAGGCGCAGGCGCGCGGTGTTCGCAGTAAGGCGCAGGCCCGCGGCGTTCCCTGTGTAAGGCGCAGGCCCGCGGCGTTCCCTGTAAGGCGCAGGCTCGCGGTGTTCGCAGTGAGCGCAGGCGGTCGGCGCTCGCGGTAGCGCGCAGGCGGTAGGCCTCAACGCCACACTCTCGGTGCAGGGCGGCTCGTCGCTGGTGGCGTTCCCAATGGCGCGCAGGCTGGCGGCCTCGACGGCAATGCACCTGTGGACAGCCCGCAAGAATTGTCATAGCCATGCCCTACGTTGACCCCACCCAGTTCCGGGTGGGGTCCGGACCGGC
The DNA here is from genome assembly GCF_055586105.1 of Actinoplanes sp. NPDC051537. NCBI lineage: Bacteria > Bacillati > Actinomycetota > Actinomycetes > Micromonosporales > Micromonosporaceae > Actinoplanes > Actinoplanes sp. NPDC051537. The sequence goes on from NZ_JBVJIU010000006.1 coordinate 88,598, forward strand.
GCGTTCGGAGTGGGTCCGGCTGGCGGTCTCCGGGCAGCGCGGGCTGGCGGCCTCGACGGCAATGCACCTGTGGATAGCTCGCAAGAATTGTCGTAGCCAGGCCCTACGTTGGCCCCACCCAGTTCGGGGTGGGGCTCAGCCTGGCGGCGGGCCGAGTGGGCGCAGGCTGGCGGCATTCAGGGCGGGGCGCAGAGCGGCGGCGTTTCAGGGCAGGGCGCAGAGCGGCGGCGTTTCAGGGCGGGGCGCAGAGCGGCGGCGTTTCAGGGCGGGGCGCAGAGCGGCGGCGTTTCAGGGCGGGGCGCAGAGCGGCGGCGTTCGGGGTGGGGCGCGCAGGCTGGTGGTGGGCGGGGGCGCGCGCAGGCCGACGGCGTTCGGGGAGATCCAGGCCGGCGGCATTGGAGGCGACCACAAGCCGGCGGCGCTACGGGGCGGGGCGCAGGCTAGCGGTGGCACCGGGCGCGCACATGCCGACGGCGTTCGGCGAGATCCAGGCCGGCGGCATTCGAGGCGACCAAAAGCCGGCGGCGCTCCGGGTACGCGCAGACCACCGGCGTCGCACATGCGTGCGGCCGCCACCCCCGAGCGGGGCGACGGCCGCGACTTCGTCGAGGCTGCCGGGCTACTTACCCAGGTCGGCGAGGATGCGCTTGGCGACGTTGTGGCCGGCGGCGCCGATCACCGAGCCTGCGGGGTGGGTGCCGGCCGAGCCGGCGTACAGGCCGTCTACGCCGGTGAAGTACGGCATGCGCTCGTTGAAGGCGACCGTGTTGTCGACGTGGTGGATGTGGCCGCCGGTGATGCCGAAATGCTTCTCGATGCCGGGCGGGGTCAGTGGCATCACGTCCGCCACCAGGTCGGACGTGCCGGGGGCATAACGGTCGCAGATCGCGAGCAGCTGCTGGACGTAGCCCGGCAGCGCCTCCTCCCAGGTCGTGCCCGTCAGCTCGTAGGGCACCGACTGCACGAACAGCGCCGACGAGTGGTGGCCCGCGGCGTCCTGCAATGACGGGTCGACGGTCGTGTGCACGTACCACTCGATGGTCGGCTCGGCCGGCAGCTGCCCGGCCTGGACCTCCGCCCACATGGCCCGCAGGGCCGCCATCGGCGACTCGCGGTCGTCGGCGCCGGCGGTGGCCAGACCGGCCGAACCCGGCAGCAGGTGGATCGTCGAGCCGAACGGCGACGCCGCGTCGGGCGGCAGGCAGGAGAACCGCGGCAGGTCACGCAGCGCGAGGTTGAGCTTCAGCGTGGTGCCGGGGCGCTTGACCGCCGCCATGCGCGACGTGAGCTCGGCCGGAATGACGCCCGAAGGAACAAGGCTCATCAGCCGGTACGGGTCACAGGCGCCGAGCACCACGCGGGCCGACAGGGTCCGGCCGTCGGCGAGCACGACCCCACTGGCCGCGCCCCCGTCCATGGTGACGGCGGTGACCTCGGCGTCGGTGAACAGCTGTGCGCCGGCCGCCCGGGCCGCCTCGGCGAACGTGCGCGAGACGGTGCCCATGCCGCCCTGCGCGATCATCCAGGTGCCGTCCGCGCCCGGCAGCCGGCACATGTTGTGCACCAGGAAGTTGTGACCCGTGCCGGCGTCGTCGGGGCCGGCGTTCAGACCGGAGAGGCCGTCGGTCACCGCGTACATGCTCATCAGCAGTTCGCTCTTGAATCCGAACCGGGCCAGGTAATCGGCGACCGAGCCGCGCACCAGATCGATGAACGTGCTCTGCAGCTGCGGCCGGATGTGCCGGTCGGCGATCTCCTCGACCGTGCCCGGCTCCTCGAGCCAGGCGGGCGCGAGATCGGACCGCAGCGCCGCGATCTCGACCGCGAGCTGCTCGTCGGCGGCGATGTCGCGCGGCGAGAAGAAGCGCTCGAGCTGGGCGCGCGTGGAGGCCTGGTCGCGGCCGAAGAGGAGGTACGGCGAGCCGGCCGCCCCGGGGGTGGGCAGGAAGTAGTGCGGATCGCGGCGCAGGACCGGGATGTCGACGTCGAGCGTGCGCAGCAGCTCGGGCGGCATGAGGCCGAGGAGGTAGGAGCCGGTGGACTGGCCGAGGCCGGGAACCTTGGCGAACGGCCGCTCGGTGCGGGTCGCCCCGCCCAGCACGCTCGCGGACTCGAGCACGACGACGTCGAGCCCGGCCCGTGCCAGCAGAATCGCGGAGACGAGACCGTTGTGACCGGCGCCGACAATCACGACGTCGGCGCGGGCGGGGATGGGGGTCATGACGTGCGAGCGTAGCGCGCGTTGTTGAGTGCTCGCTTCAGCGTTTCGTATGCGAAATGTGTCTCGGAGTTACTCAACCGTTCCGCTTGGTCAGCGACCAGGTGACGGCGTAACCGGCCAGCAGGATCACATGGAGTAGATAGAGCCACAGGCCCACCGCCACCATGCCGCCGATCTGGTCGAAACCGCCGAACGGGGCGCCCAGGTTCAGGGGCAGCGAGCAGAACAGCACGAAGCCGTGCAGGAAGCCGGCCAGGTTCGCGGCGGTGAACGAGCCGATCACGACGGTCACCAGCCAGCGGGGGCGGCCGGGCGCCACGTACCGGTAGACCCAGATGACCACCGGCGTGAGCACGAGCCAGCATGCGAGGAACGACAGAACCACTGCTAACACCGCGTACCACCCGCCGCGTACCCACAGGGAACTTGTCGCGGGAAGCGCGAGAAACATCGCCAGCAGCAACGCCGGCGCCGCCGCCAATGCCGGCAACCAGAGCAAGCGGCCTTTCCAGCCGACCGCGGTGTCCCGGATGTCCGGCTCGCGCAGCGAGACGAACGCGCGCCGCAGACCCTCGCCGTAGAGCGTGGCCGGCAGCAGGCTGGCCAGCGCGAAGACCGGCGTCAGGCGCAGGCCCGCGTCGATCAGCACGGCCAGGGCGTGCGGCGCGCCGATCTCGGACGGCAGCGCCGCGATCGTGTGGGCGGTCAGGCGCCGTACCCGGTCCGCGCCTGCCACCCGCCCGGTGACCCAGATCGCCAGCAGGGCGATCGGCACCACCGCGATCCCGCCGTAGAAAGTGACCGCGGCCGCCCGCAGCGCGACGTCACGACCTCGAAACAGCTCCACCGGTTCCCTATACCCAGAACGCGTCCGGGAAGATTGCCCCATGCGCGACCTCGTTCTGCTGGGCTCGACGGGTTCCATCGGCACCCAGGCCATCGACATCGTCCGCCGCAACCCCGACCGCTTCCGCGTGGTCGCCCTCGGCGCGGGCGGCGGCAACGTCGAGTTGCTCGCGGCCCAGGCGCTCGAGCTCGGCGCCGAAGTGGTCGGCGTGGCCCGGGCCAGCGTCGTCCAGGATCTCCAGCTCGCCTTCTACGCCGAGGCGCAGAAGCGCGGCTACGCCACCGGCGGCTTCCGCATCCCCAAGATCGTGGCGGGACCGGACGCGATGACCGAGCTCGCCCGCGTCCCCTGCGACGTGGTGCTCAACGGCGTGGTCGGCAGCCTCGGCCTCGCGCCCACGCTGGCCGCGCTCGAGTCCGGACGCATCCTCGCGCTGGCCAACAAGGAGTCGCTCGTCGCCGGCGGCCCGCTGGTTCACAAGATCGCGAAGCCGGGCCAGATCGTGCCGGTCGACTCCGAGCACTCGGCGCTCGCCCAGTGCCTGCGCGGCGGCACGGCGACCGAGGTGACCAAGCTCATCCTGACCGCGAGCGGCGGCGCCTTCCGCGGGCGGCGGCGCGAGGAGCTGACCGACGTCACCCCGGAGGACGCGCTCAAGCACCCGACGTGGGACATGGGCCCGGTCGTCACGATCAACACGGCCACCATGGTCAACAAGGGCCTCGAGGTGATCGAGGCGCACGAGCTGTTCGGCATCGCGTACGACGACATCGAGGTGATGGTCCACCCGCAGTCGGTGATCCACTCGATGGTCGAGTTCGCCGACGGCTCCACGTTGGCGCAGGCCAGCCCGCCCGACATGCGGTTGCCGATCGCGCTCGCGCTGGCCTGGCCCGAGCGGGTGCCGGGGGCCGCGCCGGCCGTGAACTGGCGTGAGGCGCACAACTGGGAGTTGCGCCCTCTCGACGACGAGGCATTTCCCGCCGTACGCCTGGCGAAGGAAGCGGGCCGGACCGGTCGCTGCCGCCCGGCCATCTACAACGCCGCCAACGAAGAGTGTGTGGCCGCGTTCGTCGCCGGTCGGCTACCTTTTCTGGGCATCGTCGACACCCTGGAGCGAGTTCTCGCATCGGCTCCGGAGTTTGCCGAGCCGGGTAACGTCGAGGAAGTGCTAGCCGCGGAGGCATGGGCCCGTGCCCAGGCACAGCAGATGATCGCTGAAGGAGCCTGATGCTTTACTGGCTGGGAGTGGCCGGTTTCGCGCTGACCATTTTGATCTCGGTGAGCCTGCACGAGGCGGGCCACATGATCACCGCCAAGCGCTTCGGCATGAAGGTCACCCGCTACTTCGTCGGCTTCGGTCCGACACTCTTCTCGTGGCGGCGCGGCGAGACGGAGTACGGCCTCAAGGCCATCCCGCTCGGCGGCTTCTGCAAGATCGTCGGCATGACGCCGCAGGACGACGACGTCGAGCCGGCCGACCAGCCGCGGGCGATGTGGCGCTTCCCGGTGTGGAAGCGGACGATCGTCATGTCCGCCGGCTCGATCACCCACTTCCTGCTCGCGCTGGCCGCGGCCTGGGTGGTGGCGTTCACGCTCGGCCTGCCCAACACGCACTACCCGACGACGAACGCGGACGAGGCCACGCAGAAGGCGTACGTCACGGTCTCGGACTGCACCTGGGTCACCATCCCGGCGAGCGCGCAGACCTGCGTGGTGGGCCAGGACGGCGGGGTTGCCGGGCCGGCCTACGCGGCCGGCATCCGCGACGGAGACCTGATCACCAAGGTCGGCGACACCCCGATCAGCACGTACGGGGATCTGACCGACGCCATTCGATCGCAGCCGGCCGGCCAGGTGCCGTTCGAGTTCGTGCGGGACGGCGTCACCAAGACCGTCTCCGTCGACCTGGTCACCGCCGACCGCAAGCCGCTCACCGACGACAGCGCCTCGACCAGCAAGGTCTCGGTGGCCGCGCTCGGGTGGGCCGACGTCGGCGTCCCGACCACGATCAAGTACAACGTGGGGTCGGCGGTCCCGGCCACGTTCGGCTACGGCTGGTTCATCGTCGAGAACACGTTCAAGTCGCTCGGCCGCATCCCCGAGAAGGTGCCGGCCCTGTGGCACTCGCTCACCGGCAGCGAGCGCGACCCGGACACCCCGATCAGCGTGGTCGGCGCGAGCCGGCTCGGCGGCGAGGCGATCGAGCACGGCGTGCCCGAGCTGTTCCTCAACATCTTCATCACGCTGAACATCTTCATCGGCATCTTCAACCTGCTGCCGCTGCTGCCGCTCGACGGCGGTCACATCGCGATCGCCTGGTTCGAACGGGTCCGGTCGTGGCTCTATGCTCGCCTGCGCCGGCCCGACCCGGGTCGCGTGGACTACTACAAGCTCATGCCGATCACGTACGCGGTGATTCTGATCGGTGGCGCGTTCACCCTGTTGACCGTCACCGCCGATATCGTCAACCCGATCCAGATCTTCAATAGGTGATGCGACAGTGACCGCAGTCAGTCTCGGTATGCCGGCCGTGCCCCCGCCGCCGCTGGCGCCCCGGCGGCAAAGCCGCCAGATCATGGTGGGCAGCGTGCCGGTGGGCGGCGGCGCGCCGATCAGCGTGCAGTCGATGACGACCACGCTCACCTCGGACGTGAACGCGACCCTCCAGCAGATCGCCGAGCTGACCGCCTCGGGCTGCCAGATCGTCCGGGTCGCGGTGCCGTCGCAGGACGACGTCGAGGCGCTCCCCGCGATCGCCAAGAAGTCGCAGATCCCGGTGATCGCCGACATCCACTTCCAGCCGAAGTACGTGTTCGCGGCCATCGACGCCGGCTGCGCGGCGGTCCGGGTCAACCCCGGCAACATCCGCCAGTTCGACGACAAGGTCAAGGAGATCGCCCGGGCGGCGTCCGCGGCCCACGTCCCGATCCGCATCGGCGTGAACGCGGGCAGCCTCGACAAGCGCCTGCTCGAGAAGTACGGCAAGGCCACGGCCGAGGCCCTGGTCGAGTCGGCGCTCTGGGAGTGCTCGCTGTTCGAGGAGCACGGCTTCCGCGACATCAAGATCTCGGTGAAGCACAACGACCCGGTCGTCATGATCCGGGCCTACCGGCAGCTGGCCGAGCAGTGCGACTACCCGCTGCACCTCGGCGTCACCGAGGCCGGCCCGTCGTTCCAGGGCACGATCAAGAGCTCGGTCGCGTTCGGCGCGCTGCTGGCCGAGGGCATCGGCGACACGATCCGGGTGTCACTGTCGGCCCCGCCGGTCGAGGAGATCAAGGTCGGCAACGCGATCCTCGAGTCGCTGGGCCTGCGCGAGCGCGGCCTCGAGATCGTCTCCTGTCCGTCCTGCGGCCGCGCCCAGGTCGACGTCTACACGCTGGCCGAGCAGGTCACCGCGGCGCTCGAGGGCTTCCCGGTGCCGCTGCGGGTGGCGGTCATGGGCTGCGTCGTGAACGGTCCGGGCGAGGCCCGCGAGGCCGACCTGGGCGTCGCGTCCGGCAACGGCAAGGGTCAGATCTTCGTGAAGGGCAAGGTCATCAAGACCGTCCCCGAGTCGATCATCGTGGAGACCCTGGTCGAGGAGGCCCTGCGGCTGGCCGACGAGATGGGCGCCGACCTGCCCGACGAGCTGCGCGAGCTGCTTCCCGGCCCGCAGGTGACCGTGCACTGACTCTCCGTGGTTGTCACGCAACTTCAGGAGACACGCCTGGACGACCGGGGGTCCATCAGGGCCTCCGGCGTCGGCCAACAGGCCGGCGGCGGCCCGCCGATCCACATGTACTCCAGCCGGTCGAGGGCGCCGTCGTGCCCGAACAAAAAGATCGCGTCGCCGTCGGTGCCCGCGACCCGGGCGTCGGCGATGAGTTCGAGGCCGTCCGCGTCGTCGCGGAAATCGACGGTCGGGCAGCCGCAGGAACAGCCGCCGACAACCCGCAGATCGGGGATCTGAAGCAGCAGCCCGCCCGCCTCCGGGCAATGCAGGTTGAGCAGGGTCGAGACGATCGCTTGCTCGTTCTGGTTCAGAAGTCGCCCGGTCTCCGTCGTCATGCCGACAGGGTGACAGAGCGATGCGACTCCTCTTCGTAATCGTTTCGCGATCTGCCACGCTAACGGTCATGCGATCAAGGGCAAACGGCATGTGGTGGGGCGCGGCGATCGAGGCCCCCGACCCCGGCGCGCTGGCACGGTTCTACTCGGAGCTGCTCGACTGGCCGATCGGCCACGAGGAGCCCGGCACGGCGATCGTGGCCGTTCCCGGGGGTGCGAGCTTCCTGGTCTTCCAGCAGGCGACGGACTATGAGCGGCCGGTCTGGCCGCCGGCCAAGGGCGAGCAGCGGCCGATGACGCATTTCGACTTCCAGGTCGGGGATCTGGAGTCAGCGGTGGCGGAGGCCCTGGCGTTGGGCGCGACGCTGGCCGCGCACCAGCCGCAGGAGAACGTGCGGGTGTTGTTCGACCCGGCCGGCCACCCGTTCTGCCTCTGCCGCGACGACGGCTGATCAGGGGTGCCCGCCGCGAGTGGGGGCGCTCACCAGCCCAGCTCACCAGCCGAGCCCAGCAGCCACCCCACCCCGGAACTGGGTGGGGCGAGATTACCGGCCGGCGGTGACACTTTTCGAGGGCTGTCCACAGGGCGTTGCGCAACCCTTCCCGCAACTCGGCGCCGTTGGGGCCGGCGATGTTGCAGGCTCCGACGTGGCAGCCAGATTTCGGGCACCTGGGTGAGCTCGCCCAGTTGCGGTCGATCCGCGACGCGGACTGGGCCGCTCGGCGATCGCTGCATATCGGCGAGGCCGGTGGAGTCCCGGTTCGCTGGAGTATCAACACCGACGCCAGATCTCGGCGATGATCGCCCTGAACCGGAACAACCAGCCCCGACGTCCGCAGCGGCGACAACCACGCCAACCCCACCGCCAACAGCGCAAACCCGCCCGCCACCGACAACGCCGACCGAGCCCCCGCCGCCGACGCGACCAGGCCGGCCACAAAGGACCCCAACGGCATCCCCACGCCACAGGCCGGCATGCGACCCGCGGCGTTCACCCGGCTCGGCATCGGCTCCAGGGTCTCGGCCTGGCGGTACACGATGTTGTTGCTCGCGTTCACCCCCGCCAACGACCCGGCCGCGAGCGGCGTTGCGATCAAGGCCACCCGAGGACAGCCGGAGGGGGGAGGACGACCACCGAGAGCAACCCGCCGGCGCTGAACGCCACGAACAGCAGCGACGCCGCCGGCGGCCAAGGCCAGCGGGATCGACGCCAGCGCGACCGCGTTCACCACGTCGGCGCCGACCATCAGGCGCTTCCGGTCGACCCGGTCGGCGATCAGACCGACCAGCACGTACGCGATCCCGTCGAACGCCACCACGAGACCGGTCAGCAGCGGCGGCCGGACATCACCCGACCCGGCGCACGATCGCCAGCAACGACTCCTCGACGTCCTCGATCGGGCGATCCGGCTGGAACACGAGCCAGTCGACCGCGACCACGAGCCCGATCCCGAAGAGGGCGGCCGAGGCCACCCGTACGTCCAGGTCGGCCGGAAGGTCCCCGGAGTCGACGCCCGCGCGCAGGGTTTCCGCGATCACCCCGATCGCCTGCTCGCGCAGCAGGATCAGGGTCTGGTGCCACTCGCGGTTGGTGCGCCACATCTCCGAGAGCAGCAGCTGCGCGAACGCCCGGTAGCGGCGGATGTACTCGAGCTGGGTGCGCACCAGCGCCCCCACCGCCTCGCGCGGCGGCAACCCCACGACCGCCGTGCGGAAACCGTCGGTGAGCAGGCCGATGCCGTGCCGGAGCAGCTCCTCGAAGAGGTCGTTCTTCGACTTGAAGTTGTAGTAGACGGTGCCCTTGGCGACCTTGGCGCGCAACGCGATGTCGTCCACCGTGGTGGCCGAGAAGCCCTGCTCGGCGATCAGCTCGACGGCCGCCTCGTAGAGCTTCTGCCGGGTCTCGGCCCGGCGCCGGCTACGCCCGTCCGTCACCGCCCGTTCCTCCGTCACGGCACCAGTCCATCACATCTCAGATCGCGAGCTCCGGGTGCAGCGCCGACGAGGTCAGGCGCCGGGCGCGACGGGCGACAACCACGGTCAAGATCAAGGACACCATCCCGTACGCGATGAGCGCCGCGACCCCGAGCCAGACCGGTCCCGCCGCGCCGCCGTCGATGGCGTGGCGAGCGGCCTCCACCACGTACGTCATGGGCAACAGTGGGTGGATCGCCTGGAAGAACCCCGGCGTGGTCTGCACCGGATAGGTGCCGCCGGAGGAGGTCAGCTGGAGCATGAGCAGCGCCAGCGCCACGATCCGGCCGGGCGCCCCGAGCGCCGCGCCGATCAGTTGCATGATCGCCGCGAAGGCCGCCGCCGTGAGCATCAGCAGTGCCCAGGTGAGCAGCGGATGCACCGGCGACAGGCCGAGCCCGAAACGCACCACCGCGAACAACAGCGTCGCCTGGGTGAGCCCGACCGCGACCGCGGGCAGCAGGCCGGCCAGCGCCACCCGGTAGGCGGGCGCGCCGGACATCAGGTACCGGCGGTTCAGCGGCCGCAGCACCATGTAGGTGATCATGCCGCCGACCCAGAGGGCGAGGGCCAGGAAGTAGGGCGCGAAGCCGACGCCGTACGTGCCGGCCGGGTGCCGCACCGTACGGTCGAGCCCGACCGGGTCGGCGAGGATCCCGGCCCGATGCGAGGTGTCGTCGCCATAGCCGGGGATCTGCCCGGCGCCGTCGGCGAGCTTGGTGGCCAGCTGGTTGGCGCCGCCCTCGATCTGCCCGAGCCCGTCGGCCAACTGGTGCCCGCCGGACGAGAGCGTGGCGAGTCCGCCGTCGAGCTGCCGGGCGCCGGTCGCGAGCCGGTAGATGCCGCCCTCGAGATCCTGGGCGCCGTCCTTCGCCTGCGCCGTGCCGGTCTCGAGCCGCTGCGCGCCGGTCGCGAGCCGGCCGAGCCCGGTCGCGAGCTGGTCGACCTTGGCCCGGGCCGCCTGCACGTCGTCGGCCAGGTGCGGCGCCGCCTTGGCGACCTCCCGGGCGGTGGCCGCGACCTGGGTGAGCTGCTTCTTGAGCTGGTTCAGGTCGGCCGAGTCGACCGTGTGCCGCACCTTCTCGGCCGAGGTCACCAGCCGGGCCGCGAGCGCCTTGGCGTCGGCCAGCCCGGGTGTGTCGGCGGGCAGTCCGGCGAGGTAGTCCCGCAGTTCCTCGGCGTCCTGCACGGCCTGGTCGGCGGCGGTGTCGATGGCCCCGATGTTGGCCGCGAGCGTGTCCGCGCCGCGGGCCACGAGGGTGGCGGCGTCGGCAATGGACTGTGCGTTGTCCCGCAGCACCGGCACGATCGCGTCGGCCGCCCCGTCGACGGCGGTGGCGAGCTGCTTGCCGCCGGCCGCCGCCTGCGCGGTCCCGGTCGCGAGCTGCGTGGCGCCGGCGTTGAGCTGGGTCAGCCCGTCCACGAGGTCACGGGCACCCCGGTCGGCCGTCCCGAGGCCGCTCGCGAGCTGCCCCGCGCCGTCGTGCGCCCGGTCGATCCCGTCCGCGACCTTCCCGGCCCCGTCCCGCGCCTCCCCGATCTTCCCGTCGAGCGTGGCGGCGCCGTCGGCCGCCTTCTGGGTCTGGGCCTTGAGGTCGGTGAACCCGATCAGCATCTGGTCGTAGTAGCCGGCCGACGCGCTGGTCGCCGCGGCCGCCCGCACCTCGTCGAACGCGGTGCGCGCGAAGACCCCGCTCAGATAGTTGGTGGCGTCGTCGCTGACGGCGCGCAGCTGTCCCTTCTCCGGGGCGGCGGCGTCGTCCGGGGCCGTGACCAGATCGGCCGAGAAGTCGCTCGGGATGCGCAGCAGAATCTGGTACTTGCCGCTCTCCAGCCCCCGCTCGGCGCCCTTCTCGTCGGTGACGTGCCAGTCGAAGACCTGCCGCCGGATGAGCTCGTCGGCGAGATCCTCACCCGCGTGCACCTTGGTGCCGTCGGTGGCCGTGGCCGGCCGGTCCTCGATGACCAGCGCCGCCGGGATGTGGTTGAGCCGGCCGTAGGGGTCCCAGAACGCGTAGAGGTAGAGCGCGCCGTAGAGCAGCGGCACGACGGCCAGGACGGCGAGGGCCGCCGCGGTGAGCCGGCTGCGCGTGAAGCGTTTGAGCTCCATCCCGGCCAGCGCCAATGTGGACGTACCCCTCATCGCTCCTGCTCCTGTTCATCCTTCTCGGGCCGGTTGTCGCCGAGCCGGATCACCGTGGTCACGGCCTTCTCGTCGATCTCGCGCGCGGTCAGCACGATCGCCGTCCCGGTCGCGGCGATCTCGGTCAGCAGCCCGAGCAGGTCGGCCCGCTCGGTCGCGTCGAGACCGGCGTCGAGGCCGTCCAGCGCGATCACGGCCGGATTCTCGAGCTGGGCCAGAACAAGACCCAGGACCTGTTTCCCGTACGGCGAAAGCTCGCGCCCTGGTGTTGATCGGTCGAGGCCTCGCAGTCCGACGGAATCCGCCTCGCGCCGGTCACGGCCGACCAGGGCGAGCCGCTCGCGGACGTGCTCGATGACCGTGAACACCGGTTCGGGACCGGAGACCTCGGGCACGTAGCCGAGCGCGGCCCGCCCCTCGACGGTCACCTCCCCGGCCGCGAGCCGGAAGCGCCGGGCCAGCGTGAGCAGCGCCGTCGTGCGTCCGCTGCCGGGCGGGCCGACGATCGCGACCACCTCGCCCGGCTCGACCGCGACGTCAAGATCGCGGAACAGCCAGCGGCGCCGCTGTCGGACGCCAGCCCCGCGAGCGATGAGCACCGGCATGGTCGAACTCCCTTTTTGCACTGACCAGTCAGTTCAAAAACGTACCCGCAAAGGGGCCTATTCCACACCGCCGGTGGTGGACCTCACTCGCCGCGGCAGGGCAGGATCATGCGCATGTCGATGCGATGGGGCATGACCGTTCCGCTGGGCGGGGTTCCGCTGGCCGACCACAAGGGCGTGTACGAGACGCTGGCCGAGGCCGGCTTCACCGACCTGTGGTCCTCCGAGGTCGCGGGCACCGACGCGTTCACCCCGCTGGCGCTGGCCGCCGCCTGGACCCCGGCGCTGCGCCTCGGCACCGCGATCACGCCGGTCTTCACCCGGGGGCCGGGCCTGCTCGCGATGAGCGCGGCCGCCCTCGCCGAGGCGGCGCCGGGCCGGTTCCAGCTCGGCCTCGGCTCGTCGTCCCCGGTCGTGGTCGGCGACTGGAACGCGGTGGACTTCTCCGAGCCGTACGCCCGCAGCCGCGACACGCTCCGGTTCCTCAAGGCGGCCCTGGCCGGCGAGATGGTCGACCACGACTACGGGACGTTCGCGCTGCGCCGGTTCCGCCTCGAACGGCCGCCCGCGACCCCGCCGCAGATCCTGCTGGCCGCGCTGCGCCCGGGCATGCTCCGGCTTGCCGCCGCCGAGGCCGACGGCGTGATCCTGAACTGGCTCTCGGCCGGCGACGTCACCACCGCGCTGGCCGAGACCAAGGCGGCGCCCGGCGGCTTCGAGGTCGCGGCGCGGATCTTCGTCTGCCCGACGGACGACGCCGCGTACGCCCGCGCGGTCGGTCGCCGTTTGATCGCCGCCTACCTCACCGTTCCCGCCTACGCCGCGTTCCACCGCTGGCTCGGCCGCTCGGAGACGCTGGGCCCGATGTGGCAGGCGTGGGCCGCGGGCGAGCGCAAGGCCGCGCTGGCCGCGATTCCCGACTCGGTGGTCGACGACCTGATCGTGCACGGCTCGCCTTCCGTCTGCCGTTCGAAGGTCGCGGCGTACGTGGAGGCCGGCGTGACGGTGCCGGTGATGGCGCTGCTCCCCACCCCGGCCCTGGAATCCGATCTGCTGGGAACGCTGGTTTCGCTGGGCGCTTGACGCCGGAAAGGCGCACCCCCGTGGGATGCGCCTTTCCGGTCGTGCATTGATTACTCGCTGTCGGCGAGGATCGCGTACAGCTTGCGCTTGGTCTCGTTGAGCACCTCGAGCGCCTTCTGCCGCTGCTCCGGCGTGCCGCTGAAGCCGACCTGCTTGAGCGCGCCCATGATGCCGACCGCCGCGTCGCGGAAATCCTGCACCTGGGACATCGTGTCGTCGCCGATCGAGGCCCACGGCGGGTTCTGCGCCGCGGTCTCGGCCTCGGGCCGGCCCGCGTCGGTGAGGTGGTAGCTCTTGCGACCGCCGTCGGCCTCCGCCTCGATGAGGCCCTCGTCCTCCAGCAGCTGCAGGGTCGGGTAGACCGAGCCGGGGCTGGGGCGCCAGATGCCGTTCGTGCGGGCGTCGAGCTCCTGGATCATCTCGTAGCCGTGCATCGGCCGCTCGAGAAGCAGCGCGAGCACCGCGGGCCGCACGTTGAGGCGGCTGCCGCGGCCTCCGCGGCGTTGCCCTCGCGGGCCGCCGGGGCCGAATGGACCGCCCGGGCCCCAGCCGCCGGGGCCGAACTCGTGACCGCCGAACGGGAAGCCGGGACCGAAACCGCCGCGCATGCGACGGCCGCCGTGGAAGGGGTGACCTTCAGTGTTGAACCTCATGACTATCTCCAACCTGTCGTCGATAGTTTGACGATATATCGGCAACACATCGAACGCAAGGGTTTCTGGAAAGAGGGGGTTGCTACGCGTGTCAGTGACACCGGATCTGGCAATGTGATACCTGTGCTGACGGTGCCCATTCGCCAGCTCGGGGAGTCCGAGCGCGCAGCGGTCGAGCGGATCCTCGACCGTGATCCCTACGCGGGCGCCCAGATCGCCGAGCGGGTCGCGGCCCACGGCCTGAACTGGTGGCGCTCCGACGGCCGCATCTTCGGCTACGGCGCCGGCCGGCGCGTCGAGTCGATCATCTGGTCGGGCGCCCACCTGGTCCCCGTCGGCACGACACCGACCGCCACCGCCGCCTTCGCCGACATGCTCGGCAGCGAGGCCCGCATCTGCTCGTCGATCATCGGCCGTTCCGACCAGGTGCTCGACCTGTGGGACCGCCTCGGCGGCTACTGGGGCCGCGCCCGCGACGTCCGCCCGAACCAGCCCCTGCTGGTCGCCGACCGTGACCCCGAGGTCAACGCCGATCCCGACGTACGCCTGGTCCGCCCCGGCGAGGTCGACCAGCTCTTCCCGGCCGCCGTGGCGATGTACACGGAAGAGGTGGGCGTCTCGCCCCTGCTCGACGACGGCGGCCGAGGCTACCGTCGCCGGATCGCCGAGCTGGTCAAGGGCAAGCGCGCGTACGCCAGATTCCTGGGCGACCGAGTCATCTTCAAGGCCGAGCTGGCGATCGTGACCCGCCGGACAACCCAGGTCCAGGGCGTGTGGGTCGACCCCGAGTTCCGCGGCCGGGGCCTGGCCGCCCCCGCGATGGCCGCCGTGGTCCACGACGCCCTGCGCCGGGTGTCACCCACCGTGAGCTTGTACGTGAACGACTACAACGCACCGGCCCGGCGCGTGTACGCCCGGTGCGGCTTTGTGTCGGCCGGCTCGTTCGCGACCGTCCTCTTCTGACGCGCCCGCTGTCGCGCCCTGCGGCCGGCCCGACGTCATCAGCACCCGTGGGAGCGCTTAGCTGACGCGCGACCAGCGGCGAGTGGTTGGTGGTGGGATCAGGCCGCCGGCGTTGCGGGGACGGGGTCCGGAGGCCGCGCGGGATATCCCATCCAGCCCCGCCGAATCCAGCCCCGCCGAATCCAGCCCCGCCGAACCCAAGCCCGCCCTGCGGAACCCCACCCCGTTCTTGGGTGGGGTCGAGTAAAGCGGCGGGGTCCGACAAGTTTTCGCCGTTGTCCTCAGGCGGGGCCGCTTTCTCAGGCCGGGTCGTTGTCGCCGGGTGGGGTCGTTGTCGCCGGGTGGGGTCGTTGTCGCCGGGTGGGGTCGTTGTCG
>NZ_JBVJIU010000006.1:103613-110423 GCF_055586105.1 Actinoplanes sp. NPDC051537
TGCCGGGTGGGGTCGTTGTTGCCGGGTGGGGTCGTTGTTGCCGGGTGGGGTCGTTGTTGCCGGGTGGGGTCGTTGTTGCCGGGTGGGGTCGTTGTTGCCGGGTGGGGTCGTTGTCGCCGGGCAGGCCGTTGTTGCCGGGTGGGGTCGTTGTCGCCGGGCACGGCCGCTGTCCCAGGTCGGCGAAGTGGGATCGCGGCCGGGAAGCCGTCGAAGGTGCGACCGAGACCGGGACGCCGTGGGCTGGCTCAGGCGGATCCGAGGCGTCGCCCCGCCCCACCCCACCCCGTTTTTGGGTGGGGTCGAGTAAAGCGGCGGGGTACGACAACTTTCTCGGCGTTGTCCACAGACGGGGCGTGGGGGAGCGGGTCGGCGGGAAAGATCAGGCTGCCGGCGCGGTTGGGGTGGGGCGGTCGGCGTCGTCTTCGGGGGTCAGGATTCCGCCTAGGTCCAGGATTCGGCGGTGGGCCGCCTCCAAGCGGTCCTCCAGCGTGACGATGCGGCACGCCGCGGTGAGCAGGATGCCCTCGTCGAGTAGTTGGCGGACGCGGACGGCCAGCTGCAACTGGTGGCGCGAGTAGCGGCGGTGGCCGCCACCGGAGCGCTCGGGCGCGATCAGGCCCGCGGCGCCCAGGCTTCGCAAGAAGGCCGGCGTTACACCGATCATGTCGGCGGCCCGGCCCATCGTGTACGCCGGGTAGTCGGCGTCGTCGAAGGCGGTTCTCATGATCCTTTCCGGGGGTCAAACGCAAGGGGGTCAAACGCAAGGGGGTCAAACGCAAGGGGGTCAAACGCAAGGGGGTCAAACGCAAGGGGGTCAAACGCAAGGGGGGTCAAACGCAAGAGGTCCAGCGCAGGGGGTCATACGCAGGGGGCCAAACGCAGTCCAAGGCCCCGGCGGGTAACCGGGGCCCTGGCTGTTCAATTCTGATGCCGACCGTCGTCGGCGCATGAGGTCGTCCGTCTGCGTGCCGCTAGCGGGCGACCTGAGTGATGGGCATCGGCTGCGATCACCTCTTGTCGGGTCGGGGACGTTGTGATTACGCGTTGCTGCGGTATCTCGTCCTCCTTAACCAACTCAGGGTCTGTGCCAGTTGCATGTCGGCTGTGCGTGGCCGACTCCAGAAATGCTATGCCCGACAAGCCCCGATTTCTAGTATCGCTGCTGTAGATTTTTCGGACATAAACGTCAGACCAAGAAGGACGTGAATGGCTGAGGGGCGACGGGGAGAAGGGGCGGCGGTGCGGAGCGGGCGCCGGATGCGGCGAAGCCGCATGTGAGAGAGGTGACCGCGCCCCGCACCGCCGCGGGACAGGAGCGGATGGACAGCTCCTGATCGCAAGACCTGCCGAGGGCTTGCGTTGTCCGGTTCTGTGCATGAGTGTGCGGGTCGTCCCGCCCGGCGAGCAACGCAATTAACACCTGATCATTGACGCGCGTAACAACTCGGCGAGATCATCACGGCACGCGGTGACCCCGGTCACAGCACCCCTCGGTCAAGGGAGTCGCAGATGAGCGTCAACCCAGCACCCAGCACCGACGAAGAACGCTTGGCCCAACTCGGCTACGAGCAAGAACTGCATCGCCGACTCTCCGGCTTCTCGAACTTCGCGGTCTCCTTCTCGATCATTTCCATCCTGGCCGGCGCCATCACGTCGTACGGCATCGCCATGACCGCCGGTGGCCCGATGGCCATCACGCTCGGCTGGCTCTTCGTCGGCATCATGGTCACCTTCGTGGCCCTGGCCATGGCGGAGGTCTGCTCGGCGTACCCCACGGCCGGCGCCCTCTACTGGTGGGCGGCGGCACTGGCCAAACGCAACAAGGCCGCCTGGGCCTGGTTCGTGGGTTGGTTCAACTTCCTCGGCGAGGTCGCGGTCACGGCGGCCATCGACTTCGGTGCGGCGATCACCACGGCCGCGTTCCTGAGCCTGACCTTCGACATGGAGGTCACCAAGGCCCGGACGTTCCTGATCTTCCTCGTGATCATCATCGTGCACGGACTGCTCAACACGTTCGGCGTCAACCTGGTCCGCCTGCTCTCCGACGTCAGTGCCTGGTGGCACCTGGTCGGCGTGGCGGTCATCGTCGTGCTGCTCGCCGTCCTGCCCGACCAGCACAAGCCGATCTCCGACGTGTTCACGGAAGTGCACAACGCGACCGGCTTCACGTTCGCCGGGGCCGGCGTGTACGCGGTCCTCCTCGGACTGCTGATGGCGCAGTACACGTACACCGGCTACGACGCCTCGGCCCACGTCGCGGAGGAGACGCACGACGCGGCGAGGGCGGCTCCGCGCGGCATCGTGATGTCGGTGGTGGTTTCGGTGATCGCCGGCTTCGTGCTGCTGTTCGCGATCACCTGGTCGATCCAGGACTACGAGGCCGAACGGACCACGGCGCTCGGCCTGCCGCCCGCGCAGATCTTCATCGACGCGGTCGGCCACAACACCGGCACGTTCCTGGTGTTCATCTGCATGGTCGCGCAGTGGTTCTGCGGGATGGCGTCGGTGACCGCGAACTCGCGGATGTCGTACGCGTTCTCCCGCGACGGCGCGCTGCCCGGCTCGCGGATCTGGAAGCGGGTCAACCCCCGCACCGGCACGCCGACCAACTCGATCTGGCTGTGCGTGACGCTCTCGACGATCATCGTGCTGCCGTCGCTGTGGAACACCACGGCGTATCTCGCGGCGACCTCGATCGCGGTCATCGGGCTCTACATCGCGTACGTGGCGCCGGTGCTCCTGCGGCGGCTCAACCCGGACTTCCAGCCCGGGCCGTGGAACCTCGGCAAGTGGAGCGCCCCGATCGGCTGGCTCGCGATCGTCTGGGTCGTGATCATCTGCGTGCTGTTCGTCCTGCCGACGGCCAGCCCGATCACGGCCACCACCTTCAACTACACGATCGTCGCCGTGGCGGTCGTGGTCGGCGCCGCGGCGATCTGGTGGTTCGCGAGCGCCCGGAAGTGGTTCACCGGACCGCGGCAGAATTTGATCGACAAGGCCGCGCACGGCGAGCAGACCATGCCCTCCGAGTGATCGACTGTTGAAAAGGGGACGGGCGCACCCGCGCCCGTCCCCCGGCAAACCGATTGGACTGTGCGCATGGACCTCGAGGAGCTGGACGTCTCCGTCGACAACGGCAGCATCGACACGGTGCTGCTCGCCCTGACCGACATGCAGGGGCGCCTCCAGGGCAAACGCCTGCACGGGCGCTACTTCATGGACGAGGTGGTGGCCAACGGCAGCGAGGGGTGCAACTACCTGCTCGCCGTCGACGTCGACATGAACACGGTCGACGGGTACGAGATGTCCTCCTGGTCGAGTGGCTACGGCGACTTCGTGATGAAGCCCGACTTCGCGAGCCTGCGCAAGGTCCCGTGGCAGCCCGGCACCGCCATGGTCCTGGCCGACCTGTTCACCGTCTCCGGCGAGCCCGTCTACGCCTCGCCCCGGCAGATCCTCCAGCGGCAACTGGACCGCCTCGCCGGGCACGGGCTCACGGCGTACGCGGGAACCGAACTTGAATTCGTTCTCTACAAGGACAGCTACGAGCAGGCGTTCGACAAGAACTATCGCGACCTGATCCCCGCCAACCAGTACAACGTGGACTATTCGATGCTCGGCACGGCGCGGGTGGAGCCGCTGCTGCGGCGCATCCGCAACGAGATGTACGGCGCGGGCCTGCTGCCGGAGAGCGCCAAGGGCGAGTGCAACTTCGGACAACACGAGATCGCTTTCCGGTACGCCGAGGCGGTCGCGTGCGCCGACAATCACGTGATCTACAAGAACGGCGCCAAGGAGATCGCGGCCCAGGAGGGCATGGCGCTCACCTTCATGGCCAAGCCCAACGCGCGCGAGGGCAACAGCTGCCACATCCACTTCTCGCTGCGCGGCGGTGACGGGCAGTCGGCGATGCTCGGCGACGGGCCCGGACACCTGAGCGTCACCGGGCAGCGGGTGCTGGCCGGCCTGCTCGCCACGATGCGCGACTTCAGCCTGCTGTTCGCGCCCAACATCAACTCGTACAAGCGCTACCAGCCGGGCTCGTTCGCGCCGACCGCGCTGCGCTGGGGCGTCGACAACCGCACCTGCGCGCTGCGGATGGCCGGCCACGGTCAGGGCATGCGGGTGGAGAATCGCGTGCCCGGCGGCGACGTCAATCCCTACCTGGCGATCGCGGCTCTGGTGGCGGGCGCGATCTATGGCATCGAACACGAACTCGAGCTGGAACCGGAGTTCACCGGTAATGCTTACGAGGACGCCGCGGCGCCGCGGGTGCCGTCGACCCTGCGGGAGTCCCAGCAGCTCTGGCTCGGCAGTGAGCCGGCCCGGGACGCGTTCGGCCCCGGCGTGGTCGGCCACTACGGCAACATGGCCCAGGTCGAGCTGGCCGCCTTCGACGCGGCGGTGACCGACTGGGAGCTGCGGCGGGGATTCGAGCGACTGTGAAAGGCTCTCAGCGTGACCACTGACGTGATCAACCCGTCGACCGGGACGGTCTTGACCAGCGTCCCCTCGCTCGGCCGGGAGGAGACCGACGCCGCCATCGAGCGTGCGCGGCGGGCCTTCCCGGCCTGGCGGGACGTCGCCCCCGGCGAGCGGGCCCGGCTGCTGCGCCGGTTCGCCGCCGTGGTCGACGATCACCTCGACGAGCTGGCCGGCCTCGAGGTGCGCAACGCCGGCCACACGATCGGCAACGCGCGCTGGGAGGCCGGCAACGTCCGGGACGTCCTCAACTACTACGCCGGCGCGCCCGAGCGGCTGATCGGCAAGCAGATCCCGGTCGCCGGCGGCCTCGACGTGACCTTCCACGAGCCGCTCGGCGTGGTCGGCATCATCGTGCCGTGGAACTTCCCGATGCCGATCGCCGGCTGGGGCTTCGGCCCGGCGCTGGCGGCCGGCAACACGGTCGTCCTCAAGCCGGCCGAGCTCACCCCGCTCACCGCGATCCGGCTCGGCGAGCTGGCGCTGGAGGCCGGCATCCCCGAGGGCGTCTTCCAGATCGTCCCCGGCAAGGGCTCGGTCGTCGGCCAGCGGTTCGTCACCCACCCCGCCGTCCGCAAGGTCTGCTTCACCGGCTCGACCGACGTCGGTAAGTCGATCATGGCGGGCTGCGCCGACCAGGTGAAGCGGGTGACGCTCGAGCTCGGCGGCAAGAGCGCGAACATCGTCTTCGCCGACGCCGACCTGGAGAAGGCGGCCGCCTCGGCGCCCGGGTCGGTCTTCGACAACGCCGGCCAGGACTGCTGCGCCCGGTCCCGGCTGCTGGTGCAGGAATCGGTCTACGACAAGTTCCTGGCCCTGCTCGAGCCGGCGGTCCGGGCGTTCCGGGTGGAAGATCCGGCGCAGGACACGGCCGAGATGGGCCCGCTGATCTCCGCCTCGCACCGCGCCACCGTCGCGTCCTATGTCGAGGGCGCCGACGTCGCGTTCACCGGCGACGCCCCGGACGGCGACGGCTGGTGGTTCCCGCCGACGGTGCTGCTGGCCCACGGCACCGACGACCGGCACTGGCGCGAGGAGGTCTTCGGCCCGGTGCTGAGCGTGCTGCCGTTCCGGGACGAGGAGGACGCGGTCCGGCTCGCCAACGACACCGAGTACGGCCTGTCCGGCTCGCTGTGGACCCGGGACGTGGGCCGGGCGCTGCGTGTCTCGCGGGCCGTCGAGACCGGGGCGCTGAGCGTCAACAGCCATTCCTCGGTGCGGTACTGGACGCCGTTCGGCGGCATGAAGCAGTCGGGCCTCGGCCGCGAGCTCGGCCCCGACGCGCTGCTCGGCTTCACCGATGTCAAGAACGTGTTCCTAGCTACGGGAGATTGAGTTGGAGCGTTTGCAGGACCGGGTCGCCGTGATCACCGGCGCCGGTAGCGGGATCGGGCTCGCCACGGCACGCCGCTTCGCGGCCGAAGGAGCGAAGGTCGTTGCCGTCGACATCTCCGAAAAATCCGGGAAATCGGTCGCGGAGGAGGTCGGCGGCGAGTTCGTAGCCTGCGACGTTTCCGACGAGGAGCAGGTCAAAGCGTTGTTCGACCGCGTCGCCGAACGGCACGGCCGGGTCGACATCGCCTTCAACAACGCCGGCATCTCGCCGCCCGACGACGACTCGATCCTGGTCACCGGCATCGAGGCGTGGGAGCGGGTCCTCAAGGTCAACACGACCTCGGTCTTCTTCTGCTGCAAGTACGCGATCCCGCACATGCAGCGGCAGGGCAAGGGCTCGATCATCAACACCGCCTCGTTCGTGGCGCTGCTCGGCGCCGCGACCTCCCAGATCGCCTACACGGCGAGCAAGGGCGGGGTGCTGGCGATGACCCGCGAGCTGGGCGTGCAGTTCGCCCGCGAGGGCATCCGGATCAACGCGCTCTGCCCCGGCCCGGTCGCGACGCCGCTGCTGCTGGAGCTGTTCGCCAAGGATCCGGAGCGCGCCGCCCGCCGGCTCGTGCACGTGCCGATGGGCCGGTTCGCCGAGCCCGCGGAGATCGCGGCGGCGGTGGCGTTCCTCGCCAGCGACGACGCGTCGTTCATGACCGCCTCGCAATTCGTGGTGGACGGCGGCATCACTGGTGCCTACGTAACGCCACTGTGACGTTTGAGCATTGTCGACTGCGGTAACTAACCCCTATACGCCCAGCTAGACCGGGCGCAGGGGTCGAATCCCCGCCGACGCAGGCATCCGATCCCTGTGTTGGTGGGACAGATGGGCCCGGGCGGGGGGGGGGGGGGGGGGGGGGGGGGGGGGGGGGGGGGGGGGGGGCCGGGGGGGGGGGGGGGGGGGGGGGGGGGGGGGGGGGGGGGGGGGGGGGGGGGGGTACG
>NZ_JBVJIU010000006.1:110428-392356 GCF_055586105.1 Actinoplanes sp. NPDC051537
GCACCACCCCCCCCCCCCCCACACCCCCCCCCCCTCTTTTGTGTCGCGCCCCCCCCCCCCCCCCCCCCCCCCCCCCCCCCCCCCCCCCCCCCCCCCCCCACCCCACCTCCGCCGTACGGTCGACCCGAACCGAAACATGATCTGACTACGGTGGAGCGATGCGTCCGATCATCGGCATCACGAGTTATGTGTTGCCCGCGACCTACGGGGTGTGGCACGACCTGCCCACGGCACTGGTCCCGCACGACTACGTGCTGGCCGTGCGCGAGGCCGGCGGCCGGGCCGTGGTCCTGCCGCCCGACGACCTCGACGCCGGCGTGCTCGACGTCCTCGACGGCCTGGTGCTGGCCGGCGGCCCCGATCTGCATCCCCGCTGGTACGGCGCGGAGCCCGAGCCGCTGACCGAAAGCCACCCGGAGCGCGACGACGCGGAATTTCTCCTGGCCAGGCGGGCGTTGGAACTGGACAAGCCCCTTCTGGGGGTGTGCCGCGGGATGCAGCTGCTCGCCGTGGCCGCCGGCGGCCGGCTCCACCAGCACCTGCCCGACCTGCTCGGGCACGAGAAGCACCGGCCGGCCCCGGGCGTGTACGGCCAGCACGACGCGAGCTTCGAGCCGGGCAGCCGGATCGAGGCGCTCATGGGTGACGACGTGGCCATCCACTGCTACCACCACCAGGGCGTGGCCGACCCGGGCACGCTCCGGGTCACCGGCCGCGCCGAGGACGGGCTGCCGGAGGCGGTCGAGGATCCGGATCGCCGGTTCGTGCTCGGCGTCCAGTGGCATCCCGAACTGATACGAGATCGGCGCCTGTTCGGCGCGCTGGTGACGGCGGCGACGGCCTAAGTCCCGGCGCCGGGTTGCCGAACCTGGCGATGATGAGGAACAACGAGGAGGACAGCAGCACATGCGCAGGCCCCTGATCGGCATGACCGCGTACGCCCAGCAGGTGAAGTACGGCAGCAACGACCTCATGGCGGGCATGCTCCCCATGTCGTACGTGCGAGCGGTGCATGCGACCGGCGGGCGGGCCGTGCTGATCACCCCGGACGACCCCGGCACCGATGTGATCCACTCGCTGGACGGGATCGTGTTCTCCGGCGGCGGCGACATCGACCCGGCGAACTGGGGGGCCGAGCAGCACCCGGAGACCGACATCGACCCGGCCCGGGACGAGGCCGAGCTCCTGCTCATGCGCGCGGCGCTCGACGCCGACCTGCCGGTCCTCGGGGTGTGCCGGGGCATGCAGGTGATGGCCGTGATCGGCGGCGGCACGCTGCACCAGCACCTCCCCGACCTGATCGGGCACGACCGGCACCGGGCCGCCTCGGGCACCGACCCGCTGGCCGCCGACGCGTCCGCCTTCGGCCGGCACGACGTCGTGGTGCGTCCCGACTCGCGGTCCTTCGACCTGCTCGGCGAGCGCCTGACCGTCAACTCGTTCCACCACCAGGCGGTCGACGACCCCGGCAAGTTCCAGGCCGTCGGGTGGTGCCCCGACGACCGGGTCATCGAGATCATCGAGCACCCGGAGCACAGCTTCGCGCTCGGCGTGCAGTGGCACCCCGAGCGCACCTCCGACCTTCGCGTCTTCGCCGCGCTGGCCGAGGCGGCCGCGGTCCGCGCCGGAATCGCGCCGATCGCCCTCGCCGCCTGACCGGGTGGGCCGGTGTTACGGTGCTGAACCGTACCGGTCGGACAGCCGCCGGTCGCTCGATCCGCGGGAGGGGCCATGGGCGCCGAGGCGAACAGCGCCCCGGCCGCGCTGCTCACCGCGTTCGAGCGCGGCGGCGAGATGGGCCGGCGGATGCTCGAGCTGGACTGGTCCACGAGCCCGCTCGGACCACCCGCGACCTGGCCCGACGAGCTGGTCACCGCCGTCAGCGTCATGCTCGCGTCCAAGGTGCAGATCGCGCTCTTCTTCGGCCCGGAGCACTGCGGCCTCTACAACGACGCCTACATCCCGGCCCTCGGCACCAAGCATCCGGCGAACCTGGGCCGGCCCGGCCGGGACATGTGGGACGAGGTCTGGGCGGTGCTGCAAGATCTCTTCGACGGGGTTCGCGAGCGCGACACCGCGTTCTTCTCCCCGGACCACCCGTTCCTGCTGCGGCGGCACGGCTACCTCGAAGAGGTGTATTTCGACATCTCGTTCGACCCGCTCCGGGCCGCGGACGGGCAGGTCACCGGCATCTTCTGCATCGTCGCCGACACCACCGCCCGGGTGCTGGGCGCTCGGCGGTTGCGCACGCTGAGCGCGCTCGGCGCCCGGCTGGCGGACGCGGCGGACGAGGACGCGCTGGTCGCCGAGGCGGACGCCGTCCTCGCCGACAACCTCGCCGACGTGCCGTTCGCCCGGCTCGTGCTCGACCCGGCCGAGCTGCCGCCGGCGGCTCGCGCGGCGATGGCGACCGGCCGGCGCGGGACGGTGCGGCTGCGGGAGATCGTGGATCAGCCGCGGGACGCCGCGGACGAGGCCCTGGTGCTGCCCGTCGGCGCCGGCGCGCTGGTCGCGGGGGTGAGTCGCCACCTGCCGCTCGACCACCAGTACCGCAACTTCTTCGACCTCGCGGCGGCGCAGGTCTCGCAGGCGCTGACCCGGTTGCGGGCGTACGAGCAGGAGAAGGCCCGGGCCGCCGCGCTCGCGGCCCTCGACCAGGCCAAGACCAGCTTCTTCTCCAACGTCAGCCACGAGTTCCGTACGCCGCTGACGCTGATCCTGGGCCCGCTGGAGGACCTGCTCGACGACCCCGCGCTGCCGGCGGCCGAGCGGGAACGGCTGCTGACCATGCACCGCAACGGCCTGCGCCTGCTCAAGCTGGTCAACACGGTGCTCGACTTCTCGCGGCTCGAGTCCGGCCGGATGACCGCCTCCTTCCGCCCCACCGACCTCGCCGACTACACCGGCCGGCTGGCCAGCACGTTCCGCTCGGCCGCCGAGCGGGCCGGCCTGGAGTTGCTGGTGGACGCGCCGCCGCTGCCCGAGCGGGTGTACGTCGACCGCGAGATGTGGGAGAAGATCGTCCTCAACCTGCTCTCGAACGCGGTCAAGTTCACCGAGACCGGGCGGATCGTGCTGCGCGTCTTCGCCGAGGACGGCCACGCCGTGCTCTCGGTGCGCGACACCGGGGTGGGCGTGCCGGCGGGTGAGCTGCCGCTGCTGTTCGACCGCTTCCACCGGGTGACCGGCGCCTGGTCGCGGAGCCACGAGGGAACCGGCATCGGGCTCGCGCTGGTGCGCGAGCTGGCCGAGCAGCACGGCGGAACGGTGACGGCGCAGAGCGAGGTGGGTCGCGGCAGCGTCTTCCTCGTACGCATTCCCTTCGGTACGGCTCATCTCCCGCCCGACCGCCTGAGCCCGGACTCGACCCTGGTCGTCTCCGACACCGCGTCCCGGCTCTTCCTCGAGGAGACGTACTCGTGGCTGCGGGAGGAGCCGCCGGCGCCCGTCGGCACGGACCGCGAGCGCGGTCGCATCCTGCTCGTCGACGACAACGCCGACCTGCGCGACCACGTGGCCCGGCTGCTGCGCGCGCACTGGGATGTGACCACCGCGATCGACGGCGTGGCCGCCCTCGAACTGGCCGAGCGGCAGACGTTCGACCTGGTGCTGACCGACATCATGATGCCGCGGCTGGACGGCTTCGGCCTGATCGCCGCGCTGCGGGCCGACGAGCGCACCCGGGACGTGCCGATCCTGGCGCTCTCGGCCCGGGCCGGCGAGGAGGCCTCCGGTGAGGGCCTGGCCGCCGGCGCCGACGACTACCTGGTCAAGCCGTTCTCGGCGCGCGACCTGACCGCGCGGGTGCGGGCCAACCTCGACCTCGGCCAGGCGCGCCGCCAGGTGATCAGCCGGCTGCGGGGGCTGGTCGACGCGGCCGCCGCGGTGAGCACCGTGCGCACCACGGCCGAGGTGCTCGACGTGGCGGCCCGGCACGTGCAGGCGATGACCGGCGCCGGCCGGGTGGTGGTCACCGCCAACGGGGCGCGGGCCGAGGTGGACGGCGGCGCCGACCAGGAGGCAGAGGCCGACCAGGTGCTGACGCTGCCGGACACCTCCGGCGCCGGCGTCGGCGAGCTGCGGGTCTGGTCGGGCAAGTCCGGGCCGCTCGAGCCGGCCGTGCTCGCCCAGCTCGCCCGGCTGATCGGGCTGCGCCTGGAGAACGCGCGGCTCTACGAGGCCGAGCACCGGATCGCCACCACGCTGCAGCACAGCCTGCTGCCGCACTCGCTGCCCCGGGTGGCCGGCGCGATCGTGGCCAGCCGCTACCTGCCGGGCAGCACCGAGGCCGAGGTCGGCGGCGACTGGTACGACGTCTTCCCGGCCCCCGACGACCGGCTGTTCCTGGTGATCGGGGACGTGGTCGGCAAGGGGGTCCAGGCCGCGGCCGGCATGGGTCAGCTCCGCAACGCTCTCCGCGCGTACATCCTCGAAGGTTTTGATTGCGGTGAGGCCCTGACCCGCCTCAACCGCCTGGTCGACAACCTCGGCCGGCGGCAGTTCGCGACCGTGGTCTGCGCGCGCTTCGACCCGGTCGCCGGCCGGCTGCACTACTCCTCGGCCGGGCACCCGCCGCCGGTGCTGGTGCGGCCGGGCAAGCCGGGGGAGTTCCTCTACCGCAGCGCGCTCGGGCCGCCGATCGGGGCGCTGTCCGATGCGGAGTACCCGACGCTCGAGGCCGCGCTCGAGCCCGGCAGCCGCCTGCTGCTGTACACCGACGGCCTGGTCGAGGACCGCCGGACCCCGATCGACGTCGGCCTGGCCGAGCTGCTCTCCGACGTCGACCGGCCCGCCGACCACGTCGAGGATCTGCTCGACACGCTGCTGGCCAAGGCCGCCCGGCGGACCCGGCGCGACGACATCGCGCTGATCGCCGTGCAGGCCACCGAGCCGCGCGAGTTCGTGCTGCGGCTGCCCGCCGACCCGACCCGGCTCAGCGTGCTGCGCCGCCGGCTCGAGGACTTCCTGACCGGCAACGGCGTGCCCGAGGCCGACGTCTTCGACCTGACCGTGGCGGTCTCCGAGGCCGCCGCGAACGCGATCGAGCACCCGGTCGACCCGCTCGAGGAGCTGATCACCATCGAGGCCTCGGTCGAGGACGACGCGGTGCTGGTGACCGTGCGCGACACCGGAAGCTGGCGGCCGGCCGCGGCGGGCGGCTTCCGGGGGCGGGGGCTGGCGCTGATCGGGGCGCTGACCGAGCTGTCGGTGGCGCGCGGCGCCGAGGGCACCGCGGTGACGCTACGGCGGCCGATCAATCCGGGCTGAGCCACGGCTGGGTGGACAGGCCCGAGATCTCCAGCACCCGGCGCACCTGGGCCGAGGGCAGCACGGTCAGCCGCTCGCCGTAGAACGCGACCAGCTGGAGCAGCGCGTGGATCGCGGCCGAGTCGAAGAAGCTGACGTCGCGCAGGTCGAGGGTGGCGGTGGTGACGTCGTCCTTGGTCGCGGCGCGGAACATCGCGTCGGCGGTCGACATGTCGACCTCGCCGGAGATCGTCACGACCGCGCGCCCTCCGTCCACCACGGCGTCGGCCGAGAAGTTGAGGTCCGCGCCCTCTTGATCCACCAACACACGATTTCACAGGGGCCCGGGGGCAGCAAGAAGCGGGCGAAGAGGTCAGCCGAGCCGTTATGGTGCGGCGGCCGCCACACCGATCTTCGTGACCGGCGGCGA
The DNA here is from genome assembly GCF_055586105.1 of Actinoplanes sp. NPDC051537. Taxonomy (NCBI): domain Bacteria; kingdom Bacillati; phylum Actinomycetota; class Actinomycetes; order Micromonosporales; family Micromonosporaceae; genus Actinoplanes; species Actinoplanes sp. NPDC051537. The sequence goes on from NZ_JBVJIU010000006.1 coordinate 116,106, forward strand.
TAGGCTGGAACTATGACCGTTCGCGCTCCATTGGCGCCGGGAAAGCAGTCGCCCTGGCGGGCGGTCCCGGCGCAGATCGTCCGTCCCGAGTACGTCGGCAAGAAGCGCCCGAAAGAGTGGCGCGGGTCGCACGTGCAGACCGCCGAGACCATCGAGAAGATGCGGATCGCCGGGCGGACAGCGGCGCAGGCGACGCAGCTCGCCGGGGAGCACTGCAAGCCGGGCGTGACCACCGACGAGATCGACCGGGTGGTGCACGAGTTCCTCTGCGACCACGGGGCCTACCCGTCGACGCTGGGCTACAAGGGCTTTCCAAAATCGTGCTGCACGTCCCTCAACGAGGTGATCTGTCACGGCATCCCCGACACGACCGTGCTCGAGGACGGCGACATCATCAACGTCGACGTGACCGCCTATCTGAACGGCGTGCACGGCGACACCGACGCCACGTTCCTGGTCGGCGACGTCAGCGAGGAGGCGCGCCTGCTCGTCGAGCGCACCCACGAGGCGATGATGCGGGGCATCCGGGCGGTCGCTCCCGGCCGGCCGATCAACGCGATCGGGCGGGTCATCGAGGCGTACGCCCGCCGCTTCGGTTATGGCGTCGTCCGCGACTTCACCGGTCACGGGATCGGCGAGACGTTCCACTCGGGGCTGTACATCCCGCACTACGACAACCCGCGGCTCGACACGATCATGGAGCCGGGGATGACCTTCACGATCGAGCCGATGATCACGCTCGGCACCCACGAGTACGACCTGTGGAAGGACGGCTGGACGGTCGTCACCAAGGACCGCAAGTGGACGGCGCAGTTCGAGCACACGCTGGTGGTGACCGAGGACGGGTTCGAGATCCTGACCCTCCCGTGACCGCGATCGTGGAGCATCACCACGCCGACGTCTCCGGGGGCTGGTTGCGCGCGGCCACCTTCGGCGCGATGGACGGCCTGGTCACGAACATCGCGCTGATCGCCGGCGTGGGTGGCGGCGGGGCCGGGCACCGTACGCTCGTGCTCACCGGCGTGGCCGGGCTGGTGGCCGGCGCGATCTCGATGGGCCTCGGCGAGTACACGTCGGTGCGCACCCAGAACGAGCAGGTCTCGGCCGAGCTGGCCAAGGAGCGGCACGAGCTCGAGGTCAACCCCGAGGGCGAGGCCGAGGAGCTGGCCGCCGCGTGGACCGCGCGCGGCCTGCCCGAGCACCTGGCCCGCCAGGTCGCGTCGGCGCTGCGTAACGACCCCGAGCAGGCGCTGCGGGTGCACGCGCAGGAGGAGCTGGGCGTGGTGCCCGACGAGCTGCCGAGCCCGTGGGTGGCGGCCGGGTCGTCGTTCGTCTGCTTCTCGGTCGGCGCGCTGATCCCATTGATCACATACCTGCTGGGCTTCGACAACCTGTGGCTCGCGCTCGGGGTGGGCGGGCTCGGCCTGTTCGCGGCGGGCGCGGTGGTGGCCCGCTTCACCGCCCGGTCCTGGTGGCGCAGCGGCCTGCGGCAGCTCGCCCTGGGCGCGCTCGCGGCCGGCGTCACCTATGTGATCGGCGCGTTGATCGGCGCCTAGTCGAACAGCTCGGCCAGGGTGCCGTCGACCGGGCGGCCGCGCGCGGTCAGCTCCCCGGCCTGCTCCTTGAGCACGGCGCCGAGCTCCTGGATGTCGGCGCCGGCCACGCCCGTGCGGCGGACGGCGTCGGCGGCGCCCCGGAAGTACGTGCGCGTGAGCAGGCCGGTCACCAGCGCCGCGTGCAGCCGGGCCTCGGCGATCAGGACGAGGGCGGCGTCGGTCTCGTACCACTCGGCCAGCCGTACGGCCCGGGTGTGCGCGGCCCCGGCCAGGGCCCAGTTGTGCCGGGCCAGCGTGCTGAACTCGGGCGGCCGCGCCTCGGCGAGCCGGGCCAGGTGGGTGTCGCGCAGCTCGGCGAACCAGCCCTTCGGATCGTGCAGCGGCCGGGTCGTCACGTAGCGGTCGGCCTCCAGCGGCCAGCGCGAGGTCAGCTCGCGGGCCCGGCGCAGGCCCTCGTCGCCGTCGACCACCTCGAGATCGACGAGCGTGCCGTCGACCTTGCGCAGCGCCGGTTTCGGCCCGGTGGCCGGCCGGTAGGTCACCACCAGCAGGTTGACGTCGCTGCCGTCGTGGTCGTCGCCGTGCGCGAGCGAGCCGTGCACGCCGATCGCCCGCACGTCGGCCGGCCATCGCCGCTGGATCACGTCGCCGAGGCGGACCGCCAGCTGCCCCCGCGGCGAGGTGGTGTCGATCTCCTCGTGCACCCGGTCATTCTCGGTGATCCGCCCGTCCACGGAGGGTGGCGGACGGTGGGTGCGAAAAGGGCTATTTGGTACGGCCGGGGAACGCCATCGTCACCGGGCTCACCTCGGCCAGGCGGCGCCAGCGGGTCGCGCGGACGGCGGCGTCGGTCATCGCGGCCAGCGCGGCCGTGCGGTCGGCGTCCTGGGTCACCGGCAGCATCGGCCGCCAGGCCTGCGCCACGCCGTCCTCGATCTGGATGGCCAGCTTGAGCGCCGTCGCCCGATCGGTGATCGGGAACGGCATCCGGTAACCGGCGGGCGCCGCGGCCGCGTCCTTCGCCAGGGGGATCAGGTAGTCGCGACGGTCGCGGTGGGCCTGCTCGGCCGCGCGGGCCTGGGTCACCTCGCCGGCGCCGGTCAATCTCACCCCGATGATCCCGTACGCGTAGATGGCCGCCTCCTCGGCCGCCAGCGCGGCCGCCATCTGCTCGTTCACTTCAGCGCCTCCGCGTGCGTGGCCCGGCAGGCCGCGATCGAGCCGACCAGGGCCGCCCGGTCGGCCGGGGCCGTCTTGCAGGCCGCCACCGCCGTGCGCTGGGCCGCCTGCTCGGCCGTCCGCAGGCTCGCGATCACGTCGTCCGCCGCGTTCGCGCCGCTCGGCGCGGGGGCCGCCGCGCCCGACGCCGGGGTCTTCCCGATCGCCTGGGCCAGCGCGTCGGCGTGCGCCCGGTGGTCGGCGGCGAGCGGGGTCAGCCGGGCGGCGAGGCCGGGCTGCGCGGCCGCGGCCTGCTCGTAGGCGGCGGCCAGCGCGAGCGCCTCGTCGAGCACGGGCTGCAGCGCGTCCGGCGCGGGTGGCGGTTTCGGGTCGTCCTCGAAGAGACCGCACCCGCCCGTCCCGGCCAGGGCCGCCACGCCGAGGCCGGCCCCGAGCAGCCGCCGACGGGTCGGTCCGGTGTTGCTCACATGCACCGCGTCAGTAGACCACGGGCCGGGAGTGTGCCGAATCGGTGCGCCGGGGGACGCCCCCGTCGTCCCGCGCGTTACGCTCTGCGTCAGCCGCGGGGCTTCTGGCCCGGCGGCATATAGTGCTTTCCTTTGAGAACGGAAGAGAGGTCGAGCCCGATGACGCAGCGTGGTCGCGCCGGTGCCCGGCCTGGCAACCGCCCCGGCGCCCGCCGGACCCGGGACGAGGCCCCTCCGCCGGCCCCGCCCCGCATCGATCTCGCGGCCGCCCGGGTCCGGGTGCGCGAGGTGATCGAGCCGGTGATCGAGCGGGCCGGCTACGACCTCGAGGACGTGCACATCTCCCGGGCCGGTCGCCGGCACGTGGTGCGGGTCCTGGTGGACAGCGACGGGGGAATCAATCTCGACGGCGTCGCCGTCGTCTCGCGGGAGATCTCGGCGGCCCTCGACGAGGCCGACGAGCGTGGCGGCGAGGTCCTGGCCGGGGAGTACCAGCTCGAGGTCGGCTCGCCCGGCGTCGACCGGCCGCTGACCGAGCCGCGGCACTGGCGGCGCAACCGCGGCCGGCTGGTCGCGGTCAACGGCCTGACCGGCCGGGTGGTGGACGTCGACGACGCGGGCGTGGTGCTCGACGTCGACGGCGTGCCGCGGACGATCGCCTTCGCCGAGCTCGGGCCCGGCAAGGTGCAGATCGAGTTCAAGCGCATGGACGAGGCCGACTTCGGCGACGAAGACGACGTAGACGACGAAGACGATGGGGAGGGCGAGGAGTGAACATCGACCTCGCGGCGCTGCGCGCACTGGAGCGCGAGCGGGAGATCCCGTTCGACACGATCCTCGCGGCCATCGAGACCGCGCTGCTGACCGCCTACCGGCACACCGAAGGCGCGCAGGGCCACGCCCGCGTCGAGATCGACCGCAAGACCGGCGTGGCGACGGTGCTCGCCCAGGAGCTCGACGCGGACGGCACCGTCGTCCGCGAGTGGGACGACACGCCGCACGACTTCGGCCGCATCGCGGCCATGACCGCCAAGCAGGTGATCCTGCAGCGCCTCCGCGAGGCCACCGACGAGCAGCACTTCGGTGAGTACGCGGGACGTGACGGCGATCTGATCACCGGCATCGTGCAGGCCGACGCGGCCCGGGCCGAGAAGGGCATCGTGACGGTCGACCTCGGCAAGATCGAGGCGGTCCTCCCGCAGTCCGAGCAGGTGCCCGGCGAGTCCTACGAGCACGGCGCCCGCCTCCGGGCCATCGTGGTGCACGTGGCCAAGGGCTTCCGCGGCCCGCAGGTGACCCTGTCCCGGTCGCACCCGGCCCTGGTCAAGAAGCTGTTCGCGCTCGAGGTCCCGGAGATCGCCGACGGCACCGTCGAGATCGCCGCGATCGCACGTGAGGCAGGTCACCGCACCAAGATCGCGGTGCATTCGACCGTTCCCGGCGTGAACGCGAAGGGCGCGTGCATCGGTCCGATGGGCCAGCGCGTCCGGGCCGTGATGAGCGAGCTGCACGGCGAGAAGATCGACATCATCGACTGGTCGGAGGATCCGGCCACGTTCGTCGGCAACGCCCTCTCGCCGGCGAAAGCCCTGCGTGTGGAGGTCGTGGACGCGGCCACCCGGACGGCCCGGGTAACCGTGCCCGACTTCCAGCTCTCCCTGGCCATCGGCCGGGAAGGTCAGAACGCCCGGCTGGCCGCCCGGCTGACCGGGTGGCGCATCGACATCCGACCGGACAACGAGCCGGCCAACGTCTCGGACCGTGATGCGGCCGAGGCGGGAAGCTGACCGGATACGCGGCGCGCGCGACCGAGGGGTAGACTTTTCCATGGTCGGTCCGACACGAACCTGTGTCGGTTGTCGTGAACGCGCGCCGGCCATCGAGTTGATCCGGTTCGTAGCGGTGGGCAGTGGAGACGACCCCGATGGGGACGCTCTCCGTCTGCAAGCCGATCCGGGCCGCCGATTGCCGGGCCGGGGAGCACATCTGCATCCCGATCCGGCCTGCTTCGCGCTGGCGGAGCGGCGTCGCGCCTTCGGGCGAGCGTTGCGATTCACCGGTGTTGCTGACACCGGTCCGCTTGCCGAGCACATCCGTTCGGTCACCGTGCCGCACGGAACCACCGATGATCCGGCTCTGTCGCCGGATCACGACCCAGCAAGGTAGGACGACCCAGATGAGCACACGATGAAGTCCCTGAAATGAACAGGCTTCTAGTGCACGAGTGAGGTCGTTGCGGGTGCGCTCGCACGACCTCGAAGTGAGGAGTGCAGTGCCAGGCAAGGCCCGCGTACACGAGCTCGCAAAGGAGCTCGGGGTCGACAGCAAGACCGTTCTCGCCAAGCTCAAGGAGATGGGCGAGTTCGTCAAATCCGCATCCAGCACGGTCGAGGCCCCCGTGGCCCGACGGCTGCGTGGCGCCCTCGAGGCCGGTTCCGCCCCCGCGGCGAGCCCGGCCGGATCGGCGTCGGGCGCTTCCGCGCCCGCCGCTGCTCGTTCGGCTCCGCCCACCAACGCGCGACCCCAGCCGCCGCGCCGGCCCACCAGTCCGGCCGCGGGTGCGCCCAACGCACCCACGTCCCCGGCGCCGGCGCCCGGCCCGTTCGTGCGTCCGAAGCCGCCGGCCGGCCGCCCGGGCCCCACGCCCGGTCCGGTCGCCAAGCCGGCGAGCGCCCACGACATCGAGGTCGCGGCGGCCGAGGCACGTGCCTCGGCGCTCAAGGCCGAGCAGGAGGCCGCGGTCAAGGCCGCACAGGCCGCCCGCACCCGCGACGCCGAGCGTCGCGCCCAGCAGCCGCCGACCGAGGGTCGCACCAGCGGCCCGCGTCCGGGTCCCGGCGCGGTCCCGCCCCGTCCGGGTTCCCCGGCCGCAGGCAGCCGTCCGGCCGCTCCCGGCGCTCCCGGCAGCCCGCGTCCCGGCCCCGCCGGTGGCGCGCCGCGGCCGCCGGCGCGCGGTCCCGGCAACAACCCGTTCGGTGTCTCCGGTGGCGGGTCCACGCGACCCACGCCCTCGGCGATGCCGCGTCCCAACCAGCCCGGCATGCCGCCGCGGCCGAGCCCGGCGTCCATGCCGCCGCGGCCCAGCCCCGCGTCCATGCCTTCCCAGCGTCCGGGTCGTCCGGGCCCCGGTGGCGGCGGCGGTGGCGCCGGTCGTCCCGGCGGTCCCGGTGGCGGTCGCGGCGGCCCCGGTGGCGGCGGCGGTGGCTTCCGTCCCGGTGGCGGCGGCGGTGGCGGTGGCGGTGGCTTCCGCAGTGGCGGCGGTCCCGGCGGTGGCGGTGGCGGCGGTGGCGGTGGCTATCGCGGCGGCCCCGGTGGTGGCGGCGGTGGCGGTGGCTACCGTGGCGGCCCCGGTGGCGGCGGTGGCGGTCCGGTCGGCGCCGGCGCTCCGGGTCGTCCCGGTGGCGGCGGTCGTGGCCGTGGCGGCGGCGCCGCGGGTGCCTTCGGGCGTCCGGGTGGCCGGCCGACCCGTGGCCGCAAGTCGAAGAAGCAGCGGCGTCAGGAGTTCGACAACCTGTCGGCTCCGGCCATGAGCTCGGGCGCGCCCCGCGGCAACGGCCAGGAGATCAGGCTGTCCCGTGGCGCGTCGCTCTCCGACTTCGCCGACAAGATCAACGCGAACCCCGGCTCGCTGGTCCAGGAGATGTTCAACCTGGGCGAGATGGTGACGGCGACGCAGTCGTGCTCCGACGACACGCTGCTGCTGCTCGGCGAGCACCTGGGCTTCGACGTGCAGATCGTCAGCCCCGAGGACGAGGACCGCGCGCTGCTCGCGCAGTTCAACATCGACCTCGACGCCGAGGTGGCCGAGGACCGGCTGGTCACTCGTCCGCCCGTCGTGACCGTCATGGGTCACGTCGACCACGGTAAGACGAAGCTGCTCGACGCGATCCGCAAGACGAACGTGGTGGCCGGCGAGGCGGGTGGCATCACCCAGCACATCGGCGCCTACCAGGTGTCGTACGAGCACAACGGCGAGGACCGGGCGATCACGTTCCTGGACACCCCGGGTCACGAGGCGTTCACCGCCATGCGTGCTCGTGGCGCCCAGGTGACCGACATCGTCATCCTGGTCGTGGCCGCCGACGACGGCGTGATGCCGCAGACGGTCGAGGCGTTGAACCACGCCAAGGCCGCCGAGGTGCCGATCGTGGTCGCGGTCAACAAGGTCGACAAGCCCGACGCCAACCCCGACAAGGTGCGTCAGCAGTTGACGGACTACGGCCTGCTCGCCGAGGAGTACGGCGGCGACACCATGTTCGTCAACGTGGCGGCCAAGCCCGGCATCGGCATCGACGACCTCCTCGAGGCCGTCCTGCTGACCGCCGACGCGTCCCTGGAGCTGACCGCTCCGACCGACGGGCCGGCGCAGGGTGTCGTGGTCGAGTCGCACCTCGACAAGGGCCGCGGCGCCGTCGCGACCGTGCTGGTGCAGAAGGGCACGCTCCGGGCCGGCGACTCGATCGTGGCGGGCGGCGCGCACGGCCGCGTCCGCGCCATGCTCGACGAGAACGGCAAGACCGTGGCCGAGGCCGAGCCGGCTCGTCCGGTCCTGGTCCTGGGTCTGACCTCGGTGCCGGGCGCCGGCGACACGTTCCTGGCGGCCGAGGACGACCGCACGGTGCGGCAGATCGCCGAGCAGCGTCAGGCTCGTCGCCGGGCGGCCAGCTTCGCGAACTCGCGGAGCCGGGCGACCCTCGAGACGCTCATGGAGCAGCTCAAGGAGGGCGAGAAGACCTCGCTCACCCTGGTCATCAAGGGCGACTCGTCCGGTTCGGTCGAGGCCCTCGAGGACGCGCTGTTCAAGATCGAGATCCCGGACGAGATCCAGCTCAAGGTCATCCACCGCGGCGTCGGTGCGATCACCGAGAGCGACGTGAACCTGGCGTCGGCGTCCTCGGACTCGACCGCCACGATCATCGGCTTCAACGTCCGCGCCTCGAACAAGGTCAAGGACATGGCCGACCGGGCGAACGTGGAGATCCGCTACTACAGCGTGATCTACCAGGCCATCGAGGAGATCGAGGCCGCGCTCAAGGGCCTGCTCAAGCCGGAGTACGAGGAGGTCGAGCTGGGCACCGCGGAGATCCGCGAGGTCTTCCGCTCGTCCAAGATCGGTCTCATCGCCGGCTGTCTGGTCCGTACCGGTCTGCTCCGCCGCAACGCCAAGGCTCGCGTCCTGCGCGAGGGCGTCGTGGTGGCCGAGAACGTCACGATCAGCTCGCTGCGTCGCTTCAAGGACGACGCGACCGAGGTCCGTGAGGGCTTCGAGTGTGGTCTGACCATGACGGGCTTCGGCTCGCCGCAGGTCGGCGACGTGATCGAGACCTTCGAGATGCGCGAGAAGCCGCGCGCGTAAGGCGATAGCCCTGGGAGCCCCCTGTCCTCGGAAAGCGCGGACAGGGGGCTCTCGCATGCCTGCTGTGGGGGCCGAGCCCCCAGACCCCACGGTGCGGCGGTTGCGTTCGCTGCGCCGGTCCCGCCACCTGCCAAGATGGAACCCATGTCCCGGTACGCCCTGCTGCTCGCCCCGTCCGCCAACCGCGTCTACGCCGATCAGGCCGGTCGCCTCGCCCGCGCCGAGCTGGCCGCGTTCGGACCGGCCCTGTCGTCCGACCTCTCGGACATCGACGTCACCGTCCTGGGTGGCGTGGAGTACCTGACCTTCGCCGGGAGCCTGTCTCCCCGGGACATCTCGTACCTGTCCAACCTGTCGTCGGCGTACGCGCTGTTCGAGGTGGTGGACGATCTTTTGCGTCCGGTCACCCTGACCGCGCTCGCCCGGTACGACAGCGACCTGATCACGATCCCGAAGTACGCCGGCAAGACGAACGAGCAGTTCACCAAGCTCGTCCTCAACCTCACGCTGCTGGCCTCGGCGTCGGCCGGCCGCATGCTCGACGGCCACCTCACCGTCATCGACCCGCTGTGCGGCCGCGGCACCACGCTCAACCAGGCGCTGATGTACGGCTACGACGCGATCGGGATCGAGGTCGACGGGAAGGACGTCGAGGCGTACAAGCTGTTCCTGCAGACCTGGCTCAAGCGCAAGCGGCTCAAGCACACCGCCGACCTGGTGCCCGTGCGGCGGCAGGGGCGGCGCGCGGCCCGGCGCCTCGAGGTGACGCTGGCCGCCAGCAAGGACGACCACAAGGCCGGCGCCGTGCAGAAGGTGACCGTGCTCCAGGCCGACACCACGCAGCTCGACGGCCTGTTGCGGGGTGGCGTCGCCGACGTGTTGGTGGCCGACCTCCCGTACGGGATCGCCCATGGCAGTTATGACGATCAGGGTGGGCTCTCCCGCAGCCCGCTCGACCTGCTCGAGCGCGCGGTGCCGCATTGGCTGCCGCTGGTGCGCCCGGGCGGCGCCCTCGGCCTGTCCTGGAACATCAAGGTCGCCCGGCGCGAGCTCGCCGAGGACATCCTGCTCGCGAACGGCCTGGAGATCGTCCGGCACGAGCCGCTGGCGCACCGCGTCGACCAGGGCATCGAGCGGGACGTCCTGATCGCCCGGAAACTGAGCTGAAAAAGGTCATAGCCCGGCGGTACGGTGCTCGCGATGTTTACCGAAACCGCAGTGTTCGACCTGCTGCTGCCCGGCGACTCCCGCTCGCTGAAGCAGAAGCGCTCCTACGTCCGCCCGATCATCGCGATGCTGAAGAAATTCGAGGTCAGCGTCGCCGAGGTCGGCATGCACGACCTGCACGGCCGGGCCCAGATCGGCGTGGCCGTGGTCGCGCCCGACGCCGCCCAGGTTCGCACGGTGATCGACACGTGCGAAAACCAGATGGCCGGCCGGCCCGAGATCGAGCTCCTGTCGGTCCGGCGCAGGCTCTACGGCGACGACGATTAGCCAGGTCGGCGGGACGTTCGTCGGCAACAGGTCGTGGGTAGGCTTCAGCAGTTGGGCGGGAGTAGTTCGGACCCCGCGGGAATCACAGTCGGAGGTGGGCGATATGTCGGACCCGGCCAAGACGCGTCGGCATGCGGAGCGCGTGAGGGAACTGGTGGCGTCGCTGGTACGTGAGATCAAGGACCCCCGGCTCGGCATGGTGACGATCACGGACGCCCGGATCACCGGCGACCTGCGTGAGGCCACCGTCTACTACACGGTTCTCGGCGACCCGACCGAGCAGGCCGCGACCCAGGCGGCGCTCGAGAGCGCCAAGGGCATGCTGCGCACCCGCGTCGGCCACGCCCTGGGCCTGCGGCACTCGCCGAGCCTGGCGTTCGTGCTCGACAACGTGCTCGACCACGCCAAGGAGATCGACGACCTGCTCGCCGAGGCCCGGCTGCGCGACGAAGAGGTCCAGCGCCTGTCCGCCGGCAAGCAGTACGCGGGCGATCCCGACCCGTACAAGTCGGAGGACGACGAGGACGGCGAGGACGGCGAAGAGTCCGAGCGGGTCGGCGCACGCGAGGACCTCGGGTGACGACTCCCTCGGGCGTGCCCGGGGGAGTGACCGGCGAGGAGTGGTCCGCGACCGTCGAGGCGGTTCGCGGGCTCGCTCCCGGCGCGGACGGCGACGAGGTCCAGCTGATCTGCCACGTGAACCCGGACGGGGACGCGCTGGGCAGCATGCTGGGCTTCGCGCTCGCGCTGCGGAAGTCGGGCATCACCCGTCTGCGGGCGACCTTTCCGGGCGAGTTCGAGCTCCCGGTCCCCTATCAATCTCTCCCCGGCGTCGACCTGCTCGTGCCCGAGTCCGGAGCCTTCGCCGCGCCGAAGGTGGTCATCACGTTCGACGTGGCCGCCGAGTCCCGGCTGGGCGGGCTGGTCCGGCTGCTGGACGCGCCGTGCGTGATCGTGCTCGACCACCACGCGTCGAACACGCGCTTCGGCCGGCTCAACCTGATCGACCCACACGCGGCGGCGACGTCGGTGGTGGTCGAGGGCCTGCTCACGCGACTGGGCGTGCCGCTGGACGCGGAGATCGCCGAGTGCCTGTACGTGGCGCTGGCCACCGACACCGGCTCGTTCAAGTTCGACATGACCACGCCCGAGGTGCACGAGCTGGCCGCCCGCCTGATCGCGACCGGCATCAGCCCCGGCGTCATCTCCCGGCGCATCTTCGACACCCGCCCGTTCGGGGCGATGAAGCTGGCCGGCGAGGCGCTGGGCCGCGCGGCGCTCGACCCGACGGCGGCCGGCGGCCACGGCATGGTGTGGACCTACGCCACGCTCGACGACCTGCGGCGGTACGGGCAGAAGCCGTACGTGCTGGACAGCTTGATCGACCCCATTCGCAGCGTCGCCGAGGCCGACGTCGCGGTGGTGGTGAAGCAGTCGGGCGAGAACGAGTGGGCGGTGTCCCTGCGCAGCAAGGGCGCCGTGGACGTGAGCGCGGTGGCGGTGTCGCTGGGCGGCGGCGGCCATCGGCTGGCGGCGGGGTTCACCGGGCACGGCACGCCGGGTGACGTGGTCGCCGCGGTTCGCGCGCGCCTGGAGGACTACCTGCTCTGACGGGCCCTTTGCTCTGCTCACCTATACGCGCGTCGTGGTGGCCTTGCTCTGCTCACCTATGCGTGCGTCGTGGTGGCCTTGCTCTGCTTACCTATGCGTGCGCCGTGGTGGCCTTGCTCTGCTCACCTATGCGTGCGCGCACGGTGGCCTTGCTCTGCTCACCCCTGCGCGCGGCCGAGGTCTTATGCGGTGGCCACGCACCAGCCGAACGGCTCGAGGGCGACCCGGCCGGCGCCCCCATCGACGGTGGCGGCGCCGGCCTCCACCTGCCACGAAGCCGGCGGGAGTTCGGCGTCGGCCGGCGTCGCGCCGAAGTTGAGGGCGGCCGCGACCCGTTCGCCGTTCGGGCCGGTCAGGGTGTAGCTGAGGACACCGTTGCCGAGGCTGTGCACCTCGGTGGTAGCGCGGACCAGCCAGGCGTGGCGCCGGCGGATGCCGATCAGGGCCTGGTGCAGGCGCTGGGTCTCGATGCCGTCGTCGCCGAGGGCGGCCGGTGACGCGGGGAACGCCGGGCGGACCGCGTCGTCGCCGCCCTCGCGCTCCTCCTTGACGCCGCGCCAGGCGCGCTCGTCGCCGTAGTAGACCGACGGCACGCCGCCGACCGTGAACAGGACGGCCAGGGCGTGCGGGAGGTGCCGCGGGTCGTCGAGGCGGCTCGCTATCCGGGTCACGTCGTGGTTGCCGACGAACGTCTGCGGCGCGAACGTCGCGAGCAACTCGTTGTGCCGGCCGAGCGCCCAGGCGAGCTCGTGCGGGTTGACGTCGTTCAGCGAGCTCCAGATCGCCTTCCACAGCTCGTACTGGGTGACCGAGTCGAGCCCGCCCTCGACGATGAACGACTCGTAGTCGCCGTGAATCACCTCGCCGGACAGCCACACGTCGGGGTGCTCATCGCGTACGCGCTGAGTGACGTTTTTCCAGAAAGGGACCGGCACCGCGTAGGCCGCGTCGAGACGCCAGCCCGCCACCCCGCGGTCGAGCCAGTGCCGGAGCACCGCGGTGACGTGATCGGCGACGGCCGGCGATGCGTGGTTGAGCGCGACGAGCTGCGAGTGCCCCTCGAAGGTGCGGAAATCGCCGTTGTCCCGCACGAACCAGTCGGCGAACTCGGAACTCGCGCCGAGGCGCTGCACATCCTGGAAGGCGGCGAACTCGCGGCCGACATGATTGAAAACCCCATCGAGCAGCACGCGTACGCCTTTGGCCGCCGCTTTTTCGACCAGGTCAGCGAGATCGTCCTCGGTGCCCAGCCGCGGATCGACGCGGAAGTGGTCGACGGTGTCGTAGCCGTGCGACTCGGACGCGAAGATCGGCCCCAGCGCCAGGCCGTTGCACCCGAGCTCGAGCAGGTGGTCGAGCCAGTCGGCGAGGACCGGCAGACGGTGGCGCACCGGCTCGCCCGGCGGCAGCGCCGTGCGCTCGGCGCCGAGGAAGCCGAGCGGATAGACGTGCCACCAGATCGCATGATCCGACCAGCGCATGCTGCCCTTTCTAGTGCCTGATCCCGTTGGCCACTTGTCGGCGGAACTCATCCGATCGGGTGGCCGAGTGTTGTTTTCGCAGGTCGTGAACGCTTTTCCAGCATCCCGCGCGGTTGCCGGGCCGGTTTCGTTTGTCTCGCAGGGTGGGAACGTCGCCTCGGCCGTTGGAACTGAACGATAGTTTGGTCCTTAACGGTGATTTGGTTTTGCGCGGCCGTGACCACCAGCCGCCGCGAAGCCTCGAGCCACCCGGGTCCACCGACTCGGGCCGCGTCATCTCGCGCCATGCGTCCGGCGACCCCGGACCGGCCACTTGACGCCCCGCTCGACCGATCTTGGGCGCATGCCGTCGAGCCGCGCCCCACCCACCGTGGAGGAACCACATCATGGCTGCCAAGCCGAAGCCGCCCACCACTGACGAAGCCCGCGAGCAGGCGCGTCGCGCCCTGCAGACCTCGCTGGACACGCGCCAGTAAGCGGTAAGCACTCAACTTCATTGCGATCCTTACGGCCCGGCGGGCATCATGGGTATCCATGAGCCCGCCTGCCCGGCCCGCTGCCCTTGATCGCGTCACTGCCCGTGGGATCGCCCGCCTGGCCGTGCCCGCCCTCGTGGTGCTGGCGGCCGAGCCCCTCTACGTTCTCGTCGACACCGCCGTCGTCGGGCATCTCGGGCGCGTCCCGCTCGCGGCCGTCGCCGTCAGCGGAACCGTCATGTCGATGGCCGCCTGGCTCGGCACGCTCATGGCCTACGGCACCACCAGCCGGGCCGCCCGCCGCTTCGGCGCCGGCGATCGAGCGGCCGCGGTGGCCGAGGGCGTACAGACCTCCTGGCTCGCGCTGATCGCGGGCGTGCTGCTGGCGCTGCTCGCCCAGGCCGGCGCCGGACCGCTCGCCCACGCCCTCGCCGGTTCCGCGGTGACCGCCGATGCCGCCGCCGGCTGGTTGCGCATCGCGGCGCTCGGCGCGCCCGGCCTGCTGCTCGCCGCCGCCGGCAACGGCTGGATGCGCGGCGTGCAGGACACCCGGCGGCCGTTGCTCTTCGTGCTCGGCGCGAATGTGCTCTCCGCGATCCTCTGCCCGCTGCTCGTCTACCCCGTGGGGTGGGGCCTGACCGGCTCGGCGGTGGCGAACGTGGCCGCCCAGAGCGTGTCCGGCGCCTGCTTCCTGATCGCCCTGATCCGCGAGACGCGGGCGCTGCGTCCCCGGCCGCAGATCATCGTGCAGCAGCTGGTCCTGGGCCGCGACCTGCTGATCCGGGGCGCGGCGTTCCAGGCGTGCTTCCTCTCCGCCACGGCCGTGGCGTCACGCTTCGGAGTGGCCGCCGTCGGGGCTCACCAGATCGCGTTGCAGCTGTGGTTCTTCAGCGCGCTGGCCCTGGACGCGGTCGCCATCGCGGCGCAGTCACTGGTCGGGGCGGCGCTCGGGGGCGGGGACGCGGAGGCGGATCGCGACGTGGCCCGGCGGGTGACGGTGGCCGGCGGCATCGCGGGGATCGGGTTCGCGGTGCTCGCGGCGGCCGGGGCCCGGGTGGTGCCCGGCTGGTTCACGCCCGATCCGTCGGTGCACGAGCAGGCGGCGGTCGTGTGGCCCTGGTTTGTCGGGCTGATGCCGTTCGCGGGGGTGGTGTACGCCCTGGATGGGGTGCTGATCGGAGCGGGGGATGTGCGTTACCTGCGCAATCTGACGCTCGCTTCGGCGCTGCTGGGCTTCTTGCCGGCGGTGTGGCTCGCGTATTGGCTGAAGCTTGGGTTGGGTGGGGTTTGGGCGGGGTTGGGGTTGTTTATTCTTGTGCGGTTTGTGACGACGGTGTGGCGGTGGCGGTCGGGGAAATGGGCCGTGCTGGGGGCTGTGCGCGTGGGGTGACCGGGGGTGTTGGGTGGCGGGGGCTTGACCTGATGGAGTGGCGGGTGGGGCTGTGGATGACGTGCTGAAAATGTCGTAGGCGGGCGGTTAGCTTTCCCCCACCCAGCAAACGGGGTGGGGTGGAGGTGGAGTCAGGCGGAATCTGGCGGACTCAGGCGGAGTCGAGTGAAGTCGGGCGGAGTCGGGCCGAGTGGGGTCGGGCGGGGTCGGGCGAGCGAGGCTGCGGCGTCGACTCGGCGGCTTGACTCTGCCCCTGGGGGAGACACCAGAATTCTTCGCGGGCGGTTCCCCCTGGGAGGGCGGGTTCTGTGACGCGCGGGGCTGCCGGAGCGGAGCGCGAGCCAATCCGCGGGCGCAAGCCGATCCGCGGGCCCAAGCCGATCCATGGGCCTTAGTCGATCCATGGGCCCAAGCCGATCCATGGGCCCAAGCCGATCCACGGGCCCAAGCCGATCCACGGGCCCAAGCCGATCCACGGGACGCGGTCCGCGGCCGGGTTGCCGGAGCGGAGCCAACCCGCGGGCCAACCCGCGACTTCCGGCGGCCAAAGCCGAGACAAGGCGCCCTCTCAGGCCGGGGAGCGGCGGGACCGAAGCCGGGTGGGCGTCGAACGCGGCCCGAAGCCCGGCACCTAGGGTGAACGGGTGAGTGCAGACGGCCTGATCGTGGTGGACAAACCCGCGGGGATGACCTCGCATGACGTGGTGGCTCGCATTCGGCGGCTGGCCAAGACCCGGCGGGTCGGTCATGGCGGGACGCTCGATCCGATGGCCACCGGGGTGCTGATCATCGGGGTCAACCGGGCCACGCGGCTGCTCACCTATGTGATCGGGGCGACCAAGAGCTATCGGGCCACGGTTCGGCTCGGGCAGACGACCGTCACGGACGACGCCGAGGGGGACGTCACGGCGGCCGTCTCGGCGGCGGGCGTCGGCGACGCGGACATCCGGGCGGGGCTGGCGGCTCAGCGCGGGGAGATCGATCAAGTGCCCAGCGCGGTCAGTGCCATCAAGATCAATGGGGAGCGGGCCTACAAGCGGGTTCGGGATGGGGAGACGGTTGAGCTTCCGGCTCGGCGGGTCACCGTCTCGCGGCTGGACGTGCTCGGGATTCGGGCGGTGGGGGACCTCGTCGACGTTGACATCGAGGTGGACTGCTCGTCGGGGACCTACATCCGGGCCATCGCGCGGGATCTGGGCGTGACGCTGGGGGTGGGTGGGCATCTGACTGCCCTGCGGCGTACGGCGGTGGGGCGCATGACGCTGGCCGAGGCGCACACGCTCGAGGAGCTCGAGTCGCGCGCGCCCGATGTGGTGGGACTGTCGATGGCGGAGGCGGCTCGGCAGGCGTTTCCGCAGCGGGAAGCCACGCCGGACGAAGCCAAGGTGCTCAGCCACGGTGGGCCGCTCGCGCCGGTGGGGATCGGTGGGCCCTATGCGGTGTTCGAGCCGGGCGGGGATGTGCTGGCCATCGTGTCCGAGCGCGATGGGCGGGCCCGGGCCGAGATCGTGCTCAAGCCGGCCTGAAAGCAAGACCTGAAAAGCAAGAAGAGCTCAGGCCGGGAGATGGCGGGCCACCGCGGCCACCAGGTCGGCGGCGGCGTAGGGCTTGTCCAGGAAGTCGTCGCAGCCGGCGTCGATCGCGGCGGCTCGGTCGGCGGGGAGGACGCTGGCCGTCACGGCGATGACCGTGGGGCGGGCCGGCGCGCCCGACAGCTCCCTGGCCAGGGTCAGGCCGTTGCCGTCGGGGAGGTTCATGTCGAGCAGGATCAGGTCGATGTGATCGGCGGACAGGCGGTCGCGGGCCGCGGCCAGGCTGGTCGCGTCCAGCACCTCGGCCTCGCGGACCGTGGGGTCGGCGGCTCGGGACAGGACGGCCTTGACCAGGGTTCGGTTCAGTTCCTCGTCCTCGACCAGCAGGATCTTGCTCAACGTGTGCTCCTTCAGCCGGTCGTGCGGGCGGGACGGCGGACCCGGGCCGCGGGGTGACGATCAAGATCAAGATCAAGGGCGGCCGGCAGCCGTACGGTGAAAGCGCTGCCCTCGCCCAGCGCCGATGCCAGGGTGATCTCGCCACCGTGGGCCTCGACCAGGCGTTTGGTCAGGGCCAGGCCGAGGCCGGTGCCGGCCCGTTGCCGGTCGGGGTCGCCGACCTGCTGGAACTCCTCGAAGACGCGGTCGTGATCTTCGGGGGCGATGCCGACCCCGGTGTCGGTCACCGACACGTACACGTCGTCCCCGGGTTGCCGCACCGCGACCGTGACCGAACCGCCGGGCTCGGTGAACTTGATCGCGTTGGAGAGCAGGTTCTCCACGATCTGCCGGAACCGCACCCGGTCGGCCATCGCCGTCGCCGTCCGCAGGTCGGTGTGCACCTCGATCCGCTTGGTGCTGAACAGCGGCGACAGGCCGGTGAGCAGCTCGGCCACCGCGGTGTCGACCCGCAGCGGGGCCGGGCGCAGCTCGAGCCGCCCGGCCTCGACCTTGGCGAGGTCGAGGATGTCGTTGATCAGGCCGAGCAGGTGCCGGCCGCTGGTGTGGATGTGCTCGACCCACTCGGCCGGCACGAGGCGGCGGTCGCCGGACGGCTCCTCGACGCGCATCAGGTCGCTGAAGCCGATGATCGCGTTGAGCGGGGTGCGCAGCTCGTGGCTCATGTTCGCGAGGAACGCGCTCTTGGCCTGGTTGGCCGCGGTCAGCGCGGCGACCGACGCGCTCAGCGTCTCGGCCACCGCCTGCCGCTCGGCGAGGATGCCGGCCTGGCCACCGAGCGCCGCGAGCAGGCGCAGGTCGTCGTCGCGGAACAGCGTGCGGTGCCGGTTGAAGAGCAGGACCGCGCCCTCGACGTCGGGCGGGACCGGCATGCCGAGGACGGTTACGAAGTCGTCGCCCAACCGGTCGCCGTAGTGCCCGACCAAGGCCGGCATGCCCTCGCGGAGACGGGCCGGGCGGTCGCCGTGGATCAGCGCGGTGAGATCCTCGGCGCTGAGCGACGGGTGGGCCGGCACCGGCGGGCCGGCGTACGCGGTCTGCGCCAGTTGACCGTCCGCCCGCGGCATCAGGACGGCCACCGCGTCGGCGCCGGTCTGCTCGCGCATGATCTCGGCGTAGAGCTGCCACACCTGGGCCGACGACTCGGCCGGCGCGCGCAGCAGGCGCTCGGTGACGCTGTGCGCGGCGCTGGCCGAGAACACCCGGCGCAGCCAGCGCGGAGGCAGGAACGCCACCAGGTAGCCGAGGCCGCTGGCCAGCGCCAGGACCCGGCTCCCGGCGAGCAGCGCCGCGTTGTCGTAGAGGCTGCTCAGCCCGATGAAGAAGACCATGATGGCGAACGCGAGCGTGGCGGTGGAGGCGATCATGAGGCGGGCCCGGTTCGCGCCGGCCCGGGTCCGGGCCTTGCCGAAGAGCAGGAGGGCGGGGATGGTCTCGCTGACGCTGAAGCCGATCACGACGGCGATCAGCGCGGTCGAGTCGAGCGGGCGCGGCTCCTTGACGATCGGGATGGCCAGGGCCACGTACGCGCAGAGGACGAGCCGATCCAGCCAGAGCGGCACCGCCCGCAGCCGCGCCGCGAGCCGGACGGTCAGGTACGGCTGGGCCAGCAGCGCCGTGGTCGAGACCAGCGACACCCAGTCCGGCAGCGGGCCGCCCAGCCGCCGGGCGATGTCCACGCAGAAGACCACGGTGCAGGGGAGGAAGACGAGCGTCACGTTGCCCTGGAGGGAGTCGCGGCGCCGGAGGTAGCCACCGAGCGCGCGCAGGAACAGCACCGCGAAGGTGAACTCCGCCGCGAGGAGGACGAGAGCACTCCAGCCGATGCGCATATCGGCCTCAATCGTAGCGTTTCGGGCGGTAGGCGCGACCGATACGCTGTGGCGCGGGACGTTCGTGGGAGAGGGCAGAGACATGCAGCGGTGGCGGGGCTACGAGGCGGTGCCCGGCGGGTGGGGCCGGTCGGTGGTCACGATCGGTGTCTTCGACGGCGTGCACCGCGGCCACCAGGCGATCATCGGGCACGCCGTGAAGCGCGCGCGCGACCTCGGCATGCAATCCGTGGTGATGACCTTCGACCCACACCCGGCCGAGGTCGTACGCCCGGGATCGCACCCGGCCGTGCTGACCGAGCCCGTGCGCAAGGCCGAGCTGATCGAGCAGCTCGGCGTCGACGCACTCTGCGTGGTGCCGTTCACGCCGGCGTTCTCGCAGCTGCCGGCCGAGGCCTTCGTGCACGACGTGCTGGTCGAGGCGCTGCACGCGGCGGTCGTGGTGGTCGGCGACAACTTCCGCTTCGGGCACCGGGCGGCCGGCGACGTGGCGCTGCTCGAGCGCCTGGGCCGGTCGTTCGGCTTCACGGTCGAGGACGCGCCCCTGGTGTCCGCCGACGGCGTGGTCTTCTCCTCGACGTACATCCGCAGCTGTGTCGACGCCGGGGATGTCCGCGCCGCCGCCGCCGCGCTCGGCCGGCCCCACCGCCTCGGTGGCGTGGTGGTCCGCGGCGACCAGCGCGGGCGCGAGATCGGCTTCCCGACCGCCAACCTCATGGTGCACCGCTACGCGGCGGTGCCGGCCGACGGCGTCTACGCGGCCTGGCTGATCCGGGGCGGCGAGCACGCCGGGCGGCTGCCGGCCAGCGTGTCGATCGGCACCAACCCGACGTTCAGCGGCCGGGAGCGCCGGGTCGAGGCCTACGTGCTCGACTTCGCGGGCGACCTCTACGGCGAGCGGGTGAGCCTCGATTTCGTCGCCCACCTGCGGGAACAGCGCGTCTACGACGGCATCGAACCGCTGGTGGCGCAGATCCGCGAGGACGTCGAAGAGACCCGCGCGTTGCTCCACTGACTGCCTGGTAGGATTGAGACGACCGTTGGCTGACCAACGTCCGGTTTCCGCGTGCCTGCCCGACGCCGCGGGTGCGGAAATCTGAGATCACCGGCAACACAGAAGCACGGAGAACATGGCGCTCGATCAAGAGACCAAGAACAAGATCATCGACGAGTACAAGGCTCAGGACGGCGACACCGGCTCGCCCGAGGTCCAGGTCGCGATGCTGACCAAGCGGATCGCCGACCTGACCGAGCACCTCAAGGTGCACAAGCACGACCACCACAGCCGTCGTGGTCTGCTTCTGCTGGTCGGCCGTCGCCGCCGACTGCTCAACTACGTGCAGAAGAAGGACATCGCGCGCTACCGGACGCTGATCGAGCGTCTCGGCCTGCGCCGATGATCTGACGGGGGAGCGGCCGAGGGCCGCTCCCCCGCGCTTTACCCATGGACCCGCGCGGCTCACGCCGTCAGCACCGGTCCTCGGTAGTGGTTCCCAGGCAGGTACGAAATCCTGGGTACTTCGATCGAAGACCGGCTCACCTGAACCGCGCTGCAGACCGCCGGGTCCTCGACGAAGGAGTACCGCAACAACATGACAGAGCAGAATGCTCTCGGGACCGAATCCCGCACCGCGATCATCGACAACGGCGCGTTCGGCACGCGCGAGGTGACGTTCTCCACCGGACGGCTGGCCAGGCAGGCCGCCGGCTCGGTGATCGTCCAGCTCGGCGAGACCGTCGTCCTGTCCGCGACCACCGCGAGCAAGGCGCCGAAGGAGCACTTCGACTTCTTCCCGCTCACGGTCGACGTCGAGGAGCGGATGTACGCGGCCGGCCGGATCCCCGGCTCGTTCTTCCGCCGCGAGGGCCGTCCCAGCGAGGACGCCATCCTCACCTGCCGCCTGATCGACCGGCCGCTGCGCCCGTCGTTCACCAAGGGCCTGCGTAACGAGGTCCAGGTCGTCGAGACGATCCTGGCGCTCGACCCCGCCCACCCGTACGACGTCGTCGCCATGAACGGCGCCTCGATGTCGACCAAGCTCTCCGGCCTGCCGTTCTCGGGCCCGGTCGGCTCGACGCGCGTCGCGCACGTCGAGGGCCAGTGGGTCGCGTTCCCGACCCTGGAGGAGCTCGAGCGGGCCACCTTCGACATGGTCGTGGCCGGCCGCGTCCTGCCGGACGGCGACGTCGCGATCATGATGGTCGAGGCCGAGGCCACCCCGCACGCGATCAAGCTGATCTCGGCCGGCGCCACCGCGCCCACCGAGGAGGTCGTCGCCAGCGGCCTCGAGGCCGCCAAGCCGGCGATCCGCGAGCTGTGCCGCGCGCAGAGCGAGCTGGCCGAGATCGCCGCCAAGCCGGTCGCCGAGTACCCGGTCTTCCTCGACTACCAGGACGACGTCTTCGCCGCCGTCGCGGAGGCCGTCCGCGAGGAGACCGCCGAGGCGCTGAAGATCGCCGCCAAGCAGGAGCGCGAGGAGGCCCTCGACCTGATCAAGGCGAAGGCCCACGACCTGTTCGACGAGCGGTTCGAGGGTCGCGAGAAGGAGGTCAGCGCCGCGTTCCGGTCGCTGACCAAGTCCGAGGTGCGCGCCCGCGTGCTGCGCGACCAGATCCGCATGGACGGCCGCGGCCCGCGCGACATCCGGCCGCTGACCGCTCAGGTCGGTGTGCTGCCGCGGGTGCACGGCTCGGCGCTGTTCGAGCGGGGCGAGACCCAGATCCTGGGCGTCAGCACGCTGAACATGCTGCGGCTCGAGCAGACGCTGGACACCCTCGCTCCCGAGAAGTCCAAGCGCTACATGCACAACTACAACTTCCCGCCGTACTCGACCGGTGAGACCGGCCGGGTCGGCTCGCCGAAGCGCCGCGAGATCGGGCACGGCGCGCTGGCCGAGCGGGCCCTGGTGCCCGTGCTGCCGTCGCGCGAGGAGTTCCCGTACGCGATCCGCCAGGTCTCCGAGGCGCTGGGCTCCAACGGCTCGACGTCGATGGGCTCGGTCTGCGCCTCGACCCTGTCGCTGCTGAGCGCCGGTGTGCCGCTGAAGGCGCCGGTCGCCGGCATCGCGATGGGCCTGATCTCGGACGAGGTCGACGGCAAGACGCAGTACGTGGCGCTCACCGACATCCTCGGCGCCGAGGACGCGTTCGGCGACATGGACTTCAAGGTCGCCGGCACCAGCGAGTTCGTCACCGCGCTCCAGCTGGACACCAAGCTCGACGGCATCCCGTCCGACGTGCTCGCGTCCGCCCTGCAGCAGGCGCACGACGCCCGCACCACGATCCTCGCGGTCATGGAGCAGGCGATCAACGCGCCGGCCGAGATGTCCGAGTACGCCCCGCGCGTCACCTCGGTCAAGATCCCGGTCGACAAGATCGGCATGGTCATCGGCCCCAAGGGCCAGACGATCAACGCGATCCAGGACGAGACCGGCGCCGACATCTCGATCGAGGACGACGGCACGATCTACGTCGGCGCGACCAACGGCCCGTCGGCCGAGGCCGCGGTCGAGCGGATCAACGCGATCGCCAACCCGACGCTGCCGAAGATCGGCGACAAGTTCCTCGGCACCGTGGTGAAGACGGCCGCGTTCGGCGCGTTCGTCTCGCTGCTGCCCGGCCGCGACGGCCTGCTGCACATCTCCAAGGTGGGCGACGGCAAGCGGGTCGAGCGGGTCGAGGACTTCCTGAACGTCGGCGACAAGGTCGAGGTGTCCATCGCGGACATCGACGCCCGCGGCAAGATCTACCTGGACAAGGTCCGCCCCGAGGGCGAGGAGGCCCCGGCCCCGGCCGAGGGTCAGGCCCGCGAGTCGCGGCCGCGCGAGGACCGTGGTCCCCGTGGCGACCGTGAGGGCGGCGGCGAGCCGCGCCGGCGTCGTTCGCGTCCGAGCGGCGACCGCGGTGGCGACCGTGGCGCACCCCGCGAGTAATCACCAGTGACATCGAGTTCGCGCGGGCCGGCCGGAAGGCCGGCCCGCGTTGTCACCCGGACCCTCTCGGAGGGCGTGCGTCGCACGACCTTCCCGAGCGGCCTTCGGGTGATCACGGAGAACATCCCGGGCACGCGCAGCGCGTCGCTCGGCGTCTGGGTGGGCATCGGCTCCCGGGACGAGACGCCGGCCATGTCGGGCGCCTCGCACTTCCTCGAGCACCTGCTCTTCAAGGGCACGCACAAGCGCACGGCGCTGCAGATCTCGGCCGAGATCGAGGCGGTCGGCGGCGAGACCAACGCCTTCACCACGAAGGAATACACCTGCTACTACGCGCGGGTGCTCGACACCGACCTGCCGCTGGCGGTCGACGTGATCTGCGACGCGGTGGCCGACTCGCTGCTCGAGCCGGCCGACGTCGAGGTCGAGCGGGGCGTGATCCTCGAAGAGATCGCCATGCACGAGGACGAGCCCGGCGACGAGGTGCACGACATCTTCACCGAGGCGATCTTCGGTGACCACCCGCTGGGCCGGCTCATCTCCGGGACCGAGGAATCGATCACCCCGATGACCCGCAACCAGATCAACAGCTTCTACAAGCGCCGCTACACGGCCCCGCACATCGTGATCGCGGCGGCCGGCAGCCTCGACCACGCCATGGTCGTGCGGCTGGTACGCAAGGCGCTCGCCGGCACGGCGCTGGACTCGGCCCCGGCCGACCCGGCCGCCCCGCGCGGCGGCGTCAAGCGGGTGCGTCACCAGAAGGCGCACACGGTGGTCCGCAACCGGGACACCGAGCAGGCGCACGTGGTGCTCGGCGGGGTCGGCATCGGCCGTCTCGACGAGCGGCGCTTCGCCCTCGGCGTGCTCAACAACGTGCTCGGCGGCGGCATGTCGAGCCGGCTCTTCCAGGAGATCCGGGAGAAGCGCGGCCTGGCCTACTCGGTCTACTCGTACGCGAGCCAGTACGCCGACGCCGGGCTGTTCGGCGTCTACGTCGGCTGCGCCCCCGGCAAGGTCGAGGAGGTTCTCGACCTCACCCGGACCGAGCTCGAGCGGGTCTCCCGCACCGGGCTCACGGCCGAGGAGATCTCCCGCGGCAAGGGCATGGTCAAGGGCTCGTACGTGCTCGGGCTCGAGGACACCGGCTCGCGGATGAGCCGCCTGGCCAAATCGGAGCTCCTGTACGGCGACCTGATGACCGTGGACGAGTTGCTCGGCCGGGTCGACGCGGTCAGCGCCGGCGACATCGACGCGATCGCGAGCCAGTTGCTGGCCCAGCCGATGTCGCTCGCCGTCGTGGGCCCGTTCGATGAAGCCGCCTTTCCCCGGGCCTGACTAATCTAGGACCTCGTGACCACGCTGGAGACGCCGCCCGAGACGCCACCCGTCGTTGCCGACCTGCGCAAGCGGCGGGTGATCGGCATGCTGATCTGGGCGGCGGCCTTCGCGGCCTTCGTCGCCGTGGTGGGGGTGCCGACCAGCGACCCGCTCGTCGCGTTCGGCTGGCTGTGGCTCGCCACGATCGCCTGGCGCAACTACCAGCCGTGGCGGGCGCACCTGCTGTTCCTGCGCGACTGGCTGCCGGTCATCCTGCTGCTGGTCTTCTACAACGTTTCGCGCGGCTCGGCCGACAAGCTCTTCGCCCCGCACGTCTACCCGATGATCGACGCGGACGAGGGGCTGTTCGGCTGGCTCACCGGCGGGCGCATCCCGACGATCTGGCTGCAGCAGCACCTCTACCAGCCCGGCCACGTGCAGTGGTGGGAGGTCGTGGTCACGCTGATCTACGTCTCGCACTTCCTCACGGTGCCGACCGTCGCGGTGGTGCTGTGGGTGCGCAGCCGGGAGATGTCGTACCGCTTCATGCGCCGGTGGATCACGCTGAGCCTGGCCGGGCTGGCCACGTACTTCCTCTACCCGGCCGCGCCGCCGTGGTGGGCCTGGGAGCACGGCGCGCTCACCGAGCAGGTCTACCGCATCTCGTCGAACGGCTTCGCGGCGATCGGGCTGCACAGCGCCGGCAACACGCTCAACGGCCTCCAGGCCGACCAGTCGAACCCGGTGGCCGCGATGCCGTCGCTGCACACCGCGTACGCGATGATGGCCGTCGCCTTTTTCCTGCCGATGGTCCGGAAGCGGTGGTGGCCGCTGCTGCTGGCGTACCCGCTGGCGATGACCTTCACGCTGGTCTACACGGGCGAGCACTACGTGGCCGACGTGCTCGTGGGCTGGCTGTACGTGGCGCTGACCTTCCTCGCGGTCGGGCTGGGCGAGCGCTGGTGGGCCCGGCGGCGTGCGTTAGGTTGACCGGGTGACTGACTCGATTCGCGTTGGCGTTCTCGGTGCCCGGGGCCGGATGGGCCTCGAGGTGTGCAAGGCGGTCGACGCCGCCGACGACCTCGAGCTGGTCGCCATGATCGACCAGGGTGACGTGCTGTTCGGCGCGGGCGCCCAGGTCTTCGTCGACTTCACCAACCCCGACGCCGTGATGGGCAACATCGAGTGGGCGGTCGAGCAGGGCATCAGCATCGTGGTCGGCACCTCCGGCTTCACCGCCGAGAAGATCGACCGGGTGCGCGACCGGCTGGCCGGCAAGCCCGGGGTGGGCGTGCTGATCGCGCCGAACTTCGGGCTGGGCGCGATCCTGATGATGCAGTTCGCGGCCCGCGCGGCGAAGTACTTCGAGTCGGTCGAGATCATCGAGCAGCACCACCCGCGCAAGCTGGACGCGCCCAGCGGCACCTCGATGCACACGGCCAAGCTGATCGCCGAGGCCCGGCTGGCGGCCGGCTCGCCCCCGATGCCGGACGCGACCAAGGAGGAGCTGGACGGCGCGCGCGGCGCCCTGGTCGACGGGGTGCGGGTGCACTCGGTGCGGGCCTCGGGGCTGGTGGCACACCAGGAGGTGCTGTTCGGCAGCGCCGGCGAGACGCTGACCATCCGGCACGACTCGCTCGACCGGGTGTCGTTCATGCCGGGCGTGCTGCTGGCCGTGCGCAGCGTGCTGCGGCGCCCGGGCCTGACGATCGGCCTGGACTCACTGCTCGACTGAGAGCCCGGCGGGCAGGCCGGTCAGCGTGGCGCCGTCGAAGTCGACCCGGTGGCCGGCGACGACCAGGCCGGTCACGACGGGCGCGCCCGGGAGCGGGCGCACGCGGACCACGCCGTTCGGGACGTCGGGGT
The DNA here is from genome assembly GCF_055586105.1 of Actinoplanes sp. NPDC051537. Lineage (NCBI taxonomy): Bacteria > Bacillati > Actinomycetota > Actinomycetes > Micromonosporales > Micromonosporaceae > Actinoplanes > Actinoplanes sp. NPDC051537. Next base: position 142,057 of record NZ_JBVJIU010000006.1, read on the forward strand.
CGAGGCCCAGCCAGGATTGCAGGATCAGGATCGCGGCGGCGGCCGACCACGCCTGCGGGTGGCAGGCGGCGGGGTAGGCGACCGGACGGGACAGCTCGGTGCGGGCGTCGCCGCCGTGCAGCTCGGGCAGCCGGAAGCCGAACGTCTCGGCCGCGACGAGCAGGCCGTCGATCAGCGTCAGCGCCTCGGCCGCGAAGCCGCCCCGGGCCAGGCCGGCGGTGACGATCGCGGTGTCGTGGGCCCAGACCGAGCCGCAGTGGTACGAGAGCGGGGCGAAGCCGCGGTCGGCCGACGACATGGTGCGCAGGCCGTAGCCGCCGGACATCACGGGGTCGGCGAGGGCGGCCGCGACCCGGGACTCCTCCTCGGCCGTGAGCATTCCGGTGCCGAGCAGGTGGCCGGCGTTGCTGGTCAGCGCGTCGACCGGGCGCTCGTCGCGGTCGAGGGCGAGGGCGGGGTAGCGGCCCTCGGCGACCCAGAACGCGGCCCGGAAGCGGTCGGCCATCGCGGCGGCCCAGGAGCGCCAGCCGGCGGCACCGGGACGGTCGAAGGCATCGAGCAGGGCGGCGCCGTCGAGCGCGGCCCGGTACGCGTACCCCTGCACCTCGGAGAGGGCGATCGGCGGCTCGGCCTGGCGTCCGTCGTGAAAGCGCACCGCGTCGCCCGAGTCCTTCCAGCCCTGGTTGGCCAGGCCGCGGCCGCCGGCGTCGAGGTACCTCAGGAAGCCGTCACCGGTCTGGTCGGCGAGCCAGCCGAGGGCCGCCTCGAGGTGGGGCAGCAGATCGCGTACGGCCGAGGGATCCAGCCCCCACCGCCAGGCGTCGTGCAGCAGGCTGATCCACAGCGGGGTGGCGTCGATCGTGCCGTAGTACGTCGCCGGCAGCCGGAAGCCGAGCGTCACGTCCGACCGGCGCAGCTCGTGCATGATCTTGCCGGGCGCCTCGCCGGTCTCCGGGTCGGTCTTCTCGCCCTGCCGGCGGGCCAGCGCCCGCAGCGTGCCCAGGGCCAGGTCGGTGCCGAGCGGCAGCATCATCCGCGCGGCCCACAGGCTGTCCCGGCCGAAGAGCGTGAGATACCACGGGACGCCGGCGCCGAGGAACGTGTCGCCGTCGTCGATCGCGGTGGTCAGGCGCAGCGCGGCGAGGTCGTCGAGGGACTGCGCGACGAGCCGCTCGAGCCGCCGGTCGTGGGCGTGCACGGACGGCCGGGACCAGGCCGCGCCGGGGCCGGGCAGCATCACCGCCCCGGGGTCGTCGACCGTCGCCGACCAGTGCAGGACCGTGGACTGGCCGGGGGCGAGCGACACCTGCCAGGTGCGCGACGGGTCGACCCGCACGGTGACGCTGGACGTCTCGTCGAACGAGGTGCGGCCGGACTTCACGGCTTCGATCGGGGCCAGGTCGCTCGCCGTCTCGACGGTGACCGTGGTGGTGACCGGGACGGTGGCGGTCGAGGCGATCTCGATCTCCTCCTCGACCGAGCCGGGCCGGACCCGCCGGGTGCGCACGACCCGGACGGTCGGGTCGGCGATCTCGTCGCCCAGCCAGCGGGCGACCGAGACGAACCGGGTGGCGCCGGGACCGTTCGCGGCCCAGCCGACCGGCTCCGGCTCGCGGTCGTCGAGGCGCAGCACGGCCGCCGACAGCACCCGGCAGTCGGCGTGGAAGACGCCCTGGACACCGGCCGGGCGGATCTGCCCGTCGGCGCCGGAGAGCGCCGTGGTCGGCGCCGCGATCGTCGGGACCAGGTCGTGCAGGAGGGGCTGAAGGTGCCTCACGGTTTGCATTTTCCCTTTGCTTGGCCGTGCGCTGTAGTTTGTCGGGCGATGGACGACGTTTCTCTTCGCGGCCGCCGCATCCGGCTCGCGGCCACCGTGATCTGCGGCTTGCTGCTGCTCGGCGGCACCCTCTTCGGGGTCGACGACGACTTCCCGTTCGGCCCGTTCCGGATGTATTCGACGGCCCCCGACCCCAACGGCGACGCCAAGGACACCCGGGTCGAGGGCGTCGACTCTTCGGGGAAGACGGTGCAGATCACCGAGGGGAACAGCGGCATCCGGCGGGCCGAGATCGAGGGACAGGAGCAGGCGTACGTCGCGACGCCGTCCCGCCTCAGCTCGGTGGCCGACGCGTACGCCGCCCACTCGCCCGGGGCCGCGCCGCTGGACGCGGTGCGCGTCGTCGTGCGCTGGCACGGCATCGAGCACGCCCGGCCCACCGGCAAGTACCGGGACGAGGTGATCGCCCAGTGGACGCGGTGACGCGATGGCTCTTCGCCCCCGTGCCGCGCGGCCGGATAGCGGCCTTCCGCACGGTGGTCTACGTTTTCGTGGCGCTGGACCTGGTGGTCTTCACGCCGTGGGTGCGGGCGCACGCCAACACGCCCGGTTCGCTGTACAAGCCGCTGCTGGTCGGCCGCCTGCTGCACCTGCCCACCCCCACGCCGCTGATCGTGCACACAGTCTTCTGGGCCCTGATCGTCCTGTCGCTGGCCGCCGCCACCGGCCGCGCGCCGCGCCTGCTCGGCTGGACGGTCTTCGCCCTGTACTTCGAGTGGATGATCATCGCGATGAGCTACGGAAAGGTCGACCACGATCGGGTCGGCTTCCTAGTGGCGCTGGCCGTCCTGCCTACGGTCGGTCTCTGTCGTTTCGGGGACAAAACGCCCACCGCCGCCGGCGGTTGGGCCTTGCGGGTCACCCAGATCGCGGTTGTCTGCACGTATTTCCTGGCCGCCTGGGCCAAGCTACGCTTCGGCGGCGCCGACTGGCCCCTGAGCGCCGTCCTGGCCCAGGCGATCATCCGCCGCGGCACCTGGCTGGCCGACCAGATCGCCGTGGTACCCGGCCTGCTGATCGCCGCCCAGTTCGGCATAATGGCGTTCGAGCTGCTGAGCCCCTTGATCTTCGTAGTCCCACAGCGCTGGCGGTGGGTCGCGGTGGCCTACTTCTACTCGTTCCACGTGATGACGTTCGCGACCATCACGATCTCTTTCGCCCCACACTTGGTGGCAATGACCAGCTTCCTCGCGTTGGAGAAGGTCCGCCCGATCGTCTGGGCGCGCCGCCGTTTCGGTCGCGACCCAGATCCGGATACGGGCCCGGCTTCATTTTCGTCGTCGTCGCCGCCCTCGTCGTCGCCGCCCTCCCCGTCCCCGTCGTCGTCGCCGCCGTCGCCCGCGGCGTCCCCGACACCGTCAGCGCCCCCGACGACGTAGTGCTGCCGCGCGCCCTTTGCTCTGCTTACATATACGCGCAGCGTTGCCATCTGCAGGGCGCGGCGTCGGCAACGCAGCGCTTGGCGTTCCCCTCGGCAGGGCGTGGCGTTCCCCTCGGCAGGGCGTGGCGTTGCCGCCGTCCGCAGGGCGTGGCGTTTCGTCCGTGGCGTCCAGCGTCGCCGCCCGCGACGCGCAGCTCTGCTCACCCATACGCGCGACTCTGTTGCGAAAGGCATGCGACGGATTGACGGCCGGCGCCCTACGGCAACGTGCCCGACGTCGCCCGAGCGTATGGGTGAGCAGAGCTGCGCGTAGTGGTTGGCGAGCGGCGCGGGTGGCGGGGAGCGAGGCCGCGCGTATGGGTGAGCAGAGCTGCGCGTAGCGAGTGGCGAGGCGGCGCGGGTGGCGGGGCGAGGCCGCGCGTATGGGTGAGCAGAGCTGGGCGTAGCGGTTGGCGGGGGCGGCGCGCGTATGGGTGAGCAGAGCCGGGCCTAGCGAGTGGCAGGGCAGGGCGTGCGGCGGCGCGCGTATGGGTGAGCAGAGCTGCGCGTAGCGGGTGGTGGGGGGCGGCGCGTCTGGCGGTGAGGAGGGGGCGCGCGTATAGGTGAGCAGAGCAAAGGGCTCGGGGTGACCACGCGGGACAGCCCGGCGGGCGTGCGCGGAGGGTGTGTTGCAAGCAGCCGGGCGGAAGCGGCGGGACCTGGCTTTACCCGTACGTTATGGGGCTTCTTTTCCGTAGAGCAGGTCCCGCTGAGCTTGCGGTAGCGAACAAGCCGCCGTGCCGCCCGGGAGCAGGTGGCGATGGTCGGCTACCCAGCGGTAGGCCGGCCACGCGGCCAGGCGCACCGGGCCCAGCTGGAGGGCGCCGCCCGCGACGTGCCAGAAGCGGCCGGCGTCGCGCAGCAGCAGGGCGATGGCGTCGGGGCCCGAGGCGCGGGCTTCGGCGTCGACCCACTGCACTGCTTCCTCGCATTGCGAAGTCGTCAGGCCCAGGGCGTCGAGGTCGGCGAACTGCCACGGGATAACCCGCGCGTGGGTGGGGATGCGGCGCTCGATGAAGTCGGCGCACGTGGTGCAGAAGGCGCAGTCGCCGTCGTAGACGAACGTGGCGGTCATTCGGCGCTCAGATCCACGTGCAGGCGGAGCTGGGGGACGAGCATGTCGTCGACGTCCAGGGCGCGGCCGGCGCCGTCGGGCTCCCAGCCGGCCGAGGTCAGGAACTTCTGGGTGGCCTTGTCCTGTTCGTAGGCCCAGGCTACGGCGTGCGTCAGGCCGTCCTCGCGCCACAGGTCGACGGCGGCGGAGAGCAGGCGGCTGCCGTGGCCGCGGCGGCCCCAGCGGGGCTCGACCAGCAGGTCGGTGACGGCGGCGAAACCGGCGGGCAAGGGTGGCTCCTCGGGGGCCTGGGCCTGCTCGTCGGCGGGGCCCGACGCGGCGAAGCCGACTATCTCCGAGGCCGACTCGCCCTGCTCGACGGCGATCAGCACGCGGTGGGACGCGGACGGCGGGGCCGAGATGGCTTCGGTCCAGCCTCGGGTGAGGTAGGCCTCGTCGAGGGCGGCCAGGACGTGCGCGGGGAACATCCGCCGGTATGCCGTGCGCCAGGTGGAGAGCTGGATGCGGGCGATGTGGGCGGCGTCCTCGGGACGCGCGGGGCGGACGAAGCCGAGAGCCATGACCGCGAGCCTACAGAGCCACCGCGTAGCGCATTTCGGGTAGTTCGGCGGTGGTGCCGCGCGGGGTGTACGTCTGGGTGGCGCCGTCGGGGGCCAGGCCCATGCGCTCGTAGAAGCGGCGGGCGCCGTGGTTCTCGGTGAGGACCCACAGGCGCATGTCGGGGAAGCCGGCCGCGGCGAGTCCCTCGCGGGCGGCGGTGAGCAGGGCGCGGCCGGTGCCGTGGCCCCAGGCGTCGGGGGAGACGTAGACGGCGTAGAGCTCGCCGGCGGTCTCGTCGGTTCCGCCGTCGTCGAGGCGGTAGGGGCCGTAGGTGGCAAATCCGGAAATGCGGCTGTCGGTCACGGCGACCAAGGTCACCGAACCCGAAACCTTTTTGCGCGTACGGAGGGAAGCCGCGCGCGCCGCCGGATCCAGCGCGGCCAGGTGGTCCGCGGGGACGATTCCGGCGTACGCCACCTGCCAGGTCCGGATGTGCAGGGCGGCCACCTCGTCGATGTCCGCGTCGGTGAGCGGGCGGATGCGGGTCATGGCGCGATTTTGTCGTACCCCTGCTCTAGCGTGCAGATCGATGGCACCCGAATCGCTCTCCGTCGCTCAGGCCCGGCGCATCGCGCTCGCGGCCCAGGGTTTCCTCGACCCGCCGAGCCGGTCCACGAGGCCGGGCGGCGCCACCGACATGCGCCACGTGCGCCGCGTGCTGCGCCGGCTGCATCTGATCCAGATGGATTCGGTCAACGTGTTGCAGCGCGCCCACTTCATGCCGCTCTACAGCCGGCTCGGGCCCTACCCGGTCGAGCTGCTCGAGCGGGCCGCCTACCGCAAGCCCCGCGAGCTGTTCGAGTTCTGGGGTCACGAGGCGTCGCTGATCACCACCGACCTCCAGCCGCTGTTCCGCTGGCGCATGGCCCGGGCCGAGGACTTCGCCTGGGGCAGCATGGTGCGCATCGTGCGGGAGCAGCCCGACCTGGTCCGCTGGGTGCTCGACGAGGTGCGCGGCCGCGGCCCGATCACCGCCGCCGAGATCGAGCACGACACGCCCCGCAGCAAGGACCACTGGGGGTGGAACTGGTCGGTCGTCAAGCAAGCGCTCGAGTGGCTGTTCTTCACCGGCCAGGTGACCGCGGCCGAGCGCACGACCTCGTTCGCCCGGCGCTACGACCTGACCGAGCGGGTGCTGCCGGCGGCGGTGCTCAACGCGCCGACCCCGGCCTACCCCGACGCGGCCCGGGCCCTGGTCGAGCTGTCCGCCCGGGCGCTGGGGGTGGCGGCCGAGCCCGAGCTGCGCGACTACTTCCGGCTGCCGGTCGAGGGCTTCAAGCAGGCGGTCAACGAGCTGGTCGACGACGAGGTGCTGATCCCGGTCGCGGTCCAGGGCTGGCGGCACGCGGCCTATCTGCATCGCGACGCGAGGATCCCGCGGTGGGTGCGGGCCGCCACGCTGGTCAGCCCGTTCGACCCGCTGATCTGGGATCGGGGGCGCACCGAGCGGCTGTTCGACCTGTCCTACCGGATCGAGATCTACGTGCCGGCGCCGCAGCGGCTCTACGGCTACTACGTGCTGCCGTTCCTGCTCGGCGACCGGTTCGCGGCCCGGGTCGACCTCAAGGCCGACCGCAAGGCCGGCGTGCTGCGCATCCCGGCCGCCTGGCTCGAGCCGACCGCCGGCCAGGAGGAGACGGCGGCCGCCCTGGCCATCGAGCTGCACCGATTGGCGGGCTGGCTCGGCCTGCACACGGTCGAGCCGCCGGCCCGGGGCGACTTCGCCGGCCCGCTGTCGAGTGCCCTCGGGGCACTGCCGTGACGGGACGGGAGGGGGGACCGGCCGGTGTACCGTGGCGGCCATGACGCTGGCTGATGAGCCGATCCAGGGTCCGGCGCTCCCCCCGGGGTGGTATTCGCCACCCAAGCAGGACGCGGTCACCCGGTTCGTGCAACGCGTCTGGAGCAAGTCGCCGATCTGGGCCGCGCCGGTCGCCATGCTGGCCTGCATGTCCGGCGGCGTGGCCTACACGCTGGCCACCCACCCGGCCGACGCGGGAGCCGGCGACGCACCGACCTGCCTGCTGAAATACACCACCGGCTTCGTCTGCCCGGGCTGCGGAGGCACCCGCGCCGCGTGGTATCTGCTGCACGGCGACATCCCGGCCGCGGCCCGGCACCACGCGATCTTCACGTTCGCGGTGCCGTTCCTGCTGTACATGTACGTGGCGTGGGCCGGTCAGCGGCTGTTCAACTGGAAGCTGCCGCAGCTCAAAGTCGGTCCGGGGGCGATGATCGCATTCGTGGCGGTCTGGGGCGTCTGGAGCGTCCTGCGTAACCTGCCCTGGGCCCCGTTCACCGCTTTCTACGTCTGAGCGGCGCGTCCGATAGGTTGTTCGGTATGACGCACGACCCGCGACCCTTCGGACGGCTGTTGACCGCCATGGTCACCCCGTTCGCCCCGGACGGCTCCCTCGACGTCGAGGGCGCGGCGAAACTGGCCACCTACCTCGTCGACGAGCAGCGCAACGACGCGCTCGTCGTCAGTGGCACCACCGGCGAGTCGCCCACGACGACCGATGCGGAAAAGGAGACGCTGCTTCGGGCCGTCATCGAGGCGGTCGGCGACCGGGCCCGGATCATCGCGGGCGTGGGCACCAACAACACGGCCCACACGGTCGAGCTCGCGCACGCCGCCGAGAAGGCGGGAGCGCACGGCCTGCTGGTCGTGACGCCGTATTACAACAAGCCCCCGCAGGCCGGCGTCGCGCGGCACTTCCTGAGCGTGGCCGACACGGTCGGGTTGCCGATCATGGTGTACGACATCCCGCACCGGGCCGGCACGGCGATCGCCACCGAGACCATGTGCACGATCGCCGAGCACGACCGGATCGTCGCGGTCAAGGACGCCAAGGGCGACTTCACCGCCTCGTCCTGGGTCACCGCCCGCACCGGCCTGGCGTATTACTCCGGCGACGACGCGGCCACCCTGCCGCTTCTCGCGGTCGGCGGCGTCGGGCTGGTCGGCACCTCGACCCACTTCACCGGTCAGATCGCCAAAGACATGATCGAGGCGTACGAGCGGGGCGACGTCGCCGCCGCTCTGAGCCTGCACCGGCAAGCGTTGCCGCTGTTCACCGGCATCTTCCGGGCGCCGGGCACCATGCTGGTGAAGGCCGGCCTGCGCGCCAGGGGACTGCCCGCGGGGCCGGTCCGGTCGCCGCTGGTCGACGCCGGCGACAACGAACTGGACCAGTTACGCGAGGACGCGGCCCAAGCCGGCATCGTCCTCTGATAAAAGAAAGACGCGAATGAGTCAAGCTCACGTGGAGCTGGATCCGCCACCGCCGCTGCCGGAGGGCGCCTTGCGCGTCACCCCGCTCGGCGGGCTCGGGGCCATCGGCCGCAACATGACCGTGCTCGAGTTCGACGGGAAGCTGCTCGTCATCGACTGCGGGGTGCTCTTCCCCGACGTCGAGCAGCCCGGAGTTGACCTGATCCTGCCCGATTTCACCCCGATCCGCGATCGCCTCGACGACATCCAGGCGATCGTGCTCACCCACGGCCACGAGGACCACATCGGCGCCGTGCCCTACCTGCTGGCCCACAAGCCGGACATCCCGCTGGTCGGCTCGGAGTTCACGCTGGCGCTGGTCGAGGCCAAGCTCGCCGAGCGCCGCCTGGACCCGTACACGCTGACCGTGCGCGAGGGCCAGACCGAGCGGCTCGGGCCGTTCGAGTGCGAGTTCTTCGCGGTCAACCACTCCATCCCCGACGCGCTGGCGGTCGCCGTGCGCACGCCGGCCGGGCTCGTCCTGCACACCGGCGACTTCAAGATGGACCAGGTGCCGCTGGACGGCCGCATCACCGACCTGGCGGGGTTCGCCCGGCTCGGCGCCGAGGGCGTCGACCTGCTGCTCTCCGACTCGACGAACGCCGAGGTGCCCGGTTTCGTGGCGCCCGAGCGCGACATCGGCCCGGTGCTCAGCTCGATCTTCGGCAAGGCGAAGGGCCGCATCATCGTGGCCAGCTTCGCCTCGCACGTGCACCGCGTGCAACAGGTGATGGACGCGGCCTGGGAGTACGACCGCAAGGTCGCCCTGATCGGCCGGTCGATGGTCCGCAACATGGGCATCGCCCGCGACCTCGGCCTGCTGCACATCCCGGAGGGCCTGCTGGTCAGCCTCGACGAGGCGACGAACCTGCCGGGCGACGAGATCGTCTTCATGTCGACCGGGTCGCAGGGCGAGCCGATGAGCGCGCTCGGCCGCATGTCGACCGGCGACCACCGGCACATCACGATCGCCCCGGGCGACACCGTCGTGCTGGCCAGCTCGCTGGTGCCGGGCAACGAGACCTCGGTCTACCGGGTGATCAACCAGCTGTCCCGGGCCGGCGCCACCGTCATCCACAAGGAGACGGCCAAGGTGCACGTCTCCGGGCACGCCCCGGCCGGCGAGCTGCTCTACCTGCTCAACGTGGTGCGCCCGAGCAACCTCATGCCGGTGCACGGCGAGTGGCGGCACCTGCGGGCGCACGCCCAGCTCGGCGTCGAGTCCGGCGTCGCCGCCGACCGGGTGGTGCTCTGCGAGGACGGCGACGTCGTCGACCTGGTCGAGGGCCACGCCCGGCACGTCGGGCGGGTCGAGAACCGGTACGTCTACGTGGACGGCCTCGCGGTCGGCGACGTCAGCGAGTCGCTGCTCACCGAGCGGCGGATCCTCGGCGACGGCGGCTTCATCTCGGCCACCGTGGTGATCGACTCGGTGACCGGCAAGGTGGTCGGCGAGCCGAACATCTCGGCCAAGGGCTTCTCCGAGGACCCGGAAGCGTTCAGCCCGGTCATCCCGTTGCTGACCGCGGCCCTGCACCGCTCGGCCGAGGACGGCATCACCGACACCCATCAACTGCAGCAGGTCGTACGCCGTACGGTCGGCCGCTGGGTCAACGATGCGTATCGACGGCGGCCGATGATTGTGCCGACGGTCGTCGAAGTCTGAACCTTCCGCATACGACGTCCGTACCTCTGGGCACGGTGCCGCCCCCACGGCACCCGTGTCGAGGGGAGTTCGGAAGATGCAGCGCAGACGGATCGCCGTGGCGGCGGCGGTCGTGGCGGCGGCCGGGGCAGCGGTGGCATTCACCCTGCCGTCGATGGCCGGCACCACGTCGTCGGCCAAGAAAGCCTCCACCAGGTCCGGTGTGGCCCCGCAGATCCTCGCGGCCATGCAGCGCGACCTCGGACTGGACGGCGATCAGGCGACGGCCCGCCTCAACCGTGCCCGATGGGCGAGCAAGGTCTCGTCCACCCTGTCGGCCCGGACCGGCGCCGATTTCGGTGGCGCCTGGCTGGCCACCGACGGCACGACGCTGAAGATCGCGATCACCGACCCCGCCGCGGCGGACACGGTGCGCGCCGCCGGCGCGGTGCCGGTGCTGGTCAAGCGCAGCGAACAGACGCTGGTCACGGCGAAGGAGAAGCTCGACGCCGTACGGGCCGACGCCGCCGGCGTGACCGGCTGGTACGTCGACGTGCAGACCAACAAGCTGGTCGTGGTCGCGAAACCGGGCAAGACCTCGTCGGCGAAGTCGCTGGCGTCGGAGGCGGGCGTCAAGAGTGACGCGGTCACGGTCGTGACCAGCACGGCGTCGCCGAAGCCGCTGTTCGACGTGCGCGGCGCCGACCCGTACTTCATCTCGCTCGACGGCGGCACCGCCCGCTGCTCGATCGGCTTCTCGGTGGAGGGCGGCTTCGTGACCGCCGGCCACTGCGGCACGCCCGGCGACCAGACGGCCGGCTTCAACCAGCAGGCCCAGGGCACGGTGAAGGCCTCGGTCTTCCCCGGCGACGCCGACATGGGCTTCGTCGAGGTCAACGGCGACTGGACCCCGCGCCCGGTGGTCAACGACTTCGCGGGCAACGAGCTCCCGGTGGCGGGCAGCACCGAGGCGCCGGTGGGCGCCGCGATCTGCCGCTCGGGCTCGACGACCGGCACCCACTGCGGCACGATCGAGGCCAAGAACCAGACCGTGGTGTACCCGGAGGGCGCGGTCACCGGCCTGACCCGCACCAACGTCTGCGCCGAGGGCGGCGACTCCGGCGGCCCGTGGCTCTCCGGCGACCAGGCGCAGGGCGTCACCTCGGGTGGCTCCGGCGACTGCACGGTCGGCGGCGAGACGTTCTTCCAGCCGGTCAACGAGATCCTGGCGGCCAACAACCTCACGCTGGTGACCTCCGGCGACACCGGCGGTGGCGACACCGGCGGCGGCGAGGCGACCACCCCGCCGAGCGAGGAGCCGACCAGCCCGCCGGCCGAGCAGACCAGCGCCTGCGAGCAGCTCCCGGTCCAGCGGCAGGGTGCGATCAACCGGGCCGGCGCCGCGCAGGCCACCCCGGGCAACGGCGCCTTCCGCGCCAACGCCGGCCGGCAGAGCGCCTGCCTCGACGCTCCCGACGGCGCCGACTTCGACCTGTTCCTGCAGCGCCTGACCGGCGGCGGCTTCCGCACGGTGGCCAAGGCGACCGGGGACGGCGACAAGACCCTGAGCGCGAACCTGCGCGCGGGCACCTACCGGTACGTGGTCCGGGCAACCTCCGGCACGGGCTCGTACACCCTCGGGATCGCGGTCCCGTAAGCGGCCGAGCGGGGCGCGCCCAACCTGCCGAGGGCGCCGCCCCGCTCTACCGTGGAGACGTGTTCTACGAAGCCGTCGCGTACGCCGCAGTGGCCCTGCACTTCGCGTTCCTGGCCCTGGGCTTGCTCGGCGGCTTCGCCGCGTGGCGGTGGCCCTGGATCTTCTGGTTCCAGCTCGCCGCCGCCACCTGGCTGGTGCTGGTGGTCGCCGCGAGCCTGCCCTGCCCGCTCACCTGGGTCGAGGACCGCGCCCGCGCGGGGGCCGGACTGCCCGCGCACGAGGGCGGCTTCCTCGCCAACCACGTGGCCGGCCTCTTCTACCCGGTGGGTCACGAGCGGGCCGCGCAGGCGGTCGCGGCCCTGGTCGTGCTCAGTTCGTGGGCCGGTCTTCTCGTAGTGCGCCGACGGCGTCGGCGAGCTGGGAGCCCGTCGCGATCCCGGACAGCATCACCTGATCGAGCTGCTCGGGAGTGACGCCCTTCTCCCAGTCGACGATCACGTCGCCGACCACGTGCACCACCCCGTCGTCCTGGACGTGCACGTACGCCTTGGGCCAGAGCCGGTCGTGGTTCCAGGAGTTGCAGAACTCGTAGAGCCGGGTCACGTCGTCCATCCCGAAGAAGTGCTGGACCAGCGTGCGTACCTGGAGCATCTCGCCCTGCTCGCCGATCTGGAAGAAGTAGACGAGGTTGCCCTGGAAGTTCCCGGCGACGTCGCCGTCCTCGTCGACCGCGTAGGCGTAGCCCCGCTCGTCGAGCACCGATTTGATCATTTCATGGGTCAGTTCCTGCACTTGATCGATAGTAGGACGCGGTGCGCCTTCACGTTCGAAGAGCCCATCGACGCTACGGTGTGTTCATGGCGGGCCGAACACCACCGGCGAAGACCACGCGGGGCCGTGCTACGCCCACGCGTGGCGCCGCGGCGAGCCGTGCCCGGAAGCCGGCGCCCCGAAAGTCGACGCCGGCGGCCCGGCGGCGGACCACGGCGAGCCGCGCCCGGCCCTCGATGAGCTCGGCGGTCGCCACCGGCGTCGGCCGTGGCCTCGGCGCGCTCTGGATGGGCGTGGCGCACAGCGTCGGCTGGGTCGCCCGGGGCGTGGGCCGCCAGGCCGCCACCGCCAAGGAGATCGACCCCGAGCACCGCCGCGACGGCGCCGGCCTGCTGGTGCTGGGCCTGGCCATCCTGATCAGCGTGGCGGTCTGGGCCGGCAGCGCGGGCCCGGTCGGCAAGTGGCTGGCCGACGCGGTGCGCCTGTTCTTCGGCGGGCTCGCGGTGCTGCTGCCGCTGCTGCTCTTCTACGGCGCGGTGCGGCTCATGCGCCGCCCGGCCGACCCCGAGCACCGCGGGCGCACGCTGGTCGGCTGGACGGCGATCCTCGTGGCCACCGCGGCGCTGCTGCACATCAGCCGGCAGCCGGGCGACGACGTGGCCATGGAGCGGGCCGGCGGCCTGCTCGGGTACGGCGTCGGCGCGCTGCTGGAACGCGCGGTGACCGCCTGGGTGGCGGTGCCGCTGCTGGTCCTGCTCTTCGTCTTCGGCCTGCTGGTGATCACGGCGACGCCGATCAACAAGATCCCGGAGCGGGTGCTGCTCCTGGTCGACGTGCTGACCGGTCGCTCGACCGACCGGGCGCCGCTGCCCGAGCCCGACATCGATCTCGGCCTCGAAGGTGAGGAGGAGGACGCGGCGCCGGCCAAGCCCCGGAGGCCCGCCCGCCGCCGGCAGGGCTCGCTCGCCGACATCGGCCTCGCGCCGCCCGACGAGGAGCCGGCGATCGAGGACGACATCGTCCACGACGTCGTCCCGATCCCCAAGAGCCGGAAGAAGCCGACGCCGCCGGAGCACTCGCAGCCGCTGCCGACCCGGGCCGAGCAGCTGGAGATCACCGCGCTCGAGGGCGACTACCACCTGCCGCCGCCGACGCTGCTGGCCACCGGCGCGCCGGCGAAGGCCCGCAGCCGCGCCAACGACGAGGTCATGGCCGCGCTGGCCGGCGTCTTCGACCAGTTCAACGTCGACGCCGTCGTCGTCGGCTTCACCCGCGGCCCGACGGTCACCCGCTACGAGGTCGAGGTCGGGCCGGGCGTCAAGGTCGAGCGGATCACCCAGCTCTCCCGCAACATCGCGTACGCGGTGAAGTCGGCCGACGTGCGCATCCTCAGCCCGATCCCGGGCAAGAGCGCGGTCGGCGTCGAGATCCCGAACACCGACCCCGAGATGGTCTCGCTCGGCGACGTGCTGCGCTCGCGGGCCGCCACCAGCGATCACCACCCGATGCTGGTCGCCCTGGGCAAGGACATCGAGGGCGGCTTCGTGGTCGCCAACCTGGCCAAGATGCCGCACATCCTGATCGCGGGCGCGACCGGCGCGGGCAAGAGCTCCTGCCTCAACTCGCTGCTGGTGTCGATCCTGACCCGCTCCACGCCGGACGAGGTGCGGTTGCTGCTGGTCGACCCCAAGCGGGTGGAGATGACCGCGTACGAGGGCATCCCGCACCTCGTCACGCCGATCGTCACCAACCCGAAGAAGGCGGCGGACGCGCTCGAGTGGGTCGTCGGCGAGATGGACATGCGCTACGACGACCTCGCGGCCAACGGCGTGCGGCACATCGACGACTTCAACCGCAAGGTGCGCAGCGGCGAGATCACCGCGCCACCGGGCAGCGAGCGCGAGCTCAAGCCGTACCCCTATCTGCTCGTGATCGTGGATGAGCTCGCGGATCTCATGATGGTCGCCCCGCGCGACGTCGAGGACTCGGTCGTCCGGATCACCCAGCTGGCCCGGGCCGCGGGCATCCACCTGGTGCTGGCCACCCAGCGCCCGTCGGTCGACGTGGTGACCGGCCTGATCAAGGCGAACGTCCCGTCCCGGCTCGCCTTCGCGACGTCCAGCCTCGCCGACAGCCGGGTCATCCTCGACCAGCCGGGCGCCGAGAAGCTGCTCGGCCGCGGCGACGGACTCTTCCTGCCGATGGGCGCCTCCAAGCCGACCCGCATCCAGGGCGCGTGGGTCGAGGAGAAGGAGATCGCGGCGGTCGTCAAGTTCTGCCGCGACCAGCGCGAGCCGGAGTTCCGCGAGGGTGTCACCGACGCGCCGCCGAGCAAGAAGAAGCAGATCGACGAGGAGATCGGCGACGACCTCGAGCTGCTGCTCCAGGCGATCGAGCTGGTCGTCTCGAGCCAGTTCGGGTCGACCTCGATGCTCCAGCGCAAGCTGCGGGTGGGCTTCGCCAAGGCGGGCCGGCTGATGGACCTGATGGAGCAGCGCGAGATCGTCGGGCCGTCCGAGGGCAGCAAGGCCCGGGAGGTGCTGGTCAAGCCGGACGGGCTGGAAGAGGCGCTGGCCGAGCTCCGGGTCGACGGCTGATCGTTCTCTCGTCGGCCAGCACGCGGCGGCCCACGATCACCAGGGCGGCGAGCATCATCGTGGCCGGGACCGTCAGGGGGACGGCCGAGCCGCCGAGCAGATAGGGCTCGTACGAGAGCAGCGACGCCGCCTGGACGAGCAGCGGAACCGGCCAGAGCCGCCGATCATGGACGGCCAGGATGACGGTCAGCACGTCGGCCAGGAAGAAGTAGCGCTCGTGCATGCCCGGCAGCGTGAAGGGCGCCATGATCGCGAAGAGCGTCGCGGCCCCCACCACGTCTATTTCTCGAAAAATCAGGACATAGGTGGTGAGGAGGATCGCGGCGGCGGCGAGCGCGTAGCCGACGACGCGGATCGTGCCGGCGTGCGTGCCGTCCGGGACGAAGGCGTACAGGCTCGGCGCCCGCTGGGTCAGCGTCGTGATGTAGTGCGCCTGCCGCGCCGGGCTGTAGATGGTGAGCAGCTCGACCGGGTCGCGGCCGGCGATCACCGCGGGCAGGCCGAGCGCCAGCAGCACGGCGGGCGCCGCCAGGAACGTACGCCATCGCAGCCGCCCGGCCAGCGCGAGCAGCAGCAGAAGCGGAAAGATGAAGATCCCCTGCGGTTTGATCGCGAGTGACACCGCGCACATCGCCACCGCCGCCCATTGCCGCTCGATCTGCAGGCAATAGATTCCGCCCAGCGCGAAACCGGCCCACATCGCGTCCATCTGCCCCCACAGCGACGCGTTGATCACCACGGTCGGCAGCAGCGCCACGACCAGCGCGGCGGCCATCGGGACGCGAAACCCGGCGAAGCGCAAGGCGACGATCCGGTACGCGAAGACCGCGAGCACGACGTCGAACAGGACAAACGTGGCCTTGATCTTGAGCAGCAACGGCCCCGGCAGATGCAGCAGCACCACGAGCAGGTAGACGAACGGCGCGTTGTAGTTGCCGACCTCGGCCCCGATCGCGCGCGGGCCACCCACGGCGTTCAGCTGCCGGCACCACATCAGGAAGATGTCCATGTCCGGCGTCCGCACCCGCCAGCCGGCCCAGCGCGCCGCCACCGCCAGCGTGATCAGCGCCACCAGCAGCAGCGCCTCGGCGTGACGGGGTGGCGTGCGCGGGCGGCCCATGCTGCCGAGTATCGCGGCCCGCGAGCGCCCGCCCGAGAGAACCGCGAGGGTTACCGTCCGTGCGGGGGAACGGCGTCCCGTTGTCGCCCGGTAACCTTGGCGGAGTGTCAGCGACTCCTTCCCCCCGCCGCGTCGCCCTGCTAACCCTCGGATGCGCCCGTAACGAGGTCGACTCCGAGGAATTGGCCGCGCGTCTCGACGCCGGCGGCTGGGAGGTCAGCACCGACGCCGAGGGCGCCGACGTGGTGCTGGTGAACACCTGCGGCTTCGTGGAGAAGGCGAAGCAGGACTCGATCGAGACGCTCCTCGCGGCGGCCGACACCGGCGCCAAGGTGGTGGCGGCCGGCTGCATGGCCGAGCGTTACGGCCGCGAGCTGGCCGACAGCCTCCCCGAGGCGCAGGCCGTGCTCGGCTTCGACGACTACGCCGACATCGCCGACCGGCTCGACGGGGTGATGGCCGGCGAGCGCTTCGACGCGCACACCCCGCGCGACCGCCGCGAGCTGCTGCCGATCACGCCGGTGCAGCGGCAGACGGCCAAGGTGGTCATCCCCGGGCACGCCACCGTCGACGAGCACACCCCGGCCCACCTGCGCAAAGTGCTGCGCCGGCGGCTCGACTCCGGCCCGGTCGCCTCGCTCAAGCTGGCCAGCGGCTGCGACCGGCGGTGCTCGTTCTGCGCGATCCCGGCGTTCCGCGGCGCGTTCGTCTCCCGCGACCCCCAGGAGCTGCTGGCCGAGGCCGAGTGGCTGGCCAAGTCGGGGGTGCGGGAACTGGTCCTGGTCAGCGAGAACAGCACCTCGTACGGGAAGGATCTCGGTGATCCCCGCCTGCTGGAGAAGCTGTTGCCGCAGCTCGCCGCCGTCGAGGGCATCGTGCGCGTGCGGGCCAGCTACCTCCAGCCCGCCGAGACCCGGCCCGGCCTGGTCGAGGTGATCGCCACGACCCCCGGCGTCGCGGCCTACTACGACCTCTCGTTCCAGCACTCGAGCGAGCCGGTGCTGCGGCGGATGCGGCGCTTCGGCTCGACCGAGCGGTTCCTCGAGCTGCTCGGCACCGCCCGCGCGCTGGCCCCCTCGGCGGGGGCGCGGAGCAACTTCATCGTCGGGTTCCCGGGCGAGACCCGGCAGGACGTCGACGAGCTGGTGCGGTTCCTGACCGACGCGCGGCTCGACGCGGTCGGCGTCTTCGACTACAGCGACGAGGACGGCACCGAGGCGGCCGGGCTGCCGGGCAAGGTCCGGGAGGACACCATCAAGCGCCGGTACGACCGGCTGGTGTCCCTGGCCGACGAGCTGTGCGCCCAGCGGGCCGAGGAGCGTCTCGGCTCGACCGTGGAGGTGCTGATCGACACCGTCGGGGGCGGCGAGATCGAGGGCCGGGCCGAGCACCAGGCGCCCGAGGTCGACGGCTCCACCACGCTCGTCTCGTCGGCCGAAGCTGTCGATCTTGCCGCGCTGCGCCCCGGTGACCTGGTCCGGGCGCGGGTGACGGCAACGGAAGGCGTCGACCTGATCGCGGTGCCGGTCGAGATGATCGACGCGGCGCCGGTGCCAAGGCAGTGACCGAAGAGCCGGCCGCCACGGCCGCTCCCAAGGTCGTCTCGCTCTACAACCCGGCGAACGTCCTCACGGTCCTGCGGATCGTGCTGGTCCCGGTCTTCGTCGCGATCGTCGTCGCCTCCGGCCTCGAGGGCACCGGCTCGCGGATCGCCGCCTGCCTGGTCTTCTGCCTGGCCTCGGCGACCGACTTCGTGGACGGCTGGATCGCCCGGAAATGGTCGCTGGTCACGTCGTTCGGCAAGATCGCCGACCCGATCGCCGACAAGGCGCTGACCGGCACGGCGCTGGTGCTGCTCTCCGCGTACGACCGCCTGCCGTGGTGGGTGACGATCGTCATCCTGGCCCGCGAGTGGGGCGTGACGGCGCTGCGCTTCTGGGTCATCCGCTACGGCGTGATCGCGGCCAGCCGGGGCGGCAAGCTCAAGACCGTCCTGCAGATCGCCGCGATCGCCTGGTATCTCTGGCCGGTGCCCGACCCGATCGACGCGGTCGGGCCGTGGCTGATGGGCGCGGCTCTGCTCGTCACGGTGGTGACCGGCGCGGACTATCTGTTCCAGGCTCTGCGGCTGCGCCGCGATCACTAGGATCGGGTCGTGGACGTCGACGACAAGCTCGAACGGGCGCGGCTGGCCGCGGCCGCGGCCGTGCACCGGCTGGTCGAGCGCGGTGAGACGTTGGCCACTGCCGAGTCGCTGACCGGTGGCCTGGTCGCCGCCACGGTCGTCGAGATCCCCGGGGTGAGCACGGTCTTCCGCGGCGGCCTCGTGGTCTACGCGACCGATCTGAAGGCCACCCTGGCCGGCGTCCCCGAGGTGCTGCTCGACGCTCACGGCCCGGTCGACCCGCAGGTCGCCCTGGCCCTGGCCGCCGGCTGCCGGGAGCGCTGCGGCGCCGACTGGGGCGTGGCGACGACCGGCGTGGCCGGGCCCGACTCGCAGGACGGCAAGCCGCCGGGCCTGGTCTACATCGCCGTCGCCGGAGTCGGCGGATCGTCGGTCCGCGAGCTGAAACTGGAAGGTAACCGGGCGGACATCCGCACCGAAAGTGTGACGTGTGTGCTGAGACTGCTCTCAGACACGTTGCAGGAGGCGCCTTCGCCGTCCTGAGCTGGGGAATGTCCCAGTGATCTCGGTTGTTGGACCGAGGTCTCGCCGCCGGGGAGTCCCGGAATTCGGCGGGGCGGGATGTCGGCGTCGCCGGCAACGGGTACGGTTGCGGGAAGCCTCCGGCGCGTGCCGGCGGCCCGCCGCAGGAGGAGGTGCCATGGTCCTGCTACGCCGGGTTATCGGCGACGCACTTCGGGCGCGCCGGCAGGGACAGCACCGCACGCTGCGCGAGGTGTCCACCGCCGCGAATGTCAGCCTGGGGTATCTGTCCGAGATCGAGCGCGGCCAGAAGGAAGCGTCGAGCGAGCTTCTCGCGGCCATCTGCGATGCTCTCGGCGCGCGTCTCTCCGAGGTTCTGGGCGAGGTCAGCGACACGCTGCTGCTCGCCGAGGAGATGGAAGGCGTGCTGGTTCCGGTCGAGGGGAAGACGGACGAATCCGTCCGCAAGGTCGCGCGTGACGGGGAAGTCTCCGTCTCGGTGCGCCAGGACTCGCCGCTCAAGGCGACTCTGCGGACCACCCGGAAACCCCAGCGCGAAGTGGTGTACGCCGCATAGATCGTTTGCAGTCTCACCAGGGCCGGACCGCCATGATGGCGATCCGGCCCTGCGCGCATTTAGATGTCCGGTACGGGATCGACCCTGAGCCGTGCCGCGGCGTAGCCTCGAACCGTTGGGGGAGACCCTGAGATCCCCCGGAGGTCACGTGACGACAGTGGCGGCGAGCTGTCACGATGGTGTTCACGCCATCGCCTTGTTGTTGGTGGCGGCCGCAGACTGAGCGACCGATTTTGAGCGACACTGAGGGGATACCGCGAGATGGCGAACCCGTTCGTCAAGGGCTGGCGTTACATGATGGCGCTCTTCGGCGCGAAGATCGACGAGTACGCCGACCCGAAGGTCCAGATCCAGCAGGCCATCGAGGACGCGCAGCGGCAGCACCAGGCCCTCGTGCAGCAGGCGGCGGCGGTCATCGGCAACCAGCGGCAGCTGGAGATGAAGCTGTCCCGCCAGATGTCCGAGGTCGAGAAGCTCCAGGGCATGGCGCGTCAGGCCCTGGTCCTCGCCGACAAGGCGCGCGCCGACGGCAACGAGTCCGAGGCCCAGAAGTACGAGTCGACCGCGCAGACGCTCGCGACCCAGCTGGTCTCGGGCGAGCAGTCGATGGAAGACCTCAAGACCCTGCACGACCAGGCCCTCTCCGCCGCGGGTCAGGCCCGCAAGGCGGTGGAGAACAACGCGATGGTGCTCCAGCAGCGCATCGCCGAGCGCTCCCGGCTGCTCAGCCAGCTCGAGCAGGCCAAGATGCAGGAGACCGTGGCCAAGTCCCTCGAGTCGATGTCGTCGCTTGCCGCGCCCGGCAACACGCCGTCGCTCGACGAGGTGCGCGACAAGATCGAGCAGCGCTACGCGAACGCCATGGGCCGGGCCGAGCTCGCTTCGAACTCGGTCGAGGGCCGCATGCTCGAGGTGCAGAAGTCGAGCCTCGACATGGCCGGCTCGTCGCGGCTCGAGCAGATCCGGGCCAGCATGGCCGGGGAGAAGCTCGGCGCCGCGCCGTCCCAGCCCGCCGTCGAGCAGGCCCCGGCCTCCGACCCGGCGAGCGTGGCCCGGCTCGACGAGATCCGCGCCAGCATGAACCAGAAGCGGGGCGACACCACCGCGGCCGGTTGATCTTTTAGGGGCGGGGAGGACGACGGTGGACGAGCGGACCAGGTACTTCCGGAAGCTCAGGCGGCTGCGCAACTCGGCGCGACGCTGGAGCGTTCTGGGCGGGGGTCTGGTCGCGGCCACCGCCGTCCTCACGCCGTATTCGGGGATCGGCATCGCCGACGCGATCTGGGCCGGCGCGGCCGGCTCCTCGGTCGCCCTCGCCTGGTGGCGCTGGAGCGACCATCGGGCGCTGGCCGCCCTCCCGGCCCCGCCCGCGCCCGATCCGGCCCTGGCCGGCCAGCGGCTGACCGCGGCGATCGAGCGGTTCCCGGCCGGGCGCACGGTGATGAACGAGGTGCGCCGCCAGAAATCCCGTTACGCCCTGCGCGGCTCGGCGGTGGCGCAGGCCTGGGACCGGCTCGACCGCGCGTCCGTCACCCTCACCGGCCTGGCCGGCCGCCTGACCGGTCCCGGCGAGGCGGCCCTGCTCGAGGCGGCGACGGCCGAGCGGTGGCTGCGCGATCTCGGGCAGCGGGTGGCGAGCGTCGAGCGGGCCATCCCGCTCAGCCCCGGCGGGCTCGAGGAGTCCCACGCCGGTCTCGCCGAGCAGTTCACCGAGGGCGTCACGGCGTACGAGCAACTGGTCGCCGCGGCCGCCAGCTACGTGGCCGAGGACGGGCACCCGCTCGCCGAGAGCAAGCATCCGGCACTGTCCAGTCTGGTCGACGCGACCGACCGGCTGCGCGGCCTGGCCGAGGGCCTGGCCGAGTTGAAGCGCCCGCCCGCGCCGTCGGTCTAGGCCCGCCCTAGCGGTCGGGGGTCAGGGAGGCGGTCAGCTCGCGGTAGGCGGTCAGCACGACCTGAGTGTGCTCGGCCAGCTCGGCGGCGGGATCGGTCGAGGAGTGAACGGGCGTGTTCAGGGAGCGTTCGGCCGCCCGGATGGCCTCGCGCATCTGCTGTTCGCGAATGAAGGTGCGGCCCGCCTCCTCGGCCCGGCGCAGGCTGGCGTCGCGGGCGGCGAGGTCGATCTCCAGCGCGGAGAGGGCCTCCTTGGCCGCGCGGATCTGGGCCCGGAGGCGCTCGGCGGTGCCGTCGGCCGGGGACACCGCGGCGAAGTCGGGGCGGGTCAGGCCGGCGAGGACGGCGGCGAGCTCCTGGTGGCGTTCCCGCGCGCCGGCGATCTCCCACAGGGACTCGGCCAGGAGGGACTCGGCCTCGTCGGTGTCGATCAGGTCGCCGAGGGCGGGCCACGTCTCGCTGATGCGGTCGGCGATGGCCACGGAGCGGTCGAAGGCGGCCCGCTCGGCCTCGGCGGTCAAGACGCGGGTCTCGCGTGCATCGCGGGCATCCCGAGCATCGCGGGCATCGCGGGCATCGGTGGCCGAGAGCGCGCGCCGGCCGGGTGCGGACAGCGGCGGGCGGGGCTTGCGCGGGCGGCTGCGGGCGATCGCGGGAACGGCGTAACCGAGCAGGAACAGGGCGATGACGGCCAGCGCGATCGCCATCGCGACGCCGACGTAATAGACGCCGGCCGCGGCGATCAGCACCGGCGGCGCCCAGATGCCGGCCACCACCGGCAGCGAATGCTCGACCGGCGGCGGCTCGTCCGGGACGCGGATCTCGACCAGCGCGCGCCACGCGCGCGGCACCCGGCGGCCGGGGACGCGCGGGTCCGTGCGGGAGATCAGCGTGGTCGTGCGGTCGCGCGCGACGAAGAGCGTCAAACCTGCCCCCTTCCGACCTCGAAGAATAGGGCACCGGGCGGCCAGTAGATTGGGCGCGTGCCACACGTGCGGACCGTTCCGACCTCCGATCTGACGCCGGGCGAGCGGGTGGCGATCCGCGCGCTGCTCGATCGGGCGTTCCTCGGGAACTTCGACGACCACGACTGGGATCACACGCTCGGCGGCCTGCACGTGGTGGTGACCGAGCAGGGCGAGCCGATCGCGCACGCGGCGGTCGTGCAGCGGCGCTTTCTGCACGGCGGCCTTTCCTGGCGCGGCGGCTACGTCGAGGGGGTCGCGGTCCATCCGGGGTGGCGCGGGCAGGGCTTCGCGGCGACGGTCATGGCCGGGGCGGAGAAAATCATCGATGGCGCGTACGCGCTGGGCGCCCTCTCCGCCTCCGATGCCGGCCGTGGTCTCTACCTGCACCGCGGCTGGCTGCCGTGGCAGGGCCCGACCCACGTGCTGGCGCCGGACGGCCCGCGCCGCACCGAGGACGACGACGACAGCACGCTGGTGCGGGTCGTCGCGGGCGGCGCCGAGCTGCACCTAACCGAGCCGCTGACCTGCGACTGGCGCGACGGCGACGTCTGGTAGCGACCGACCCGGCTCGGCCCGCGTCGAGGTGAAGGAGCATGGCGTGATCGCCGGAAGGCGGCCGGCCAGGAACGCGCCCGGCGACACGCCCATCATCGAGCGGAAGTCGCCGATCATGTGGGCCTGGTCGAAGAACCCGGCCCGCGAGGCGACCTCGGTCCACGGCTTCCGGCCGGCCAGGTCGAGCACCGTGCGCACCCGGCTGATCCGGGCGAAGTGCTTCGGCGACAGGCCCACGTCGCGGGCGAAGAGGTTGCGAAGGTGGCGCTCGCTCACCCCGAGCCGGCCGGCCACATCGGACAGTCGGGCGCCGGCCCGGGTCATCTCGCGCATGGCCGCCTCGATGAGGGCGGGGCCGTGCGGCGGCACGAAGTCGGCAGAGAGGCGGGCCGCGGTGAGACGCGCGGCCACCTGGGCCGTGTCGGCGCCGGCCGCGGCCAGCGACGCGGTCAACCGGCGGCCGGGCGCGCCCCAGAGGTCCTCGATCGGCACCGCGCGGTCGGCCAGCTCCGACACCGGCACGCCGAGCACCGCGTGCGCCTCGCCGGGCCGCAGCCGCACCCGGACGCAGACCGGCAGCGCCTTGGCCGGGTTGTAGCTGCCCCGGGTGCGCGGCCCCACGACGATGAGGTCGCTGCGCCGCTCGGGCGTCGTCCGGAACGCGAGAACCGTCGCCACTTCGGGCCTCTGCACAAACACGTCCACGCTCGAACGCTAGCCCGCGCGGCGGCGGGAACGCAGTGCCGAAACCTCCAAGACGCGGGCCGGTCGGCGACGCCAGGCTCGGCGGCATGATTCTCGTGACGGGTGCCACCGGCACCATCGGGTCCGCACTGGTCGAGCAGCTTCTCGCGTCGGGCGAGGAGGTGACGGCGCTGACCCGGGACCCGGCGCGGATCGAGCCGCGGTCCGGGCTGACCGTGACCACCGAGATCGGCAAGGCGCGCGCGGTCTTCCTGCTCGCGCCGGCTTCCCCGGCGGCGCCGGACATCGAGCGGGCGTATCTGCGGCGGGCGGTCGAGGCGGGGGCCGAGCGGGTGGTCAAGCTTTCCGCCATCGGTACGCCGGACGAGCCCACGGACGGGTTGGGCGGGTGGCATCAGCCGGGCGAGCAGGCGGTACGGGACAGCGGCGTCGCCTGGACGATCCTGCGGCCCACGACGTTCGCCTCGAACACGCTGGGCTGGGCCGCGGGCATCCGGGCCGGCACCCCGGTCCCGAACGTCTTCGGCGACGGCCGCCAGGGCGTGATCGACCCCGCCGACGTGGCCGCGGTCGCCGCCGAGGCGCTGACCCGGGCCGGGCACGAGGGCGCGACCTACACGCTGACCGGCCCCGAGCTGCTGACCGTCCCCGAGCAGGTCGCCCAGCTCGCCGCCGTCCTCGGCACGACCGCCACCACGGTCGACGTGCCGCCGTCGCGGGAGATGTTCCCGGCCGAGATCGCGGACGTGGCCCTGGCCGGCGCCGAGCTCGTCCGGGCCGGCGGCAACGCGATCGTCACCGCCGACGCCGAACGGGTTCTCGGCCGGCGGCCCGGGACGTACCGGGCGTGGGCGGAACGGACCTTCGCCGGCTGAGGGGCGGACCTTCTACAGCTGAGGGGCGACCGCCGACGCCACCAGCTCCACGTGGTCCAGATCGGACAGATCCAGGGCCTGGAGGAACAGGCGGGTGGCGCCGGCCTCGCCGTACGACTTGATGATCTCGACCGCCTCGCCCGGCGTGCCCACCACGCCGCCGTTCTCCCGCATCTCCTCGACGTCGCGGCCGATCGCCGCGGCCCGGCGCCGCACCTCGGCGTCGTCGCGCCCGACGCAGAGCACGGCGGCCGCCGAGAACGCGGGCGGCGTCTCCCGGCCGATCTCGGTCGAGGCGGCACGGACCCGCTCGTACAGGGGCGCGATGTCCTCGATCTTGGAGAACGGCACGTTGAACTCGTCGGCGAAGCGGGCCGCGAGCGAGGGCGTGCGCTTCTTGCCGTGGCCGCCGATGATCACCGGCGGGTGCGGCGACTGCACGGGCTTGGGCAGGGCCGGCGAGTCGATCAGCTGGTAGTGCTTGCCCGGGAAGTCGAACGACCGGCCGGCCGGCGTCGACCACAGCCCGGTGATGATCTCGAGCTGCTCCTCGAAGCGGTCGAAGCGCTCGCCCACGGTCGGGAACGGGATCCCGTACGCGGTGTGCTCGCGCTCGAACCAGCCGCCGCCGAGCCCGAACTCGACCCGCCCGCCGCTCATCCGGTCGACCTGCGCGACCGTGATCGCCAGCGGCCCGGGCAGCCGGAAGGTGGCCGACGTCACCAGTGTGCCGAGCCGGATCGTGGACGTCTGCACGGCCAGCGCGCCGAGCGTGACCCAGGCGTCGGTCGGCCCCGGCTCGCCCGAACCGCCCATCGCGACGTAGTGGTCGGAGCGGAAGAAGCCGTCGTAGCCGCTGGCCTCGGCGGTCAGCGCGACCTTGGCGAGGTCGTCGTGGGTGGCACCCTGCTGGGGCTCGGTGAAGATCACAAGACGCATGACCCCAACCTGCCAGATCTTCGTCGGCGCGCCCTGTCGCCCCCGCCACACACCAAGCGTGTCGGGGCAGTAACGTTGGCCACCATGGCCGGGTATGCATTCATCAGCCTCACTACCGACTACGGGACGTTCGACGGTTTCGTCGCCGCGTGCCACGGGACGATCGCGCGCATCGCCCCGGGCGTACGGGTCCTCGACGTGACCCACCACGTGCCGCCGGCCGATGTGACGCGCGGCGCCGCCGTGCTGGCCCAGACCGCGCCCTACCTCCCGGCCTCGGTGCACGTGGTGGTGGTCGATCCCGGCGTCGGCACCTCCCGCCGCGGGCTGGTCGTCACGACCCCCGGCGGCCTGCTCGTCGGCCCCGACAACGGCGCGCTGATCTGGGCGGCCGAGGCGCTCGGCGGCATCGACGCTGCCTACGAGCTGTCCAACAAGGACTGGCTGCTCGGCGACGTGTCCCGCACGTTCCACGGCCGCGACGTCTTCGCCCCGGCCGCCGCCCACCTCGCGCTCGGCGCCGCGGCCGCCGACGCCGGCCCCGAGATCGACCCGGCCACGCTGGTGCGCCTGCCCGACCCGGTCGTGACCGTCGGCGACGGCTGGATCGAGGCCGAGGTGATCACGGTCGACCGGTTCGGCAACGTGCAGCTGGCGGCCGGCGGCGACGCGCTCGCCGGTCTCGGCCCCGACCTCGTGGTCAACGGCAACGTCCGGGCCCGGCGCGGCGCCACGTTCGCCGAGGTCGGCCCCGGCGAGCTGCTCGTCTACGAGGACTCGGCCGGCCACGTGGCGATCGCCGTCAACAACGGCCGGGCCGTGGTCGTGCTGTCGGTGCGTCCCGGCGACCAGATCCGGCTGACGGAGCGAAATCAGCCGTGACGTAGGCGGTCGCGGTACGAGCCGTACGTCCGGTCGCCGAACAGGCGCCAGATCAGCCGGGCCGGCGGCGGCAGCTCGGCCATGAAGCGCGCCTTCTCGGCCGGCGTCGCCTCCTCGAAGATCGAGCCGAGGAAGACCAGCGCCAGCTTGCCCTTCGGCAGCGACGCCCGGCCGCGCTCGCCGAGCGCGTTCCACTCGGCCTGGGTGATGTGGGTGGCGACGACCGGCAGGATCTCCTGCTCCTCGTCGGCGAGGTGCTCGTCGAGCGCCACCGAGGCCCGCGCGATGGTGTCGGCGAGCTCGTCCCGGTCGGCCACCCGCGCCCGCGCCCGCCACCGCGGGTTGAGCTCGGCGATCCGCTCGAGCGGCTCGTGGACGCGCTCGTGCTGCGCCTCCATCCGGTTGATCAGCTCGGTGTGCAGGGTGGCCCGTTCCAGCAGCAGCGGCCACAGCATCTCGTCCTCGGCGGTGTGGTGGTGGTGCAGCGCGTCGCCCATCTTCTCCAGGTGGAATCCGACGATCTCGGCGCGCGCGGTGTCCCCGTCCGGCACCGCGCGCACCAGCGCCGGCAGCATGCGGAAGTCGCGGCGGAAGGCGCGGTGCACGAGCACCATGTCCCAGGTGTCGGTTCGTTCGATTGTCGTCGTCATGCGAACACGGTCACCCCGTCCGCTTGCAGACTGCCTGCAAGCCGCCTGCACTCTTATGCTCGGCCGGTGATGATCGGCAGGGTCCTGGGGCCGACCGAGGTGGAGGCCGGCGGTCACGCGGTCGACCTCGGCGGTCGGCTGCCGCGCCGGTTGGTGACCGCGTTGCTGGCGGCCGGCGGCCATCCGGTCAGCGAGGCGTCCCTCGCCGAGACGATCTGGGAGGGGTCACCCCCGGCGAGTTTCTCCATCTCCCTTCAGACGTACGCCTCCCGTCTGCGCCGTTCCCTCGGCCCCGCCCGGGAGTCCCTCGAACGGTCGGGCGACGGGTACCGGCTGCTCGCGGAGACCGACGCGGCCCTGTTCACGGCCGGTGTCGCGCGCGGCCGGCAGCTGCTGGCGTCGTCCCCGGCGGCGGCGTTGCGCGCGTTCGACGCGGCGCTGGGGCTGTGGCGCGGGGACGCCTACGCCGATCTCGCGGACGTGCCGTCGGTGGCGGCGGCGCGGGCCGGACTGGCCGAGCTGCGCGCGGTCGCGGTCGAGGAGCGCCTGGCGGCGCTGCTGGCGGTCGGGGATGCGCCGGGAGCGGTGGGTGCGCTCGAGTCGGCCGTACGCGAGGAGCCGTACCGGGAGCGCCGCTGGGAACTGCTGATCGTCGCCCTCTACCGCAGTGGCCGCCAGGCCGACGCGCTGGCCGCCGTGCGCCGGGTGCGGACCCGCCTCGCCGACGACCTCGGCATCGACCCCGGCCCGGCGTTGCAGGAGCTGGAGGCGCGCCTGCTGGCCCAGGACCCGGCCCTGCTGTTCCCGCCGCCCGACCTGCCGGTCCCCGCTTCCGTCAATCGTCCCCTGTCGCACTTCCTCGGCCGCCGCGACGAGCTGGCCCTGCTCGCCTCCCTGGCGCCCGCGAGCCGTCTGGTGACGCTGGTCGGCCCCGGTGGCGCGGGCAAGACCCGGCTGGCCGTCGAGTTCGCCGCCGAGCTCCGCCCCTGGTTCGTCCGCCTCGCCGACGTCGGCGACCCGGCCCTGGTCGTCCCCGCCGTCGCCGAGGCCGCGGGGGTGCGCGCCTCGACCGCCGAGGCCCTGGCCGCCGCCCTCGGCGACCGTCCCGGTCTGCTCGTGCTGGACAACTGCGAGCACCTCGTCGACGCGGTCGCGGCCCTGGTGCTGACCCTGCTCGCCGCCTGCCCGTCGCTGCGGGCGCTGGCCACCAGCCGGGAGCCGCTCGGCATCGACGGCGAGACCCTGCTGCCGGTCGCCCCGCTGCCGGCGGCCGACGCGATCGCCCTGCTCACCGACCGGATCGCCGCGATCCGGCCCGGCTGGCGTCCCGACCCGGCGGAGTCGGCCCAGCTGGCCCGGCTGGCGACCGCGCTCGACGGCATCCCGCTGGCCCTGGAGCTGGCCGCGGCCCGCTGCCGGGTGCTCGGCCTGGGCGAGCTGCTGGAGATGCTCGACGACCGGTTCCCGGCCCTCGGCCCGGTGCCGCGCGGTGCGCTGGCCCCGCACGAGACGCTGGAGGCGGCGATCGCCTGGAGCGTCGACCTGCTCTCCGCGACCGACCGCGCGCTGCTGCTGCGGCTGTGGCCGTTCGAGGGCGGCTTCACGCTGGCGGCCGCCGACGGCGATCTGGCCGCCCTGTCGTCGCTGGTGGCCCGCTCGGTGGTGGTCGCCGACACGACCGTGACGCCGAGCCGCTACCGCATGCTGGAGATCGTCCGGGCGTACTGCCGGAACCGCGACCCGTCGCCCGCCGCGAGCCGCGCCGCGCACGCCGCCTGGGTGCGCGATCTGGTCGAGCGGATGGCGCCGGAGCTGGCCGGGGAGCGCTCGACGCACGCCATCCGGGTGCTCAACCGCGAGCGGGCGAACCTGCGCGCCGGCATCGCACATGACCTGGTCGTCGATCCCGCGGCCGCGGTACGCACGGCGGGCCTGCTCGACTGGTTCTGGTACCGCGGCGGCCACATCGTCGACGGCCTGCGCCTGCTCACCGCCGCGCTCGAGGCCGGCACCGGCGCGCCCGCCGACGATCGGGCCCGCGCCTGGCTGGGCGTCGCCACGCTGCGCTTCCTGACCGGCGAGGCGATGCCCGCCTGGGAGGCGCTGCGCCGGGGCACGGCGGCGCTGGCCGGGACGTCCGACCACGACGGCCTGATGCTGCGCGGCCAGGCGTACTACTACGAGGCGCTGCTGCACACCGCGCTGGGCGACCACGAGGAGGCGATCGTCCACGGCCGGGGCTCGATGGAGATGGGCCGGCGCCTCGGCGAACCCCGGCTGATCGCGGCCGGGGCGATGTCGCTGGGCTGGGCGCTGGCCGGCTCCGGCGACCTGGCCGGCGGCCGCCGGCTGCTGACCTCGGCGATCGAGATGGCCACCGAGATCGGGCAGACGTGGACCGCCGCGATGTGCCGCCTCTTCCTGGCCCGGATCCTGTTGCGGGGCTCGGCCGGCACGGAAGCCGGCACCGCGGCCGACCCGGTCGCCGCGATCCGCGTGCTCCGGCCGGCGGTCCGCGACTTCGCGGCCGAGGACGATGTCGGCAACGTCCTGACCGCGTTGCTCACCGGGGCGCTCGCGCTGCTCGCGCTGGGGCGCGACGAGGACGGCGTCACGCTCGCGGCGGGCGTGCGGCGCGACGCCGCCCGGCGTGGCCTGAACTTCGAGCCCGCCGACCCGATCGGCACCGCGGCCCTCGACGCCGCCCTGGCCGCGGTGAGCCACCTGGGCCCCGACGAGAAAGCGTTCGACCGGGCGTCGATGATCGCGCTGCTGGACGGGTAATGATGGGTGCATGCCCGAGGGAGATACGGTCTGGAACACGGCCCGGGTGATCGAGCGCGCCCTGGTCGGGGACGTCCTGACCGGCAGCGACTTCCGGGTGCCCCGGCTCGCCACCGCCGACCTGAGCGGCTGGACCGTGCGCGAGTCGGCCAGTCGCGGCAAGCATCTGCTCACCCGTCTCACCCGGGACGGCGACGACCCGCTCACCCTGCACTCGCACCTGCGGATGGACGGGGCCTGGCGGGCGTACGGGCCGGGGGAAAGATGGACCGGCCGCCCGGCGCACCTGATTCGCGTGGTTCTGAAGACCGCGAAGGCGGTGGCGGTCGGCTATCACCTGCACGAGGTGGCGCTGATCCCCACGGCCGACGAGGAGACGCTGGTCGGGCACCTCGGGCCCGATCTGCTCGGCGCCGACTGGGACCCGGCCGAGGCCGTGCGGCGCATCGAGGCCAAGCCGGCGGCGACGATCGCGGAGGCGCTGCTCGACCAGCGCAACCTGGCCGGCGTCGG
Source organism: Actinoplanes sp. NPDC051537 (assembly GCF_055586105.1). NCBI lineage: Bacteria > Bacillati > Actinomycetota > Actinomycetes > Micromonosporales > Micromonosporaceae > Actinoplanes > Actinoplanes sp. NPDC051537. The sequence goes on from NZ_JBVJIU010000006.1 coordinate 172,041, forward strand.
CAACCTCTACAAGGCCGAGACGATGTTCCTTCGTGGACTGTGGCCGTGGACGCCGGTCGCCGAGATCAAGGACCTCGAGGGAACGGTCACGCTCGCGCAGAAGCTGGTGGCCTCGAACAAGGGCCGCTGGACCCAGACCACCACCGGCTCGCTGCGGCGGGGCGAGACCAGCTACGTGTACGGGCGGCGGGCGCAACCGTGCCGCCGATGCGGAACCGCCATCCGGAAGGCCGAGCAGGACGAGCGCGTCACCTACTGGTGCCCGCGGTGCCAGCCGAAGCCGGACGCCTAGACCGCCGGCGCGGGCGGGCGCCGTAGCGGATGCCGTGCCCGCGCTGACAGGTCGGCGGTAGCCGGTCAGCCTCGGCCGTCGCGACGATGGACGCCCACCCGGGTGAGCGTGCGGCCGGCGGGCGGCCGGGGCAGGGTTGTCCGCGTTCGCGTTGCGCGCGAACACCGGTCAGCCGCGCAAGCGCAACCCCCGCGGCGTGGCGCGGAACCCCGCCGACGTTAGCGCCTCCCGCAAGGGCGACGCGTGCACCGACTCCCCGTCGGCCCGCTCAACCGACATCGGCCCCAGCGCCCCCGACCGCACCGACTCCGCCAGCGCCCGCCCGGCCGCGATCAGCGTCTCCGCGTCGTCGGTGAACGAGAGCAGCGTCCGGCCGCCGCGTTCCACGTACAGCACCAGGTCGCCGGCCACCTGGATGACCAGCGCGCCCGCCTTGCGCCCCGGCCGATGGCCCGCCCGCGTCTCGCCGTCGCCGCTGTCGACCACCCGCTCCGGCCACGGCAGCGCCGCGCCGTACGGATTGGCCGGGTCGGTGGCCGCCAGCACCTGCGCCTGCGTCGCCCGGCGGGACAGCTCGTCCGGGTCGGCCAGCGCCCGCAACCGGTCGACCGCGCCCGGCACCGCGAACTGCGCCGCCCCCAGCCCCTCGACGAAGTACCCCCGCCGGGCCGCGCCGCGCTCCTCGAGCGCACCCAGCACCGGGTAGACCGCCGCGAACCCGCCCGTCACCCCCTCGGCCATCACCGCGCCGCGGGTCACCACGCCGTGCCGCTCCAGCAGCAGGTCGGCCAGCGCCGCCGCGCGCCGGGTCGGGTCGAGATCACGCTCGGGCAGCCGGGACCAGCGGCCCGCCATGTTCGGCGGACCACCGCGCGCCGGCATGGACGGCCGGCCGGGGCGGCGGTAACGCGTACGCGCCGGGGCCGCCTTTGCCTTGTGCGCCCCGCTCCCGCCGAGCAGGGCCCGCAGCGGGGCCAGCGTGTCGTTGGTCAGCTGGCCGGCCCACACCAGGTCCCACACCGCGGCCGACAGCTCGGTGTCGTTCGTGGCGCCGATGCGGTCGGAGAGCGAGCGGAAGAACAGCGCCTGCCCATCGCCGAGCGCGTCGAGCACCCGCTGATGCAGTGGCGTGAGGGCGAGCTCGTCGTCGGGCGGCGGCAACAGCAGTGGCGCGCTGTCGGCCCAGGCCAGCGTGATCCAGCCGTCGTTCGACCCGATCGAGCCCGACCCCGCCCACAGCACGTCCCCACCCGCGGACAGCTCGTCGAGCAGCGGCGGTGCGTAGTCCGGGATGCGGGCCGGCAGCACCAGCCGCTCCCAGGCCGAGGCCGGCACGGCGATGCCCTGCAACTGCTCGATCGCGGCGGCCAGCCCGTCGACCCCGCGCGCGTTTCCGCCGATCTGATGCCAGCGCGGCAGGAACGCGGCCAGCACCCGGGGCGGCACCGGCTCGATCTCGCGGCGCAACGCGGCCAGCGAGCGGCGGCGCAGCATGCGCAGCACTTCGGCGTCGCACCACTCGGTACCGGCGCCGCCCGGGGAGAACTCGCCGGACGTGACCCGTCCGGTCGCGCCGAGCCGCTTGAGCGCCTGCTCGACCACGAACACGCCGAGGCCGAACCGGGCGGCACAGGTCGCGGCGGCGAACGGACCATGCGTACGCGCATAGCGGGCGACCAGATCGCCCAGCGGGTCGGCCACCGGCTCGAGATAGGCCTCGGGGAGGCCGACCGGCAGCGCGACCCCGAGCGCGTCGCGGTAGCGCCCGGCGTCGTCGATGCCGATCCACCGCTCCTCGCCGGCCACCCGCACCCGGATGGCCCGGCGCGTCGCCTCGAGCTCGGCCGTCCACGCGGAGTCGATGCCCCGCATCGCCAGCTCGTCGGCCGACAGGTCGCCGAGCAGGCGCAGCACCTCGGCCGCGTCCTCGGCGTCGCGCGGCTGGCGGCGGCTGCTCAGCCACTGGAGCTGCGACTCGGTCTCGCCGACCACCTCGGGGTCGAGCAGCTCGCGCAGGTCGACCCGGCCGAGCAGCTCGCCCAGCAGCGTCGAGTCGAGCGCGAGGGCCGCGGCCCGCCGCTCGGCCAGCGGCGCGTCGCCCTCGTAGAGGAACGCGCCCACGTAGCCGAACAGCAGCGAGCGGGCGAACGGCGACGGCCGCGGCGTCTCCACCTCGACCAGCCGCACCTTGCGCCCGGCCACCTCGCGCATCAGCCCGACCAGGCCGGGCACGTCGAACACGTCCTGCAGGCACTCGCGGGCCGCCTCGAGCGTGACCGGGAAGTCGGCGAACTCGCGGGCCACGTCGAGCAGCTGGGCCGAGCGCTGCCGCTGCTGCCAGAGCGGCTGCCGGCGGCGCGGGTCGCGGCGGGGCAGCAGCAGCGAGCGGGCCGCGCACTCGCGGAAACGGGACGCGAACAGCGCCGACGTGCCGACCGACTCCTCGACGATCTGGGCGATCTCCTCGGCGTCGAACGCCACCAGGTCGGCGCCGGGCGGCTCCTCGGCCGTGTCGGGCAGCCGCACCACGATGCCGTCGTCGGAGGGCATGACCTGGCCGTCCACGCCGTACCGCTCGGACAGGCGGCGGGCGATCGCCAGCGACCAGGGCGCGTTGACCCGGGCGCCGAGCACGCAGTGCACGGTCATCCGCCAGTCGCCCAGCTCGTCGCGGAAGCGCTCGACCAGGATCGTCCGGTCGTCGGGGAGATTGCGGGTCGCCTCCTGTTGCTCCCGGAGATAGGCCACCAGGTTGCTGGCCGCCCACTCATCGAGGCCGGCCTCGCGAAGACTGACCGCGGCGGAGTCCCCGGCCCGGACCAAGGTGCGTAGCTGCTTCCCGATCGCCCGGCCGAGCTCGATCGGCCGGCCCAGCGCGTCGCCCTTCCAGAACGGCATGCGGGCCGGGGCGCCGGGCGCGGGCGTGACCAGCACCCGGTCGGGCGTGATGTCCTCGATGCGCCAGCTCGTCGAGCCCAGCAGGAAGACGTCGCCGACCCGCGACTCGTACACCATCTCCTCGTCGAGCTCGCCGACCCGGGCCGCCCGCTCGGCGCCGGCCAGGAACACGCCGAACATGCCGCGGTCGGGGATGGTGCCGCCGCTGGTCACCGCCAGCCGCTGGGCGCCCGGGCGGCCGGTCAGCACGTCGGTGCCGCGGTCCCACACCAGGCGCGGGCGCAGCTCGGCGAACGCGGTCGACGGGTAGCGGCCGGCGAGCATGTCGAGCACCGCGTGCAGGGCCGACTCGGGCAGCTCGGCGAACGGCGCGGCCCGGCGCACGAGCGCGGCCAGCTCGTCGACCTGCCACGCGTCGAGCGCCACCATCGCCACGATCTGCTGGGCGAGCACGTCGAGCGGGTTGCGCGGGTAGCGCAGCTCCTCGATCGCCCCGGCGCCCATCCGGTCGGCCACCACCGCGCACGAGACCAGGTCGCCGCGGTGCTTGGGGAAGACCACCCCGCGCGAGACGGCGCCGACCTGGTGACCGGCCCGGCCGATGCGCTGGAGCCCGGCCGCGACCGACGGCGGCGCCTCGATCTGCACCACCAGGTCGACCGCGCCCATGTCGATGCCCAGCTCGAGGCTCGAGGTCGCGACCACGGCCGGGAGGAGGCCCGATTTCAGCGCCTCCTCGATCTGCTTGCGCTCCTCGCGGGAGACGCTGCCGTGGTGGGCGCGGGCGACCACGGGCGGGGCGCCGCCGGTCTGCCCGGCCTGGGCCATCACCTGGGCCGGCGGCTTGACGACGGGCTCGAGCTCGACGCCGGCCCGCTCGGCGGCCAGCTCGTTGATGCGGGCGCAGAGCCGCTCGGCACCGCGCCGCGAGTTGGTGAAGACGATCGTCGACCGGTGCTCCTGGATGAGGTCGAGCACCCGCTCCTCGACCGCCGGCCAGATCGACGGCGTGTGCCGTTGATCAGGGTTGTCGGGATCGACATCGGGAACCTCGTCGAGCCGGGTCATGTCCTCGACCGGGACCTCGACCGTCACCTCGATGGTCTTGGCGCTCGGCGGCTGGACGATCTCGACGTCGTGCGCGCCGCCCAGGAAGCGGGCGGTCTCGTCGATCGGCCGGACCGTCGCCGACAGGCCGATGCGCTGGGCGGGCCGGCCGAGCAGCGCGTCGAGCCGCTCGAGGGAGAGCGCCAGGTGGGCGCCGCGCTTGGTGGCGGCGACCGCGTGCACCTCGTCGAGGATCACCGTCTCGACGCCGCGCAGCGAGTCGCGGGCGGCGGAGGTGAGCAGCAGGAAGAGCGACTCGGGGGTGGTGATCAGGATGTCCGGCGGGGTGCGGGCGAACAGCCGCCGCTCGTCGGCCGGGGTGTCGCCGGTGCGCATGCCGACGGTGATGTCGGGCGGCGGGACACCGAGCCGGCCGGACGCCTGCCGGATGCCGGTGAGCGGGGCCCGCAGGTTGCGCTCGACGTCGACCGCGAGGGCCTTGAGCGGGCTCACGTAGAGCACCCGGCAGCGTTGCTTCGGGTCCTTGGGTGCGGGCTCGTGGGCCAGCCGGTCGAGCGACCAGAGGAACGCGGCGAGCGTCTTGCCGGAGCCGGTCGGGGCGACGACCAGCGCGTTTCGCCCGGCGCCGATCGCACGCCAGGCGCCCGCCTGGGCGGCCGTGGGCGCGGCGAAGGCGGCCGTGAACCACTCCCTGGTGGCCAGGCCGAAGGACTCCAGCACGTCTAGCACCCGACCATCTTCTCTCGGGGGTACGACAAAAATTTGCGGAGCGACGGTGGTCTATCGGTCAGGCGGGCACGGAAGGGACATCCGTCCAGCGGTATTTACTGCCACGCCGGACCATGGTGGGGTCAACGAACGAGGATTAGACGTTAGAGGCCCCCACCCGACAGGAGGCTCCGTGTTCAGCAGCGCACCACACGTCCGGCGCCTCGTGAGCGTCGCCGCGATCCTGGCGGCCGTCACCCTGTTCCCGACCCCGGCCCGCGCGGCCGGCGACGGCTACGTCCGTCTCGCCCACCTCTCCCCGGACACGCCGGCGGTGGACGTCTATCTCCGCTCCTCCGACAACGCCGTCAAGCCGCAGACCTTCAAGGGCGTCGCCTACGGCGCCATGTCGGCCTACCTGCGGCTGCCGACCGGCACCTACCAGGTCGCGATGCGCAAGGCGGGCGCGCCCGCGAGCACCAAGCCGGTCATCACCACCCAGGTCGGGGTGGAGAACGGCGACGCCTACACGGTGGCCGGCGTCGGCCGGTTCGCCGACCTCGGGCTCCGCGTGCTCAAGGACGACCTGAAGCTCCCCGACCCGGGCAAGTCCAAGGTCCGGATCATCCAGGCGTCGGTCAAGGCGCCGGTGCTCGACGTGGCCGGCAAGAACGGCAAGACCATCGCCGACGGCGTCGAGTTCGCCACCACCACCAACTACCGGGAGGTCAATCCGGGCAAATGGAGCGTGCAGGTGGTGCCGACCGGCGGCGGAAAGACCAGCGTGCTGCCCTGCACGCTGGGCGCGGGCAGCGTCTATTCGCTGGTCGTGCTCGACGATCGGAGCGGCGGCCTGAAACCGGAGCTCCACGTGGACGCCGAACGGCAGGGCACGGTTCCGCTGGGCGGCGTGGCGACCGGTGGCGGTGGCAGTCAGCCGGCCTCGCCGGTGCCGACGGCGCTGCTGTTCGCGGGCGTCGCCGCGGTGCTCACCGCCGGTCTCGTCGTGGTGCTGCGGCGCCGGCTCCGGGCGGCCTGAGCGAGGCCGTCCATGGCTGACGAGATCCTGGAGGCCGAGGAGCCGACCTACGTGGGGGTGGCGGTGGTGCCGGGCGCGCTCTCGGTGCCCCGCCGCCCTTCCCGGCTTCCGCGCGGGGTGGCGAAGGTCGACTACGCGTCGGCGACCAAACTCGCAAAACCGGCGTCGGTGGTGGAGATCCCGGCGATCCGGGCGCCGGTTCCGATCGACGAACGAAGAGCCGATCCGCCCGTACGGCGAAAAGCTCGTCTCTCGCATTTCGGACGGCGCGCCGCGTTGCCCGCCGGCGCCGCCGCCCTCGCCGCGTTCGTCGTCGGAACCACTTACCTCGCGCTCGCCGGGCGCGCTGGTGTCGCGGGCACCGATCCCGGCCTCGGGCGATGGGCAGCATCGGCGCAGATGACGCTGCCCGGCGCCATGGAGGCCGCGGGAAACGGGGCACGACCGCCGGGAGACCCGTTCGCGAGTGCGGCGGTGGCGGCCGCCGGCGCGCCCACCCGGGTGCGCGTGGCGGCGATCGGACTCGACAGCTCGCTCGAGACGTTGCACATCACCAAGGGCGCGTTGCAGCCGCCGGCCCGGTTCGACCGCGCCGGCTGGTACGCCGACGGGACCGCGCCGGGTGACATCGGTCCCGCGGTGATCGCCGGCCACGTCGATTCGAAGGCGGGGGCGGCGGTGTTCTACCGGCTGCGCGAGCTCACGACCGGTGACACGATCGAGGTGCTCCGCGGCGGCAAGACGCTGCGGTTCACCGTCACCCGAACGGTGTGGTACCCGAAGAAGTCCTTCCCGGCCGAGGAGGTGTACGGTCCTACGCCCGACCGGCAGCTGCGCCTCATCACGTGCGGCGGCGTGTTCGACCACAAGCTGCGGTCCTACAAGGACAACCTCGTGGTCTACGCGGTGGCCGGGTGATCGCCGTTCCGTGACAAGGGGCGGCTTGCTTATCCTGAAATCGAGTCGACGGGTGGGGGCGGGATGGCGGTCAGACGCATGCTCATCGCCGGTCGGTATCGCATGCTCGAGCCGGTCGGCTCCGGCGGCATGGGCCGGGTCTGGCTCGCGCGCGACGAGATGCTGGACCGCGACGTCGCCGTCAAGGAGTTCGTCCCGCCCGACTGGATGACCGACGACGAGAAGACACGCCTGCGCGACCGCACCCTGCGCGAGGCGCGCAGCGCGGGCCGGCTCAACCATCCGCACGTGGTCCGGGTCTACGACGTCGTGCACGCCGACGGCCTGCCCTGGATCGTCATGGAGTACGTCCCGTCCCGGTCCCTGCACCAGGTCATCAACGAGGACGGGCCCTACTCGCCGGTCGCCGCGGCCCGCATCGGCCTGTCCGTGCTCGACGCGCTGAGCGCCGCCCACCGGGCCGGCGTGCTGCACCGCGACGTCAAGCCGCACAACGTGCTGATCGGCAACGACGGCCGCGTGGTGCTCACCGACTTCGGGCTGGCCACGTTCGTCGACGACGGCTCGGTGACCGGTCCGGGCCTGGTCGTCGGTTCCCCGCAGTACGTCTCGCCCGAGCGGGCCCGCGACGGCGCGTCCACGGTGGAATCGGACATGTGGTCACTCGGCGCCACGCTCTACGCGGCGGTCGAGGGCCGCTCGCCGTACCAGCGCGAGACCGCGATGGCGACGCTGATGGCCCTGGCCACCGAGCCGCCCGACCCGCCGGGCAAGTCCGGCGCGCTCGGCCCGGTGCTGCTCGGCCTGCTCAAACACGAGCCGGGGGAGCGGCTGACCGCCAGCGAGCTGGAGCGGCGGCTGCGCACGGTGGTGGCCGCGGCGCCGGGTGGCGGCGGCGTGCCCTCGCCGCGGCGAGCCGCGCGGGCGGTGGCCTCGGTCGCCTCCCTTCCCGTGGTGGTACGCACGGTGCCCGCGCAACGCGTCTCGTCGGCGCCGGTGTCGCCGGCCGTGCCGGCAGCGCCCGTTCCGCCCTCGCGCCACCGCCCGCGTCCCCGCTCGATGCTGGTCGCGCTCGGCCTCGCGGTGGTGGCCGTGATCGGCGCCGCCGCGATCGTGGCCAGCTACCTGATCCAGCACACCGACGTCCCGACCGTGGCCCAGCCCTCGGCCGCGGCCCGGACGACGGCCCCGGCGCTGGTCACCGTCGGCTTCTCGCCCGCGGTCTGCGCCGGCCCGGCCCCCTCGGCCGCGCCCGCGCTGCCGCTCAAGGGCGCCGCTCACGGCGTCAACGGGTGGAACCTGATGGCCGGCTGGTCCTACTTCTCGGACGGATCCGGCTTCCACATCGCGGTCCCCGACGGCTGGAGCTACGCCCGGCTCGGCACGATGTACTGCTTCCGCGACCCGGCCGGCGAGCGGGTGCTGAGCCTGGACACCGGGCGCAATCCGGCCGGCGACCCGGTGAAGGCGTGCCGGGCCGAGGCGGCCCGCCTGGTCAAGGCGGGCGCGCTGCCGGCGTACCAGGAGATCACCATCGAGCCGCGGCCGCTGCTCAACAAGGCCGCCGACTGGGAGTACCGCTATCAGGGCGAATCGGGCGCCCTGCTGCACGCGAGGACGCGCTGGTTCGCCAGCAACGGGCGCGGCTACGCGCTCAGCTGGGCCACCCGCGAGATCGACTGGACGGCCGACCTCAGCAAGATCAACATGATCCTGAGCACGTTCTACTCCGAGCGGCCCAGTTAGCTCACAGCAACCACTCAGGCGGTGTTGTTACCGTCTGTATCCATGATCGGCAGTACCCAGCCGGGCTCGGCCCGGCTTCGTGTCTACCGTTGTTCCTCCCCGTCCGAGCGCCTCCGGCCATGCTGATCCTCGTCGGTTTGGCGCTGGTCCTTCTCGTCACGGCCGTGACCGGCTATTTCGTGGCGCAAGAGTTCGGTTACGTGGCGGCCGACCGCGGCCGGCTCCGGGCCGACGCCGCCCGGGGCGACAAGGCCGCGGCGCGCGCCCTGCGGGTCACCGAGCGTCTCTCGTTCGTGCTGTCCGGCGCCCAGCTCGGCATCACCGTGACCGCCCTGCTCGTGGGCTACGTCGCCGAGCCCTTCCTGGGCGGGGGCCTGGCCGCGATCTTCGGGGTGGCCGGCGTGCCCGAGGCGGTGAGCCTGCCCGTCTCGGTGGCGCTCGCGCTGCTGGTGGCGACCGTCGTGCAGATGGTGTTCGGCGAGCTCGCGCCCAAGAACCTCGCGATCGCCCGGCCCGAGGCGGTGGCCAAGGGACTGAGCCGGTCGACGCTGCTGTACCTGACCGCGTTCGGCCCGCTCATCCGGCTGTTCGACCGGTCGGCGTCGCGGCTGCTGCGCCGCATCGGCGTCGAGCCGGTCGAGGAGCTGCCCGAGGGGGCGACCTCGGCCGACCTCGAGCAGATCATCTCGGCCTCGCGCGCGGAGGGCCGGCTCTCCGGCGAGCTCTCGGCGCTGCTGGACCGGGGGCTGGACTTCCGGGGGCGTACGGCCGCGGAAGTCATGATTCCCCGGGTCGATGTGCAGTTCGTCGACGCTTCGACGTCGGCGGCCGCCGTGGTCGAGCTGCTGGACACGGGCCATTCCCGCTTCCCGGTCCGCGGCGCGACCTCCGACGAGATCCTCGGCATCGTCGCGATCTCCGACGTCATCGCCGTGCCGCCGGCCGACCGCACGACCACGCCGGTCTCCTCGCTCCTCCGCGAGGCGATCATGGTGCCGTCGTCGCTGCGGCTGCCGGCCGTGCTCGAACGACTGCGCTCCGGCCGCCGTCAGATGGCCTGCGTGGTGGACGAGTTCGGCGGTTTCGCCGGGGTCATCACGCTCGAGGACATCGCCGAGGAACTGGTCGGCCCGATCCGCGACGAGGACGACCTGCCCGAGCCCGCCCCGGTCCGTCAGGACGACGGTTCCTGGCTGGTGCCGGCGCGCTGGCGGCTCGACGAGATCAGCGACGCGACCGGCGTCGACCTTCCGGTCTCCGACGACTACGACACGGTGTCCGGCCTGGTCATGGCGCGGCTCGGCCGGGTGGCCGAGGCCGGGGATTCGGTCATTCTCGACAACCTGCTTGCCGTACGGGTGGAGAGCGTCGACCGTCATGTCCCGCAGACCGTGAGATTGTCGCTTCCGCAGGGGTCGTCCCGATGAACGCCATCTGGGCCCTTCTTCTCCTGATCGGCAACGCGTTCTTTGTGGCGGCCGAGTTCGCCCTGGTGGCGAGCAAGAGTCATCGCCTCGAACAGGCCGCCGCCTCGGGCAGCCGCGCCGCCTCGGCCGCCCTGGCCGGCACCCGCGAGCTGCCGCTGATGCTGGCCGGCGCCCAGCTCGGCATCACGCTGTGCTCGCTGGGCCTGGGCGCGCTCGCCGAGCCGGCCCTCGCGCACTGGCTGACCCCGGCGCTGCACGCGGTCGGCCTGCCGGCGTTCGCGAGCCACGCGATCGCGTTCGTGTTCGCGCTCGCCGTGGTCACGTTCCTGCACCTGGTCGTCGGCGAGATGATGCCGAAGTCGTGGGCGATCACCGACCCCGAGCGCTCGGCGACGCTGCTGGCGGTGCCGTTCCGGGCCTTCGCGCGGATCGTCGGCCCGGTGTTGCGCCTGCTGAACGCGCTGGCCAACGCGGTGTTGCGGCCGTTCGGCGTGCGCCCGCAGGACCAGTTGGCGGTCTCGCACGGCCCCGCCGAGATGCGGATGCTGCTCGACCGGTCCCGCGAGGAGGGGCTGCTCGAGGCCGAGCAGACCGAGCTGCTGACCAGCGTGCTCGGCCTGGACGCGCTGACCGTCGGCGACGTGGCGCTGCCACTGTCCGCCCTGGTGACCGTCCCGTCGACGGCGCCGGCGGCCGAGATCGAGCTGGCATCGCTGGCCAGCGGCCGATCCCGCCTCGGCGTCACCGACCCCGCGGGCACGATCGTCGGCTTGGTGCACATCCGCGAGGTGGCCCGGGCGACGACCGCGGGCCGTTCGGTGACGGCGTCCGCGCTGATGGACGACCCGTTCGAGCTCGCGGCGTCGGACCGCGTCGTGGACGCCGTCGCGGCCATGCGAGCCGGCCGCTCCCAGCTGGCCTTGCTCGAGGAAGGCGCCGGCTTCGTGGCGCTCGAGGACCTGCTCGAACAGGTGCTGGGCCGTTTCGACGACGAGACCGATCCCGTACCCGTGGCCTGATTCGCCCTTCGCCCCCTGTTGGTTTGCCACCCCCGTTTGTGTTGCCGCCCCGCTTGTTTTGCCACCCCGTTTGTTTTGCCACCCCGTTTGTTTCGAGGAGGAATGACCCGGTGGTCTTCAAGAAGATGATGCGAGCCTTCGGCGTCGGCGGCCCGTCCGTCGACACCGTGCTGGCCAACCCGAACACCCGCCCCGGCCTGACCTTGGACGGCCAGGTACGCATACTCGGCGGCGACCACGACGCGGCCATCGAACAGGTCGTCCTGGGCCTGGTGACCCGCGTGGAGCACGAACACGGCGACGGCCACGTCGAGTTCCACCGAGTCCCGGTCGCGGGCGCCTTCCAGCTGGCCGCGGGCTCGCAGCGGGACCTGCCGTTCTCGTTCCCGGTGCCCTGGGAAACCCCGATCACCGACGTCTACGGCCGGCGCCTGCCCGGCATGACGATGGGCTTGCGCACCGAGCTGTCGGTGGCCAAGGCGGTCGACAAGGGCGACCTGGACCAGGTGGCGATCCACCCCCTGCCGGCCCAGGAGCGAATCCTGGACGCCTTCGCCCAGCTGGGCTTCCGCTTCGCAAGAGCAGACCTGGAGCACGGCGGCATCCACGGCGTCCACCAGCAGCTCCCGTTCTACCAGGAGATCGAGTTCCACCCGGCCCCCCACCTGTCCGGCGCGATCAACGAGGTGGAGCTGACCTTCATAGCCGACCCGTCGGGCGTGGAGGTAGTCCTGGAGTTCGACAAGCGAGGCGGCTTCCTGCAGCCCGGCCACGACGCGTACGGCCGTTTCCGTGTAGCCCACACCGAAGCCGAGTCCACCGATTGGACCGCGGTCGTCGGCTCGTGGGTGAGCGAGGCGTCGGGCCGTTACCGGGGCCTACGCGGCGCCGCAGGTTCCGGTGGCCACGGCGCGCCCGGTTACGGCAGCGGCCATGGCGCTTTCGCCGGCCACGGCGGCCAGGCCCCGCACGGCTACGGCCACCACGGCCACTACCGCCGAGGCCCAGGCATGGGCGCGATGGCCGCAGGAGTGGCAGGCGGCGTCCTGGGCGGCATCGTCCTGGGCGAGGTAGCCGAGGAAGTCGTCGAAGACGACGGCGACAGCTTCGACTTCGACGAGTAACCAGATCCCGGTGGCGCTCCCTTCCTGCGGGGAGCGCCACCTTCTCGCCCAGCGCCCCGCACCAAGCTCGCGCCCCGCGCCCCGTGCCCAGCTCCCGGCCCGCGCCAAGCCCGCGGCCCCGCGCGCCCCGCGCCCCGCGCTCAGCTCCCGGCCCGCGCCAAGCCCGCGTCCCGCGCTCAGCTCCCGGCCCGCGCCAAGCCCGCGTCCCGCGCCCAGCCCACGCCAAGCCCGCGCCCAGCGCTCAGCGCCCGGCCCGCGCCAAGCCCGCGCCCCGCGCTCAGCTCCCGGCCCGCGCCAAGCCCGCGCCAAGCGCCCAGCGCCCGGCCCACGCCAAGCCCGCGCCCCGCGCGCATCTGCCGGCCTACGCCCCCAACCAGCCGCGCTCGCGGTCAGCTGATGCTGGCGGTCGCGAGCTTGATGCCGAACCCCACAAACACGGCGCCCACCCCAGTCGTCACGCCGGCCGCGAGTTTGCGACGCCGGCGGAACTGGCCCGCCAGGAACTTCCCTCCGAAGATCAGCGCCGTCAGGTAGAGCGAGCTGAAGAACTGCACCACCGCGCCGAGCACCAGGAACGACACTGCCGGGTGCGCGTACCCCGGCTCGACGAACTGGATGAAGAACGACACGAAGAACAGGATCGCCTTCGGGTTGAGCAGGCTGATCACGGCCGCCCGCCGGAACGGATGCCGCATGTCGCCCATGCCGTCGCTCTCGGGGACGGCCGGCGCACCCTCCCGCGGCGCGACGCGGCCCGCCCGGATACGCCGCCACGCGCCGCGGATGATGGTGAAGCCGATCCAGAACAGGTAACCCGCGCCCGCGTACTTGATGACCAGGAACAGCGGCGGATACGCCCGCAGCAGCGACGCCACCCCGGCCGCCGACAGCGTCATCAGCACGGCGTCGCCGAGGAAGACCCCGCCGGCCGCCGCGTAGCCGGCGCGCACACCACGGCGCGCGCCGACCGACAGCACGAAGATCGAGTTCGGCCCGGGGAGCAAGATGATGGCCGCGGTGCCCAACACGTACGTCCAGAAATCAGTGATGCCCAGCACGACGCCGACCTTAAGCGTTCGTCAGCTCGGCCGAACCACCCGCGGCCAGCCGTTCCCGCAGGCGCGCGGCGGCGGCCGGCCACTCCTCGGACGTCATCGCGAACACCACCGTGTCCCGCCAGGTGCCGTCGGGCCGCAGCCGCTGCTTGCGCACCAGGCCGTCCCGGGTCGCGCCGAGCCGGGCGATCGCCTGCTGGGACCGGTTGTTGCGAATGTCGGTATACCAGAACACCTTCGCCGCGCCGAGCGTCTCGAACGCGTGCTCCAGCAGCATGAGCTTGGCCTCGGTGTTCACCCCGGTGCGCCACCACGGCCGGCCGACCATGGTGTGCCCGATGCCGAGCGAGCGGTTGACCGGGTCGATGTCGTGGTAGCTGGTTATGCCGATCACCGTGCCGGTGGCGGGGTCGACCTGCGCCCAGGGAAGCTGGAACCCGATCCACTGCCGTTTGTGCATGTCGGCGACGTGGTTGACCATGCCCTCCCGGGTGCGGATCGGCAGGGTCGGCAGGTAACGCCAGACCTCCTCGTCGGCGAGCGCTTCCAGCAGCCCGTCGACGTGCGAATGGGCCAGCGGCTCCAGCCGCACGTGCCGGCCCTCGAGCACGACGGGCCGCACCCAGGGCGAACCACCACCGGGCAGATAGGCCGGGGGAGCGGCGGACACCCCGTCGGCGGTCACCGGCGGCCCGTAGGCGCGGCTCATCGGCAGCACGCCCGCCCAGTGCGGAAGTGACAGGTCGTCCTCGTCGTCGTTCACCCCGCCCGCGCGGGACCGCACCGAGACCTCGGCAAGTGGCAGCGCGAGCACCGTCGTCTGCGCCAGCTCCTGTTTGGTGGGCGGCCGACTGTCGGCGGCTCGCCCGGCACCGATCTTGTCGGCGAGCGCGGCCATCGCGGCCCGTTTCGCCTCGGCCTCCAGCACCGGTTGCGCCACACCGTGGACGACCACCGACCGGTAGTTGGCGCTGTGGTGGAACTGCGAACGCGCGTACACGATCGCATCGAGGAGGGTGACGCTCACGCAGACCGCGATTCCGTCGCCGCGGGCCGTGAGGCCCACCCGGCCGCCGCTCGACGCGTGCAGGTAGAGGGTGTCGCCGACGCGCACGTGCAGGGTGGGCAGCACGCGGGGCTCGCCGTCGACGACGAACGCGACGGAACAGTCGTAGGCCTCGTCCAGAATGGCGTGCGCCGCGGGCCGGTCGTAGGCCATGCGGTCGCGGTAGCGGGTGGCGGTCGTGCGGTCCGTCTGGGGGTAGAGGTCAGACATTCCGGCTCCTCGGGCTTGCATTTCCATCTGTACTAGTACAGGATCTGTCTTGTGCCAGCACATTATCAGGTCATCGGTGACAGCGCCGCCTCGATTTCGCAGAGCATCGAGACCGGCGTTCTGCGGGGCGACTTCGTCTGGGGCTCGGCCCTCCCGGCGATCCGCGCCCTCGCGGCCGACCTCGGCGTCAGCCCGGCAACCGTCGCGAAGGCCTATCAGGAGCTGCGGCAACGCGGTGTGGTCGAGGCCGACGGCCGCCGGGGCACGCGGGTGCGATCACGTCCGGCCGTCGTCGGCGAGCGGTCGGCGATGCGCCTTCCCGTGCCCGAGGGAGTGCTCGATCTCTCATCCGGCGAACCCGATCTGCGCTTTCTTCCGCGCATCGGTCCGGCTCTGCGCCGGGTGGCCGAGCAGACCGACATGCCTCAGGGGTACGCGTCGGCCGTCGCCATGCCCGAGCTGATCGATCTCGCGCGGCCCCGTCTGGCCGCCGACGGAGTGCCGGTCGAGGGCGCCGCCTTCACCGCCACGTCGGGCACGCTCGACGCCATCGAGCGCCTGCTGAGCGTCCATCTGCGGCCGGGCGACGCGGTCGCGGTGGAAGACCCGGGCTGGGCCAACCTCCTCGATCTGCTCGCCGTGCTGGGCCTGCACGCGATCCCGGTCGCGATCGACCAGGAGGGTCCCGATCCCGACTCGCTCGCCGAGGCCATCCGGGCCGGGGCGCGAGCCGTCGCGATCACGGTTCGCGCGCAAAATCCGACCGGCGCCGCGGTCTCGGCGATCCGGGCGGCCGATCTTCGCGAAGTGCTGGCCGACCACCCCGGCCTCCTGCTGATCGAGGATGATCATGCCGCCGAGCTGGCCTGCGCGCCGCTGCACTGCATCGGCCCGGTGACCGATTCGTGGGCGTTCATCCGCTCGGCGTCCAAACCGTTCGGCCCCGACCTGCGCATCGCGGTGGTGGCCGGCGACGAGACCACGATCGCCCGGGTGGTCGGCCGCATGCGCCTGGGCACCGGCTGGGTCTCCACGATCCTCCAGTGGGTGCTCGTCGATCTCTGGCGCGACAAACAGGTGACGGCCCTGGTCCGCGATGCCGCCGACGGCTACGCCCGGCGGCGCGGAGCTTTGCGTGCCGCACTCCAGGAGCGCGGGCTCGAGGCCGAGGGGGCGACAGGCATAAATGCGTGGGTGCGCGTACGGGATGAGACCCGCACCATCGGATTGCTGCGCGACGCCGGTTACGCCGTCGCCCCCGGTTCCCTCTTCCGCATCAACACGCCGCCCGGGGTCCGCATCACGGTCAGCCCGCTTGACGACGAGGACATCCCGGCCCTCGCCGACGCCGTGGCGGCCGCGGCCCACCCGTCCGGTGTCCCGGCGCCGTCCCGCTAGCCCGTCGCGCCGGTCGCGGGGTGCGTGGCTCCTGTCGGTTCGGGTAGAACCATGGGATGCCAGTGACGGATGCGCCCGTCGGCGCGCAGCAATGGGTGCCCGACCACCCGCGGAACATCGAGGAGCTGAAGTCGGCGGCGGCCGGCTGCCAGGGCTGCGAGCTCTACGAGAACGCGACCCAGACGGTCTTCGGCCGCGGCGCCGAGCACGCGCGGATCGTCTTCGTCGGCGAGCAGCCGGGCGACGTCGAGGACCAGCACGGCCTGCCGTTCGTCGGCCCGGCCGGGCGCCTCCTGCGCGAGGCCGTCGACGACGCCGGCATCGACCCGGCCGAGCTCTACATCACCAACGCCGTGAAGCACTTCCGGTTCGAGCTGCGTGGCAAGCGGCGCATCCACCAGACGCCGGGCCCGGCGCACATCACCGCCTGCCGGCCCTGGGTCGTCGCCGAGTTCTCGCTGCTCCAGCCCGAGCTCGTGGTGCTGCTCGGCGCGACCGCGGGCAAGGCGCTGCTCGGTCCCTCGTTCCGGGTCACCCAGCAGCGCGGCCGCCTGATGCCCTGGCCGGCCTCGGCCCAGCATCCGGAAGACTTCCCGGTCGCCGAGATCCAGGCGATGGCCACGATCCACCCGTCGGCCGTGCTGCGCGCCGACGACCGGGAGACGGCCTATCGCGGGCTGGTCGACGATCTGAAGGTGGCGGCCGCCGCGATCCGCTGAGTGCTGTCCTTCTCGGCCGCTGAGTAATCTCGGGGGGTGCGGTTGACGGATTTCTGGACGCGCCTCGAGCAGGCATTCGGCGCGGGCTATGCGCGCAGCATCGCGGCCGATCAATCTTTCGGCGATCTCGGGGATCGGACGATCGATCAGGCCATTGCCGACGGTATCGATACGGCTACTATCTGGCGCGCCGTGGTCGTTGCCTACCCCGATCGGGTGCCTTCTCGCCTGCACTGATCACATTTTCGTACGCTTGTTCTGCGTGTCGCATCGATCTAGTACAGGTGTTCGGCTATTGTCCACAGCGGCCCGGTCATCCACAGCTCTCGGCAGGGCGGCGGATTTTTGTCATACCCACCGCCTACCTTGTAGCCCGTGGTGATGAACAGAGGCTCATCGGCGAAGACGCCTGCAAAGTCGAATACAGGGGTGGCGGACATGGTGGCAGGACCTGACCGAGACAAAGCGCTCGATCTCGCGTTGGCTCAGATCGACAAACAGTTCGGCAAGGGCTCGGTGATGCGGCTCGGGGAGCGGCCGGTCGTGGAGACCGCCATCATCCCCACCGGCTCCATTGCCCTCGATGTGGCGCTCGGCGTCGGCGGTCTGCCGCGCGGCCGGGTCATCGAGGTCTACGGCCCGGAGTCGAGCGGTAAGACGACGGTCGCGCTGCACGCCGTGGCCAACGCCCAGCGCAACGGCGGCATCGCGGCGTTCATCGACGCCGAGCACGCGCTCGACCCGGAGTATGCGAAGGCGCTCGGCGTCGACACCGACGCCCTGCTCGTCTCCCAGCCCGACACGGGTGAGCAGGCGCTCGAGATCGCCGACATGCTGATCCGCTCCGGCGCGCTCGACATCATCGTCATCGACTCGGTGGCCGCGCTCGTGCCGCGCGCCGAGATCGAGGGCGAGATGGGCGACAGCCACGTCGGTCTCCAGGCCCGTCTCATGAGCCAGGCCCTCCGCAAGATCACCGGCATCCTGAACAACTCCGGGACGACGGCGATCTTCATCAACCAGCTCCGCGAGAAGATCGGCGTCATGTTCGGCTCGCCCGAGACGACGACCGGTGGCCGCGCGCTGAAGTTCTACGCGTCCGTGCGTCTCGACGTGCGCCGCATCGAGAGCCTCAAGGACGGCACCGACGTGGTCGGCAACCGCACCCGCGTCAAGGTCGTGAAAAACAAGGTGGCGGCCCCGTTCAAGCAGGCCGAGTTCGACATCATGTACGGCAAGGGCATCTCCCGTGAGGGCTCGCTCATCGATGTCGGCGTCGAGCAGAGCATCATCCGCAAGTCCGGCGCCTGGTACACGTACGACGGCGACCAGCTCGGCCAGGGCAAGGAGAAGGCGCGGGAGTTCCTCAAGGAAAACCCCGACGTCGCCGCCGAGATCGAGAAGAAGATCCTGGAGAAGCTCGGCGTAGGCCAGACCACGGGCGACGCCGCCGGTGGCCCCGAGCTCCCCCCGGTCGACTTCTGATCGAGGTAACGCCACATGGCCGGACGGCGCGGCGCACGGTCCGGGCGAGGTTGGGACGCCATCCCGCCCCGCCCGGCGCGCCACGCCGCCGATGAGCACCCGCCCGGCGAGGCCACCGGCGACGAAGCGGAACGCGGCAACGTTCCCGCCCGCCGCCGGCGCCCCTCGCCGGGCGGAAACCCCACAGCGCCCCACGGCGCCGTCGACTGGGCGCGCTCGGTCGACGATTTCCTCCGAGAGAAATCGCCCCGGCCCGACGACACCCGCGGTGTGCGGGCGAATCCCGGCGGCGCCGAGGCCCATCTCGACGAATCCGGCTCGACCGGCGACGAGTCGAAGGGCGAGCGGTCCGGTCGGGCCGGCTCCGGCGGCGATGAGTCGCGGCATGGGTGGTCTGGTCGGGCTGGGTCCGGTGGCGGCGAGACGGAGCGTGGGGGAGCGATGCGCGCGAGTTCCGGGAGTGGGCGGTCGGGGCGCTGGGGCGGGCGCGGCCGGGTCGGCGGAGGCGGCGCTGGGAGTGCCGGCGCCCGGAGTGGTGACGTCGGCGCCGGGCGGGGGCAGCCTGAGCAGACTGAGAGTGAGCGCGCGCGGGAGATCTGTCTGCGGCAGCTTTCGGTGCGGCCTCGGACTCGGGTTGAGCTGGCCAAGGTGCTCGCCAAGAAGGAGATCTCGGCCGAGGTGATCGCCGAGGTTCTCGATCGGTATGACGAGGTCGGCATCATCGATGATGCGGCGTTCGCGCGGGCCTGGGTGTCCAGCCGGCATCACGGGCGAGGGCTGGCTCGGCGGGCGCTGGCCAACGAGCTCCGGCAGCGCGGGGTGGACGCCGAGGTGGCCGGCGAAGCGCTCGAGGTGCTCGACGACGAGGAAGAGGCCGAGACGGCGCGGGCGCTCGTCGATCGGAAGCTGCGGACGGCTCGGGGCGCGCCCGATGCGGTGTTCCGGCGGCTGGTCGGCATGCTGGCCCGGAAGGGATATCCGGCGGGGGTGGCGGTCCGGGCGGTGAAGGACGCGCTCGCCGCGCGTGATGCCGAGGCGGCCGAGTTCGCCGAGCAGATCGACGCCGACGCCATGGAGGATGAGGACCGGTCATGAGCTGGTCACATGCCTGACTAAAGATCGACATTGGCCACTGGCTGCTAGCCTGAGGGACCGTGACCGAGAACTCGCGCAACCAGTTGCGGGGCTACGGTTCCTTGCCGGAAGGCGCCGAACCGACCGAGCGGATCGCCGATCAGCACCAGGACGGCGACCAGTCGAAATCTGTGCCCGCACCGGTTTCCCCCGCGCAACACAGCATCCCCGACCAGCCGGTGGCCGGACGGGCCGCCCACCCGTGGAGCGCCCCGCCGGCGACGGCGTCGGGACCCTACTTCGCGCCTCGGCTCGTGCCGCCCAGCGAGAGCCCGTGGGCGCGGACGAGGCCGGAGGCGCGGCCCGAGACGGACCCGTGGGCGCAGACGAGGCCGGAGGCACGGCCGGAGACGGACCCGTGGGCGCCGCAGTCGGCACCGCCGGCGGGCGGGCCGCCGTCGGACCTGGACCGGTGGGACGCACAACCGACCCCAGCACCGAGCGGCGACGACAACTCCTGGGACGCCTACGTGGCCCAGCGCCCGACCGCATCACCGTCCCCGGCCGGCGACGTCTACGCGCCCCGGCCCCCGGTCGGCCCTGACAACGCCGACGCCCACGCGCCCGAGCCTTCCCCGGCGCCGACCTCGCCGTCCGGCGCGGACACCTGGGATGTGCTCCCGGAGCCGCCGGTCCGCCCGCCCGGCGCGGGTGAGCCCACCGAATGGAACATCCAGCCGGAGAGCAGCAGCGCCCCGGAGTGGAGCGGCCAGCCCGTGGCCGGCGGCGCCCCGGAGTGGGACGGCCAGCCGGCGAGCGGCAGCGCCTCGGACTGGAACGGTCAGCCCGTGGCCGGCAGCGCCCCGGAGTGGAACGGTCAGCCCGTGGCCGGGAGTGGCCCGGAGTGGAGCGGTCAGCCCGTGGCCGGCAGCCCCCCTGAGCGGAGCGGCCAGCCCGCGAGCGGCAGCGCCCCGGAGTGGAACGGCGAGCCCGTGGCCGGAAGTGCCCCGGAGTGGAACGGTCAGCCCGCGAGCAGCAGCGCCGCGGAATGGAACGCCCGGGTGGCGAGCGGCGCCAACCCCACCGCATGGGATGCCCACGAGCAGGACCCGGATTACGACCCCTACGGCGCCAACTGGCCCACCCCAGCGAGCCAGGCGCCGGCGAGCCAGGCACAGGTCAGCCAACAACCAGACCTCTACCCGCCCCGCGACTCGTTCGGGCTCTCGGAGGCCGGCGCCCCGCGGATCGCGCCTAGCCCGCCACCCCCCAGACCCACCCGCCTCCTCACCGGCATCCTGGTCGGCCTCCTGGCGGGCCTCCTCGTCTTCGGCACCGCGGCCTTCTTCCTCGGCCGCACCACCGCCGGCACGAGAACGCCGACCGCCACCGGCACCAACACGACGGCGGGCAAGGGGGGAAGCAAGGCTACTCTCGGCGTCTTCGAGCAGAACCAGGCCCGGCTCAACCAGAAAGACTTCCAGGGCACCCCGCTGGCGACGATCGCGCAGGGCTGGCTGCCCTACCTCTCGACCTGCGGCCGGGGCACCCCGCGCGCGAGCGAGGGCGAGAAACTGCGGATCCGCTGCACCGTCGACGGCATGAGCGCCCTCTTCATCGAGTACAAGTCGGCCGCCGATCGGGACAAGGCCCGCCAGAAGACGCAGGAGCAGGACGCCGCGAAGCTGGCCCCGGGGGCGGCCCCGCCGAGCAAGCAGCGGACCCCGAGCGGGCGCACCACGGGCAACTACGTTGAGTACGCATACCGCTTGACCGAGGGTGGCGTCACCCGGACCGTCGCCGGGATCTGGTGGGATGACGCGCAAACGCCCATCGCCGCCTATCTTCTGGCGTACTGGAAAGATGGGGTGGGCGAGCGCTGGGAGCCGATGCGCGATCTCTGGTCCCGGTACGCCTGAAATGCCCGCCAACTTCGTGAGCTGCGCGTAAGCAGGTCTGTGCCCTAAGTCCCATCCGCGACCAAATCATGGATCCTTGACCGAAGTGCCACTCGCGACCTAGCCTCGCGTTACACAAGGTTTGTTCGACCATCGCATGCAACACGCACAACATAGATCGCATTACATTACGGCATCACTTGTGGCCGCCTCCGTAACCGGAGGTCACCGCCTAGATAGCAACTGAAGAGCCGGATGTGCCGATGACGGCACGTCTCGGCTCGACATAGCCTGCGTTCTCCACGCCTTGGTCGGGCATCCGCGGAGAGCCCGCGCGCACAAAAGCGCACGCGCGGGGCGGCGAAGGGAGACGCGGCGAGATGACCGCCCTGGACTGGGTGCTGGTGGTGGCGATCGTCGTTCTCGGCGCGCTGGTGGTGGCCGGCCTGGTGGTCGGCGCCCGGGCACTGCGCCAGATGCAGAGCGACCGCGCCGACGCCCAGGTGCGCGAGGACCAGGCGGTCGGTGCGGCGCAGGCCAAGGTCGCCGACGCAAATGCCAAGGCCGCGTCCGTACGCGCCGAGGCCGCCGCCTCCAAGGCCGAGGCCGCCGCCGCCCGCGCCGAGGCCCGCCGGGTTCTCGAAGCCGCGCACAGCGAGGCCGACACCATCCTCGAACACGCCCACCGCCAGGCCGAGGCCGACGCCGAGCAGGTGCGGGTCGCCGCCCGGCGCTCCGGCGAACGCGAGGTCGCCCTGCTCAACGCCACCCTCAAGGAGCAGTCGGCCGAGGTCGAGCGCCGCGCCGCCCGGATCGACGAGCGCGAGCGCCTGCACGGCGACGAGGTCGAGCGGCTGGTCGGGCGCGAGCGCCGGCTGGTCGCCCAGGACGCCGATCTCGCCGTACGGGAAAACGCTCTCGCCGCGAAGGAGGCGTCGCTCGCCGGCGTCGAGGAGGAGAAGCGGCGGGAGCTCGAGCGGATCGCCAAGCTGACCGCCGAGGCCGCCCGCGCCGAGCTCGTCGAGAACATCGAGGTCCAGGCCAAGCGCGAGGCCGCGATCATGGTGCGCGACATCGAGAACGAGGCCAAGAGCACCGCCGACAACCGGGCCCGCCGCATCGTCGTCGACGCCATCCAGCGGATCGCCAGCGAGCAGACCGCGGAGAGCGTGGTCAGCGTCCTGCACCTGCCCAGCGACGAGATGAAGGGCCGGATCATCGGCCGCGAGGGCCGCAACATCCGGGCGTTCGAGTCGGTCACCGGCGTCAACCTGATCATCGACGACACCCCGGAGGCGGTGCTGCTTTCCTGTTTCGATCCGGTACGCCGGGAGGTCGGCCGCCTGACGTTGGAGAAACTCGTCCTCGACGGCCGCATCCACCCGCACCGCATCGAGGAGGTCTACGACAGCGCCAAGAACGAGGTGGACGTCCTCTGCGACCGGGCCGCCGAGGAGGCGCTGGTCGACATCGGGATCACCGACCTCCACCCCGAGCTGGCCCGGCTGCTCGGCCGCCTGCGCTACCGCACCAGCTACGGGCAGAACGTGCTCAAGCACCTGATCGAGACCGCGCACATCGCCGGGATCATGGCGGCCGAGCTGGGCCTCGACGTCCCCTCGATGAAGCGGGCGGCCTTCCTGCACGACATCGGCAAGGCGCTCACGCACGAGGTCGAGGGCAGTCACGCGCTGATCGGCGCCGACCTGGCCCGCAAGTACGGCGAGTCGGAGGACGTGGTCCACGCGATCGAGGCGCACCACAACGAGGTGCCGCCGCAGACGATCGAGGCGGTGCTGACCCAGGCGGCGGACGCGTGCTCGGGCGGCCGGCCGGGCGCCCGGCGGGAGAGCCTCGAGGCGTACGTCAAGCGCCTGGAGCGGATCGAGGAGATCGCCGCCGGCAAGGTCGGCGTGGAAAAGGTCTTCGCGATGCAGGCCGGGCGCGAGATCCGGGTGATGGTCCGCCCCGACGACATCGACGACATCGGGGCCGCGGTCCTGGCCCGCGACGTCGCCAAGCAGATCGAGGAGGAGCTCACCTACCCGGGACAGATCCGCGTGACCGTGGTCCGCGAGTCCCGGGTGACGGAGCTCGCCCGCTAGCTCACTGCTCGGTCGCCTCGACCAGGATCGCCGGCTGCGTCGGCCGCGGCGCCTTCCCGCTGCGCCGGGTGCGGCGGCTGAGCCAGCCGGCGACCGCGGTCAGCGTGGCGTTGATCGTGATGTAGATGATGGCGGCGACGATCGCGGCCTGCACCACGTTGCCGAAGTTGGCGGCCACGTTGTTGACGCCCAGCTGCAGCAGCTCGTTGTAGGAGATGATGTAGCCGAGCGCGGTGTCCTTCACCAGCACCACGAGCTGGCTGACGATCACCGGGAGCATCGCGCGGGCGGCCTGGGGGATCAGGATCTGGCCCATCACCTGACCCTTGCGCATGCCGATCGCGTACGCCGCCTCGCTTTGCCCGACCGGCACCGCCCGGACGCCCGCCCGGAAGGCCTCGGCCAGCACCGATCCGTTGTAGAGGGTCAGCGCGATCACCACCGCCCAGAGCGGCGACATCGGCTTCTCGGTCACGAACGGGATGCCGAAGAAGATGAAGAACATCATCAGCAGCAGCGGCACGGCCCGGAAGAACTCGACCACGATGCCGGACGGGATGCGCACCCACCAGTGGTCGGAGAGGCGCCCGACCGCGAACAGGATGCCGAACGCCAGCGACAGCACCATGGCGATCGCGGCCGCGATCAGCGTGCCTTTGAGGCCGGGCAGGATGTACGCGGTCCAGGTGCTGCTCTGGGTGAACGGCTTCCACAGCGTCGCCGCCCACTGGCCCTTGTCGTCGAACTTCGAGTAGATCCAGTAGAGCAGCGCCAGCACCACGACGCCGAAGGCGACCGTGAAGATGCGGTTGCGGGCGCGGGCGCGGGGACCGGGGTAGTCGTAGAGAACGGCGTCGGTGCTCACCGCTTCACCGCCAGTCGGTTGGCCAGCCAGCCGAAGCCGTAGCCGGTGGGGATCAGGACGACCGCGAACGTGCCGGCGAAGACGAAGAAGATCTGGAAGACCGCGTTGCCGTTCGAGTTGATCAGGTCCTTCATCGCGTTCGAGGACTCCATCAGGCCGATCGTCCCGACGATCGTCGCGTTCTTGGCGAGCGCGATGAAGATGCTGCCGAGCGGCGCGATCACGGCCCGCCCGGCCTGCGGCAGGACGATCATCGTGAGCGTCTGGCGGAAGGTCATCCCGATCGCCCGCGCCGCCTCGGCCTGACCGGGCGGCACCGTGTTGATGCCCGACCGGATCGCCTCGCAGACGAACGCGGCCGTGTACACCGACAGGCCGACCACGCCGAGCCAGTAGTTGTTCAGCTCGAGGTTGTTCGAGGGCGTGAAGCCCAGCGTCGAGTACAGGCCGAAGTAGCAGAAGAAGATGATCAGCGTCAGCGGCGTGTTCCGGAAGATGTTGACCCACGCCGTGCCGAACCCGCGCAGCACCGGCACCGGCGAGACCCGCATGGCCGCGATCAGGGTGCCGACCACGAGCGCGAGGACGGACGAGGCCAGGGTGAGCTTCAGGATCCAGAGGAACCCGGTCACGTACACGTCGCGGTTGGCCGGATCGGAGAAGACTTCCATCGCCACCTCAGCAGCACGAGCCGGCGGGGCCGTTCGAGACGGCCCCGCCGGGAGGAGAAATCAGGCGCAGTTGGTCAGCTTGGAGGTGTCCAGCTCGGGCGCGGCCTTGCCGCTCTTGCCGAGCGTGTCGTCCCAGGCCTTCTTGTACGAGCCGTCGGCCGCGGCCGCCTTGAGGATTTCGTTGATCTTGTTACAGCCGGCGGTGTCGTCCTTCTTGACGCCGATGCCGTACGGCTCGGTGCTGAACGGCTTGCCGACGACCTTGAACTTGCCCGCGTACTGATCCTGCGACGCGTAGCCGGCCAGGATGATGTCGTCGGTGGTGACCGCGTCGACCTGGCCGCCGGCCAGCGCCGTCACGCACTTGGAGTACGAGTCGAACTGCTGCAGCTGGGCCTGCTTGTAGTCGGTCTGGATGCGCTTGGCCGGCGTCGAGCCACTGACCGAGCAGACCTTCTTGCCGGCCAACGACTCCGGCCCGGTGATCGTCGAGTTGACCGGCACCAGCAGGTCCTGCCCGGCGATGAAGTACGGCCCGGCGAAGTTGACCTTCTGCTTGCGCTCGTCGTTGATCGTGTAGGTCGCCACCACGACGTCGACCTGGCCCTGCTGGATGTACGCCTCGCGGTTCGCCGACACCGTGGTCTTCCAGGTGATGCCGCTGTCGGGGACGCCGAGGCCCTTCGCGATGATCTTCGAGATCTCGATGTCGAAGCCGGCGTAGGTGGTGCCGGTCTGGAGGCCGAGGCCCGGCTGGTCGGCCTTGACGCCGAACGTCAGCTTCTTGTCGCTGGAGGCCTTGCCGACAATGCCGGAGGCGCCCCCGCTGCCGCTCGCGTTGTCGGCGTCGTCGCCGCCACAGGCTGCCGACCCGGCCAACACCATGGTCATTACACCGAACGTCGCTGCCAATCGGGTGATGCGCATCATTACGCTCCTCGAAATAGTTGCTTGCGTCTGGACGAAGAGTGTTCGCACGATCAATGCGTAAGGATTTTCGAGAGGAAGTCTTTGGCACGGTCGCTTTTCGGACTCGCGAAGAACTCGGCCGGCGGCGCCTGTTCCACGAGTTGTCCGTCGGCCATGAAGACCACCCGATTGGCGGCGTGGCGCGCGAATCCCATCTCGTGCGTGACGACGACCATCGTCATGCCCTCCTTGGCCAGCGAGGTCATCACCTCGAGCACCTCGCCGACCATCTCGGGGTCGAGCGCGCTCGTCGGCTCGTCGAAGAGGAGCGCCTTGGGCTGCATGGCGAGGGCCCGGGCGATCGCCACCCGCTGCTGCTGGCCGCCGGAAAGCTGGGCCGGGAACTTCTCCGCCTGGTTGCCGATGCCGACCCGATCGAGCAGCGCCATGGCCCGCGCGCGAACTTCGACGGGTTTCTCCTTACGCACCTTGACGGGTCCGATCATGACGTTCTGCAGGATCGTCTTGTGCGCGAAGAGATTGAACGACTGGAATACCATGCCGACCTCGCTGCGCAGCCGGGCGAGGGCGCGGCCCTCCGCGGGCAGCTGCCGGCCGTCGAACGTGATGGTTCCCGAGTTGATCGGCTCGAGCCGGTTGATCGCGCGGCACAGCGTCGACTTCCCGGAGCCGGACGGTCCGATCACGACGACCACCTCGCCGCGGGCCACCGACAGACTCACATCGTCGAGCACGTGCAGCGGGCCGAACCATTTGTTGACGTTCTCGAGGACGATGAGAGCATCGTCGGACACTGTGAGACCACCGTCCGTTCGTTGCGGATCACCCGGATGGGCCAACTCTAAGTGGACCGATGTATCGGTTCGCGCCGAGAATGGTCACGGAGCGGTAACTTAGCCGATGGAAGGTCCAGGCATTGTCCACCATGTTCGGTATGGCTGACGGGGATCCGACACCCGGGCTGTGGAACTGGGCGTTCGGAAATCGAATTGATGCGGATCGAGTCCGCGGCGCGCTGGCCGGCACGCTGGAGCGCAGCGTCGTGTCGCTGGACGACGACGGCGACGTGCTCTGCGACGTCTACGAGGTGGGTGGCGGCGACTTCCCGACACTCGCCGACGTCTACCTGGCGCCGGCCGGCATCGCCGAGGCCACGGCCGCGAGCGCCGTCTCGGTCCGGCTGGGCGAGGCGGTCCTGCTTCCCGACGATTCCCTCAACCCGACGCGGTACGTGCTGGCGGAGCCCGACGGGACGCTGCGAGCCGTGCACGTCGACGAGATCGAGACCGACGACGGCCCGGAACGGCGCCATCTCCGGCCGTGCACCGGCACCGATCCGGCCTGCGCGATGGACGGCAGGTAGCAGTACCCTGGTCAATTGCCATGACTACCGAACTCGAAGGCGCCCCGCGCACCTATGACGTGCGCACCTACGGCTGCCAGATGAACGTGCACGACAGCGAGCGCATCTCCGGTCTCATGGAGGACGCCGGCTACGTGCGCGCCGCGAACCCGGACGCGGCGGACGTCGTGGTCTTCAACACCTGTGCCGTGCGCGAGAACGCCGACAACCGCCTCTACGGCAACCTCGGCCACCTGCGTCCCACCAAGCTCAAGCACCCCGGCATGCAGATCGCGGTCGGCGGCTGCCTGGCCCAGAAGGACCGCGGCGAGATCGTCAAGAAGGCGCCCTGGGTCGACGTCGTCTTCGGCACGCACAACATCGGCTCGCTGCCCGCGCTGCTCGAACGCGCCCGGCACAACGAGGAGGCCGAGGTCGAGATCCTCGAGTCGCTCGAGGTGTTTCCCTCCACGCTCCCCACCAAGCGCGAGTCCACGTACGCGGGCTGGGTCTCGATCTCCGTCGGCTGCAACAACACCTGCACCTTCTGCATCGTCCCGTCGCTGCGCGGCAAGGAGAAGGACCGCCGGCCGGGCGAGATCCTGGCCGAGGTCGCGGCCCTCACCCAGGAGGGCGTCCTCGAGGTCACGCTGCTGGGGCAGAACGTCAACTCGTACGGCGCCGAGTTCGGTGACCGCCTCGCGTTCGGCAAGCTGCTGCGGGCCACCGGCGAGATCGAGGGCCTCGAGCGGGTGCGCTTCACCAGCCCGCACCCCAAGGACTTCACCGACGACGTGATCGCCGCGATGGCCGAGACGCCGAACGTGTGCCACTCGCTGCACATGCCGCTGCAGTCCGGCTCCGACCGGGTGCTCAAGGCCATGCGCCGCAGCTACCGCCAGGAGAAGTACCTGGGGATCATCGACAAGGTGCGCGCGGCCATGCCCGACGCGGCGATCACCACCGACATCATCGTCGGCTTCCCGGGCGAGACCGAGGAAGACTTCGAGCAGACCCTCGAGGTCGTACGCCGGGCGCGGTTCTCCAGCGCGTTCACCTTCCAGTACTCGATCCGTCCCGGCACCCCCGCGGCGACGATGGCGGACCAGGTGCCCAAGGCGGTCGTCCAGGACCGCTACAACCGGCTGATCGCCCTGCTCGAAGAGATCACCTGGGCCGAGAACAAGAAGCTGGTGGGCGAGAAGGTCGAGGTGCTGGTCGCGGTCGGCGAGGGACGCAAGGACGAGCGCACGGGCCGGCTGAGCGGCCGGGCCCGGGACGGCCGCCTGGTCCACTTCGCCACCGGCGACCTCACCCCGCGACCGGGCGACATCATCGAGACCATCGTGACGTACGCGGCCCCGCACCACCTGAACGCCGACGGCGCGCCGCTCTCGTACCGCCGCACCCGGGCCGGCGACGCCTTCGAGGCCGGCCGCACCCCCCGCCTCCAGGGCGTCTCCCTGGGCCTGCCCACGGTCGGCGTCCCCGCCCCGCTGCCGGCATCGACGAGCGGCTGCGCGCTCTAGGGCCGGTCACCGCCGATTGGCCGTCGACCGGCGCGGCCCGCGGCGTCGAGTATCGGGGCATGGAGCTCACCCTCGACGACGTCCGGGCGGCCCGCGAGGTCGTCAACCGCTACCTGCCGCCCACCCCGATGTGGTCCTACCCGGTGCTGAACGCGACGGCCGGCGCCACGGTGCTGGTCAAGCACGAGAACACCCAGCCGGTCGGCGCGTTCAAGGTGCGCGGCGGCCTCAACCTGCTGGCGGCGCTGGGCGATCTCCCGGGCGGCACGGTCACCTACTCGACCGGGAACCACGCGCAGTCGATGGCGTACGCGAGCAAGGTCTTCGGCGTGCCCTGCACGGTGGTCATGCCCGCCGCCACCAGCCCGAACAAGGTCGCTGCGGTGGAGGCGTGGGGCGGTGACGTGGTGCTGACCGGCGCGAACTTCGGCGAGGCCGAGGAGCACGCCACCAAGCTGGCCGCCGACACCGGCGCCCACCTGGTCAGCCCCGGCGACACGCCGGAGCTGCTGGCCGGCGTGGCCACCCTCTACCTGGAGATTCTCGAGGCACGCCCGGATCTGGACGCGATCGTCGTCCCGGTCGGCAGCGGCTCGGGCGCGGCCGCCGCCACCATCGTGACCCGCGCGCTGGCCCCCGACTGTGCCGTCATCGGCGTCCAGTCCGCCGCGTCCCGCGCCGCCCACGACGCCTGGCGCTCCGGCGCGCCCGAGACCCGCCCCAACCAGACCCGCGTCGAGGGCCTGGCCACCGGACGCTCGTTCGACGTGCCTCAGCGCTACCTGCGCGGCGCCCTCGCCGACTTCCTGCTGGTGACCGACGACCAGATCGCCGAGGCCCAGCACACGATGGCCACGAAGACCCACACCTTGACCGAGGGAGCGGGCGCGGCTCCGTTGGCCGCCATCCTGGCGAATCGGTCCGCATTCGCGGGCAAAGAGATCGCAATCGTGTGCTCCGGCGGCAACGCATCGCCGGCGGAGCTGGCGTCAATGGGTCGAGGGTGACCCGTCGCCACACGCGATAGGGGCGCTACGGCCAGATCCATCTACGGATCTGGCCGTGTCAAAACGGGACTGATCAAAATCCCGTATTAGATGATGCCCTTGAATGTGATCTTGATGTTGGGCGGAACGAAAATCAACCCGCCTGCTCGGCCAGGGCCAGGAACTGCTTCTTGGAGGAGAGCGCCTGCTCGGCCTCCTTGATGCGGCGGGCGTCGCCGGCGGCCTGGGCGCGGGCCAGCTTCTCCTCGGCCTCGGCCACCTGCTCGCGCATCTGCTGGAGCAGCGGGTTGTCCTGCGGCGCCGTCTTGCGCCAGGCCGAGTCCATCGCGACCCGGATGCGGTCCTCGGCCGCGCGCCAGCGGCGGTCGAGGGAGGCCGACGACTCGCGCGGCACCCGCCCGGCGTCGTGCCACGCGGCCTGCGCGTCCCGCAGCTTGTTCTGCGCGGCGCGCGGGTCGGCGTCGACGTCGACGGCCTCGAGGTCGGTCAGGATCGCCTGCTTGCGGTCGAGGTTGCCCTTGTACTCGGCGTCGCGGGCCGAGAAGACCTCGCTACGCCGGGTGAAGAAGCCGTCCTGCGCGGCGCGGAACCGCTCCCAGAGGCGCTGCTCGGCGTCCTTGGCGGCGCGGGGCGCCGCCTTCCACTCCGACATCAGCTCCTTGAGGCGGTTTGCCGTGGTCGACCACTCGGTCGACTCGGCCAGCCCCTCCGCCTCCTTGACCAGCTCTTCCTTGGCGGTCTGCGCCTGCTTGCGCTGGCCGTCGAGGGTCGCGAAGTGGGCGCCGCGGCGGCGGGTGAAGCCGTCCCGGGCGGCCGCGAAGCGCTTCCACAGCTCGCCGTCGGTCTTCTTGTCGACGCCGCGGATCGTCTTCCACTCGTCGAGGATCTCCTTGAGGCGGTCGCCGGCCGTCTTCCAGCCGGTGGCGTCGGCGGCGATCTTCTCGGCCTCTTCGACCAGGGCGGTCTTGCGCGCCAGCGCCTCGCCGCGGGCCGCCTCGCGGGCCGCGCGGGCCTCGCCCGCCTTCTCGTCGGCGACGCCGGCGAGCCGGTCGAGCCGGGCCGCGAGCCCGTCGATGTCGCCCACCACGTGCGCCTCGTCGAGCTGGGAGCGCAGCCGCTTCACGGTGGCGAGCGCGTGCGGCGCGTCCGCCGCGCCGGACTTGAGACGAGCCTCCACCAGGTCGACCTCGGTGACCAGGTCCGCGAATCGCCGGGCGAAGTGGGCCAGGCCCTCCTCGGGGGTGCCCGCCTGCCAGGAGCCGACCACACGGTCGCCCTCCGCGGTCTTCACGTACACGGTGCCGTCGGCATCCACGCGTCCAAAGGCCGTCCAGTCGTTCATAACCCGTCCTCAAGTCTCCCGGCGCCGCCACCCGCGAGGGCGACGACCACCGCCGCAGCGCAGTCGAATGCCAAACCTTCTCCACGGCATTCTTTCTCGCGCATTGTCACAGGTCCAACCCGGTTATGGGGAAGCGCCCGCCGATGACCGTGACACAACCTTGTCCTACGGTTGCTCCGTGCCGATCCCATTGGTCCCCCGTGTGATCACCGTCGTGGGGCCGACCGCCGCGGGAAAGTCGGCCCTGAGCATCGCTCTCGCCCACGAGCTGGGCGGCGAGGTGATCAACGCCGACTCCATGCAGCTGTACCGAGGGATGGACATCGGGACCGCGAAACTGACCTCCGACGAGCGCGAAGGCGTCCCGCACCACGTGCTCGACATCTGGGACGTGACGGTGCCGGCCGCCGTCGCCGAGTACCAGGCGGTGGCCCGGGCGGCGATCGACGACGTCCTCGCGCGGGGCCGGGTGCCGTTGCTGGTGGGGGGCTCGGGACTGTATGTGCGGGCGGTGCTGGAGGAGTTCGAATTTCCCGGCACCGATCCCGCCATCCGGGCGCGGCTCGAGGCCGAGCTGGCCGCGGACGGGCCCGGGCCGCTGTTCGAGCGCCTGCGGGGGTGGGATCCGGCGGCGGCCGGCAAGATCCTTCCCTCGAACGGGCGGCGGATCGTGCGCGCGCTCGAGGTGATCGAGCTGACCGGCCGGCCGTTCACCGCGTCGCTGCCGGCGCCCACCCCGCACTACCCGTCGGTGCAGATCGGCGTCGACCGGGAGCCGGCGGCGCTGGACGAGCGGATCGGGCGGCGGGTCGACCTCATGTGGGCGGGCGGGATGCTCGACGAGGTGCGCGGCCTGCTGCCGCTCGGCCTGCGGGACGGGCGGACGGCGAGCCGGGCGCTCGGCTACCAGCAGGCGATCGCCCAGCTCGACGGCGAGCTGACCGAGGACGGCGCGAAGGCGGAGACGGCGCAGGGCACGCGGCGGTTCGTGCGGCGGCAGCGGTCCTGGTTCCGGCGCGACCCGGCGATCCACTGGCTGGACGGGGCGTCGGACACACTCGTGGCGGACGCCCTGGCGCTTGCGGGATGATGGACGACGTGCATTTCACCAAGGGCCACGGCACCGGCAACGACTTCGTGATCATCGCGGACCCGGACGGCGTCCTCACGCTGCCGCCCGCGCGGGTGGCGGAGCTGTGCGACCGCCGCTTCGGCATCGGCGCGGACGGCGTGCTGCGGGTGGTGCGCGCGGCGAAGGACCCGGACGGGGTCGCGTTCGCCGCCGACGCCGAGTGGTTCATGGATTACCGCAACAGCGACGGCTCGATCGCCGAGATGTGCGGCAACGGCGTGCGGGTCTTCACCCGGTTCCTGATCGAGAACGGTCTCGCCACGCCCGGCCCCGAGGGCCTGCCGGTGGCCACGCGAGCCGGGGTGGTGGTCGCGGTCCTCGAGGGCGACGAGATCAAGGTGCGCATGCGGAGCCCCCGGGTGTACGCGGCGAGCACCGCGACCGTGGGACCGCTGACCTTTCCCGGCGTGGCCGTCGACTGCGGCAACCCGCACCTGGTCTGCGGCGTGCACGACGGCCTCGACCTGTCGTCGCTCGACCTGACCGCCTCGCCCGGGTTCGACCCGGCGCTGTTCGGCCAGGGCGTCAACGTCGAGTTCGTCGTCGCCGGCGAGCCGGTCGAGGGCGCCGACCGGCACGTATCCATGCGCGTCCACGAGCGCGGCTCGGGCGAGACGCTGTCCTGCGGCTCGGGCGCGCTCGCCGTCGGCGCCGCCGCCCTGCGCGAGGCCGGCCTGGCCACGGGCGTGGTCGCCGTCGACGTCCTCGGCGGCCGGCTCACGGTCACCCACGACGAGGCCGACCGCTGGTGGCTGGCCGGCCCCGCGGTGCTGGTCGCGACCGGCGAGGTCCTGGCCCGCGGCGCGGGACGCACGCCGGTCTAGAAGGCCTCCCGGACCGCACGCCGGTCTAGAAGACCTCCGGACCGCACGCCGGTCTAGAAGGCCTCCCCCGGGGCCTCGTCCAGCTCGGCCTCGGGCATCGCCGCCGCGTTGTGCGGGGCGGCGCCGCCCTTGACCGCGGCCCGGATCGCCGCGGCCACGGCCGGGGTCACGCGCGGGTCGAAGACGCTGGGGATGATGAAGGTCGGGTTGATCTTCTCGTCGCCCACCACGTTGGCGATCGCCTGGGCCGCGGCCAGCGCCATCTCCTCGGTGAACCCCTCGGCGCTCACGTCGAGCATGCCGCGGAAGACGCCGGGGAAGGCGAGCACATTGTTGATCTGGTTGGGCTGGTCCGAGCGGCCGGTGGCCACCACCGCGGCGTGCTGGCGGGCCTCGCGCGGGTCGACCTCGGGGTCGGGGTTGGCCAGCGCGAAGACGATCGACTTGTCGGCCATCTTGGCGATGTCGGCGCCGGTGAGCAGGTTCGGCGCGCTCACCCCGATGAAGACGTCGGCGCCCACGATCGCGCCCGGGAGATCACCGGAGTAGTTGGCGCGGTTCGTGTTCTCGGCGAGCCAGTGCCAGGTGGGCGTCAGATCGGGCATGCCGCGGTGCAGGGCGCCCTTCCGGTCGTACGCGATGATGTCCCCCACGCCCTGCCGGAGCAGCAGCTTCATGATCGCCGTCCCCGCGGCGCCGGCCCCGGAGACCACCACCCGCACGTCCTGCATGCGCTTGCCCACCACCCGCAGCGCGTTGGTGAGCGCGGCCAGCACGCAGATCGCCGTGCCGTGCTGGTCGTCGTGGAAGACCGGGATGTCCAGCTGCTCGCGCAGCCGCTCCTCGATCTCGAAGCAGCGCGGCGCGGCGATGTCCTCGAGGTTGATGCCGCCGTAGGCCGGCGCGATCGCCTTCACGATCCGGACGATCTCGTCGGTGTCCTGCGTGTCGAGCACGACCGGCCACGCGTCCACCCCGCCGAAGCGCTTGAACAGCGCCGCCTTGCCCTCCATCACCGGCATCGCCGCGGCCGGGCCGATGTTGCCGAGGCCGAGCACCGCCGAGCCGTCGCTGACCACGGCCACCGTGTTCCGCTTGATCGTCAGCCGGCGGGCGTCGGCCGGGTTCTCGGCGATCGCCATGCAGACCCGGGCCACGCCCGGCGTGTAGGCCCGGGAGAGCTCGTCGCGGTTGCGCAGCGCGACCTTGGAGTTGACCTCGATCTTGCCGCCGAGGTGCAGCAGGAACGTGCGGTCGGAGACCTTGCGGACGTCGACCCCGTCCAGCTCCTCCAGGGTCTTGACCACCTGGTCGGCGTGGCTCGAGTCGGCGGTGTCGCAGGTCAGGTCGACCAGCACGCTGGTCGGGTCCGAGTCGACGACGTCGAGCGCCGTCACGATCGCGCCGGCCTCCCCGACGCAGGTCGTGAGGCGGCCGATCGACGAGGCGTCCGCGGTAACGGCGATACGAATCGTGATCGAGAATCCTGCGCTCGGCAGGCGGGTGGTCACCACGGTGTGTCCTCCGGATCGGGCGGGTTGCTCCCCCGCATTGTTGCTCTTCCGGAATACCCGGTTCCAGCCGGTCGTTGTTTCTTGCTCAGGCACCCATAGCCAACGTCCGGCCTTGTTATGTGGATGCGCCCGCCCTCGTGACGTGCCACGATCGGGCCGAGGAGGTCACTTTTTTGCGAAACACTTACCAGGCACCCGTCCTCGACGAGTTCGAGGCGGACCCCACGACCGGCGAGCTCGAGCTCGAGGAGCGGCATTCGCTGCGGCGCGTCGCCGGCCTCTCCACCGAGCTCACCGACGTCACCGAGGTCGAGTACCGGCAGCTGAGGCTCGAGCGGGTCGTCCTGGTCGGCGTCTGGACCGAGGGCACCATCGCCGACGCGGAGAACTCGCTGACCGAGCTGGCGGCGCTGGCCGAGACGGCGGGCTCCCAGGTTCTCGAGGGTCTCATCCAGCGGCGCGGCCGGCCCGACGCGGCCACCTTCATCGGCCGGGGCAAGGTCGCCGAGCTGCACGACGTGGTGGTCTCGTCCGGCGCCGACACGGTGATCTGCGACGGCGAGCTGTCCCCGTCCCAGCTGCGCAACCTCGAGCAGCAGACCAAGGTCAAGGTCGTCGACCGGACGGCGCTGATCCTCGACATCTTCGCCCAGCACGCGAAGAGCAAAGAGGGTAAGGCGCAGGTCGAGCTGGCCCAGCTGCAATACCTGCTGCCGCGTCTGCGCGGCTGGGGTGAGTCGCTCTCCCGCCAGGCCGGTGGCTCCGGCCGCGGTGGCGGCGCGGGCGGCGGCGTGGGCACCCGTGGTCCGGGTGAGACCAAGCTCGAGACCGACCGCCGGCGGATCAACAACCGCATCGCGCGCCTGCGTCGTGAGATCAAGGCCATGCGCACCGTACGGGTGACCAAGCGCTCCCGCCGGCAGGCGAGCGGCGTTCCCGCCGTCGCGATCGCCGGCTACACCAACGCCGGCAAGTCCAGCCTGCTCAACCGGCTGACCCAGGCCGGCGTGCTGGTGGAGAACGCGCTGTTCGCCACCCTCGACCCGACCACCCGGCGAACCGCGGCCGAGGACGGGCGGGTCTTCACGCTCTCCGACACGGTCGGGTTCGTCCGGCACCTGCCGCACCAGATCGTCGAGGCGTTCCGCTCGACGCTCGAGGAGGTGGCCGAGGCCGACCTGGTCGTGCACGTGGTCGACGGCGCGCACCCCGACCCCGAGGGTCAGGTCAGCGCCGTGCGCGAGGTGCTGAGCGAAGTCGGCGCCGACCGCATCCCGGAGCTGCTGGTCATCAACAAGGTGGACGCGGCCGACGAGGAGAGCCTGCTGCGGCTCAAGCGCACGTGGCCGGACGCGGTCTTCGTGTCGGCCCGCAGCGGCGCCGGCATCGCCGACCTGCACGCGGCCATCGCCCAGCGGCTGCCCCGCCCGGCCGTGGACCTGCGTGTCCTTCTTCCGTATGACCGGGGCGACCTGGTCGCCCGGATTCATCGGTCCGGCCAGGTGCTCAACACCCGCTACACGGATGACGGGTCCGAGCTCCAGGTTCGGGTCGGCGAGCAGCTCGCCGCCGAGCTGGAGTCGTTCCGCAACTGAGCGTCAGCGGGCCGACCCGGGGTTGATCAGAGCGAAACACCGCTTCGAGACGCCGCATGCGACACTGATCGGATGCGGCGTCTCGTGTTTCCGGCTATCGCGGCCGTTGGCCTGGTGATGGTCGGTCCGTCCAGCGCGTTTGCGGATGATCCGGCACCCACCGTCAGCGTCAAGGCGACGGCGGGCAAGAAGGTCTGCAAGGTCACCGACCCCAAGCTCGACGAGCTGTCCGGGATGGTGGCCACCAAAGACGGCTTCGTCGTCGTGAACGACAGCACGAACACCGACAGTCACCGCAAGGTGTTCTTCCTCGACAGCAAGTGCAAGATCGTCGATGAGAAGGCGTTCGCGGGCACGCCGCGCGACCCCGAAGACCTGATCCTGGCGCCGGACGGCAAGACGTTGTGGATCGCCGACATCGGCGACAACAACTTCGACAAGGACGACGGCACCCGCCGGCCCTCGATCGGCGTGTGGAAGATGCCGCTCGACGGGTCGAAGAAGCCGGTCCTCTACCGCATGAAGTACCCCGAGGGCGACTACCACGACGCCGAGGCGCTGCTGATCACCGGCAACAACGTCCCGCTGATCGTCACCAAGGAGATCGGCACGGCGGCCGGGCTCTACGAGCCGACCGCGGCCCTCAAGGCGAGCAGCGAAGAGGGCATCCCGCTGCAGAAGGTCGGCACGCTCTCGGTGTCGAAGACCGAGACGGCCGGCAACCCGTTCGCCCGCATCGGCAACCAGACCATCGACGGCGCCGCGATGTCGGCCGACGGCTCCAAGGTCGTGCTGCGCACCTACACCGACGCGCTCGAGTGGGACGTCGCGAACGGCGACGTGCTCGCCGCGATCAAGGGCAAGCCGCGGATCACCGGCCTGCCGAACGAGACGCTCGGCGAGTCGATCACCTTCAGCGCCGACGGCAAGCTCTTCTACACGGTCTCCGACATGAGCGGCGACCACGACACGGCCAACTACATCCTCTCGTACGTGCCGTCGACCGAGATCGCCGTCGCGAAGAAGGGCTCGTCCAGCTCGACCGGCGCCGGCGACCACTGGTACTCGAACCTCACGATCGACGAGATCACCTACGCGGTCGGCGGCATCGGGCTGATCGGCCTGATCCTGGTCGGCGTCGGCGTGCTCGGCATCGCCCGGCACCGCAAGCGGCTCGCCCTCAACCCGCAGCCGCTGGACCGCTTCGACGACGAGCCCGGCGACCCCGAGACCGAGCTCATCGGCGTCGGCGGCGCGCCGCAGCAGCAGCGGGCCGGCATGTACGGCGGCGCCCGCTCGGGCCCGGCGGCCGGCCCGGTCTACGGCGGTCAGCAGCCGGGCGGCGCACCGCCGCGGGGCGGACCCCAGCGCGGCGCCGGGCCGGTCTACGGCAGCGGCGGTGGCGGCCAGGGCGGTGGTGGCCAGGGCGGTGGTGGCCAGGGCGGCGGTCCGCAGTACGGCCGTCCCCCGCAGGGCGGCCAGCCCCCGCGCGGTCCCCAGGGTCAGCCGGCGCGCGGCCCGCAGGGTCAGCCGGCGCGTGGCCCGCAGCCCGGCGGTCGCGACGGCGTCTACGGCGGCGGTGGCGGCGGTGGCGGCCAGCAGTACGGCCAGCCTCGCGGGCCGCAGCAGGGCCAGCGCCCGCAGCGCCCCCAGCAGGGTGGCGGCCAGCCCCGCGGCCCGCAGCAGGGCGGTGGCGGCCCGCGTGGCGCCTACGGCGGCGGCCAGCAGGGTGGCCGTGACGGTTATGCGGACCGCAACGGCCGTCCCGAGGGGCGCTTCGACAACCCGGGCTACCGCCGCTGACGGACAAGCAAGACGAGGCCGGCCGCACCGTTGGGTGCCGCCGGCCTCGCTTTTTGTTCTTGGGGTGAGCCCGGGCATGCAGGACAGCCCGGAAGCCGGGCGCGGAGCGTGCGCACCGCGCCGGCCGGCCGCCTCGGCGTGACTCGTCCTACCCGTACGTCCGCCTGAATTTGATCTTTCAGACGCGGCGCAGGACCGCGACCACCCGTCCCATGATCGTGGCGTCGTCGCCGGGGATGGGGTCGAAGGCCTGGTTGGCGGGCATGAGCCAGACGTGGCCGTCGCGCTGGCGGTAGCTCTTCACCGTGGCCTCGCCGTCGATCATGGCGGCCACGATGTCGCCCGCGTTGGCGGTGGGCTGCTGGCGCACCACGACCCAGTCGCCGTTGCAGATGGCCGCGTCGATCATCGAGTCGCCCTTGACCTCGAGCATGAAGACGTCGCCCTCGCCGACCAGCTCGCGCGGCAGCGGGAAGAACTCCTCGACGGCCTGCTCGGCCAGGATCGGACCGCCGGCGGCGATGCGGCCGACCAGCGGGACGTAGGCCGGCTGCGGACGCGCGCTGCGCAACGTCTCGTCGTCGACCATCTCGCTGGGGGCGCGCACGTCGACGGCACGCGGGCGGTTGGGATCGCGGCGCAGGAAGCCCTTGGTCTCCAGCGCCTTCAGCTGATAGGCCACGCTGGACGGTGAGACCAGGCCGACCGCCTCGCCGATCTCGCGGACGCTCGGCGGGTAGCCGTAGCGCTCCACCCAGTCGCGGATGAACTCGAGGATGCGCCGCTGGCGGGCCGTGAGATCGGCGGTCACCAGGTCGGGGAAGTGGCTGACCACGGGCGTGACCGACCGCAGCTGCGGCACCTCGCCGGCGCGCGCCCGGCCCGGCGTGCTCCGACGGCGCAGCGTCGATGTCGCCTCGGGCTTGGAGATCTGCTCTTGTTGCCGGCTCGTCCGGTCGTCGGTCGACACGTCCGCCCTCCTTGTCGGCCAGTGCCTCGTCGGCACGTGGTGCGTTCGCGGAACCGGGGCGGAACGTCGTGGGGATGACATTCGCCCGGCTGACCCCTCTTGTCGGGAAACCGTAGTGCTGGGGTGCGACATATTCAAACATCTGTACGACATTCGCTTCGGCGTGTCGCCCTCAAGTGCTCGACTTCCGTACGTGTGTTCTGGTAGACCGTCGTACGGGCGTTCTATAGAACAGGCGTCCTAACTGTGGATCTTGGGGGTCCGTGTCATGGTGGCGCACTCGATTCGGTCGGCTCAGCCGTCGCTGCGCTTGACCCGCCGGGGCCGGGCCGTGCTGCTCGGTCTGCTGGTGCTGGCCGCGTCGGTGGCGAGCGCCGTGTTGTTCACCACGGCGTCCCGGGCCTCCGCCGACCCCTCCGCGCCGGCGCCTACGATCACAGTCCGGTCCGGCCAGACGCTGTGGGACATCGCCGCGGCGAGCTCGTCCCGGCGCGACGGCTGGGCCCGGGTGGCCGAGATCCGCGAGCTCAACCACCTGCCGGGCAACGACGTGCAGGTCGGTCAGGTGCTGGTGCTCCCGCGCGGCTGATGCT
The DNA here is from genome assembly GCF_055586105.1 of Actinoplanes sp. NPDC051537. Lineage (NCBI taxonomy): Bacteria > Bacillati > Actinomycetota > Actinomycetes > Micromonosporales > Micromonosporaceae > Actinoplanes > Actinoplanes sp. NPDC051537. The sequence goes on from NZ_JBVJIU010000006.1 coordinate 211,407, forward strand.
GTTCCTCCCGCGCGGCGGATTTGGGTCCGGCCGGGCCGTGATCAAGCGGCCAACGGCGCGTTGATCTTGCATGAACGGCGCAAAGAGCGGCGTTCGGTAACCGGCGGTACACCGCACGTGTTGAGTCCGAAAATACGGCGCGCCGACGCGCCGCTGAGCTTGCGTCCGCGTCCGCCGAGGAATAGCGTCTACCCCAACATCTAGTAGTTACAAGGGTGTAAGTCATCCACTGGTTGGGGTTTCACCTTCCCGGTTATCCACTCGTCGTCCACGGCGCCGCGTTGGCAGTGACCATCGCGTCGGCGGGTTTCGGCGTGTCCGGAGACGCCATGGGGGAGGGTCCCGGAGGGAGATCGCGGTGCGCTGCCCGTACTGTCGCCATGCCGACTCGCGCGTGGTCGACTCGCGCGAGGCCGACGACGGCGCTTTGATCCGTCGCCGCCGCTCGTGCCCCGAGTGCGGCAAGCGGTTCACCACCGTCGAGGAAGCGGTTCTGGCCGTCGTGAAACGCAGCGGCGTCACCGAGCCCTTCAGCCGGACGAAGATCATGAGTGGGGTCCGCAAGGCCTGCCAGGGCCGGCCCGTCGACGAGGACTCGATCGCGAAGCTCGCGCAACGTGTCGAGGAAACCGTCCGGGCCCGGGGCGCGGCCGAGATCCCCAGTCACGAGGTGGGGCTGGCGATCCTCACCCCGTTGCGAGAGCTCGACCAGGTGGCTTATCTCCGGTTCGCCAGCGTCTACAAATCCTTCGACTCGCTCGACGAGTTCGAGAAGGAGATCGCGGAGCTGCGCGATGCCAACAGGTGACGAAGCGCGAGTGACAGAAGCAGTGTCGACGAGGGGGAGCAGTATGGCCGGGGACGGCATCACAGCAGGGCGGCAGCGCAGTCGTGCGAACGGCAGCGCGGCCGCCGGGGGGCTGCGGGTCGAGCGGGTCTGGACGACGGAGGGCGTTCACCCGTACGACGAGGTCGAGTGGGAGCGCCGCGACGTCGTCATGACGAACTGGCGGGACGGCTCGATCAACTTCGAGCAGAAGGGCGTCGAGTTCCCCGCGTTCTGGAGCGTGAACGCGGCGAACATCGTGACCACCAAGTACTTCCGGGGCGCGGTCGGCACCCCGGAGCGGGAGTGGACGCTCAAGCAGCTCATCGACCGGGTCGTCTCGACCTACCGCAACGCCGGGGAGAAGCACGGCTACTTCGCCTCCAAGGCGGACGCCGAGCTGTTCGACCACGAGCTGACCTGGATGCTGCTGCACCAGGTGTTCAGCTTCAACTCGCCGGTGTGGTTCAACGTCGGCACCAAGTCGCCGCAGCAGGTCAGCGCCTGCTTCATCCTGTCGGTCGACGACTCGATGGACTCCATCCTGGACTGGTACAAGGAGGAGGGGCTGATCTTCAAGGGCGGCTCCGGCTCCGGCGTCAACCTGTCCCGCATCCGCTCGTCCAAGGAACTGCTGTCGTCCGGGGGGACCGCCAGCGGACCGGTGAGCTTCATGCGCGGCGCCGACGCGAGCGCCGGGACGATCAAGTCCGGCGGCGCGACCCGCCGGGCGGCCAAGATGGTCATCCTCGACGTCGACCACCCGGACATCGAGGAGTTCGTCTTCACCAAGGCGCGCGAGGAGAACAAGATCCGCGCGCTGCGGGACGCCGGCTTCGACATGGACCTCGGCGGCGCCGACATCGTCTCCGTGCAGTACCAGAACGCCAACAACTCGGTCCGCGTCTCCGACGAGTTCATGCGGGCGTACGAGGAGGGCACCGACTTCGCCCTGCGCGGCCGGCTGGACGGCGAGGAGATCGAGCGGGTCGACGCCAAGAAGCTGTTCCGCGGCATCGCCCAGGCCGCGTGGGAGTGCGCCGACCCGGGCCTGCAGTACGACGACGTCATCAACGACTGGCACACGAACCCCGAGACGGGCCGGATCACCGCGTCCAACCCCTGCTCGGAGTACATGTCGCTGGACGACTCGTCCTGCAACCTGGCGTCGCTCAACCTCATGAAGTTCCTCAAGGCCGACGGCGGCTTCGAGGTGGAGAAGTTCGTCAAGAGCGTCGAGTTCATCATCACCGCGATGGAGATCTCGATCGCGTTCGCCGACTTCCCGACCGAGAAGATCGGGATCACCACCCGCGCCTACCGTCAGCTCGGCATCGGCTACGCGAACATCGGCGCCCTGCTGATGGCGTCCGGCCTGCCGTACGACTCGGAGGGCGGCCGCGGGGTCGCCGCCGCCATCACCTCGCTGATGACCGGCACGGCGTACCGCCGCTCGGCCGAGATCGCCGGCGTCGTCGGCCCGTACGAGGGCTACGCCCGCAACGCCGACGCGCACAAGCGGGTCATGCGCAAGCACGCCGCCGCCAACGACGAGATCCGCTCCACCAACCTCGTCGCCACCGAGATCACCCGCGAGGCCACCAAGCAGTGGCAGTCCGGCCTCAAGATCGGTGAGAAGAACGGCTGGCGCAACGCCCAGGCGTCGGTGCTCGCCCCGACCGGCACCATCGGCCTGATGATGGACTGCGACACCACCGGCATCGAGCCCGACCTGGCCCTGGTCAAGTTCAAGAAGCTCGTCGGCGGCGGCTCGATGCAGATCGTCAACCAGACCGTGCCGCGCGCGCTGCGCAGCCTCGGCTACCCCGAGGAGCAGGTCGAGGCGATCGTCGAGCACATCTCCGAGCACGGCAACGTCGTCGACGCCCCCGGCCTCAAGCCGGAGCACTACGCGGTCTTCGACTGCGCCATGGGCGAGCGCGCGATCGCGCCGATGGGCCACGTGCGGATGATGGCGGCCGTGCAGCCGTTCATCTCGGGCGCCATCTCCAAGACGGTCAACATGCCCGAGACGGCGACCGTCGAGGAGATCGAGAACATCCACTACCAGGGCTGGAAGCTCGGCCTCAAGGCGCTCGCGATCTACCGCGACAACTGCAAGGTGGGCCAGCCTCTCTCGGCCGCCGGTTCCTCGTCGAAGAAGGCGGCCGAGCCGGCCGCGGTCGAGGTCGCGCCCGTGGTCGAGAAGGTCGTCGAGTACCGCCCGGTCCGCAAGCGGCTGCCGAAGAAGCGGCCGTCGGAGACGGTGTCGTTCTCGGTCGGCGGCGCCGAGGGCTACCTCACCGCGTCGTCCTACCCCGACGACGGTCTCGGCGAGGTCTTCCTCAAGATGTCGAAGCAGGGTTCCACGCTGGCCGGCGTCATGGACGCCTTCTCGGTGGCGATCTCGATAGGACTCCAGTACGGCGTCCCGCTCGAGACCTTCGTCGGCAAGTTCACGAACATGCGCTTCGAGCCGGCCGGCATGACCGACGACCCGGACGTCCGCATGGCGGCGTCGGTGATGGACTACATCTTCCGTCGCCTGGCGCTCGACTTCCTGCCCTACGAGACCCGGGCCGAGCTCGGCATCTTCACGGCCAAGGAGCGCTCCGCCCAGGTCCAGGCCGAGGCGGCGGCCGAGGCCGCGGCGGCGTCCGCCGACTTGGCCGGCATGGCCGTGTCGGCGCCGGTGTCGGCCCCGGTGGGCGCGGCGTCCTCGGTGGACGCTCCGGCCCCGGTGACACCGACCTCGATCGGTTCGCCGACCTCCGTCGGTTCGTCGACCGAGCTGCTCGAGGTCGTGATGGGGCAGGCGGCCGACGCGCCGCTCTGCTTCACCTGCGGCACCAAGATGCGGCGCGCCGGCAGCTGCTACGTGTGCGAGGGCTGCGGCTCGACCTCCGGCTGTAGCTGAACCAAGACGGATGCCTCCCGCCCGAAACTGGGCGGGAGGCATCTCTCTGTCGCCTTCGCGGCAGCGATGTTGACAACTTCCGGTCACCCCGCGAAGTGTTCGGATCGTGACCGACCGCGAGGACGTGCACCGTGAGCAGCGCCGGAGCCGGAAACGGCGGCGTGCCGCGTTCCGCGCCGCCTACAACGCCCGGCTGCTCGCGGGGGTGGACCCGGCCGCCCTCGACGAGGCGATGGCGGCCCGCCGGGCCGGCCGGGGAGCGGACGTGCCGGCGGCCGGGCGCTGGGTGCCGATCGGTCCCTCGGTCGTCCGGAAGGGGCAGGCCGTCGACCATCCGCGGGTCAGCGGGCGGATCCGGGACCTCGCCGTCGATCCGACCGGCCGGCGGGCGTACGCGGCCACGGCCAAGGGCGGGGTCTGGTACACCGCGGACAGCGGGACGACGTGGTCGCCGATCACCGCCTCGGTCGAGCGGTCCGGCCTGCCCGGCGGTCCCAGCAACGCTCAGGTCTGCGGCAGCCTGTTGGTCGAGTTCGGCGCGGGCGCGGAGTCGGACGTGGTCCTCGTCGGCACCGGCGAGCCGTCCCTGACCGACTTCCCCACCGTCCCCGACAGCGTGTTCGCCGCCTGGACCGGCGGTATCGGCGTTCTCGCGGGGACCGGGCCGGCCGCGGCCGGCGAGTCCCGCAATCCGTGGCAGCAGAGCGGGCGGGAACTGCTCGGCGGCGCGGGGACCTACCGGCTGGTGCGCGACCCGTCGACCCGGCCCGGCGTGGACGGCGACCGGGTGCTCGCCTGCACGACCGCGGGCGCGTTCGTCGGTGAGCGGCGGGGCGGCGTGTACGGCTGGCGGGCCGTGCAACCGCTCCACGACGCGTACGTGAGGATCGGGGTCTGCGACGCGGCGTGGTTGCCCGAGGGGCGGCTGCTCGTGGTGCTCGTGAACGGCGTCCTCGCCCTGATGAAGGAGCCGGACGGCATCCCGATCGAGCTCGCGCTGCCGATGCCGGAGGACGCCGTCCGCTCCGGGGTCGCCAGCCTGGCACCGGCGGCCGCCGACCGGTTCTACCTGCTCGGCGAGATCATCGGAACCGATCCGGCCCGGCGGAACCGGCCGGAGCCCAGCCTGTGGCGGATCGACTTCACCGCCGGACCGTCCCCGCGCCGTACCCGGATCGCCGGCGTGCCGAAGGACCTCTGGGGCCGGCAGCGGGACTACGACCAGGCCCTGGCCGTGGACCGCGCCGGCGACACGGACCGCGTCTACCTGGGCGGGGCCGGGGTCGGCACCCCGACGCTGAAATGGGGGGACGCCGCCGCCGCGCTGTACTGCTTCGACGTACGCGACGATGCCCTCGTCCCGGTCGACGGCCTGTCGCGGACCGGTTTCGGCGCCGGTGGCGCCGGCGCCCTGGCTCCCGGTCTGATCGGCAACAACGTCCATCCCGACGTGCACACCATCCGGCTGGCCGGACCTCCGGCGCGACGGCAGGTGTGGGTCGGCACCGACGGCGGCGCGTTCGTGTCCGACCGCGCCGGTCAGGTGTACACCTTCTGCGCGGCGAACAACGGGATCGCGTCGCTGGAGCCGCAATTCGTGCGCGGGCATCCGGGGTCGAGCCAGTTCGCCGCGATCGGCGTGCAGGACAACGGCACCCCGATCCGCACCGGCGACACCACCTGGGAGCTGCTCGAGGAGGGCGACGGCGGCGGCGTGATCTTCGTGCCGACCGCGCCGGCCATCCTGTTCCGCCAGTACATCAAGGGCGACTGGCGGTCCGGCGTCGGCCATGTCGTCGACCCGCTGACCCGGCACGAGTTCTGGCCCAAGTTCCCCATGTCCGGCGACGAGGTCGTCGACCAGGAGTACCGGGACGCGCTGTTCTACTCGGGCGGGGCGGCCGTCGTCGACGACCGGAACGATCCACCGAGCACGCGCCTGGCGATCGGCACCAACCGGGTCTGGCTCAGCGACGACATCACCGCCGAGCCGGGCGAGGAGCCGAACCGCTGGTACGTGCTGCCCGTCAATAGCAGCACCACCGACGATCCCCGGGCCGACTGGCCGACGACCGGCACGTACGACGCCGAGTTCGGGGTGCCCGGGCTGGACGCCGTGGTCACCATGTCCTGGGCCTCCCCGTCCGAGCTTCTGGCGCTCTACGAGAAGGGGATCGTCCGGTACACCGAGACCGATCACTGGTCGAGCCTCTGGTCGGCGCGCGTCCTGCGTCCCGGCGGCGCGACGGTGCTGACCGACGTCTGCGCCGTCCCCGGCACCCGGGACTTCTACCTCGCGACCACCGGGGTGGAGGACACCGGCGCGGACACGCTCTGGCTGTACCGCGAGGCGGACCAGCAGTTCCACCCCACCGGCCTGCGGACACAGCTGGATCCGCGCGACCCGGTCTTCGCCGTGGTCCTCGACCCGGCCGACCCGGCCGTCGTCTTCGCGGGCACGGCCACCGGCGTCTGGCGTGGCGTCCGGCACGACACCGGCCACCACTGGGACGAGTACGTCACCGGCCTGCCCCAGGCGATCGTCCAGGACCTGAGCACGTGGACCGATCCGGCCGGCACCGACGGAGCGCCGCGGCTGCTGCGCGCGGGGGTGATGTCGCGCGGCGTCTGGGAGGCCGACCTCGCCCACGACGCGAGCCGGCGCACCTGGATCCGTGCCACCGCCCACGACGACCGGCGGATGCCGATGGCCGTGGCGGACGATCCCACCCCGTACCCGTCCGGCCGGCCCGAGACCTTCACCGCCAGCCCCGACATCGTCGTCCGTCCGCGATGGACGGCCACGACGGCGCCGCCGCGGTTCCACCGCCGGCTCGCGACCGACACCAGCCAGGAATGGGAGCAGTTCAGCGAACGGCAACCCGATCATCAGGTGTGGACCTTCCAGACCGCGTTCCGCTGGCTCTACCCCGGCGTGCCGGCAACCGGTCTCTGGTCGTACGCGATGGACGGCTTCGTCACCCTGCACCGTGCGTCGATGGGCCTGTCCGCCGAACCCGTCGTCGACAAGCCGCTCTGGGACGCGGTGATGCGGACCCGCCTGACCGCCGGCGGCGAGCCGACCGCCGACCCGGCCGGCACGCCGGCGGTCTACCGGGCGCCGTGGCAGACCACCCGGTCGCCGGACGCCGCGCCGTGCGAGGCCGACCTGAGCGAGCTTGTCGTGCCACCGTCGATCGCCGAGGACGGCACCTGGCAGGTCTACCGCGAGCCGTGCACGATCGACGTCGTGGTGCATCACCGGGACAGCCGCGAGGTGCCCGCCGGAGCCGCGTCGGTGACCTTGCTGTGGCGCACCGGCGGCCGGTCGGCGGCCGAGCTGATGAGGACACCGGTGCGCGGCATCGTGGAATACCTGACCGGCGCGGCGGCGACCGTGCCCGCCGGCTGGAACACCGTTCACCGGCCGCTCGCCGTGCCGGTCGGCGGCCGCCTGCCCCGCGGCGTGTCGATCGACGTGGACCTGTCCGGCGCGCCGACCGGCAAGTACGTGCTGCTCCTGGCGTACGTGGCCGCGACCGTCGACGACCGGCCGCTGCTGCGGCCCGCGGTCGCCGCGCCTCGATCGGTCACCGAGCTGGTCCGCGGCTGGCCCTACCTGGCCGCCCGGGTCGTCGCCGTCGCCAACCGTCCCTGACCAGCGGAGATGTCGATGTTCGGTGCCGCGCACCCGGTCCGCCGGGCCCGTGTCCAGCTGATTCTCGCCGGCCTGAGCCTGGGCCTCGCCGTTCTGGCCGCCCTGGCGCCCGAGTGGGTCGAGGAACTCACCGGCGTCTCGCCGGACGGCGGCAACGGCGTCCTCGAGTGGCTGCTGCCCCTCCCGTTCGCCGTCGCCGGGGTCGTCCTCGGCGGTCTCGGCCTGCGCACCCGCCGCCGGGCGTTGCGGCCGGGCGGCACATCCGGCTGACCGGCCCGGCCGGGGAGTCCCCAAGAACCGAAAGCGTCCCTGGGTCGTAATGGACCCGGGACGCATTCTTTGTGTGATCAAAATGGTGATCGATCAATTAGGCGGAGGCGCCACCATGGCTGAATGCCCTGGTTACCCCCGCGTAGAACGACCAAACTCGATGCTTGCCATGGGTGAATTAACGGATGGAAAGACCGGTCGACGGTGTGGATTAGACGGAGTGCGACGGGGGATTTCGGAGGCGGAACAACCACTCAAGTAGGAGGCAACGTGTCCGACCTACCGACCGGCGCCACGCCGGACCGATCCCCCTCAGGTGCGTCGTCCACGGCCAAGGAGGTTGCCGGGCGCGGTGCTCAGGCGGCCGGCCACGCGGCGACGGACGTCAAGGAAACCGCGACCGAGCAGGCCCAGCGCGTCGGCGCCGAAGCGAAGGCACAGGCCCGCAGCCTGGCCGGCGATGTGCGTGACACGCTGACGCAGCAGGCGCGTACGCAGCACGAGAAGCTCTCCGGCACCATCCGGCAGACCGCCGACCAGCTGGACGAGATGCGCGGCGACCGCAGTGACTCGCCGGCCGCGACGGTCGTCTCCCGAGTCGCCGACGGTGGCCGCCAGCTTGCCGACTATCTGGACCGCAACGGTCCCGAGGGCGTCCTGCGCGAGGTGCAGGACTTCGCCCGGCGCCGTCCCGGCGCATTCCTGGCGACCGCGCTCGCGGCCGGCTTCGTGGTGGGCCGCCTGGGCAAGGGCGTCGCCAAGGCCGGCTCGTCCGACGGCGGCAGCAAGCCGGCGGGCGACTCCTTCTCCAGCAACTACCCGCCGGCCGCGGTCAGCCAGCCGCCCGTCTACACCGAGCCGCCCGTCTACACCGAGCCGCCCGTCTACACCGAGCCGACCGTCACGACCACGACGGCCTATCCGGAGACTGCCGGCACCGAGTACGCGGCGACCGGCACCGGGCGCCCGGAAGTGGTCGAGGAGTTCCCGCCGGAGACGCGGCGATGACCGCCCCCCGCGAGCACACCGACCAGGTGGCCGAGACGTCGATCGGCCAGATGATCGGCGACATCAGCAACGATCTTTCGCAGTTGTTCCGCCAGGAGGTCGAGCTGGCCAAGGCGGAGCTCAAGCAGGAGGCGAGCAAGGCCGGCAAGGCCGCGGGCATGCTCGGCGGCGCCGGGTTCGCCGGCTATCTCGCCGTCGTCCTGCTCAGCTTCGCGCTCGTCTTCGGCCTTGCGAACGTCATGGACGCCGGATGGGCGGCGCTCATCGTCGCCGTCATCTGGGCGATCATCGGCGCGGTGCTCTACACCACCGGCCGCAAGAGGCTCAAGACGGTGGACCCCGTTCCCCGGCGGACGGTCGACACGATCAAGGAGGACGCCCAATGGCTGAAGAACCCGACCGGCTGAGGCAGAACATCGAGAGCACCCGAGCCAGCCTGACGCGCGACGTGGACCGGCTGGCCGAGAAGACGAGTCCGAAGCAGGTGGCGCGTCGCCGGTGGACCGCGATCCAGGAGAAGGTCATGGGAAGTGCAGAGCACGGCCGGCACGCCGTGAGCGACACCGCGTCGTCGGCGGCGAGCACCGTCGGCGACAAGGCATCGTCCGCGGCCGGCGCCGTACAGGAGAAGGCGCACGACGCCGCCGACGCGGTTCGCTCCGCGCCGCAGGCCGTCGCCACGCGGACGCAGGGCAATCCGCTGGCCGCCGGCATCATCGCGTTCGGGGTGGGCTTGCTCGCCGCGACGCTGATGCCGGTCACCGAGGCCGAGCGCCACGCCGGCGAGCAGATCAAAGAGCACAGCGGCGACCTGACCGACCAGCTCAAAGACGTCGCGTCCGAGGTCAAGGACGATCTGACCGGCTCCGCCCGGCAGGCCGTCGAAGAGGTCAAGTCGACCGCCCAGGACGCCGCGCAGACGACCAAGCAGCAGGCTCAGTCGTCGGCGCAGGACGTCAAGGACGAGACCCGGAACGCCTGAGAAACCCCAGTAGCGGCCTCCCGCTCGGCATCAAGGGCGGGAGGCCTCAGCGTTTGTAGGCGAGCGCGGCGTACATGCCGACCGGCTGGGCGGCGCTCTCCCGCTCGGCCGGCCCGGGGTGCCAGCGGTTGACCGCGACGATGCCCGGGTCGGCGATCTCGAGGCCGCCGAACAGGGCCGCCACCTCGTCGAGCGTGCGGCACACCAGGTTGATGCCGCCGGCCCGGCCGGCGGCGATGATCTGCGCGACCCCGTCCGGATCGTCGTTGGGGACCACCAACGACAGCACCAGCGCGCTGCCGGGGGCGAGCCGGCCCATGACGTCGGCGATGACCGAGCCGGCGGTGGGGTCCTCGATCAGCTGGAGGACCGCGATCATCGTGACCGCGACCGGCCGGGACAGGTCGAGGGTGCCGGTGACCTGCGGCGCGGCGAAGATGGCGCCGGGGTCGCGGAGGTCGCCGTGCAGATATTCGAGCTTGCCGGTCGCGCCGGGAACCTTGGTGAGCAGCGCCTGCGCGTGCCGCAGGACCATCGGGTCGTTGTCGACGTAGACGATGTCGGCGTCGGGGACGATCTTCTCGACGATCTCGTGCAGGTTCGGCTGGGTGGGCAGGCCGGTGCCGATGTCGAGGTACTGCCGGAAGCCCTGGGCGGCCAGATGGGCGGCGACGCGGGCCATGAACTGCCGGTTCGCCCGCATCGACGGCGCCAGCAGTGGGCTCGCGGCCATCATGGCCTCGCCGACGGCCCGGTCGACGGCGAAGTTGTCGTGCCCGCCGAGGACGTAGTCGTAGATGCGGGCCGCCTGCGGGATCTCTGAGTTCAGCCCGGCCCGCTCGGGTGCGGCATCAGCCATGACGCTCCTCAGGGGACGGCGATGATCAGTCACCCTGCCACATCGGACGCCGCGACCGCAGCCCCGTTACGTGCCCAAACGCGGGATCGGGCCGGCGACCGCCGTCGACTCGCGCACCACGAGGCGGCCGGGCTGGCGGATCACGCCGGAGTGGTGGTCGCCGTCGAGGGCGGCGAACAGGTGCTTGGCGGCCGTCGTGCCGAGCTGTTCCAGGTTGAGGTCGACCGTCGTCAGCGGCGGGCGGCACTCGGCGGCCAGGACCTCCCAGTTGTCGTAGCCGACGATGGCCACGTCGTCGGGGACCGAGCGGCCGAGGTCGCGCAGGGCCTCGGTGACGCCGGAGGCGATCTGGTCGCTGCCGCAGAAGATGGCGTCCACGTCGGGGTGCGAGGCCAGCAGGCGGGACGTCGCGTGCCGGCCCCAGCGCTGCGACCACTGACCGAACAGCGGCTCGCCGACCAGCGGCAGACCGGCCGCGTCGAGCACCTCGGTCATCGCGGCGGCGCGGTCGCGGGCCGCGCGGTAGCCCGGGTCGCCGGTGATGTGGGCGATCCGTTTGCGGCCGAGCGTCACCAGGTGCTCGGCGGCCAGGCGGGCGCCGCCGGCGTCGTCGGCCACCACCGAGAGATCCGACGGGTCGTCCGACTCGCAGTACGCGTACACGACCGGGACCGGGATCTCCTGGCTCAGCGACGGCCTTATCTCGTTCGAGTCGCCCAGGATGATGAAGCCGTCCACCTGGCGCGACAGCAGCGTGCGGATGTAGTGCCGTCGCCGGATCGCGTCCCCGCGCGCGTCGCAGAGCAGCACGCTCATCTGCTCGTTGCCGAGCGCGTTCTCGGCCCCGAGCAGCACCGGGATCGCGAACCGGGCCGCCGCCAGCTCGTCGGTGAGCAGCCCGACCGTGCGCGTGTTGCCGGAGATCAGCCCCCGCGCGAGCACGTTCGGCACGAACGACAGCTCCGCCGCGGCGAGCTGCACCCGCTGCCGCGTCGCCGGAGCGACCTCGGCGCGCTCGTTGAGTGCCTTCGAGGCGGTCGCCACCGAGACCCCCGCCCGTTTGGCGACGTCGGTGAGCGTTACCTGCGCACGCTTCCTGCCCAACCCGAATCCTCCGAACCGCCCGAAACTCTTTCGGCAGCATAGCCAGCCCAGGCCCCTGATGCCAATCCAGAAATCCACTGTTGACACTGCAGAAACCGACTGACAGCATTCCCGAAAAGGTTTTCGAGGATTTCGGGAGGTGATGGCGGTGATGGGACCTGTCGCGCCGTCGCGCGGTGCGCTCCGGCCCGTCGACATGCAGCGGGTGCGGCTGAGCGGAGGCTTCTGGGGCCGGCGCCAGGTGGTCAACGGCACCGCCACCATGGAGCACAGCCGCACCTGGGTGGACCGCCTCGGCTGGAGCGGAAACTTCCGGGAGCCGAGCGGCGACCGGCGACGCGGGCGCGAGTTCAGCGACTCCGAGGTCTACAAGCTGACCGAGGCGCTGTGCTGGGAGTCGGCGCGGCCCGGCGGCGTCCGGCACGACGCGGCGCTGGCCGAGCTCACCGCGCTCATCGGGGGTGCGCAGGACGCCGACGGCTACCTGCACACGGCGTTCGGGCGGCCCGGCCAGCCGCCGCGCTACAGCGACCTGAATTTCGGGCACGAGCTCTACTGCGCCGGCCACTTCTTCCAGGCGGCCGTCGCGGGGGCGCGCACCGGCGCGGCGCCCGGCCTGCTCGACATCGCCATCCGGCTCGCCGACCACATCTGCGGCGCCTTCGCCGACGAGGGCTTCTGCGGGCACCCCGAGGTCGAGACGGGGCTGGTCGAGCTGTTCCGGCTCACCGGCGAGCGGCGCTACCTCGATCAGGCCGCCAAGTTCGTGGCCCGGCGCGGCCATCGCACGCTGCCCGAGCACGAGTTCGGCTGGCAGTACTTCCAGGACGCGGTTCCGGTGCGCAACGGCGAGGTGTTCCACGGGCACGCGGTCCGCGCGCTCTACCTGGCGGCCGGCGCCGTCGACGTCGCCGTCGAGACCGGCGACGACGAGCTCCTCGAGACGGTGGCCCGGCAATTCGACCGTACGCTGGCGCGCCGCACCCACATCACCGGCGGCATGGGCTCGAGGCACCTGGACGAGAGCTTCGGCGAGGACTTCGTGCTCCCGCCCGACCGGGCCTACTCGGAGACCTGCGCCGGGGTCGCCACGATCCAGCTGGCCCACCGGCTGCTGCTGGCGACCGGCGAGACGCGCTACGGCGACATCGTCGAGCGGGTGCTGCACAACGTGATCGCCACCGCGGTCGCCGACGACGGCCGTTCCTTCTTCTACGCCCACACGCTGCACCAGCGCGTTCCGGCCGAGCCGCTGCGGACCGACCGCGAGCAGCTGCGGTTCTCGGGCGGCGTGCGGGCGCCCTGGTTCGAGGTGTCCTGCTGTCTCAACAACGTGGGCCGCCTGGTCGCCTCCCTCGGCACCTACATGGTCACCGAGGATCCGGGCGGCGTGCAGATCCATCAGTACGCGCCGATGCGCGTCGAGGCCGGCGGCATGGTGCTCGACGTCGACACCGACTACCCCGACTCCGGCGTCGTCACCGTGACCGTGGTCGAGGCCCCTCCGGCCCCGCGCACGGTGACGCTCCGCATCCCCGAGTGGGCCAGCGGCCCCGAGGGCGTGCACCGCCGGGTGTTCCGGCCGGGCGACGAGATCCGGCTCGAGCTCCCCATGCGTCCTCGATGGACGTTCCCCGATCCCCGGGCCGACGCCCTGCGCGGATGCGCGGCGGTCGAGGTCGGCCCGATCGTGATGTGCGCCGAGTCGGTCGATCTCGACGGGGTACGCCTCGACGAGCTCCAGGTCGACACCTCGGTCGCGCCCGAGGCCGGCGCCGTCAAGGGACATCATTTCCATCCCGCCGACACCGGCTGGCCCTACCAGAGTCACCGCACCGCCACCGAACGCCCCGATCCGGTCGTGGTTCCCCTCGTCCCGTACCACCGATGGGCCCGTCGCGGCCCGTCCACGATGCGGATCTGGTTGCCCACCAACCCGTCCTGAGTTCGTCCGAAAGGGAGGTGACGCGATGCCAAACCCCCGGCTGGCACTCGCGTTGACGACAGTTCTCATCGGCTCCACCGCTGCGATCGCGCTGACTCCCACAGCCGCGTCCGCGGCCCAGACGATCGGCTATCCCACGTTCTCGGGCTCGTCGATCCCGGCCCCGCCGGTGGCGATGACCACCGGCAACACCATGCAGGCCATCTACCACGCGGAGAAGGGCGGCACCGATTTCTGGATGGACCGGCTGCTCGCCCGCTCCGGCAACGATCCCTCCGGCACCTGGCTGATGAGCCGGGGCCGGGCCGTGTTCATGAAGACCCACACGCCCTCGGTGCTCGGCTTCGGCGGCACGGTGGCGTATTGGGAGAGCATCAACGACCAGCCCGCGTTCACCGTCACGGCGGGCTCGGGCACCTGGACCGAGCAGGTGGCGCAGCGCTGGCAGGCGCCCAGCCACTGGAAGAGCGTGCACACCAACGGCTCGCTGCGGATCAACCAGACGAAGTTCATCACCCAGAACGACGTCGCGGTCGACAATCTCGCTCTCACCAATACCGGCTCGTCCTCGGCCACGGTGGCGTTGCGCGTCACGTCTCCGTACGCCACTTCCGGCAGCGGCTCGGAGCTGACGGGCCAAACCACCGTCAAAAACGGGCTTACCACGATATTTCCCCGCCTCAGTGCGGATGGTTTCGCGGCCGCCAGCGGCGCGCTGACCCGCTCGGTCACGGTCGCGGCCGGCGCCACGGTCACGGTCAAGGTCCAGCTCGGCTTCGTGGCCAACGAAATCCCTGAGTCTTTGTCCGAATATAACGCGTATAAGGCGTACACACCGGACACGGCCTTCGCGACTCAGGTCCGGGCGTACAACCTCTGGTGGGCGCAGAACCTGCCGTACATCGACGTGCCCGAGCCGGCCATCAAGAAGGAGATCTACTACCGCTGGTGGCTGATGCGGTTCAACAACCTCGACGCCAACATCCCGGGTCAGGACTTCCAGTTCCCGACCAGCGTCGAGGGCGCGCTCGGCTACAACAACGCGATCGCGCTGACCCAGCCGATGCACATCGACGACCTCAAGTACCTGCGCAACCCGGCCTACTCGTACGGCGACTGGCTGTCGGTCGGCCAGGTCTCCAAGGGCGGCCGGTTCATGGACAACCCGGGCGACCCGGAGAACTGGTCGAACAGCTACACCCAGTACATCTCCGAGGCGGCCTGGCGCAGCTACGAGCTGCACGGCGGCCAGCCGGGCATCGCCGGCAACCTCGCGAAGTACGCGGAGGGTGACGCCAAGGGCCAGCTGTCCTACTACGACCACAACAACGACGGACTGATCGAGTACGACTGGGCCGCGCTCACCGGCAACGACGCCGACGCCGTCTCGTTCGACTGGAAGTCCGGCAACATGGACCGCGCCGAGTCGGCCTACGTCTACAGCGGCGCCCTCGCGTCGGCCCAGGCCTACGCCGCGATCGGCAACACGGCCAAGGCGAACGAGATGCAGGCGGTCGCCGACCGGATCAAGAACGCCATCGTCACGTACCTCTGGGACTCGACGAACAAGCTCATCGAGCACCGGCACGTGGCGTCCAACAGCCTCGTGCCCTGGAAAGAGATCAACAACTATTACCCGTACGCCGTGGGCGCCATGCCCAACACGGACGAGTACCGCCAGGCACTGCGCCTGTTCGCCGACCCCGCCGAGTACCCGATCTTCCCGTTCTACACGGCGAACCAGAAGGACAAGGCGACGGCCGCGGCGGCCGGCTTCCCGGGCAGCAACAACTTCTCGACGATCAACTCGACCGTCCAGTTCCGGCTGTACTCCTCGGTGCTGCGCAACTACCCCAACCAGTGGATGACGGCCGACGACTACAAGAAGCTGCTCTACTGGAACACCTGGGCGCAGTACGTCGGCGGCAACACGGCCTGGCCGGACGCCAACGAGTTCTGGGCCGACTGGAACGCCGGCACCAAGACCATCGACTACCGGTCCTGGATCCACCACAACATCCTCGGCAGCAGCAACTGGACCGTCATCGAGGACGTGGCGGGTCTGCGGCCGCGCACCGACAAGCAGGTCGAGCTGTGGCCGATCAACATCGGCTGGCCCAACTTCGCGGTCAACAACGTGCGCTACCGCAACGCCGATCTCAGCGTCGTCTGGGACGACCCGGCCGATGGCATCGTGAAGTACTCGGGCATCCCGCAGGGCTACTCGATCTTCATCAACGGCACCCGGGTCGCGACCGTCGACAAGCTCGTGCACCTCATCTGGAATCCGGACACCGGCGCGGTGAGCCTGCCCTCGGGCGGTTCCGTGCTGGCGAGCCAGGCCTATGCCGGGCTGCAGTCGCCGGCGCAGGTGACCCAGAGCAGTGCCCAGATGGTCGACATGTTCAACAAGGCCGGCGTCGATCTGACGGCCGACCTGCCGAACTATGCCGCCGGCGTGGCCACCTCCGCGTCCTACACGGCTTCCGGCACTTCCGGGACGAACGCGGTGGACGGCTTCCCGATCAACGAGCCGCTCTGGGGGACGTACGGATCGCCGAACGCGACCGACTACCTCGAGCTCAACCTGGGGCAGCAGCGCACGGTCAACGAGGTCCGGGTCTGGTTCCGCAACGACCGCGCCACCAACCATTACCGGCAGCCCTCGTCGTACCAGATCCAGTATTTGAACGGCAGCACCTGGACCACCGTGGCCACCGCCTCCGGTCAGGCCAACTACAACGTGGTGCAGTTCCCGGCCGTGAACGCGACGAGGCTGCGGGTGCAGGTCACCCACGCGTCGGGCGTCAAGACCGGCATCACCGAGGTCAAGGTCTACAACCGCGGGGGAGTCGTGACCCCGCCGACCGACACCAACAAGGCGCTGACCGCCACCCCGACGGCCAGCTACACGTCGGCCTGGGAGAGCGTGGCCGCCCTCAACGACGGCATCGACCCGCCCTCCTCCAACGACACCGTCAACCGCCGGTGGGGCACCTGGCCCAACACCGGCGAGCAGTGGGGCCTGCTGACCTGGTCGTCCGCGCAGTCCCTGTCCAGCGCCGACGTCTATTTCTTCGACGACAACGGTGGCGTCCGCGTCCCGGCGTCGTGGAAGTTGCAGTACTGGAACGGCACCGCCTACGTCGACGTGGCCGGCGCGTCCGGCTACCCGACCGCCCTAAATCAGTACAACCACGTCACTTTCACGCCGGTGAGCACCACCCGGCTGCGGGTGCTGCTCCAGAGCGGCGCCGGGTCGGTCGGGTTGCTCGAGGTCAAGGCGTTCTGAGGAAGGATCGACCCTTGAAACGATGGCTGTGCAGCACCGTCGCTGCCCTTCTGGTGGTCGGCGTGGCCGGCTGCGGCGGGGGCGACGATGGCACCGCGTCCGCCGATGCGGACAGCGGCGTCAACCTCACCCTCTGGACTCGGGCGGCGACCGAGTCCATCTCGAAGCAGTACGCCGAGGCGTACAACGCCACGCACAAGAACAAGGTCCAGGTCACGGCGTACCCGAACGAGGAGTACCCCGCGAAGATCGCCTCGGCGGCCGGGGCCAAGGCCCTGCCCGACCTGTTCGCCTCGGACGTGGTCTTCGCGCCGCAGTACGCCTCGCAGGGGCTGTGGCTCGACATCACGGACAAGTTCAACGCGCTGCCGGTCAAGGACAAGGTCGCGCCGGCCCACGTACGCAACGGGACGTGGAACAAGCGCAACTACGCGGTCCCGCACACCATCGACATGTCCGTGCTGCTCTACAACAAGGACCTGTTCAAGAAGGCGGGCCTCGACCCCGAGAAGCCGCCGACGTCGCTGAAGGAGTTCGCCGACGACGCCCGCAAGGTCAACAAGCTCGGCGGGGGCGTCCACGGCACCTACTTCGGCGGCAACTGCGGCGGTTGCAACGTCTTCACGCTGTGGCCGTCGGTCTGGGCCGCCGGCAGCGACGTGATGAACGAGGACGGCACCGAGAGCACGATCAACAACCAGGCGATGAGCGACGTCTTCGGGCTCTACAAGCAGCTGTACGACGAGGGCGTGGCCGCGCCGGCATCGAAGGACGAGGCCGGTCCGACCTGGCTCGGCGCCCTCCAGAACGGCAAGATCGGTATCGCGCCGGGCCCCTCGGCGTGGCTCGGCATCATCGAGGAGAAGTCGAGCTTCAAGCTCGGCGTCGCGCCGATCAGCGGCCTCGACGGCGGTGAGTCGACCTTCGTCGGCGGCGACTCGATCGGCATCGGCGCCACCACCAAGAACGCCAACGCGGCCTGGGACTTCCTGTCCTGGACGCTCGGCGACGACGCCCAGATCGAGGTCGTCGCCAAGAACAAGGGCGTCCCGGTCCGTACCGACCTGGCGTCGAACAAGTACTCCACGGCCGACCCCCGGATCGTGGAGATCAACACCCTGATGGCCAAGGGCAAGACGCCGTACGCGAAGAACTTCAACGCGACCTACAACGACCCGCAGAGTCCGTGGGTCACCGCCTTCCGGGGCGCCCTCTTCGGGCCCGATCCGAAGAAGTCGCTCGACGACGGTGCGGCCGCTCTCACGGCCAGCCTGCAGAAGTGACCGCCGGTCCGCCCTTCCCGTTGCCGCGGGGAGGGCGGGCCACCCCTTCCGGAGAGACTGATGACCTTGCTAGCCCCTGGTTCGGCCGACGCGACGACGATGCGCGAGACGGTCGCGCCCCGCCGCATCGGCCGCCGGCGGCGTCAGTGGATCGGCGCGCTCTACGCGGCGCCGACGGCCTTCGTGGTCGGCCTGTTGTTCGTCGTCCCGCTCGGCCTGGTCGCCTGGATGTCGCTGCACCACTGGCCGCTGCTCGGGCCGCCCACGCTGAACGCGCCCGACAACTTCAAGACCCTCAGCGACGACGACCTGCTGCGCACGGCCGTGTGGTTCACGCTCAAGTACACGGTCGTGGTCACCGTGCTGCTGTTCGCCCTCTCCTTCGGCCTGGCGCTGATCGTGCAGCACCCGTTCCGCGGCGTCGCCACGCTGCGCACCGCCTACTTTTTGCCCGCCGCCGTCGGTTTCGCGAGCGCCTCGGTGCTGTTCCTCGGCATGCTCAGCGACCAGATCGGCCCGCTCGGCGGCATCGTGTCGGTGAGCGCGTCCCCCGGGCAGGCGCTCGGCTCCGCGGTCGGCCTCGTGCTCTGGCGCTTCGCCGGCTTCAACATGCTGATCCTGCTCACCGGCCTGCAAGCGATCCCCAACGAGGTGTACGAGGCGGCCAAGCTCGACGGCGCGTCGGCGCTCCAGACCTTCCGCCGCATCACGCTCCCGCTGATGCGCACCACGATCGCGCTCGTGCTGACGCTGATGGTGACCGGGTCGCTGCTCGCCTTCGACCAGTTCTGGATCCTCACCCGAGGCGGCCCCGACAACAGCACCACGTCGCTGGTCATGGTGATCTACCGCAAGGCCTTCATCGAGCTGGACCTGGGCTCGGCCGCCGCCGTCTCGGTGGTCCTGCTCGTGGTCCTAATCGTCCTCAACGCGGTGCAGCTGACCGTGCTGCGCCGCCGGTCGTAGGGAGTCCGCCATGCCTTCAGACGCGACCCGCCCCGGCCCGTCCGCGCGCGACGCCTCCCGCCCTGGCCGGTCCGTGCGCGACGCCTCCCGGTCTGGCCCGTCCGCGCGCGACGCCTCCCGCCCTAGCCGGTCCGTGCGCGACGCCTCCCGGTCTGGCCCGTCCGGGCCGGGCGTCGGCCGGCTGGGTCTGTCCCGGGTGTCCGGCGCCGCGCTAGCCGTGCTGTTCCTGTTCCCGCTGGCGTGGAGCGCGTGGGCCTCGGTGCGCACCCCGAGCGGCTTCGGCCTGGAGAACTACTCCCGCCTGTTCACGGCCGACAACGGCATCCGCTTCGAGAACGTCTTCAACAGCGTCGTGGTCAGCCTCCTCACGGTCGGCGGCACGCTCTTCGTCGCCACCCTCGGCGGCTACGCCTTCGGCCGTTTCCAGTTCCCCGGCAAGAACGCCCTGTTCCTGCTGACCCTGGCGATCCTGATGGTCCCGTACGCCACCATCCTGATCGCCCTCTACGTCCTGCTCGGCTGGATCGGCCTCCAGGACTCGCTGATCGGCCTCAGCCTGGTGCTCATCATGTTCCAGTTGCCGTTCTCCATCTTCATGATGCGCAACGCCTTCGAGGCCATCCCGAACGAGCTCGAGGAGTCCGCCCAGATCGACGGCTGCGGCAGCATCGCCGTGCTGACCAAGGTGCTGCTCCACGCCGTACGCCCCGGCCTGGTGACGGTCTCGCTCTTCGCCTTCCTGACCTCGTGGGGCGAGTTCTTCGCCCCGCTGATCCTCCTCAACTCCACCAACAAGTTCACGATGATGCTCGCCGTGGTCAACATGCGAACCGCCACCTTCGGCGCCATCGACTACCCCGCGTTGGAAGCCGGCGTCACCGTCATGGCCATCCCCTGCCTCCTCCTGTTCCTGATCCTCCAGCGCAGTTACGTCCGAGGCTTCATGTCCGGCGCCCTCCGCAGCTGATCCCCGGCGCCCGCTCACGGCGGCGCCCCACCCAACCGAATACCGACTCCCCAAACGGCCCGCCCACGACACGGGCGGTCCGGCGATAACCCCCGTCCCCGTTTCGCCTGGGAGGTCCCCGTGTCACGCCCCCTGTCCGATCAACCCGCTTCCGGCCCGTCCCACGCCGACGTCCCACGGCCGGCTCTCTCCCGTCGCGCGCTGCTTGCCGGCTCGGCCGCCGTCGGCGCCGCGGCCACTCTCCCCGGTGCGCGGCCCGCCGCCGCCGCGCCCGGCGCGCCGGCCGCGCTTCCGGGTTCCGCACGCGCCGCATTCCTCGACGCCGCGGCCGCCGCGGCCGTCCGGCCCGACACCGGCGTCTCCGCCTACGCCTTCCCGCTCACCGCCGTTCGCCTGCTGACCAGCCCCTTCACCGCCAACGCCGGACGCACCCAGTCCTACCTGCTCTTCCTCGACGTCGACCGGCTGCTGCACACGTTCCGGCTCAACGTCGGCCTCTCCTCCTCGGCCACGCCCTGCGGCGGCTGGGAGTCGCCGACCACCGAGCTACGGGGGCACTCCACCGGCCACTACCTGTCGGCGCTCGCCCAGGCCCACGTGAGCACGGGCGACACCGCGTACAAGACCAAGGGTGACCAGATCGTCGGCGTGCTGGCGCAATGCCAGTCGCGCGCGGCCACGGCCGGCTTCAACACCGGGTACCTCAGCGCGTTCCCGGAGAGCTTCATCGACCGGGTCGAGCAGCGGCAGAGTGTCTGGGCGCCCTACTACACGCTGCACAAGATCATGGCGGGCCTCCTCGACATGCACCTGCTGGCCGGCAACGCCCAGGCGCTGACCGTGCTGACCGGCATGGCGTCGTGGGTGAAACTCCGCAACGACCGGCTCACGCTCACCCAGCGCCAGAACATGCTCGACACCGAGTTCGGCGGGATGAACGAGGTGCTGACCAACCTCTACCAGCTCACGGGCGACGCCGCGCACCTGGCCGCGGCCCAGCAGTTCGACCACGCCGAGATCTTCGACCCGCTCGCGTCCAATGTCGACAGCCTGAACAACTACCACGCCAACACCCAGATCCCGAAGATCATCGGGGCGATCCGCGAATACCACGCCACGGGAACGACCCGCTATCGGGACATCGCGGTCAACTTCTGGGACATCGTGACCCGCCATCACACGTACGCCATCGGTGGCAATTCCAACGGCGAGTACTTCAAGGCGCCCGACCGGATCGCCAGCGAGCTGTCGGACACCACGACCGAGTGCTGCAACACGTACAACATGTTGAAGTTGACCCGGCAGTTGTTCCTGACCAACCCGGCGCGCGCCGACTACATGGATTACTACGAGAAGGCCCTTTACAACCACACGCTCGCCTCGCAGGACCCGTCGTCGGCGCACGGCTTCCAGTGCTATTACGTCCCGCTGCGGGCGGGCGGGATCAAGACCTACAGCAACGACTACAACAGCTTCGTCTGCTGCCACGGCACGGGCATGGAAAGCAACACGAAGTACGGCGACAGCATCTACTTCCACGACGGCGGCACCACCCTCTACGTCAATCTGTTCGTTCCCTCGGTTCTCACGTGGTCGGCGCGGGGCGTGACGATCCGGCAGGACACGTCGTTCCCGGAGGCCGGCTCCACCAAGTTGACCGTGACCGGATCCGGCGCCTTCACGATGCGGATCCGCATTCCCGCCTGGGCCTCGGGCGCGCAGATCCGCGTCAACGGCACGGTCTTCTCCTCGCCGGCCGCCGGCGCCTACGCCACGATCAACCGAACCTGGACGTCCGGCGACGTCGTCGACGTGACGCTGCCGATGGCGCTCTCGCGCGAGGCCACCAACGACAACAGCACCGTCCAGGCGGTGAAGGTCGGGCCGATCGTCCTCGGTGGACTCTTCGGCACATCGAATCTGACGGCGTTGCCGGTGCTGGACCCGGCGTCGCTGTCTCCCACGACGACGCCGCTTCAGTACACTGCCAACGGTGTCTCCCTGGCTCCTTTCTACAAGGTGCACGGGCAGCGATACAGCGTCTATTGGTCGGTGAGTGGATCGACTTTGGTCGCGAACTACCCGTTCGATGGGTCACCCGCCGACGCCTCCGGAAACGGCCGCACCGCGACGGTCTACGGAGCCGGCTATGTGGCCGGGCGCAGCGGCAACGCGCTCGACCTCAACGGGACCAGCGGCTATGTGGCGCTGCCGGGCGGAATCCTGGCCGGTGCGACCAACTTCACCATCGCTTTGTGGGTACGGCTGGACGCCGTGGCCACCTGGAGCCGCCTCTTCGACTTCGGGACCGGGACGGGCGCCAACATGTTCCTGACCCCGCGATCGAGCGCCGGCACGGCCCGGTTCGCCATCACCACCGGCGGCTCCGGCGGCGAGCAACGGATCGAGGGACCGGCCGCCCTGCCGTCGGGCGCGTGGACGCACGTGGCCGTCACCCGCGGCGGCAACCTGGGCGTGCTCTACGTCAACGGCGCCGAGGTGGCCCGGAACAGCGCGCTCACCCTCACACCCGCGGCTCTGGGCAACACCACGCAGAACTGGCTGGGCCGCTCACAGTACGCCGACCCGTACCTGGACGGCGCCCTCGACAACGTCCGGCTCTACAGCCGGGCCCTCACCGCCGCCGAGGTCTCGTCCCTGTTCTCGGCCGGTTCCTGAGAGCGGCTGGTTCCTGAGACGCGGGGCCGGGATGTGGGGCACACATCCCGGCCCCGGTTATCCACAGGGGGCAGCGGCGAATCGCGCGCGGTGGCATGGTGTGGCGCATGGACCACAACGAGTCGGCAGTGATCAAGGCGCATCTCGAGGCGCGGCCGGAGCGGGTCTGGGCGGCGCTCACCGAGGCCGGGGCGCTCGAGGCCTGGTATTGGCCGGCGTCGGTGCATCCGGCCGTCGAGTCCGACCCGGTCGTCGGCGGTCGCTTCGGCATCGCGGCAGACGGCATGGGCTTCGCGGGGGAGTATCGCGAGCTCGACCGCCCGCGGCGGATCGTGCAGTCGTGGCGGTGGGAGGGCGACGACCGCGACAGCCGGGTGACGATCGAGCTGACTCCCGCCGGCGACGGCACCGACCTGGTCGTGGTGCACGACCAGGTCGACGCGGCCACCGCGGAGATGTATCGCGCCGGCTGGGAGAGCTGCCTGGCGCGGCTGCCGGACTATCTGGCCGGAAGCTGAGGACCGGAAACTAAGAGGAGGCGGCGAGGAAGAGCTGGCGGCTAACGACCCCCGCCCAGGAAGTCGGTGATCAGGCCGGCCAGGACGGTCGGCTGCTCGATCACCATGGCGTGCGACGCGTCCGCGAGGGAGAGGTATCGCGGGTGGGACGCCGCCGACACCTGGTCGACCAGGTAACGCCGGTGCGCCGCGTAGAGGTCGGCGAACGGCGCCTGCTCGGGGAGGTCGCGCGTGGCCAGCACGATCAGCTCGGGGCACGTCGTCGAGGCGTAGACCGGTCCGAGATCGAGCGCGTTCATCAGCGTACGGAGCTGGGAAGTGGTCGCCGCGGAAGGGCGAGTCGAGGTCTCACCGTTCGCATGCACGAGGTTGCGCCGGAAGCCCTCGATCCACACCTTCTCGTTCGCGCCCATGTCGCGCGCCGCCATCTGCTGGCGTTCGACCAGGTCGGGCAGCTGGTCGGCGGGAATGACCTGGCCCGCTGCCGCCTCGAACTGGTCGAAGATCGTGTGCAGGCGGGCGAGCTCGGCCGTGGCCTTCTCCGGGTCGAGGCCGGGCACGTGCTCGGGCCGGGTGGGCGGCGGGTTGCCGTCGAGGCTCACGACGCCCGGCGACTCGGGGTGACGCTGGCCCCAGAGCGCCGCCAGCATGCCGCCGAGCGAGTGACCGACGACGGCCGGCCGCTCGATCTCCATCTGCACGCAGACGGCCGCGAGGTCGCCGAGGGCGGCGTCCCAGGTCCAGGCGCCGTCGCCGGAACGCCCGTGCCCGCGCAGGTCCACAGTGATCACCCGGTGGTGCGGACGCAGCGCCCGGGCCAGCGTGGTCATCTGGGCGAGATTGCCGCCGGCGCCGTGCAGCAGGAGCATGGGGGGCTGGTCGCCGCCGAAGTCACGGACCGCGATGGGCAGATCCCCAGCGTCGATCAGGCGGTCGTTGATCACGATGTCTCCTCGGATTCGGGGCGGAAGCGGGTGCGGAGCCGGTCGCGTACGGCCGCGGACGGCACGCCGCCGTCCGGATGCCGCGGCAGACGGCCGCGTTTGACCAGGTCGTGCACGCCCTGCCGGGTGATGCCGAGCATCGCGCCAGCCGTGGCGTAGGAGACCGACTCGGCCCACGGGTGACCGGCGCGGACGGCGACGACCTGGCCGAGCGGGGTGGCCCACCACTCGGAGGGCGGGTCGAAGGCGCGGTCGCCCGGATAGATGGTGGCGATCAAGCGGGCGGCGGCGAGCGTGGCGGCCCGGTCGTCGCCGTGACGCATGGTGTCGGCCCAGCGGCGGGCGCGCAATCGCACCAGCCGGCGCAGCGCGTCGACCGCGTCGTCGCCCTCGAGCAGGACCTCGAGCGGGTCGAGGAGGCGGATGTCGAGCAGCCGGACGATCTGCTCGACGAGGTCACTCACGGTCGCCATGCTACTTGACAGCGGCTGTCAAGCAAAGTGGGCCTTTCGCCCGATCGCCGGGCAAAGTACGGTGTGCCCCGAAACTCTTCGGGAGGACTCCTCGTGCGATCGCGTTCCGTCGTGCTCGGCGCCGCCGCGCTTCTCGCCATGGCCGGCTGTGCCATGGCCGGGTGCGACAACAAGGCCGAGGCGAAGGCGGAGGAGACGCTTCCGCCGGTCGGTCTGGTCGAGCAGCCGGCGGCCTCGGCCGGCGGGGCCTGCATCCTGTGGAACTACGAGTTCATCAAGACCAAGATCGGCGTCACCTTCGACGTGGCCGCCTCCGACCAGGTCGACGACACCTCGACCTGCGTGGTGCAGACCGTCGGCGGCAAGTGGCCCGACCTGGCGCTTTCCGTGGTGGAGAGCACCCAGGCCGATGCCAAGCTCTTCCTCTCCGACCTCAAGCCGGACAAGGCGACCACGCTCAAGGGACTCGGCAAGGCCGCCTATCGCCTGAACTCGGCGGCCGCCGGCGGGCACGGGCCGGTCATCGAGATCGGCTGGCTCAGCGAGGCGAAGCAGCTGCAGACGCTGCGCTTCACCTTCGCTAAGGACGCCAAGACCACCGATGTGAACGCCATGAACGGCAAGCTGCTCACGCTGGCGAAAGCGATGGACACGACCGCCGGCTGACGTCGTTAGTGCGCGGCCACGAACACCCGGGAAGCGACCTCGCGCGGCAGGCGGATCTTGTCACCCGAGCGGTCGATCGTCACGGCGTCGCGCTCCTGCGCCACGGTCACGGTGGTGCCCGGGTCGATGCCGGCCGCGTGCAGCTGGCGCAGCACGTCGGCGTTGGTCTGCACGCTCTCGCAGATGCGCCGCACGACCACGCTGCCGGTCAGCCCCGGGAACGCCAGGTTGCGCTCGCCGCTGCTGCTCGCCGTGCTGCTGCTCTCACCCGACTCATCATCGGGCAGGCCGAGCACTTCCAAACCGGGAATCGGATTTCCGTACGGCGATCGCGTCGGCCGGTTGAGCAGCTCATAGACCTTGCGCTCGACCGAGTCGCTCATCACGTGCTCCCACCGGCAGGCCTCCTCGTGGGCCTCCTCGTAGGGCATGCCGATCACGTTGACCAGCAGAAGCTCGGCGAGACGGTGCTTGCGCATGACCGCCACGGCGGCGACCCGGCCGGCCGCGGTCAGCACGAGGTGGCGGTCGCCTTCGACGGTGAGCAGCCCGTCACGCTCCATGCGCGCGACCGTCTGGCTGACCGTGGGGCCGCTCTGGTGCAGCCGCTCGGCGATGCGCGCGCGCAGCGGTGGGACGCCCTCCTCTTCGAGCTCGAGGATGGTGCGGAGATACATCTCCGTGGTGTCAACAAGATCATTCAAGGTGCGGCCCTCCCGGGTGCGATATTACCTCGTTAACGGGCCTTGACAGCGCGCCGAACCGGTGGTGGCCGGGAGCCTACCCGAACGCGGTCCCCGGAAACTGTCGGTGGCTCGTGGCAGCATGACCGTCATGGCCGACCGGACGACTGCCGTGGTGTGGGATCAAGCCCTGCTCGACTACGACATGGGCGATCACCCGCTCAACCCCGTGCGGGTCGAGCTGACCATGGCGCTCGCCCGCGAGCTCGGGGTGCTCGACCGCGCCGGAGTGCAGATGGTCACACCGCGCCCCGCCACCGACGACGATCTCACGCGCATTCACCGCGCTGACTATCTCGACGCCGTTCGGCTCGCGCCCGGCGACCCGTTCTTCCGTGGCTGGGGTCTCAACACCGCCGACAATCCGGTCTTCGAGGGCATGCACGACACCTCGGCGCGCATCTGCGGCGCCACCATCGCCGCGGCCGACGCGGTCTGGGAGGGGCGGACCACCCGGGCCGTCAACGTCGCCGGCGGGCTGCACCACGCGATGGCCGCCCGGGCCGCCGGCTTCTGCGTCTACAACGACCCCGCCGTCGCGATCGCCCGCCTGCTCGACCGCGGCGCCCAGCGGGTGGCCTATGTGGATGTCGACGTCCATCACGGCGACGGCGTGCAGACCGCCTTCTACGACGACCCGCGGGTGCTGACGATCAGCCTGCACGAGTCGCCGCTCGCGCTCTTCCCCGGCACCGGCTTCTCCGACGAGGTCGGCGGCCCCTCCGCCGAGGGCATGGCGGTCAACGTTCCGCTGCCGCCCGGCACCTCCGATCGGGGCTGGTTGCGGGCCTTCCACGCCATCGTGCCGTCGATCCTCCGGGCCTACGCGCCCGAGGTGATCTTCAGCCAGTGCGGCGCCGACGCCCACCGCCTCGACCCCCTGGCCGACCTCAGCCTCTCGGTCGACGGGCAGCGCGCCGCCTACCTGGCCATGCGCGACCTGGCCGACGAGCTCTGCGACGGCCGCTGGATAGCCACCGGTGGTGGGGGATACGCCCTGGTCGAGGTGGTTCCCCGGGCCTGGACCCACCTGCTCGCGGTGGCCACCGGCGACCCGCTCGACCCCGCGACCCGCACACCCCCGGGCTGGCGTGCGCTCGCCGCCGAGCGATGTCCCCGGGCCGTCGTTCCCGAGACGATGACCGACGGCGCCGACCCGGTGATCGAGCCCTGGCAGCCCGGCACCGAGCCCGACGCGGTCGATCGGGCCATCCTCGCCACCCGCACGGCCGTGTTCCCGCTGCACGGCCTCGACCCGCACGACCCCCGCGACTAAGGGGAGGCCGCGATGGAGAAGCGACCAGGCGAGGGCGCCGCGGAGATGCGACCGGGCGAGGGCGCCGCGGAGATGCGATCGGGCGAGGGCGCCGCGGAGATGCGATCGGGCGAGGGCGCCGCGGAGATGCGATCGGCCGAGGGTGCCGCGGAGGTGCGACCGGCCGAGGGCGCCGCGGAGAAGCCCTCTGGCGACAGCGCCCTGGAGAAGAGCGCGGACGTCCTGCTGTCCGACGGCACGGCCGCCCACCTGCGGCAGATCCGGCCCGACGATGCCCCCGCCATCGTGGAGTTCCACTCCCGCATGAGCGACCGCACGCGCTATCTGCGCTATTTCTCCCCCTATCCGCGCATTCCCGAGCGCGACCTCGAGCGGTTCGTCAACGTCGATCATCGTGATCGGGAGGCGTTCGTCCTGCTCAACGGCCCGCGCATCACGGCGGTCGGCCGCTACGAGCGCCTCGGTCCCGACGCGCCCGAGGCCGAGGTCGCGCTCGTGGTGGAGGACGCCCACCAGGGCCGCGGCATCGGGTCGGTGCTGCTCGAGCACCTCGCCGAGGCCGCTCGCGAGAACGGCATCGCCCGTTTTGTCGCCGAGGTTCTGCCCGAGAACGGCGGCATGCTCCGCGTCTTCAGCGACTTCGGGTATCAGATCCAGCGCCAGTACGCGGACGGCGTGGTCCACCTCGACTTCCCGATCGCGCCGACCGAGAAGTCGCGCGAGGTGCAGGAGTCACGCGAGCAGCGCACCGAGGCGCGGTCGATCGCCCGGCTTCTCGCGCCGCGGGCGGTCGCGGTCTACGGTGCCAGCGCCAGCGGGCAGGGCATCGGCGCCGCCATGCTCGGCCACCTGCGCGACGGCGGGTTCACCGGCACGATCATTCCGGTCCATCGCCGGGCCGATCGGGTGGCGGGCCTTCCGGCGTACCGGTCGGCGGCCGAGGCCGGCGTCGCGGTCGACCTCGCACTGATCGCGGTGCCGCCCGAGGCGGTGGCCGGGGCGGTGGCGGACGCGGCGGCAAGCGGCGCGGGCGGCCTCGTGGTGGTCTCGGCCGGGTTTGCCGAGGCGGGCGCCGACGGTGCCGCGACCCAGCGTGCGCTGGTCGAACGCGCGCACGGCGCGGGGTTGCGCGTGGTGGGGCCGAACAGCATGGGGATTGCCAACACCGATGCGTCCGTACGCCTCAATGCGACGCTTTCCCCTCTGCTGCCGGCCGCCGGGCGGGTCGGGTTCTTCAGCCAGAGCGGCGCCCTCGGTGTCGCCCTGCTGGCCGAGGCCGATCGTCGCGGGCTCGGCCTGTCCAGCTTCGTCTCGGCCGGCAACCGCGCCGACGTCTCCGGCAACGACCTCCTGCAGTACTGGCAGGACGACCCCGGCACCGACGTCGTCCTGCTCTACCTCGAGACGTTCGGCAACCCGCGCAAGTTCGCCCGCCTCGCCCGCCGCATGTCCCGGGTCAAGCCGGTCGTCGCGGTGGCCTCGGCGACCCGCCCGCCGGGCCTCGCCGGCGACGTGCCCGGTCCCGACGCGCACGCGGTGACCGCCCTGTTCGCCCGCTCCGGCGTCATCCGGGTCGACACGGTGCAGGAGCTCTTCGACGTCGGCCTGCTGCTGGCCCATCAGCCGCTGCCGGCCGGCCGCCGGGTGGCCGTGGTCGGCAACTCGTCGGCGTTGTCCCAGCTGGCGGTGGCCGCCTGCCGCGCGACCGGTCTCACCGTGGCCGAGGGCTACCCGCACGACATCAACCCGCAGGCCGGCGCCCACGAGTTCGCCGACGCGCTGGCCGACGCCGCCGTCGACGACCGCGCCGACGCCCTGGTCGTGGTCTTCGCGCCGCCACTGCCCGGCCAGCTGCCCGACGATGACGACGACTTCGCCACGGCCCTGGCCAGCGTCGCCCTGGCCGGCGAGAAACCCACGGTCGCCACCTTCCTGCTGGGCAACCTGCCGCCACGCGTGCCGGCCTATCCCTCGGTCGAGGAGGCGGTGCGCGCCCTGGCCCGCGTCGCGTCCTACGCCGAGTGGCTGCGCCGGCCGCCGGGCGTGCTGCCGGCGTTGCCCGACGTGGACCCGGCGGCGGCCGACATCGAGGGTCCGCCGTCCGAGCTGCTGGCGGCGTACGGCATCGACGTGGTGCCGTCGACGCTGGCCACCTCGGTCGAGGCGGCCCTCGGCGCGGCGTCGGCGCTCGGCTACCCGGTGGCGCTCAAGGCGGCCGGCGGCGCCCTGCGTCACCGCATCGACCTCGGCGCGGTCCGGCTCGCGCTGGCCGACGAGGACGATCTCCGGGCGGCGTACGCGGACCTGGCCACGAACTTCGGACCGGACGTCCTGGTGCAGTCCATGGTCGCCCCCGGCGTGGCGTGCACGGTCGAGGTGGTGGAAGATCCCGCGTTCGGCCCGGTCGTCGGCTTCGGCCTCGGCGGCGTGGCCAGCGAGCTGCTGGGCGACCTGGCCTGGCGCGCGGCCCCGCTGACCGATCGCGCCGCCGAGGCCCTGGTGATCGAGCCAAGGGCCGCGCCGCTGCTGCACGGTTACCGCGGTTCGGCCCCGGTCGATCGCGCCGCCCTCATCGACCTGCTCCTGAGAGTGGGCCGTCTCGCCGACGACCACCCTCGCCTCCGCTCGCTCGTGCTCAACCCCGTGCTGGCCCGCCCCGACGGCATCTCGGTCCTGCACGCCGCCACCGAGCTCGGGCCGCCCGCATCCCGCCCCGACACCGGCGCCCGCCGCCTCCGCAGCCCATAGAAGACCCCCGAAGTGTGGGCGGTTAACCGATCGCCCGCGCGGCCGCATTCTGGTGCGATACCTGCGGCCGGACTGTGGAGGTGGACCATGCGAGCGTTCAACCTGGCGCTGCGATTCGCTCTGGAACTGTGCGCCCTGGCGGCGCTGGCGTACGGCGGGTGGCACCTGCCCGGCCCGGTCTGGTTCCGCATCCTGGCCGCGATCGCCCTGCCGTTGCTGGGCGCCGTGGTGTGGGCCCGCTGGGTCGCCCCGCGCGCGAGCCACCCCCTGCCCGACCCGCAGCGCCTGATCCCGGAGTGGGTCGTCTTCGGCGGCGCGACCGTGGCGCTGGTGCTCACCGGCCACGTCATCCTCGGCGTGATCCTCGCCGTCCTGGCCGCCGCCAACCGCTGGGCGCTGCACGCGCTTCGGACCACCACCGGCGGCCAACCGATGTAGCGCATGGCCCCGCGAGCCGAGACCGGCCGGCGTCCGGCGGCGGCTTGTGGGCGGCGGCTTATGGGTGATGGCGGCTTATGGGTGATGGCGGCTTATGGGTGATGGCGGCTTATGGGCGGCGGCTTGTGGGTGGCGGCGGCTTGTGGGTGGCGGCGGCTTGTGGGTGGCGGCGGCTTGTGGGTGGCGGCGGCTTGTGGGTGGCGACGGCTTGTGGGTGGCGGCGGCTTGTGGGTGGTGGCGGCTTGTGGGTGGTGGCGGCTTGTGGGTGGTGGCGGCTTGTGGGTGGTGGCGGCTTGTGGGTGGTGGCGGCTTGTGGGTGGTGGCGGCTTTATGGGTGGCGGCGGCGTTCGGGTGACGGCGTTCGGGTGACGGCGTTCGGGTGGCGGCGTGGGGGGAGGCGGCGTGGGGATGGCGGCCGCATGTGGGTGGCTCGGTGGTGGGTCGGGCGGAGGAGGGCGACGCGGCCGCGTTGGGCGGGGACCGTCGGCAGGGTGACCACCCCTCTCACGCGAGAGGCGCGCTCCGGCCCTGTGTTGCACTTGGTCGCGCTGGTAGGCGGGGACCGGTGCGTTCCTCGTACGGGAAAATGTGCTTTAGGTTGAGAAAGGCGGAAAATGCGCGCGCTGGTGCAGACCGTGAGCCGGGCTAGTGTGACGGTGGGCGAGGAGGTCGTCGGGAAGATCGGGGACGGGCTGCTCGTGCTGGTGGGGGTCACGCATGATGACACGCCGGTGAAGGCGGCCGAGCTTGCGCGCAAGACGGTTGAGCTGCGGATTCTTGATGATGAGGCGTCCGCGGCCGACGTGGGGGCGCCGCTGCTGGTGGTCAGTCAGTTCACGCTCTACGGGGACGCTCGGAAGGGGCGGCGGCCCACCTGGAGCGCGGCGGCGCCGGCCGAGATCGCGGAACCGCTGGTCATGGCCTATGTGGACGCGCTGCGCGCCCGGGGAGCAACCGTTGAGACCGGGCGCTTCCGGGCGCACATGCTGGTCGAGAGCGTGAACGTGGGGCCGCGAACGATCTTGCTGGAGCTTTAGAAGGCTGTGTTTCAGAAGAACAGGCCCCGGCGGTGGGCGGATTGGCGCAGCCAGTTGTCGAGCTGGCCGGACCAGTCGACGCGGTCGACCGTCGCGTAGTCGACATCGAAGTTGCCGAACGCGTCGTGGCCGTCGGTGAACATGCCGCCGCGCTTGTCGATCTCGAGGATCACCTGGAGGCGGTGTGGCGTCGGGATGAAGGTCAGCTCGAGCTGGTTGATCCCGTGCGCGTAGGCCGACGGCGGGTAGAACTCGATCTCCTGGTAGAACGGCAGCGTCTGCTCGGCGCCGTAGACGCGACCGCGCTCGACGTCGGCGCGGCTGAAGCGGAAGCCCAGCCGCAGCAACGCGTCGAGGATGCGCTCCTGCGCGGGCAGCGGGTGCACGGCCACCGCGTCGAGATCCGACTTGTCGACGGCGCGCGCCACCTCGAGCTCGGTCGTCAGGCCCATGGTCATGCCGTGCAGATGCTGCCCGTAGACCTCGGTGATCGGCGTTTCCCACGGCACGTCGAAGCGGAACGGGACGTCGTAGCGGGCGCCCGGATCGAGCCGGAACGATCCGGTGAGGCGCTGGCGGTGGAACTCCTGATCGGTGTTGTACTCGCTGTCGCCGCTCTCCACCTCGACCCGGGTGATCAGGCCGACGGCGAGATATTCCACGTCAACGGCATGATCGCCGCCGACCACCTGGATCTGGCCCTCGAGGAATCCGCCCGGCCGGCAGTTGGGGTTGACCAGCTCGGTCTCGACCGACGGACCGCCCACACCCATCGCCTGCAACATTTTCTTGAAGACCATGAACCGATCCCTCTCGCCCGGCGTTTGGAAGACATTATCGGCCTTCCACAACAACTCAGATCCGGCATTCCACCCAGTTGTCGGCTTGGCGACGTCAGGGTTCTCCCTGATTCATGCCACACGGACGCTTGCCTCACCTCCGCTTAACGCGTCCCGGGCCAAGCTATCGATCACCGGCACGAATGCGGCTGGGAACGCACGAGACGGTTATCAGCGGGGAGGGGACTGAAAGGTGGTCCTGCAGATGAAGGCGTCGGAGTCTACGGCGGCGGTTGCCGCCGACAACATCATGACGGACGGTGTCGAGCTCCTGACCGACCTGGACGCGACGGACGAGCGCGGCGTTTCCGCCGACCTGGTTCGGGCCTACTTGAACGGGATCGGTCGCACCCGCCTGCTGACCGCCGTCGAGGAGGTCGAACTTTCCAAGCGCATCGAGGCCGGCCTGTACGCCGAGGAGAAGCTTCCCGCGGCCGGCGACGATCTCGCTCCACTCCTCAAGGTCATCATCCTCGAGGGCAAGGCCGCCAAGAACCACCTGCTCGAGGCGAACCTGCGACTCGTGGTGAGCATCGCGAAGCGGTACACCGGCCGGGGGATGGCGTTCCTGGATCTGATCCAGGAGGGCAACCTGGGTCTGATCCGCGCGGTGGAGAAGTTCGACTACACCAAGGGCTACAAGTTCTCCACGTACGCGACCTGGTGGATCCGCCAGGCGATCACCCGCGCGATGGCCGACCAGGCCCGCACCATCCGCATTCCGGTGCACATGGTCGAGCAGGTCAACCGCATGGTCCGCGCCCGTCGCGACCTGGCCGCCACGCTGGGCCGGGAGCCGAGCATCGCCGAGATCGCCAAGGCGATGGCGGTGCCGGAGTTCCAGGTCATCGAGCTGATCTCGTACGACCGGGAGCCGGTCAGCCTCGACCAGGCCGTCGGTGAGGACGGCGAGAGCGCACTCGGCGACTTCGTGGCCGCGGTCGACGCCGGCAACCCGGCCAACACCATCGGCCAGGGCGAGCTCCGCAACGAGGTGGAGATCGTTCTGGCGACCCTCTCCGAGCGGGAGTCCGCGGTGATCCGGCTGCGCTTCGGCCTGGACGACGGCCGGCAGCGCACGCTCGACGAGGTGGGCCGCGAGTTCGGCCTGAGCCGCGAGCGGATCCGCCAGATCGAGAAGGTCACGATGCTCAAGCTGCGCGATCCCGAGCGGGCTTCCCGACTCGAGGCGTACGCGGGTTGATCGTCCCCTGCTAGCTGATCAGCGCCCGGCGGATTCGTCCGCCGGGCGTTTTCGTGCTCCGGTGTTGATCGGGCCCGGTGTTGATCGGGCCCGGTGTTGATCGGGCCCCGTGTTGATCGGGCCCCGTGCTGATCGTTGCCTTGCTGGGGTTCCGCCGGCTGGTCAGCGTTCGGCGGATTCGTTCTTTCGGACCCGGGCGGCGGCCGCGCCGAGCTCGGCGATCTCGTCCGGTGACATCGTGAGTTGCGTGCGGCGGAACGCGACGGCGTCGTCGAGCATCGCCAGCGGGTCGCCGGGCGCCACCCCGACGAAGTGGTCGAGCATCTCGCCGGCGCCGTCCATCAGGTCGTGCTCGATCGAGCCGATGGCGACCTGGGCCAGGATCAACGCGGTCAGGGCGGTGTCGAGGTCGGCCGGGCCGTCGCCCGCGTTCCGCCAGTCGATCACGACCGGGCCGCGGCCGGTGAGCAGGATGTTCTCCGGGTGCAGGTCGAGGTGGATGATCGTGCCGTCGCCCTTTTGCGCCGGCAGCTCGTGCAGCCGCCGGAGCAGGTCGGCCATGATGTCGGCGCCCTCGATCAGGCCGATCCGGCCCGCCAGCCCGGCCTGCGCCAGGGTCGGGCCGTCCAGCCGTTCCATGACCAGGTCGGGGCCGGCGGCGGAGAAGACGGCCGGCACCGGGTAGCCGAGGCCGGCCACGTACGCCATCACCCCGGCCTCGCGCGTCGCGTCGTCGCCGTTCCGGTAACGCCGCAGCACCCGATCGGGTCCGAGCGCGAAGACATCGGCCTCGCGACCGGCCGCGAACGGTTCGGTTTCGGCCGCCCTCTTCGCTTGCTCGGCCTTCTCCGCCCTGCCCGCTTCCTCGGCCTTCTCCGCTTCCTCGGCTTTGTCCGCCCGCTCCGCCCGCTCCGGCCGCTCCGCTTTCTCCGTCACGGTGCGACCGTAATGGCCGGCGCCAAGCTCAGTCGATCGCGTTGCTGCTGGCGTCGCTCGTGTAGCCGTCGACCGGCGTCTCCATCGCGCCCGTGGTCGCGTCGCCGGTCGTCGTGTTCGCGACACCGGGACCCGTACGCGGGTGCGTCTTGAAGCTGTTCGGCCCCGCCGTGCCGCCGGTCGTGGTCATCACGCCGTGCTCGGGGTGCGGGCCGCCGTCCTGAAGCTGGTCGATGTCGGAGCCCGCGGCGAGCGTGCTGGACAGCCCCGGGTCGTCGTCGCCCTTCTCCGGCCGGTACGTCTCCGGCTCATCGAAGATCCCCGGGCCGTAGTCGCCGCCCGCGATCTCCCGCTCGATGCTCTCGTCCGAATCGCTCATCGTCGTCTCCCCCTCTGGTCCCCTTGCCGGACCAGCTTGACACGCGCCGCTCGCACTCTTGAACCGGCACGGCATGATGCCGAAGTGCTGAAGGCGATCATCTTCGATCTGGACGGGACGATCCTCGACACCGAGACGCCCGAGTTCATCTCCTGGCAGGAGGCGTACGCCGCCCGCGGCGTCGCGCTCGACCCCCTCGTCTGGGCGCAGGGGATCGGCACCGCCGACTCGGGCTGGAGCCCGTACGCCCACCTCGAGACGCTGGTCGGCGGCCCGGTTGACCGCGCGGCGATCCGGGCGACCCGGAACGCCCGCTTCGACGAGTTGATGGCCGGCGCTTCGCCGCGTGACGGGATCGTCGCTTGGCTCGACGAGGCCCGCGACCTGGGGCTGCGCGTCGGGCTGGCCTCCAGTTCGGGCGTCGCCTGGGTGACGCGCTTCCTGGACGCGCTCGGGCTGCGGGACCGCTTCGAGTCGCTGGCCACCCGCGACCGGGTCGAGTGGACCAAGCCGGCGCCCGACCTGTACGAGCTGGCGCTGAGCGAACTCGGCGTGGTGGGGGCCGAGGCGCTCGCGGTCGAGGATTCGCCAAACGGGGTGGCGGCGGCCAAGGCGGCGGGCATGTTCTGCGTGGCGGTGCCCAATCCGCAGACGGCGGCCCTGCCGCTGGACGGGGCGGACATGCTGCTGGGCTCGCTGGCGGACCGGTCGATCGGGGAGGTCGCCGACCTGCTCGGTGTTTGAGTCGTCGTTGTGGTGGCCCGGGTCTTCGCCGCGCCGGCCGGATCGGGTCGGCCTGGGCGGGTGGTGGCTCGGGTCTTCGCCGCGCCGGCCGGATCGGGTCGGCCTGGGCGAGTGGTGGCTCGGGTCATCACCACACCGGCCGGATCGGCTCGGCGTGGGCGAGTGGTGGCTCGGGTCATCACCACGCCGGCCGGATCGGCTCGGAGCGGGCCAGGCGGGCTCGGGCCGGCAGCACGCTGGCGGCCAGGGCGAGCAGCAGGCAGACGGCGAGCGAGCCGGCCGCGATCGGCCACGGGATGGTCAGCGGCACGTCGGTGCCGGTCTGCTGGCGCAGGCCGGCAATGCCGCCCCACAGGGCCGCGATCGCCGCGGCGCACCCCAGCACCGCCCCGATCACGACCGCGAGTGCGGACTCCCCGGCGACGGCCAGCAGCACCTGACGCGGGGTCGCGCCGGCCAGCCGGAGCAGGCGGTAGTCGGGGGCACGGCGAGCCGTGGCCATGAACAGCGTGTTCGCCACCGCGAGCGCGCCATAGCCGACGGACACGCCGATCAATAGCAGCGTGAAGATCCAGACGAGCCGGTCCTCGTCGGCGTCGGCCTGGCGGGCGTAGGCGTCCACATTGACCGTTCGTGCGCCGAGCACGGCCGGTCTTTCCCCGTCGGTGAGAGCCATGGCGTCGGCCAGGGCGGACGGGTCGTGCTCGCGGACGGTCGCGCGGCCGAGCATGACCTCGGCCGTCCCGGCGCCGTGCTCGACGACCGCCCCCACCCGGAACATCGCCCGGACGCCATCCGCGAAGGTCAGCGGGACCGTGTCGCCCACTTTCAGCCCATTCTGGGCGGCCAGGCCCGCGGTGATGGCGGCCGTTCCGGGCTCGGTCGCCGTGCTAGCGCCGCCGGGCTCGGTCGCCGTGCTGGCGCCGCCGGGCTCGGTAGCCGTGCTGGCGCCGCGGGCCGCGGACACCGCGGTGTCGCCGCCGACCGCGGACACCGCGGTATCGCCGACGTAGACGGTGGTCGGCAGCGGGGCTCCCGGCGCGGCCGCGTCGGTCAGGCCGGGCGTTCCGTCGGGGACGAGGACGGTGCCGGCGCCGATCGCGTCGGCTCGATGGCCCGCGTACGCATCGGTGGAGGTCCGCACGTTGCCGGCGATGAAGACCGCGAACGCGATCGTCAGCAGCACCGGGGCGGCGGTCGATGCAGTGCGCCGCGCGCCGGTGAGCGCGCTCTCCCGCATCACCGTGCCGATCGGGCCGCGCGCCGGGCGCAGCAGCACCCGGACGATCAACGGCACGGCAGCCGGCGCCAGAACGGTGGCGCCGACCACCAGCGCCATCGCGCCGAGCAGCGCGAGCGTGGCGAGGTCGGTGACGTCGTCGGTCATCGTGGTGGCGGCCCCGGCCAGCGCGCCCGCGGCGGTGCAGAACAGGCCCAGGGCCCACCGGAAGCGGGTCATCGGCTTGGCCTCGACCTCCGCGTCGCGCAGCGCCTCGAGCGGCCGGACCCGGGCCGCCCGCCGCGCGGCGACCAGCGATCCGGTGGTGGCGAGGAGCGGGCCGGCGGCGAGACCGGCCAGGATCGGCCAGAGGTGCGGGGCGACCGCGAACGAGTGCGGCTGGAACCCGGCGTCGACCAGCACCTCGCCGATCAGCGGCGAGACGGCGACCCCGAGCAGCGTGCCCAGTGCCCCGGCGACCACGCCGACTATCGCGGCCTCCCTGACGATCGATCGGCGTACCTGCTTCGGCGTCGCGCCGGTCGCCCGCAGCAGGCCGATCTCGCGCCGGCGCTGGTGGACGACGAGCGCGAAGGTCGAAGCGATCACGAAGGCGCAGGCGAACGCCGACAACGCGGTCATGGCCGTGACCACCTGGAGGCCGATCCACCTCGTCCGGGCGTCGGACCTCGGCTCGAGCTCGCCCAGGCTTGCGCCGTGCAAAACCGTGGCGCCGGTGGCGACCGACTCGACCCGGGCCACTTCGGGACGGCCGGTGAGGCCGATGACGCGGACGCCGGGAGCCAGTCGCGCCGCGGTGGCGTCGGCGACGTAGAGGCGGTCGGCGTCGATGAGGCCGGTCACGGCCCAGGTCGACGGGCCGGCCGCGGTCAGGATCGAGACCGTGCCGCCGACCGGGACGCCCGATCGCCGGGACAGGACCACCTCGTGATCGGCGGTCGCGGGCCGGCCGCCGACCAGCGTGTCGGATGCCAGGGCGGCGGCGGCCCAGCCGTGGCCTTCCTGGATCGACGGCGACGGGCGGCCGCCGAGCACGGGCTGGGCGTAGAAGCGCCGGTCGGGGACGGCCGCGGTCACGCCCGGGATCGTGGCCAGGCGAGTGGCCAGCGCGGTCGCGTCGGCGGAGGACCACGGCCGGGACTCGGGGAACGGGTCGGCCGGGGTGGCCGCTCGCGGGTTCAGGACGGCCACGGTGGTCGCGGCGTATCGGTCGGGAACCCGGGGGCGCGCGGAGGCGAGCAGGCTGAGGGTGAGCGCGACCACCGCCGTACCAAAGAGGACGGCGACGAACGCGCCCAGCCGGTCGCGCGTCAGCATTTCGCCTCCACCGCGGCCATGCGGGCCGCGATCGACTCGGCCGAGGTCGCCTCGACGCGGTCGATCAGGCGGCCGTCGGCCAGCAGCAGCACCTGGTCGGCCATGGCGGCCGCCACCGGATCGTGGGTGACCATCACGATGGTCTGACCACGCTCCTCGACCAGGTCGCGCAGCAGGCCGAGCACCTGGCGGGAGGTGGCGCCGTCGAGCGCGCCGGTCGGTTCGTCGGCGAAGAGCACGGCCGGACCGGTGAGCAACGCGCGGGCGATCGCGACCCGCTGCTGCTCGCCGCCGGACAGCTCGCTCGGCCGATGTCGGCCACGGTCGGCGAGACCGACCCGGGCCAGGGCCCGTGCCGTCTCGGCCGGATCGACCCGGCGACCGGCCAGGCGGGCGGGGAGAGCGACATTCTGCGCCGCGGTCAGCGAGGAGATCAGGTTGAAGGCCTGGAACACGAAGCCCACGCGCTCACGGCGGAGCACCGTCAGGCCGGTCTCGTCGAGCCCGCCCAGCCGGACGCCGTCGAGGACCACCTCGCCGGCGGTCGGCCGGTCGAGGCCGGCCGCGCAGTGCAGCAGCGTCGACTTGCCGGAGCCGGAGGGGCCCATCACGGCCGTGAACGTGCCGGGCGGGAGCTCGACCGTGACGCCGTCGAGCGCCGCCACCCGGTCCCGGCCGGCGCGATACTCCATCCGTAGGTCGTGGAGCGCGACCATCGCTGTCGTCATGGGCGTCGACGATCCCCGGCTCGGTGCGGGAAATCGTCCGACCCAGGTCCACAGTTGAAGATCGCAAAGTTCAGACCGTGGTCTGACGCGCCCGGCCCGCCGCCTGATTACTGTCGCGGGCATGACCACCGCAACGCCTTCCGTGCTCCTCCGCGGGCTCAGCCGCGGCCAGCTCATCGCGTGCGACGCCGGGCTGGCCGTCGGCGTCGCGCTGGTCGGCTGGATCGCGGCGCTCGAGGTTCCGGTCCCGGCGTCGCGCGCCTCCTGGCACGAGCCGGGCTGGGTGTCGATGCTGGCCGGGCTGCTGCTGGGAGTGCCGGTGGCGGTGCGGCGGTTGCGGCCCGAGGCGGCGGCCTGGTCGGCCCTCGTGCTCGGCGCGCTCGTGTCGACCAGCGGGCTGATACCGGACTACGCCGGGGTGGCGCCGACACTGATGCTGGCGTTAGTGCTCTACACGGTGGGCACCGACGTCGGCCGGCGGCGATCGGTGACGATCGTCATCGTGAGCATCGCGGTGCTCGCGGCGTCCTTCGGGTGGGCGGCGGGAGACGCGTTCGAGGTCGGGCTCGTGCTGTGGGTGCTCGGCGGGTGCTGGACGACCGGGCGCACGATTCGGGAGCGCCGGGCCTACGCGGCTCGCAGCGCCGCGCAGGCCACCGAGCTGGCGCTGGGCGAGGAGCGGCTGCGGATCGCGCGCGACCTGCACGACATCGTGGCGCACAACATGAGCGTGATCGCGGTCCGGGCGACGGTGGCCGACCACATCGCCGACGCCCAGCCGCAGCAGTTGCGGGAGTCGTTGCGCGACATCGCGGCGACCAGCCGGGAGGCGCTCGCGGAGCTGCGGCGGGCGCTCGGGGCGCTGCGGGCCGAGGCGATCGTCGTGCCCACGCCGGGACTGTCCGATCTCGACGGTGTGGTCGCCGCGGCGCGTTCGACCGGGTTGGTGGTCGAGCTCCAGGTGCGGGGCGATCGGGACGTGCCGGAGGGTGTGGGCGTGGCGGTGTTCCGGCTGGTGCAGGAGGCGCTCACGAATGTGCTGAAGCACGCAAGGGCGACGAAATGCCGGATCGCGGTCGATCTCGCGCCGGGCGAGGTGTGGCTCGAGGTGATCGACGACGGCGTCGGGGCGATCGGCGAGGGCCGGGCGGCGGCGCCAACGGATGACGGGCCGGCGGGCCAGGGGTTGATCGGCATGCGGGAGCGAGCGGCGATGTTCGGCGG
This sequence comes from Actinoplanes sp. NPDC051537, assembly GCF_055586105.1. Classification (NCBI taxonomy): domain Bacteria; kingdom Bacillati; phylum Actinomycetota; class Actinomycetes; order Micromonosporales; family Micromonosporaceae; genus Actinoplanes; species Actinoplanes sp. NPDC051537. The sequence continues at coordinate 251,617 of NZ_JBVJIU010000006.1, forward strand.
CGAGCTGGCGGCGGGGCCCTGGGCGGCGGGATCCTGGGCGGCGGGACCCTGCGCGGCGGAACCCTGCGCGGCGGGACCCTGCGCGACGGAACCCTGCGCGGCCGGTCCGGGCGGGATGAGGACGAGACCGGCGGGGACGGGCGCGGTGGGTGGCTGGCGGGTGGCGACGACTTTGCGGTACGCGCGATGACCGAGCAGCGGGTTCGGGTGGCTCTGGCGGACGACCATGCGCTGTTGCGGGCCAGCTTTCGGCTGCTCATCGACAACACGCCGGGGCTTACCTGCGTGGGGGAGGCGAGCACGGGGCGGGAAGCCGTCGACATCGCGCGGCGGGAGGAGCCCGATGTCGTGCTCATGGACGTGCGGATGCCGGAGATGAGCGGGATCGAGGCGACCAGGCTGATCTGTCAGAGCGCGGCGGGGCTCGGGACGCGGGTGATCGTGCTGACCACGTTCGATCTGGATGAGTACGTGTTCGGGGCGCTTCGGGCGGGGGCGAGCGGGTTTCTGCTGAAGGAGGTTCTTCCCGATGAGCTGATCAAGGCGATCCGGGTGGTGGCGTCGGGGGAGGCGCTGTTGACGCCGGCGGCTACCCGGCGGCTGATCACGGCCTACGTCGAGCAGCCGGAGCGGAAGGTGACGGCGCTGCGGGAGATCACGGCGCGGGAGCGCGAGGTGCTGGCGCTGGTGGCGCGCGGGCGGTCGAACGATGAGATCGCGACGGATCTGCACGTGAGCATGGGCACGGTGAAGTCGCATGTGGGGCGGCTGCTGCTGAAGCTCGAGGCGCGGGACCGGGCCCAGTTGGTGGTGATGGCCTACGAGGCCGGCGTCCGCTGATGGGGTGGTCGCGCCTAGGCAACGCGGGGCCACGGGCCGGGGCGGCGAGGGCGGCCGGCGGCGCGGCGGGCGGAAGGGCCGGCGGGCGGAAAGGGCGGCGGGCGGAAGGGGTGACGGGCGGAAGGGGTGACGGGCGGAAGGGGCGACGGGCGGTGAGGGCGGCCGGCGAGGCGGGCGGCCAACTACAGCGGCTGGATGCGGATTCCGTGGGGAAAGGGTTCGCGGCAAGATAGGGCCATGACGCTCACCCTGCCGATCGACGCCGACGCCAACAAGCTGCTCTCGACCGATCCGCTGGCGCTGCTTATCGGGATGGTGCTCGATCAGCAGATTCCGCTCGAGAAGGCGTTCTCGTCGCCGCATGTGTTGGCTCTTCGGCTGGGGCATGTGCCTACGGCGGTGGAGCTGGCGGAGTTCGACCCGGAAGGGCTGGTGGCGATCTTTGCCACGCCGCCGGCGCTGCATCGGTTTCCGAAGGCCATGGCGGCTCGGGTTCAGGAAGTGTGCCGGGGGCTCGTCGAGGAGTATGACGGCGAGGCGGCCAACCTCTGGACCGGCGTCGCCGACGGCAAGGAGCTGCTCAAGCGGGTCGCGTCGCTGCCGGGGTTCGGCAAGCAGAAATCGCAGATCTTCGTAGCGCTGCTCGGCAAGCAGTACGGCGTCGAGCCGGTCGGGTGGCGGGAGGCTGCCGGGGCGTACGGGGAAATGGGGTCCTTCAAGTCCGTCGCCGACATCGTCGACGCCGAGTCGCTGGGCAAGGTGCGCGCCTACAAGAAGGAGATGAAGGCGGCCGCCAAATCCGCATAATCCGGGCAAAACCGCAGAGATTGCCGTCTCACCTTTCGGTAACCGTCCTGCGCCGTGCGTTCGGTGACGGTGTCCCGTCGATTCAAGTGGGTGCATATCGGCTCGCCGGGTCGGCGGCCGGTGCCAGGATTTTCCGAGTAGGCGGGGGAAGCAAAAAGCAGCGATCAAGGGCCATGGATGGCGCGCGTTCCCCGACCCGTTTCGACGAGAGGGGAGCCCACTCCATGCCCTTGACCACCAGCACCGCCAACGGGCGCGCCGAGACCGTTCGGTCGGTGCGGCCCACGTCGAACGCCGGCTCGACCCGGCCACCGCGCGGCGGTGATCCCGAGGCCACCCGGCGCCAGGCGCGCAGCGTCGCCAAGCAGCAGCAGGCCGCCGAGCGGATCGCCTCGGCCACCTCCGAGATCTCCGCGCAGAACGCCGAGGCCGCCGAGGCCTCCCGGCAGCTCGCCGAGTCGATGCAGCAGATCTCGGCCGGCGCCGAGGAGGCGTCCGGCGCCACCCAGCAGAGCCTCGCCGCGATGAACCAGGTCGAGGAGCGGGTCGGCCGCCAGGAGCAGACCACCCGGCAGGTCGCCGAGCTCAGCCAGGCCCTGCAGAACCTGCTGAACGAGACCCGCACCGGCATCAGCAACCTGCTCGGCAACGTCGAGGGGGCCTCCAGCCGGCAGTCCGAGTCGGTCGTGACGATCACCGAGCTGGAGAAGCAGGCGGACGAGATCGGCGAGATCGTCAAGACCGTCGCACACATCGCCGACCAGACGAATCTGCTCGCGCTGAACGCCGCCATCGAGGCCGCCCGCGCCCGCCAGCACGGCAAGGGCTTCGCGGTCGTCGCCGACGAGGTCCGCACGCTCGCCGAGACCAGCGAGCGCAGCGCCCGGCAGATCCGCGACCTGATCGACGAGGTGCGCGCCAGCGTCACCACCATCGCCTCCGGCGTGCAGTCGTCGGCCGACACCGCCCGCGGCGAGGTCGAGAAGGGCAAGTCGATCACCGACCAGCTCGAGACGATCCGGGCCGACATGGGCTCGATCATGACCGGCGCCACCGAGATGGCCGCGGCCGCCGACCAGTCCAAGATCGCCACGGCCGCGGCCAAGGCCCGCTCTGAGGAGATCGCCGCGGCGGCCGAGCAGCAGTCCGCGGCCTGCGAGGAGTCGCTGCAGACGGTCGGCCAGCAGACCCAGGCGCTGCGGCAGAGCGAACAGGCCGCCGAAACGCTCGCCGAGATCTCCGAGACCTTGCGCAACAGCACCGACATCGCCAAGAGCGCCGAGGACGTGGCGAGCGCGGCCGAAGAGCTGTCGGCGGCGGTCGAGGAGATCAACCGGGCGGCCGGTCAGATCAACACGGCGATCAACGAGATCAACTCGGGGGCGCGGACGGCGTCCGAGAAGGGGCAGCAGACGGCCGAGCTGGTCAACCGGATCGAGCAGGGCGCCCAGCTCTCCGAGAACCGGGGCGGCGCCGCCGTCGAGCGGGCCGACGCGATCCTGGGCCTGCTGTCCACCAACAAGGACGCGGTCGACTCGATGATCCAGGCGATCGGCCAGGCGGCCCGGGACGGCATCGAGAACGTCCGCAAGGTCAGCGAGCTCGAGCAGATCTCCCGCCGGATCGACAAGATCGTCGACGCCATCGCGAACGTGTCGATCCAGACGAACATGCTGGCCGTGAACGGCTCGGTCGAGTCGGCGCGGGCCGGCGAGTTCGGCAAGGGCTTCGCGGTCGTCTCCACCGACATCCGCAACCTGGCCCGCGACTCGGCCGACAACGCCGACCGGATCAAGGACCTGGTCAAGGCCGTGCAGGACCGGATCGTCGAGGTGCGCGCCGACCTCGAGGAGACCAGCCGGCAGGCGCTCGCCGAGGTCGAGGCGGCCAAGGCGACCACCGACCGGCTTGCCGAGATCGAGCGCGACATGCAGCAGGTCCGCTCCGGCAACGAGGAGGTGCGCGAGTCGGCCCAGCAGATCGCGTCCGTCCTCGCCGAGGTCAAGACCGGCCTGGAGCAGATCTCGTCGGCCGCCAACGAGGCCGAGCAGCTCGCCGGGCAGGCCTCGACCGCGGCCAAGGAGCAGGCGCAGGGCGCCGAGGACCTGGCCGCGGCCGTTGAGGAGATCGCGGCGCTGGCCGACGAGCTCCAGAACGCGGCCTGAGGAGGCGCGGATGAGCGTCGACGACGAACAGACGGTCGAGGACGACAACGCCGACTACGTCACCTTCGACATGGCGGGGGAGCGGTACGCGTTCCCGATGAGCCGCGTCCAGGAGATCATCCGGATGCCCGCGGTGGTGAGGGTGCCCCTCGGCCCGCCGAGTCTCGAGGGCCTGGCCAACCTGCGCGGCCGCGTGCTGCCGGTGGTCAGCCTGCGGGTGTGCTGCGACATGGACGCGACCGAGCACGACGAGACCACCCGGGTGATCATCGTGGACGGCGGCGTGCCGCTGGGCTTCGTGGTCGACCGCGTCTCGAGCGTGATCAGCATCGACCCGGCCGACATGGAGTCGGCCGACTCGGTGCAGTCCACGGTCCACTCCGACGTGCTGATCGGCGTGATCAAGTCGGGCGGCGGCGAGATGACCACCGTGCTCGACGTGGACCGGCTGGTCGGCAGCCAGTTCGATCGGCTGGCCGCGGCCGCCGTCAAGACCGACGTCGCGGCCGGGGCCCGGCGCGACCCGGGCACCGAAGACGAGGACGCCGAGAGCGACGACACGCTCGAGCTGGTCAGCTTCGCGGTCGAGGGCCAGGAGTACGCGCTGCCGATCGACCAGGTCCAGGAGATCGTGCAGGCCCCGGAGTCGGTCAGCCACGTCCCGAACGCGGGCAGCCGGGTCCTCGGCGTGATCGACCTGCGTGGCCGGCTGCTCCCGGTGGTCAGCATGCGCCGGGTCTTCGGGCTGCCGGTCACCGACCTCGAACCGCAGAACCGGATCGTCGTCGTCTCGCTGAACGACGGCGAAGGAGGCGGCGGCGTGGTCGGGGTCGTGATGGACACCGTCCGCGAGGTGCTGCGCGTCCCGCACGAGCTGGTCGCGCCCCTGCCGAACTTCATGGCGGGCGAGGGCGGCGGGCGCAAGAGCGAGGTCGAGTCGGTGGTCCGGCTCGAGGACGGCAAGCGCCTGGTGTCGGTGCTGAGCGTGAACCGGATGTTCGACTCGCCCGAGGTACGCAACGAGATCGCCGAGCACCAGAGCCGGGAGGGGACCGCCGAGATGGCCGAGGACCAGCGGGTCGCCGACGACGGCCGGGGCGACGAGGAGCTGTTCGTCGTGTTCCGGCTCGACGAGGAGGAGTACGCCGTCGACGTCGACGCCGTGCAGGAGATCATCCGGGTGCCGGACGCACTCATCCGCGTGCCCAAGTCGTACGACTTCGTGGAAGGTCTCGTCAATCTGCGCGGGACCGTCCTCCCCGTGGTCGATCTCCGTACCCGCCTCGGCCTGGAGAAGAGCGAGCGCGACGAGCGCCAGCGGATCGTGGTTCTGATCATCGGGGGCGTGCGCACCGGCTTCATCGTCGACTCGGTGGCCGAGGTGGCCCGGGTCGGCCGGCACGTGCTGGAGCCGGCCCCGGAGCTGTCCGCCGAACAGGCTCGCATCATCGAACGGGTCGCGAACCTTCCGGACCAGAAGCGGATGCTCCTCCTGGTGCAGGTCGACCAGCTGCTGGCTGCCGACCAGGCCCGCGCGCTCAAGGAGGGCGTGGTCGAGGAGACTGCGGAAGCCCTGGCCACCGTCTGAGATGTCCACTTCTGTCCTCGTCGTCGACGACTCGGCGCTGATGCGCCGGGCGCTCAAGGGGATCCTGGCCGAGACGGGCGAGTTCCGGGTGGAGACCGCCCGCAACGGCACGGACGCCCTCGAGCAGCTCGATCGCGTCCAGCCCGACGTGATCACCCTGGACGTGAACATGCCGGAGATGGACGGCCTCACCTGCCTCTCCAGGATCATGGAGCACCGGCCGACGCCGGTGGTCATGGTCTCGTCGCTGACCGAGAGGAACGCGCTGGTCACGCTGGAGGCGCTGGAGCTCGGCGCGGTCGACTACGTGGCCAAGCCGGGCGGGACGGTCTCGCTCAACATCGACGAGATCTCCGGCGAGCTGGTGGAGAAGGTGCGGGCGGCGTCGGCGGCCCGCATGCGAAGGAAAGCCGTCGCCGAAATCACGATAAATCCCATAAAAAAGGACAAAAAGCAAACCGACCTCGTCCTCATCGGATCATCGACCGGCGGCCCCCAGCTACTGACCGAACTGCTGCCCCAGCTACCGGCCGACCTGGGCGCCCCGGTCGTGGTCGCCCAGCACATCCCGGCCTCCTTCACGGCGCCCCTGGCCCGGCGGCTCGACGAGAACTGCCGGCTGCGGGTGCACGAGGTCAACCGGATCACCACGATCCACAAGGGCAACATCTACCTGGGCCGGGGCAGCGCCGACGTCGTGATCGCCCGGCGCACCGACGGTCTGATCGTCAAGTCGGTGCCCTCGGGCGCCGAGTACCGCTGGCACCCGAGCGTCGACCGCCTGGTCGCCTCGGCCCGCCGGCACTGCGATCCGTCGCGCCTGGTCTGCGTGCTGCTGACCGGTATGGGCGACGACGGCGCCGCCGAGATCGCCGAGGTGCACGCCGGCGGCGGTCGCACGATCGCGGAGTCCGAGGAGACCGCCGTGGTCTGGGGGATGCCGGGCGAGCTGGCCCGGCGGGGTGGCGCCGACGTGGTGCTGCCGTCCCACGAGATCGCCGCCCGCGTGGCCGACTGGGTTCGCTGAGAGGAGCGAGCACATGGGACTCGTCCGCAAGAAGACGCCGGAGCCGGAGCAGCGCGAGCTGACGGCCGATGACCTGCTGAATCAGCTCGACGACCCGGATCCGGACCGGCGGCGGGAGGCGGCGCTCGGCCTGGACGGCGTGGCCGGGGCGGTGGGACCGCTGCTCGACCGGATCCCCGAAGAGGATCAGCCGGCCGTACGCGACGCGCTGCTCACGACGCTGGCGGCGCACGACACCGACGAGGTCGCCGAGCGGCTGGCCGTCCACCTGGCCAGCGACGACGCGGGACTTCGCACGGCCGTGGCCGAAGCGCTGGCCACGATGCCGATCTCGACGCCCGCCATCGTTCCCCGTCTTCTTCAAGATCCCGATCACGACGTACGGGTGATGACCGCGATGGTCCTCGCCGACCTGCCCCACCCCGCGTCGCTGACCTGGCTCGCCGAGATGATCCGCGACGACACCCACCCGAACGTGGTGGCCTCCGCCATCGACGCGCTGCTGCCCTCGCTCGGCCCCGAGCACCACGAGCTGCTGGAGCGGGCGGTGCGCCGCTTCCCCCACGATCCCTTCCTGCGCTTCACGGTCGAGGCGGCCCTGCGATGACCTCAGCCGTCGGGACCGGGCTGACCGGCGCCGACTTCGAGAAGTTCCGCGAGTACTTCTACAAGCGGACCGGCATCCAGTTCACCGCGACCAAGCGCTACTTCGTCGACAAGCGGATCGACGCCTGCATCCGGGCCGGCGGCTTCGACTCGTTCACCGGGTGGTTCGCGGCGCTGCGGCTGAGCGACCGCCCCGACCTGCTCCAGGAGCTGATCAACCAGCTCACCGTCAACGAGACGTACTTCCTGCGCGAGGACTACCAGTTCGACGCTCTGCTGAGCAAGGTCCTGCCCGACGTGCTGGCCGCGCGGGGCGGGCCGGGCCGGATCGTCGGGCCGGTCAAGATCCTCTCGCTGCCCTGCTCGACGGGCGAGGAGCCGTACTCCATCGCCCTTCGCCTCCTGGAGGAATGGGAGCACATGGACACCGTGGACGTGGAGATCCACGGCGCCGACATCGACAGCGAGGTGCTGGCCCGCGCCCGGCACGCGAGCTACGGCGAGCGGTCGCTGCAACGCGTGCCGAAGCCGTGGGTGGCCCGGTACTTCACCGCGGTCGGCGCCGGCCGCAATCAGCTCGACGACGGCATCCGCGACGCGGTCACGCTGCACCAGGTCAACGTCTGCGACACCGCGGCCATGCGGGTCTTCCGCGACTTCGACGTGATCTTCTGCCGCAACGTGCTCATCTACTTCGACGAGCTGTCCAGCCGGCGGGCGGCCGAGAACCTGTACGGCGCGATGCGGCCGGGCGGCTACCTCTTCCTCGGGCACTCCGAGTCGATGAGCCGGATCTCCCCGATCTTCACGCCGAGCCGCCTGCCGGAGGGCATCGTCTACCAACGACCGACCGGAGCCAAGTGATGACCGAGACCGAGCCGAGGGTGCTCGTGGTGGACGACGCCGCGACGGTGCGGCTCTACCACAACAAACTGCTGAGCGACGCCGGCTTCGAGGTGGCCGAGGCGGCGAACGGCCTGGAGGCGGTCGAGGCGGCCCTCGGCACCCCCTTCGACCTCTTCGTGGTGGACGTGAACATGCCGAAGATGAACGGGTACGCCTGCGTGGAGACGCTGCGGTCGGAGACGGTCGGCACCCCGGCGCCGGTGGTCATGATCAGCACCGAGGACCGGCCGGGTGACGCCGATCGGGCGTACGCGGCGGGGGCGAACCTCTACGTGGTCAAGCCGATCGCCGCCGATCGCCTGGTGCGGATCGCCCGGATCCTCACGGCCGGACGGGGCGTGGCGGCATGAACCCCCTGCTCGCCCAGTTCCTGGCCGAGGCCGCCGACCTGCTCACCCAGGTCGACGAGGGCCTGCTCCAGCTCGAGCGCACGCCCGGCGACCCGGAGCTGATCAACGAGGTGTTCCGGGCCGCGCACACGTTCAAGGGCTCGTCCGGCCTCTTCGACTTCCCGGAGCTGACCAAGCTCACCCATGCCGCCGAAGATCTCCTCGACCAGGTACGCGGCGGAGCCCTCCCGCTGGACTCCGGGATGACCGACGACCTGCTCGCCGCGTTCGACCTGATCCGGGGCTGGCTGGCCCACGTGACCACGCACGAATGCCTGCCGCCGACCGCCGGGGCCGACGCGGCCAGCCTGATCGTCCGGCTGCGCGCCCCGATCGGCGGCGAGAAGGCCGCGCCGGTGGCAGTGGCCGCCGTATCGGAAAGAGACGTCGCTCCCGCCTGGCTCGAGCACTTCGACACGGAGTGGCTGACGGAAACGGCCACCTGGCTGCGCACCACTTCATCAAATATGCGATTCATCCGGTACGCGCCGGACTCCGGTTGCTTCTTCCGGGCCGAGGACCCGCTGCACCTGATCCGGCAGGTCCCGGCCCTGGACAAGATCGGCGTGGTCGAGCCGGACGAGTGGCCGGCCGCCGACGACTACGACGAGTACGCCTGCCTGCTGTCGTTCGTGGTCGCCACCCGCGCCGGGCCCGGCGAGATCGGCTACCTGTTCCGCTACGTGAGCGACCAGATCGAGGTCGTCGATCTGGACGGCGACACGCTGCGCCACTACCTGGACGGTGACCCGGTGGAGGCGCCGGCGGGGGCGCCGGAACCCGCCCCGGCGGGCGACCCCGAGCTGGTCGCCGACGCGCGGGCGATCCTCACCGCCGCCCTCCGGAGCCTGGCGATCAACCCGACCGGCGGCCCGCACCTGCTGTCGATCGCCCACGCGATCACGGCGGCCGCGCACGCCCTCGGCGATCCGGTCGCGATCACCGATCCCGACGCCGTCACGCTCACCGCGACCGCCACCCGGCTGCTCGGCGACACGCCACCGCCGGAGACCGCCACCGCGCCGCCGCCCGCGGCGCCCGCGATGGATCTGCCGATGGACCGCGGCCGCGCCGACGACCCCGGCGGCCAGGTCGGCAGCCGCATCCTCAAGGTCGACCAGGAGAAGGTCGACCACCTGATGGAGCTGGTCGGCGAGCTCAACGTGGCCAAGAACGGCCTGACCTTCCTGGCTCAGTCGGCCGAGGAGGAGTTCGGCAGCCGCGCCCTCTCCCGCCGGATCAAGGATCAGTACTCGGGCATGCACCGGATCGCCGAGGAGCTCCAGGCCGCGGTCATGGACATCCGGATGCTGCCGCTCTCGGTCGCCTTCTCCCGCTTCCCGCGCCTGGTGCGTGACCTGAGCCGCCGGCTCGGCAAGAGCATCGAGCTGATCATGGAGGGCGAGGACACGATGGCCGACAAGGACGTCATCGAGGCGCTCGCCGACCCGCTCGTCCATCTCGTGCGCAACAGCCTGGACCACGGCGTGGAGACGACCGAGGAGCGGCTCGCGACCGGCAAGCCGGCGACGGCGAAGATCACGCTCGGCGCGGTGGCCGACGGGGACGCGGTGATCGTGGAGATCGCGGACGACGGGCGGGGAGTGGATCCGGACCGGGTGAAACGGAAGGCGTACGAGAAAGGCCTGATCACCGAGGACGAGTTGGAGTCGATGAGTGACCCCGACGCGGTCGACCTGGTTTTCCGCCCCGGCTTCTCGACCGCCGAGCAGGTCTCCGACCTCTCCGGGCGCGGCGTCGGGATGGACGCCGTACGCGCCAGCGTCGAGAAGCTCGGCGGCTCGGTGACCATGCGCTCCCAGTTCGGCCGCGGCACCTCGACCCGGCTGCGGCTGCCGCTCTCGATGGCGGTCACCCAGGTGATGGTGGTCAGCGTGGCCGGCCAGCGCTTCGGCATCCCGGTCGACCTCGTCGTCGAGACCGTGCGCGTCCCGGCCGCCGAGATGAGCCGGGTCCTGCACCAGGAGGTGGTCGTGCTGCGCGGCGAGGTGGTCCCGGTCGTCGACCTGGCCCGCGCCCTCGACATGCCCTGGATCCCGGACGAGACCAAGGACCGGGCGATCCTGATCGTCAGCCTGAACGGCCAGCGCGTCGGCCTGCTGGTCGAGCAGTTCCACCGCGAGGTCGACGTGATCCTCAAGCCGATGGAGGGCCTGCTCGCGTACGCCGAGGAGTTCTCCGGCACCGCGCTGCTCGGCGACGGGCTGGTGCTGCTGGTGCTCAACATGAAGGAGGTGCTGGGCCTTGCCGCTCGAGTTGGGTGACACCACCGCCACGCTCACCGGAGTCGTCACCGTCGACGAGGTCGAGCAGCTGGCCGGCTGGCTGCGGACGACCGCGAAACCCCGCGTCAACTTGCGTAAATGCAACCATCTGCATACCGGCGCATTCCAGTCCCTGATGCGGTTCCGGCCGAAGATAACGGCGGCACCGACCGACGTCTTCTTGGCCGGGCAGGTGCTGCCGCTGCTCGAGGGGAGCAGCGGCGTGCCGACCAGACAAGGGACCGAACCACCATGACCACCGTGATGCTCGTCGACGACTCCGCCACCATGCTCATGAGCCTCAAGTCGATCCTGACCAAGGCCGGTTACTCCGTGGAGACCGCGGGGCACGGCAAGGAGGCCCTCGACAAGCTGGGCAAGGGCGTCAAGCCGAATCTGATCATCAGTGACGTCAACATGCCGCAGATGGACGGGATCACGTTCGTCCGGGAGGCCCGCAAGGCCCCCGGCATGCGGTTCACCCCGATGCTCATGCTGACCACCGAGTCGGAGCAGACCAAGCGCACCGAGGCCAAGACCGCGGGCGCCACCGGCTGGCTGGTCAAGCCCGTCGCCCCGGAGCAGCTGCTCGGGGTGATCAAGCAGGTTCTTCCCGGCGCCTGACGCGCCGTAGTCAGTCTGGAGGCATGCATGCCCGGTCTGCTCCGCCGATCGGACCCACCGGCCGTCACCGGCGAGCCGCGGGTCAGCGGGGAGGTGGTGGCCGATGCGCTGCGTCCGGTACCCGAGTTCTGCGACGTCATGGATGCCCACATCAGCGACGTCATCGAGCAGACCGGGGAGGCCGCCGAGTCGATCGTCCAGCAGCTCGTGAAGGTCGACTCGCTGGCCGACGTGATGGCCGGCGACGTCGCCCAGCTGGCCTCGACGCTGAGCCGCACCGAGACCGAGCTGACGGGCGTGACCGGCGCGAACGACCAGCTGGTGGACCGCCTCATCCGGTACTTCCTGTACCGCGACGAGCAGATCCACCAGCTGGTCGAGGAGATGCGCGGGCTCAAGGACTACGTGAAGCAGATCGAGGACGTCAGCCGGGCCACGAACATCCTCGCCCTGAACGCGATGATCGAGGCGGTCCGGGCCGGCGACGCGGGCGAGGGCTTCGCGGTGGTGGCCGACGAGGTACGCAAGCTGGCCGACCGGTCCCGCACGGCGGCCACCGGCATCGGCAGCAACCTCGCCGACCTGACCACCCGGCTCGACCGGGTGCTCTCCGACGACAGCCAGTTCGACCGGGACAACGGATCGGCCGACACCACGGTCGACACCGCGATGACCCGCCGGCTCTCCGGCATCGCCAACGCGCAGCGCGAGATGTCGGAGATGGTGGCCGGCATCCTCCAGGACACGGTCCGGGCCGCGCAGCAGGTCGAGTCCAGCTCGGCCGCCCTCTCCAGCGAGACCACCGCCGCCGTCGGCCACGTGCAGTTCCAGGACATCAGCCGGCAGATGCTCGAGCACGTCTCCGCCGCCCTCGCCGACGTGCGCCGGCAGAACGAGGACGTGACCGCGTACGCCGAGGGAGCTCTCCCGCCCGAGGCCGTGAAGGAGCGGATGATTCGGGTGGACGACCTGCGTGCCCGCCACGTGATGGGACGGCAGCGCTCGACGCATGCCACCAGCACCGGAGAGCAGGCCGAGGCGGACGCCGCGCCGATGATCGAACTCTTCTGAGCGGGGGACCCGGATGACGACGGGCAATCGGTACGGGCCGGAGCGTCCCACCGAGGACGAGGCGCTGCGCGCGCTGGCCGACCTCCTCGGCCCGCGGATCGCCGAGGGCATCTGGGAGCTGTCGGCGCGCGAGCTCGGCCTGAGCCGCCCGCTGGAGAGCACCGCCGACGTGCGCCGGATGGCCGAGCACCTGATGGGCGTCGGCGACCTGTTGCGGGTGGCCGGCCGGTCGACCAAGGTCCGCGTGATCACCTACGAGGCGCTGTGCCGGTCGGTGCCGTCGTGACGTCCGGCGGCTGAGTGGGCATCGGCCCTCCGGCGGTGCAAGGATGGGGGGTCGATCGGAGTACCCCACCGTGAAGAAGCAGCCGGAGCGGCCGGTCCTGATCACCGACGCGGCCCGCAGCCAGGACGAGCAGTTCCACAGCCGGCAGATCCGTTACGGGATCATGATGGGATTGCGCGTCCTCTGCCTGATCGCCGGCGCCATCCTGGTCAGCGTGCGGCCGCCGTTGCTGGGGTTGTGGCTGGTCCTGTGTGCCATCGGCGTGGTCCTGCTGCCGTGGATGGCCGTGCTCATCGCGAACGACCGGCCGGCCCGCAGCAAGGCCGAGCGCGCCGCGTCCGACGCCGCCCGGGAGAAACCGCAGGCGTCGCTGGCCCAGCAGTCCGAGGAAGAGATCGAGTACCTCACCATCGACTCCGAGGTCGTGTTCCCCGAGCGCGAGCGAGATCGCGAGCGTTAGTTCCCGCTCGGCCGGGCGCCGATCCGGGCGACGGCTTCCGCTCCGAGCGCGGCGCCGGCCGCGAGCGCTTCCGCCGGCCCGAGGCCGGAACACCATGCGTCGAGCAGGCCTGCTGCGAAAGCGTCACCCGCCCCGGTGGGATCCTTCACCGGTACGCGCGAGGCCGTCCCGTGCCACCGACGGTTCGCCCGGTCGGCCCAGACCGACCCGGCCGCACCCCGTTTCACCACGGCGTTCGCCACGTGCGCGGTCAGCCGCGCCGCCTGCTCGGCCGCGTCGCCCGGTCCCGCCAGCACCTCCGCCTCGTCGGCGTTGCACAGGAGCAGGTCGGCCCCGCGTACCCAGGCCAGGAAGCTCGCCGCACCCACCGACCGCAACGGCGCCGCCGAGGCCGCGTCGACGCTCGTCGTGAGCCCCCGCCCGGCGGCCGCCGCCAGAGCCGCGAGACCGGCCGGCCGGGAGCCGTCGTGCAGCAGCGGATAACCGGAAAGATGCAGGTGGGAGGCCTCCGCCCGGTCGATCGCGGCGACCACGTCGGCCGGGTCGAGCAGCAGCGACGCGCCGCGGTCGGTGACCATCGTGCGCTCCTCGGGCCCGGCCAGCACCACCACGCTGCCGGTCGGCGCCCCCGCGTGGGCGCGCACCGCGCAGCGCACGCCGGCCGCGACCAGCTCGGCCACCCGCTCCCGCCCGGCCGGATCGTCGCCGACGGCGGCCACCAGCGTCACCCGGCGCCCGGCCCGGGCCAGCCAGGCCGCCGTGTTCGCGGCCTGGCCGCCGCCGCGCACGGTGATCGCGGCGGCCGTGTCCGAGCCGATCTCGATCGGCCCGTCGTGCGCCACCAGCACATCGGTGACCAGGTCACCGACGACGATCACCCGGGCGTCGGCCGCGCTCACCCGGGCGTCGGCCGCGCTCACCCGGGCGTCGGGCGCGCTCACCCGGGCGTCGGGCGCGCTCACCCGGGCGTCGGCCGCGCTCAGGCCGGCGTCGGCCGCGGGCTCGCCGGTGCTCACGCCGCGGAGAAGCCCAGCGGGGCCGGCGCGGACGTGCTCGCCACCGCGATCCGCGCGGCCAGCGCCGCGTTGCGCAGGATGATCCGCACGTTCACCGCGAGGCTCTGCCCCTCGGTGCTCTCGTGGAAGTGCGAGAGCAGGAACGGCGTGACCGCCTTGCCGGTGACGTGGTCGCGGGCCAGCAGCTCGAGCCCCTCGGCCAGGGTGCGGTCGTGCAGCGCCGGGTCGAGCTGCTCGTCGGCGGGCAGCGGGTTGGCCAGGATCAGCGCGCCGGCCCCGACGGCCTGGTCGGCCCGGGCCCGGATCACGTCGGCCACCTGCTCGGGGGAGTCGAGCTCCCAGTCGATGTCGAAGCCGCCGTCGGTGATGAAGAAGCCGGGGAAGCGCTTGGTGCGGTAGCCGGCCACCGCGACGCCGAGCGTCTCGAGGCGCTCGAGGGTGGCCCCGACGTCGAGGATCGACTTGACCCCGGCGCAGACCACCACGATCGGCGTGCGGGCCAGCGTGACCAGGTCGGCCGACTCGTCGAAGGTGACGCTCGCCTCGCGGTGCACGCCGCCGAGGCCGCCGGTCGCGAAGACGCCGATCTCGGCCGCCGCCGCGACCGCGCTGGTCGCCGCGACCGTGGTGGCGCCGTCCGCCCGGCGGGCCGCGGCCACCGCCAGGTCGCGCACGCTCAGCTTGGCCACGCCCTCGGCCAGCGCCAGGTGCTCGACCTGCGCGTCGTCGAGGCCGACGACCAGCTCGCCGCCGATCATGCCGATCGTGGCCGGCACCGCGCCGTTGTCCCGGACGGTCTGCTCGATCTCGCGCGCCACCCGCAGGTTGTCCGGGTGCGGCAGACCGTGCGAGATGATCGTGCTCTCCAGCGCGACCACCGGCCGGCCGTCCCGGCGGGCACGGGTCACGTGCTCGCCGTATCGAATCGCGAAATCAGTCACGACAGCTACCGTACGGTGCCCCGCGCCCCGGATGACGTTGGACCGCTCCGGCGTGAGGTGTCAGACTTGCGGGCTGGAGCTTCGTACTTTCCGCCGCGCTTGGGGGCGCCGGCGGTATGACTCGAGTTGCGACTGAAGGGCAAATTGTCGTGAGCACCCAGATCCTGGAGAAGCCGGAAACCCGGGACGCCGACACCGGACCGGAGATGTTCCACTACGTCCGCAAAGAGAAGATTGCGGAGAGTGCGGTCATGGGCACCTTCGTCGTGGCGCTCTGCGGCGAGAAGTTCCCGGTGACCAAGACGCCGAAGCCGGGCTCGCCGGTGTGCCCGCAGTGCAAGGAGATCTACGAGGCGATGATCAACTGAGTGGCTACGGCCTCCTCGTCGGTGATCTGATCGGCGTCGCGGTCTTCGCCGCCTCGGGCGCCTCGGCCGCGATCGCCAAGCGGCTCGACCTGTTCGGTGTCGCGTTCGTCGGCTTCGTGGCCGCGCTGGGTGGGGGGATCCTGCGCGACCTCGTGATCGGCGCGGTGCCGCCGCTGGCGTTCGCCGACTGGCGCTACCCGGTGACCGCCGTGCTCGCGTCGATGGCCGTGTTCCGGCTGCATCCCCAGCTCTCCCGGCTGCGCCGGACGGTGCTGCTGCTCGATGCGGCCGGCCTCGGCCTGTTCACGGTGACCGGCACGCTCAAGGCGCTGGACGCGAACGTGCCGCCGGTCGGCGCGTGCCTGATCGGCATGCTGACCGCGATCGGCGGCGGTCTCGCCCGCGACCTGCTGACCGCCGAGATCCCCGTGGTGCTCCAGCGGGACATCTACGCGGTGGCGGCACTCGGCGGCGCGATCCTCGTCACTGTTCTGTACGGGTTCGGGCTGGCCGGTCCGATCCCGACAGTGCTCGCGGCCGTGCTCATCACCGGTGTGCGCCTGCTCGCGCTCTATCGGCGCTGGTCCGCGCCGATCGCCGTGCCCTGAGCCTTCTCTGGTTATGCTGGCGCTTTGTGTTTTGGTCCGTCAGATGTGAAAGGGATCTGCTTCGCGTGAGCCCGCAACTGCCGGATCTGGAAACCTTCCCGCCGCTCCGGGCCTGGCAACGCAAGGCCCTGGTGGAATACCTGCGCCGCCGCAGCGACGACTTCATGGCCGTGGCGACGCCGGGCGCCGGCAAGACCACGTTCGCCCTGCGCATCGCGGCCGAGCTGCTGGCCGACGGCACGGTCGAGGCGGTCACCGTCGTCTGCCCCACCGAGCACCTGAAGAGCCAGTGGGCGACCGCGGCGGCCCGGGTCGGCATCCAGCTCGACCACGCGTTCCGCAACGCCGACGTGCACTCGTCGCGCGACTTCCACGGCGCGGTGCTCACCTACGCGCAGGTCGGCATGGCGCCCGCGGTGCACCGGCGGCGGACGATGACCCGGAAGACCTTCGTCATCCTCGACGAGATCCACCACGCCGGCGACTCGCGGACCTGGGGCGACGGCGTCAAGTCCGCGTTCGAGCCGGCCGTGCGCCGGCTGATGCTCACCGGCACGCCCTTCCGCTCGGACGACAACCCGATCCCGTTCGTGATCTACGAGCGCGGCGAGGACGGCCTCCAGCGGTCCCGGTCCGACTCGTCGTACGGCTACTCGGACGCGCTGCGCGACGGCGTCGTCCGGCCGGTGCTGTTCATGGCGTACTCGGGCGAGACCCGGTGGCGCACGAATGCCGGCGACGAGCTCGCGGCCCGGCTCGGCGAGCCGATGACCAAGGACCTGATCGCCCAGGCCTGGCGCACCGCCCTCGACCACCGCGGCGGTTGGATGCCGCAGGTGCTGCGGGCCGCCGACGCCCGGCTGACCAAGCTGCGCGAGCACGGCATGCCCGACGCGGGCGGCCTGATCATCGCCAGCGACCAGCAGACCGCTCGCGCGTACGCGAAATTGATCCATGATCTGACCGGCCAGCCGGCCGTGGTCGTGCTCTCCGACGACGAGGGCGCCTCCGGCCGGATCGCCTCGTTCGCCCTCTCCGACCAGCGCTGGCTGGTCGCGGTGCGGATGGTGTCCGAGGGCGTCGACATCCCGCGCCTGGCCGTCGGCGTCTACGCGACCAGCGCCTCCACCCCGCTCTACTTCGCCCAGGCGATCGGCCGCTTCGTGCGGGCCCGGCGCCAGGGCGAGACCGCCACCGTCTTCCTGCCCAGCGTGCCGCACCTGCTCGGGCTCGCGAGCGAGATGGAGGCGCAGCGCGATCACATCCTCGGCGCGCCCAAGCAGAAGGACGGGCTCGACGACGACCTGCTCGAGCGCGCCCAGCGCGAGGAGGACGCCTCCGGCGACCTGGAGAAGCAGTTCGAGGCGCTCTCCGCCACGGCCGAGCTCGACCAGGTCATCTACGACGGCACGTCGTTCGGCACCGGGGCGATGAGCGGCAGCGCCGAGGAGGCGGAGTACCTCGGCCTGCCCGGCCTGCTCACCCCCGACCAGGTGTCGATGCTGCTGACCAAGCGGCAGGCCGACCAGGTGGCCGCGCAGAAGCGGCAGAAGGCGGCCGAGCCGGTGCCGGCCCAGCGCGAGCCGGTGCCGGTGCCGATGAGCGCCGGGGAGCGGCGCAACAGCCTGCGCCGCCAGCTGAACACGCTGGTGGCGGCCCATCACCACCGCACCAACCTGCCCCACGGCAAGATCCATGCCGAGCTGCGGCGGCTCTGCGGCGGCCCGCCCAGCGCCCAGGCCACGATCGAGCAGCTCGAGGAGCGCATCGCCACCATCCAGACGCTGTGATGGACGCCTTCGCCTGGATCGCCACGGTCCCGTTCGACGGGGACGACCTCTACGAGGGCGCCGCCGGCGTGCTGCTGGGGTGCGCCGAGGCGGCCGCGGCCGGCCTCGACGTCGCCGGGCTCGCGGTGGAGGCCCGCGATCGGCTGCTCTACGCGACCCCGCCCGAGGACGGGCTCTTCGCCGGCACGGCCGGGGTGGCGGTCGGGCTGCGGGCCTGGGGCCGGGTCGCCGGCGACCGGATCGCGCTGGCGGCGGCCGACGCGCACGCGCGCCACCTGGCCGGGCGCATGCTGAGCCGGCCGCTGGACCCGGCCCGGTGCACCGACATCATCTCGGGCGACGCCGGCATCCTGCTCGCGCTGGTGGAGGCGGGGCGGCACGACGCGGCGGCGCGGATCGCGGACGGCCTGGCCGGGCTGGCCGACGATCGGCCGGACGGCCTGCACTGGTGGATGAGCCCGGACTACCCGAACCTCATGCCCGGCTTCTCGCACGGGACGGCCGGGGTCGCGTACGCCCTCCTGACCGCCGCGATCGCCCTGGGCCGCACCGACCTGAGGGAGGTGGCCGTTCGCGCCGCGGACGGCCTTCTGGGGCTGGGAAACACCCCCGACGGCTGGGCGCTACCGCTGCTGATCCCGCCCAAGGCCGGCCGCCCCGCCGTGAACTTCGGCTGGTGCCACGGACCGGCCGGAACCATGCGGCTCTTCATGCTGCTCGACGAGATCGAGCCGCACCCGCGCTGGCGGCAGGGGATCGAGGCGTGCCTGGGCGCGCTGCGGGACAGCCGGCTGCCCGCGCGGCTCTACCCCGGGTACTGGGACAACCTGGCCCGCTGCTGCGGCACCGCCGGGGTCGGCCAGGTGCTGCTGGATCGTTACCTGGCGACCGGCGACGCGTCCCTGCTGGCCTGGTCGCGGGCGCTGGCCGAGGACGTCCGGGCCCGCACCGTGACCATGCCGGTCGGCGTCGCCTGGTCGAACACCGAGCACACCGCGACCCCGCCCGAGCTGCCGCCGTCGCCCGGCTTCATGCAGGGCGCCGCCGGGATCGCCGGCTGGCTCGCCCGGCTCGACGCGCCCTCGACGCCGGCGGTCCTGCCCTGGGTCTGATGTTAAGTCGACTTGACGTCAAGAGGACTTAACACGATGATGAACGCATGACGACTTCGGTGCTCGATCGCGTGGTGCGGTGGAATCTGGATCTCGACGGCGACCTCTACGGCGACGAGCGGGAGCGGTTCCGGTGGTACGAGGGCATCGCCACCGCCGCCTCGCTGCAATGGGTGCTCGTGCCCTGGGCTGCGGCGATCATGGTGTGGCCGCTCGGCAGGCCCGCGGTCGTGCCGCTCGCCGTGATCCTGGCCGTCCTGGTCGGCCCGATGATGCTGTGCACGCTCTACGTGCAGCGCCGCCGGGTGGACACCACGCCGCGCTCCTGGCACGCCAAGCGGGTCCTGCTGACGGTCCTCGGGACCACGCCGTTCGTGGTGTTCCTGATCGGCGCCCTCTACTCGTACGAGCCGCGGGGCGACGCCTGGAAGGGCGCGATCGTCGGGGGCGTCCTCGGCGGCGTCGCCGGCGCCATCGCCAAGACGGTCGAGGGGCGGCGTCGTCGTCGCCGGGAGGCACTGGCCGGGGACGAGGACTGATGGCGCCACCGTCCGGCCCGGTTCGCGCCGCGGAGCCCGACGGGGCGGCCGGGTCGCGCATCCGGGCCGCGCGCAAGGAGGCCGGCCTCACCCAGCAGGGGCTCTCGGCGGCGGTCCAGGTGAGCCGGCAGACCATCATCGCGATGGAGACCGGGGATTACGCCCCTTCGGTGTACCTGGCCATCAAGATCGCGCGGGCCTTGGAGGTCACCGTCGAGGGGTTATGGGGGACCGAGATCTGACCTGGAGAACGTGAAAGGGACGCCACACACCGGGCGTCCCTTTTCCACGTCTGAGTCGGGGGAACGGGGATCTAATTGGAGTTAGACATCTTGTCCGCGCCACGCCAGGTGAAGTCCGGGTCGGCCGCGTACTGAACCGCGATCTTCACCAGGTCCTCGGCGTACCGGTTGGCGTGGTGTCCGCAGAACACCAGCTCACCGCCACCAGCCAGAGTCAAACGGAGCTTTCCTGCTGCATTGCAGCGGTCGCACCGTTCATCGGCTGCGGTGCCGGCCAAACTACCCGCCGGCGGCGTGAGAGTCGGGGTCATCGCCTTCCTCCTCTGTTCGAACCGATGAACATGTTCCTCGGCTACTGCTCACATCGTGCAACACCCTGCACCGTTGCAGCCTTCCCACTGTGCCCCGGGGGGACCGAAGTCACACGTGCTGGGCCTAGTGTGCCGTGGTCCAAGGGTGCCACGTCAACGATCACTTCTGCACAACGGTCTGATCACCACCCGTTGATGTACGGGTGGTGACCAAACAGACACGTTGGGTTGACCAAACGATCTAGTCCAGGTAGTCCCGGAGAACCTGTGACCTGGACGGGTGACGCAGCTTCGACATCGTCTTGGACTCGATCTGCCGGATGCGCTCCCGGGTGACCCCGTAGACCTGGCCGATCTCGTCCAGCGTGCGCGGCTGGCCGTCGGTCAGGCCGAAGCGCAGCCGGACCACGCCGGCCTCGCGCTCGGAGAGCGTCTGGAGCACCTGCTGGAGCTGGTCCTGCAGGAGCGAGAACGAGACCGCGTCGACCGCGACGACCGCCTCGGAGTCCTCGATGAAATCACCCAGCTGGCTGTCACCCTCGTCGCCGATCGTCTGGTCGAGCGAGATCGGCTCCCGGGCGTACTGCTGGATCTCCAGCACCTTCTCCGGGGTGATGTCCATCTCCTTGGCCAGCTCTTCCGGAGTGGGCTCGCGGCCCAGGTCCTGGAGCAGCTCACGCTGTATGCGGCCGAGCTTGTTGATGACCTCCACCATGTGCACCGGGATGCGGATGGTGCGGGCCTGGTCGGCCATCGCGCGGGTGATCGCCTGGCGGATCCACCAGGTCGCGTACGTGGAGAACTTGTAGCCCTTGGTGTAGTCGAACTTCTCCACCGCGCGGATCAGACCCAGGTTGCCCTCCTGGATCAGATCCAGGAACGCCATGCCGCGGCCGGTGTAGCGCTTGGCCAGCGACACCACGAGTCGGAGGTTCGCCTCGAGCAGGTGGTTCTTGGCGCGCTCGCCGTCACGGCCGATCCAGCGCAGGTCGCGCTCCATCGTCCGCTCGAGCTTCTCCTCGCCCTCGTCGCAGGCGCGCAGCCGCTCGGCCGCGTAGAGCCCGGCCTCGATGCGCTTGGCCAGCTCGACCTCCTGCTCGGCGTTCAGCAGGGGGACCTTGCCGATCTGCTTGAGGTAGGCCCGGACGGAGTCGGCCGAGGCGGTCAGCTCGGCGTCGCGACGGGCCTGCTTGAGGGCCTCGGACTCCTCGTCGTCCCACTCGAAGTCGCCGTCGGTGGCCGAGCTCGCCGCGTCGGTGGCGGCGGCCTCGACCAGGGCGGGCGGTTCCTCGACCACCACGTCCTCGATCTCGGCGGCCAACTCGGCGGGATCGATCTCCTCGCCGTCCTCGGGACCGCCCTCGCCGGGCGCGGCGGCCTTGCCGGGCGCGGCCTTCTTGGCGGGCACCGCACCCTTGGCCGGAGCGGCCTTCTTGGCGGCGGCCGCCTTCTTGGCCGGGGCGGCCTGGGCGTCGGCCGGGCTCCCGGCAGCGGGCGCCGCGGCGGCGGCCTGCTTCGGGGGCGCGGCCTTCTTCGTGGCCGGGGCCGCCTTGGCGGTCGTGGCCTTCGAGGCGGGAGTCGCGGCCCGCGCGGCGGCGACCTTGCGGCGAGTACTCGCCGAGCCGTCGACGACGACGGTGACGCCCGCGTCCACGAGGCCGCGGAGAATCTTCTTGGCCTGGGGAGGACTCACCTCGGCTGACTCGAGCGTGCGAGCAACCTCCGCCGACGTGAGCTGCCCGCCGGCGCCCTGCGCATGGGCGATCAGGGCCTCGGTGAGGGAACGAACGTCGGCACCGTTCTGGTGGGCTTCTGTCACGAATGACCTTCCGAAGGCGATGAGGTTGTGCACGGCCATGTGCCCAGCACAGCGCACGGCGAGGAGGCTGGCCGGTGTTGGTGTGGGGACCCCCGGGACGCTCTCTTACGTTCGCGAAGCGGTGGGTAGGCGTGAATTGTAGCGCCGTCCAGCGAGATCCTCCCGCCGCAGCACGCCGCAGGGGGTCGCCGACCTCGCCGGAGAGGCGCGGCGCGAGAATGGTACCGGCGGAAAGGGCGAACAAGTGAGCGAGTTTCGAGTGTCCGAGGAGCTGCTCGCGATCGCGTTGCCGGTGGCGCGCGAGGCGGCGGCCACGGCGCGGCGGATGCGGGCCGAGGCGATCACCGATGTCGAGACCAAGAGCACGCTGACCGACGTGGTCACGGCCGCCGACCGGGCGGTGGAACGCCAGGTCGTGGCGGCGCTGCGGGCCCTGCGGCCGTCCGACGGCGTATTGGGCGAGGAGTACGGCGAGTCGGCCCCCGCTCCGGGCGCGGTGCGCTGGATTCTCGACCCGATCGACGGCACCGTGAACTACCTCTACGGCATTCCGGCGTACGCGGTGTCGCTGGCGGCCGAGGTGGACGGCGAGGTGCTCGCCGGCGTGGTGATCAACGCGGCCACCGGCGACGAGTGGACCGCGACCCGCGGCGGCGGCGCGTGGCGGGCCGGCCGGCGGCTGCACTGCTCGGAGCGCACCGATCTCTCCCAGTCCCTGGTCGGCACCGGCTTCGGCTACGACGCCAAGCGCCGGGCCCACCAGGGAGCGGTGGTGGCCCAGCTGATCACCCGTGTGCGTGACATCCGGCGCATCGGCGCGGCGTCGATCGACCTGTGCTCGGTCGGCGAGGGCGTTCTCGACGCGTACTACGAGAAGGGTCTCAATCCGTGGGACCACGCGGCCGGCGGCCTGGTCGCGACGGAGGCCGGCGCGGTCGTCGGCGGCCTCGAGGGCGCCCCGCCCGGCCTCGACATGGTCGTGGCCGCGCCGCCGGCGCTCTTCGGCGCCCTGCACGACGCCCTGGTCGAGCTGGACGCCGCCGGCGGGGCCTAGGAGTCCTCGTCGTCCTTCTTCTTGACCGGCTTGATGCAGGCGCCCGGCGGCAGCGTCGGCTCGCCGACCTCGACCAGCGACTGGTTGACCTCGGTGGTCGTGGCCAGCTGGCGGAACTCGTTGCCGATCACGATGTCGATGACGGCGCCCTTGCGCTTCGCGCTGTACTCCATCTTCGACTGGGCCAGGAAGTACGCCCGCAGCAGCTGGGCCCGGCCGACGGCGTCGGGTCCGAACCGGATCTCGGCCACGCCCTTGTACTTGGTCTTGCTCTCGGCCGGCTTCTGGACGGTGAAGCGGCGGTTCTTGAACTCGTTGGTGACGCTCTCGGCCAGCCCCGTCTTGTTCGTGCCGTTGTACACCTTCACGGTGACCTCGGCCGGGTCGTCGGGGAGGGTCACGTCGGCCAGCGGAGCGCCCGCCGGGCAGTCCGAGCCGTTCGTCGCGCCGCCCTGGGAGTCCTTGACGAGGGCGGTGATGACGAAGACCACCGCGGCCACGGCAAGCACGCCGACGACGACGAGCGCTCGGACGCGGGCAAAGCTCATGGGGCTGGCTCCAGATCGGGTGTGCCCGGGTGGCGGGCGGGACCTGTCGAGAGGTTAGCGTCTACGCGCCAGGCATGCGGAAACAGGGAATCCTTCCGGCGCGCCGACGATGATCCAGACCGTTGTGCCCCTACTTTGATGTCGCCTCGGTCACATCGGGAACAATGGGCCGCCTGTACGCGTACAACGATGCCGCGACGACGGTAAGGTTCCGCGCTCGCCGGGGCAGTTTCTTCAGGTACGCAAGAGTGTCAGAAATCGTCCGGCGGAACCGGGAACCGAAACCTCGTCACAGGCGTTACTAACGCCAAGTGACTCATCGATACAGGAGAGTGAAATCCGATGGCCACCGACTACGACGCCCCGCGTCGCGATGAGGTCGACCTCGGCGAGGACAGCCTCGAGGAGCTCAAGGCCCGTCGCGCCGATTCGCAGTCGGGCTCAGTGGACGTCGACGAGGTCGAGGTGGCGGAGAGCTTCGAGCTTCCCGGCGCCGACCTGGCCGACGAGGAGCTGACCGTCAAGGTTCTGCCCATGCAGTCCGACGAGTTCCGCTGTGCCCGATGCTTCCTGGTTCACCACCGCAGCCAACTGGCCGTGGAGCGGAACGGGGAGCTGATCTGCCGCGAGTGCGCCTGACGGCGTCTCGCGCGCAGCGCGCCACCACCCGGCCGCGGGCAGGCGGTCGGGCGTGCGGGCGTTCCCTAGTTTGGACAGGGGAGACGGCAGGGCATTTGAGAGACCAGATGCCACGCACGACGGGAGGACCTCCATGAGCCACCCGGAGCACACCGAGGACGAGACGACGGTCGAGCCGGGCGCCGCCACGCCCGAACCCGACGCGCCTGGTTCGGGCACGCCCGCCACCGACAGCGCGCTTGGTTCCGGCGCGCTCAGCACTGACACCGCGCCTGGTTCCGGCGCGCCCGCCACGGACATGGCGCTCGGTTCCGCCGCGCCGGCCGACGACGACTCGCTCGGGAAGACGGTCGCGGCGCTCACCTCGGACGACCTCGAACCGGCGAGCCGCCGCGAGCTGCTCGGCCGCCTGGTCGGCGACATCCGCCGGCGGGGGCTGGGCCAGCTGTTCCGGCCGAAGGCCGCGCTGCGCTGGATGGCCGACGTGGTCACCGACATCGCGCCGCACGTGCCGATCCGCGACCGGGCCACCCTGCACCGCCACTTTCCCGGCCTGGACGAGGACGACCTGGCCGAGCGCCTGATCCGCAACTCCGCGCGGGCCACCGCCGGGATCGGCGCGGTCGGCGGCGGCGTGGCCGCCGTGGAATGGGTCGCCACCCCCTCCCTGCTCTCCGCGCCGGTGCTGCTGGCGGCCGAGACGGTCGCCGTCGTGGCGATCGAGCTGAAGCTGCTGGGCGAGCTGCACGAGGTCTACGGCCGGCCGGTGCAGGGCGCCACCGGCGAGCGCGCGCTCGCGATGCTCCAGGCCTGGTCACAACAGCGCGGCATCAACCCGCTGCTGCCCGGGGTCGGCGTGGCCACCGTGCTCGGCACGGCCGCCCGCCGCGACCTGCAGAGAAGCCTGCTGCGCCGCTTCGGCCGCAGCCTGAGCACGATGGGACCGCTGCTCACCGGGGCCGCGGTGGCCGGCTACCTGAACCGCCGGGCCACCCGCATGCTGGGCGAGCACGTGAAGAAGGACCTCAGGCGGAACCGTCCCGCTTTGCCGCCAGGAGAGCGGTAGCCAGCTCCACCGGCCGCCGGGTCGAGATCACCCAGAAGGGTGTCGGGTCGGCCGGGTCGTCGAGCAGCACCTGCACCGCCGGGCCGATCCACGGCCGCTGGATGATGAAGGCGAGCGGGTGGGCGCCGACGCCGAGCGCCTCGCGTTTGCCGGCCGCGTCGAGCGCCACCACGTCGGAGATCGCCGAGAGCGGCAGCCGGGCGTCGTCGACCAGGAGCTCGTGGGCCGTCACGGTCACCCGGATGCGGCCGAACCAGAGCAGCAGGGCGGCCGTGGCCGGCAGCAGGAAGGCGAACGGGACCCAGGCCGGCATGTCCGGGAAGCCGATCAGGAACTCGAGCCCGATGATCACGTCGACCGCGAGCGCGGCCGGCCACGCGGGCCAGGAGAGACCGAGCCGCTCGGCGTAGACGGCCGGCTCGGTGCTGCGCGCGGGGGACTGCGGTGTCACCCTGGAAGGGTACGGCGCGCCTCCGCTGCCGGGCACGGCAGGATGGCAGGGTGAGTGCGCCCTCAGCCCATGGTTCAGCTCGTGAAGGAAAGCCAGTCTTGACCGACGTCGTGATCCCGATCCGCCGCCTCGACCCCGACCTGCCGCTTCTGGCCTATGCCCACCCCGGCGACGCCGGCGCCGACCTGGTCGCCGCCGAGGACGCCGAGCTCGTGCCGGGCGGCCGCGCGACGGTGCGCACCGGCATCGCCGTGGCGATCCCGGAGGGCTACGTCGGCCTCGTGCACCCGCGCTCCGGGCTGGCCGCCCGGCTGGGTGTGACCGTGCTCAACGCGCCCGGTACGGTCGACGCCGGCTACCGCGGCGAAATTCTGGTCATCCTGGTCAATCATGACCGGGAGAAGACGGTCAAGATCTCTCGTGGCGACCGCATCGCCCAGCTGGTGGTCCAGCGGGTCGAGCGAGCCGTGTTCCACGTGGTCGACACCCTCGACGACACCGCGCGCGGTGCCGGCGGCACGGGGTCGACCGGCGGGCACCAGTCTTTGATGACGGAAGGTGGCACTGATGT
Organism: Actinoplanes sp. NPDC051537; assembly: GCF_055586105.1. Lineage (NCBI taxonomy): Bacteria > Bacillati > Actinomycetota > Actinomycetes > Micromonosporales > Micromonosporaceae > Actinoplanes > Actinoplanes sp. NPDC051537. The sequence goes on from NZ_JBVJIU010000006.1 coordinate 277,746, forward strand.
TCTCCCGTAAGCGCGGCGGCCCGAAGCACGTGCGTGCGACCGACGCGCCGCCGTCCGAGGCGCTGGCGCAGAGCCTCGCGGCCGACGACGAGCCGGCGGCGCCCGAGCACGGCCCGTGGGACGAGAGGTGGGCGCCCGAGGGCGTGCAGCGGCTCGACCTGGGCAGCCTCCTGATCCCCGCGATCGAGGGCGTCGAGGTGCGCGTGCAGGCCAACCCGGACGGCGCGGTCGAGCAGATCGTGCTCGTCGACGGCGACAGCGCGCTCCAGCTCGGCGTCTTCGCGGCGCCCCGCTCGGAGGGCATCTGGAACGAGGTCCGCGCCGAGATCGCCCAGGCGATGAAGTCCGACGGCGTGACGCCCCGCGAGATCCAGGGGCCGTACGGCGTCGAGCTCACCGCCCGGGTGAACACGCCCGAAGGGCCGGCCGACGTCCGGTTCGTCGGCGTGGACGGCCCGCGCTGGATGGTGCGGGCGCTCTACCAGGGCGCGGCGGCCGCCGCCCAGGGTCACGAGGGCGCGCTCGGCGACGTGCTGTCCGGCCTCGTGGTGATCCGCGACCAGGAGGCCCGGCCGGTGCGCGAGGCGCTCCCGCTGCGCCTGCCCAAGGAGATGACCGAGCAGGCCGCGGCCGCTCAGGAGCAGCAGGGCGCGAACGGCAACCACCCGTGATTCGCACGCCCCGACGGCGTACCTTAGATGGACGGCATGTGCCCCGAACGATGCCGTCCATCCCCGTCGGGGCAAGGAGAGGGTCATGACGACCGACGAGCGCACCGGCCTGCGAAAGTTCTTCGATCGGCTGACCGCGTCCGACTCCGAGCTGGACGCCGAGCAGCTGCAGCGGGAGAGCGCGAAATGCGGCGCGATGCCGGCCGGCCAGTGCATGCGGGGCCAGGTCGTCTCCGTGTCGGGCCGGTTGCGCACGGTGGCGTACACTCCTCGCACCAACCTGCCGACGCTGGAGGCCGACCTCTACGACGGCAGCGATGTGGTGACGCTCGTCTTCCTGGGTCGCCGGTCGATCGCCGGCATCGAGCCGGGACGGCAGCTGACCGCCCGCGGGCGCATCGCCGTCCGGGACGACCGCAAGGTGATCTACAACCCGTACTACGAGCTGGAGGCGCCCCGGTGACACCCGGCAGCGAGCCGCGTCACGCCGCGCACGAAACCGTGGAGGAACGGCTCGCCGAGGAGGTCGTCGAGGAGCTCGAGCTCCACGAGGTGCCCTCCGGCGAGGAGGAAGAGCCTCTCCCGTCGATGAGCGAGCAGATCGCCGAGCAACTGGGCGGCGTGCGCGGCCTCATCGAGTCGAGCCTGCCCGTTCTGGCGTTCGTCCTGTTCAACGTGGTGCTCGGCGACGCGGTCATCGGGCTCGACAAGAAGACGGCGCTCTACTGGGCCCTGGCCGGCTCGGTGATCTCCGCGGTCGGCATCGGCGTCTACCGCCTGATCCGCAAGGAGCCCGTCCGGCACGCGATCAACGGCCTGTTCGGCATCGCGATCGGCGCGTTCCTGGCCTGGCGCACGGGCGAGGCCAAAGACTTCTATCTCCCCGGCATCCTGCTGACGTTCGGGCAGGCCGCGGTGCTGCTGCTCTCGGTCGTGGTGCGCAAGCCCATCATCGGGTACGCCTGGGGGATCATGGCGAACAAGGGTCACCAGGACTGGTTCGGGAACGCCCGTCTGTTCCGTACGTTCCAATGGTTGACCTTGGTTTGGGTCGTCTCGCTGAGCCTCCGCGCCGGCATCCAGTACTACCTGTGGGCCCTCGGCGAGGCGAACGCGCTCGGCATCGTCCGGATCCTGATCAGCTGGCCGATCTACGCCGCGACGTTCGCCTTCACCGCCTGGGCCATCCACCGCGTCACGAGCACGCCGGAGCCGGCCTCCGCCTGATTCTCCGGCTCAGCCCGAGCCTCAGGCGCCGGCGTCGCGGCCCTCGCTGCCGAGCACGACGGCCCGGATCTGGTCCTCCACCTCGGTGGTGCAGACGAAGATCAACTCGTCGCCGGCCTCGAGCGTGTCGTCGCCGGTCGGCACCACGACACGCTTGCCCCGCAGGATCGCCACGAGGGCCGCGTCCCGGGGCAGGGGAACACCGCGGACGGGCTTCCCCTCGTACGGCGCATGGCGGGGAAGTGTGATCTCGACCAGGTTGGCCTCGCCCTGGCGGAACGTCATGAGGCGTACGAGATCACCGACCGTGACCGCCTCCTCGACCAGCGCCGCCATCAGGCGCGGCTTGCTGACCGAGACGTCCACGCCCCACTGCTCGTTGAACAGCCACTCGTTCTCGGCGCGATTGACCCGGGCCACCACCCGCGGCACCGCGAACTCGGTCTTCGCCAGCAGCGAGACCACCAGGTTGGCCTTGTCGTCCCCGGTCGCGGCCACGACCACGTCGCAACCGGCCACGTCGGCCTCCTCGAGGCTGGACAGCTCGCAGGCGTCAGCGAGCACCCACTCCGCCTCGGGCACCCGCTCGGGGCGCAGCTGGCGGGGCTGGCGCTCGATCAGCATGACCCGGTGGCCGTTGCCGATCAGCTCCTGCGCGATCGACCGGCCCACGTTGCCGGCCCCGGCGATGGCGATCCGCATGTCAGTGCCCCTCCCTGTGCTCGCCCGAGGCGATGTCCAGCACGGCGCTCACGGTGTCGTCGGTGACCAGCATGAACACCTGGTCGCCGTCCTGGATGACGGTGGACGGGGTGCCGAGCGTGCCCATCCCGAAACGCATCAGGTAGGCGACCCGGGCGCCGGTGACCTCCTCCAGCGACTTGAGCGTGCGGCCCACCCACTCGCGATGCAACGGCACCTCGACGATCGAGACCACGCTGGTCGGGTCGCGGAAGACCTCGACCGTGCCCTCGGGCACCAGGTGGCGGACCATGCGGTCGGCGGCCCAGCGGATCGTCGCCACCGTCGGGATGCCCAGCCGCTCGTAGACCTGGGCGCGGCGGGCGTCGTAGATGCGGGCCACGACCCGGGAGACGCCGAACGTCTCACGCGCGAGCCGGGCCGAGATGATGTTGGAGTTGTCGCCGCTGGAGACGGCCGCGAACGCGTCGGCCCGCTCGATGCCGGCCGCGCGGAGCACGTCCCGGTCGAAGCCGATGCCGGTCACCGTGATGCCGCCGAAGTCGGCGCCGAGCCGGCGGAAGGCGTCCGAGTTCTGATCGATGACCGCGACCGAGTGGCCGCGCGTCTCGAGGTTCTGGGCGAGCGTGGAGCCGAGCCGGCCACACCCCATGATCACCACGTGCACGCGTCGCGCCCTCCCGGATCAATGCTCACAGTGTGAGCGTGCCATGCGCCTCGGAGGGGCGGCGGCCGGGGCGGGATACGGCGGTCGAGATGCGCCCGTACCCTTGGCACTCGTGGCAAGTACGACCTCCCTCGCCAAGCGGCTGCTGCTGGGCAGACCGTTCCGCTCCGACAAGCTGCAGCACACGCTGCTGCCCAAGCGGATCGCGCTGCCCGTGTTCGCCAGTGACGCGCTGTCGAGCGTGGCGTACGCACCCGACGAGATCCTGCTGACGCTCTCGATCGCGGGCGCCGGCGCCTTCGTCATCTCCCCCTGGATCACCCTCGCGGTCGCCATCGTGATGATCACGGTGGTGGCCAGCTACCGGCAGAACGTGCACGCCTACCCGTCCGGCGGCGGCGACTACGAGGTGGCCACGGTCAACCTCGGTCCCCGCGCGGGCCTGGGCGTCGCCAGCGCGCTGCTGGTCGACTACATCCTCACGGTCGCGGTGTCGACGGCCTCGGGCGTGAACAACCTCGGCTCGGTGGTGCCCTTCGTCGCCGACCACAAGGTGCCGTTCGCGGTCGGCGCGATCGTCATCCTCACGGCGCTCAACCTGCGGGGCCTGCGCGAGTCGGGCACGGCCTTCGCCATTCCGACGTACACGTTCATCATCGTCATCGTCGGCATGATCCTCACCGGCCTGTTCCGCGTCTTCGTCCTCGGGCAGGACCTGCGCGCGCCCAGCGCCGACCTGGTCATCACCGCCGAGCACAGCAACCTGACCAACTTCGCGTTCGCCTATCTGCTGTTGCGGACGTTCTCCTCCGGCTGCGCGGCGCTGACCGGGGTCGAGGCCATCTCCAACGGCGTGCCCGCCTTCAAGCCGCCGAAGAGCAAGAACGCGGCGACCACGCTGATGCTGCTGGGCGGGATCGCGATCGTCATGCTGGTCGGCATCATCGTGCTGGCGCGGATCACCCACCTGCAGTACGTGGAGGACCCGACCACGCAGATCGTCTCCGGCCCGGCCGGCTACGACCAGAAGACGGTGACGGCGCAGCTCGGCGAGACGGTGTTCGGGAACGGCTTCCTGCTGTACGTGGTCGGCGCGGTCACCGCATTGATCCTGTTCCTGGCCGCGAACACCGCCTTCAACGGCTTCCCGGTGCTCGGCTCGATCCTGGCCCAGGACCGCTACCTGCCGCGCCAGCTGCACACCCGCGGCGACCGGCTGGCCTTCTCGAACGGCATCATCTTCCTGGCGATCGCCGCGATCGTGCTGGTGGTGGCGTTCCAGGCGGAGGTGACCAGGCTCATCCAGCTCTACATCGTGGGCGTGTTCGTGTCGTTCACGCTGTCCCAGGGCGGCATGATCCGGCACTGGAACCGCCTGCTGCGCACCCAACGAGATCCGCAGCGCCGGGCGAAAATGATCCGGTCGCGGGCCATCAACGCGTTCGGCATGGGCCTGACCGGCGCCGTGCTGATCGTCGTGCTGGTCACGAAGTTCCTGCTCGGGGCCTGGATCGCGATCGCCGCGATGCTGGTCATCTACGTCACGATGCTGGGCATTCGCAAGCACTACACGCGGGTCGCGCAGGAGCTCCAGCCGACCGACGAGCGGCCGGTGCTGCCCAGCCGCAACCACGCGGTGGTGCTGGTCAGCAAGGTGCACATGCCGACGCTGCGGGCGGTGGCGTACGCCCAGGCGACCCGCCCCGACACGCTCACGGCGGTCACCGTCAACGTCGACGACAAGGACACGCGGGCGATCCAGGCCGAGTGGGAGCGACGGCAGATACCGGTCCCGCTCACGGTGGTGGACTCGCCGTACCGGGAAATCTCCCGCCCCATCATCGATTTTGTGAAGGGCGTCCGGCGCGGTTCCCCGCGCGACGTGGTGACGGTGTTCGTGCCCGAGTACGTGGTGGGCCGCTGGTGGGAAAACTTGCTGCACAACCAGAGCGCGCTGCGCATCAAGGGCCGTCTGCTGTTCGAGCCCGGCGTGATGGTGACGAGCGTGCCGTGGCAGTTGCGCTCGAGCCAGGACCGCGACCTGGACCGCTTCGACCGCGGTTTGAGCCGGGGCCCGTCGCGTGGCCCGCGGACGCGTTCCGAGGAGACCCCGCCCCCCAGCCCACCCTCGTCCTCATCCTCGTCGTCATCGGAAGAGGCCCGCACATGACCGATCCCAGCGTCGACCTGGTCGAGGGCGACCGCGTGGAACTGGTCGTGGGCGCGCCTGCCCACGGCGGCCATTGCGTGGCCCGCCTCGACAATCGCGTCTACTTCGTCCGCCACGCCCTACCAGGCGAGCGCGTGGTAGCCGAGATCACCGAGCGCCACAAGAGCTACTTGCGAGCCGACGCCGTGGCCATCCTCGACCCGTCGCCCGACCGCGTAGAGCCCCCGTGCCCATACGCCCACCCCGGCGGTTGCGGCGGCTGCGACTTGCAACACGTAGCCGACAACGCCCAGCTGCGCTGGAAAACCGCGGTGGTCCAGGAGCAGCTGACCCGCCTGGCCGGTTTGCGCGATTTCCCCGTACGCGTGGAAGCCCTCCCACCGATCCAGCCAACCTCCTCAGCCGTTGTGCCCTTCGCCTCGCCCGCCGCCTCCGGCCCTGTCGCCGATCCCGGCCTTGCCGCCGCCTCCGGCCCTGTCGCCGATCCCGGCCTTGCCGCCGATCCCGGCCTTGCCCCGGACGCCGGCCCTGCCGCCGATCCCGGCCCGGTCGCGGACGCCGGCCCTGCCGCCGATCCCGGCCCGGTCGCGGACGCCGGCCCCGAGTCGAGGCTGCTCGGTTGGCGCAGCCACGTGCGCTACGCGGTCGACGCCGCGGGCCGCCCCGGCCTGTTGCAGCACCGCTCCCACCAGGTGGTCCCGATCGACCGCTGCCGGATAGCCCACCCCGCCATCCAGCACCTGGACCTCCTCCAGCGCCCGTGGCCCGACGACGACGCCATCGAGGTCACCGCGTCCTCGGCCGGCGACGTGGCAGTCCTGGCCCGCCCGTCGGGCAGCGGCGCCACCCTCCCGCCGGACGACGTCGCCGACGGCCCCGCCCCGGTCGGCAACCGCCGCCGCCTGTCCGGCCCCGCCGAGGTCAGCGAAGAGGCCGTAGCCCGCCACTGGTCGGTGCCGCCCGAGGGCTTCTGGCAGATCCACCCCGCCGCCGCCGACACCCTGGCCGCGACCGTGGTCGACCTCCTCCGCCCGGCCGAGGGCGAGGTCTCCTGGGACCTCTACGGCGGCGCCGGCCTGTTCGCCGCCGCGCTGACCACCCACACCGCCGCCCGCACGACGCTGGTGGAGTCGTCCCCGCTGGGCTGCGCCGCGGCCCGAGCCAACCTGGCCGACCTCCCCACCGTCGAGATCGTCCAGGCCCGGGTGGAAACGGCCCTGCAACGCCGCCGAGTGACCGCCCCGGTAGACCTGGTCGTCCTCGACCCGCCCCGCTCCGGCGCCGGCGCCCAGGTGGTCAAGGCCATCGCCGCGGCCCGCCCCCGGGCGGTCGCCTACGTAGCCTGCGACCCGGCCGCCTTGGCCCGAGACATAGCGACATTCCGCGCCCAGGGTTGGCGATTGACGGAACTGCGCGCTTTCGACTGCTTTCCCATGACGCAGCACGTGGAATGCGTAGCCCTTTTGGAGCCCTGACCTCCTGACGGTGATGGCCAATGAAAGGGAACATTCCCGAAGGGTCGAATAAGGCCCGGCCAGTTGACACAAACAGGGAAACAAAACCCTGTCGTGAAAGCAGCGGACGAGGCATCGCGCCGCAATTGGAAGCGGGTGCCGCTGCCGCCTCCGATACTGGCGTCATTTCTGGTTCCGTCGCTGCCATTGCCGTCGCCGTCGCCGTCGCTGCCGTCGCTGCCGTCGCCGTCGCCGTAGCTGCCGTCGCCGTCGCCGTAGCTGCCGTCGCCGTCGCCGTCGCCGTCGCCGTAGCTGCCGTCGCCGTCGCCGTCGCCGTCGCCGTCGCAGGCGCAGGCGCAGGTGCAGGCGCAGACGACAGTGATGGTGCCGTCAGATCGGAAATAGCGGCCTGATCTGCCGGGTGCTCCGCGGAGATTGACCGAATGTCCGCAGCAGGTCCGGCACCACGGATCTCGTGTGTGCGGCGCAAGCGTTCGGCGTGCCGGCGGGTCAAGCCCCACGCTCGGTGGCGTTCGTGGTCACGTCGGAATTGGTCGCGGGCGGGAGAATGGTTGCGCGACCTTGTCGGATGGCGCATTGCGGCCAGCTCTGCTCTGGTGAACATCTGAAGCTGCCGCATATATAGATTGTCTCGCGCCTCAGGGCCGCGCTGTAATCATTCGATTATGCCACTTTGAGATCCACTGGAATCATCGACTTAAGTCGTCATACCTGGGTTGGATGTGCTCGGCGGCGGTTCCTGGCATGGTGGTCGGCATCGGCAGAGCAATCTCGGCGAGAGGGGAAGCGACTGGAGGGGACATACCACAGGTAAGTGTCGCGCGCGCAGATCAGCCAGGTGCGGCGGCATTGAGTAGGGCATGCCAGAAATTGAGCTGCCTTACGGCTTCATGCGCTCGGCGGCCCTGCTTCGTGCGCTAGGCGGCGCTGGTTCAAGCGCTCGGCGGCACTGCGCACGGCGGCACAGCGCACGGCGGCACAGCGCACGGCAGCACAGCGCACGGCAGCACAGCGCACGGCGGCACAGCGCACGGCGGCACAGCGCTCGCCGGCACAGCGCTCGGCGGTGCTAGTTCATGCGCTCGGCGGCCTCGATGACGTTGCGGAAGAGCATGGCGACGGTGGTGGGGCCTACGCCGCCTACGCGAGGGGTGATGGCGCCGGCCACGGTGGCGCAGGACTCGTCTACGTCGGGGAGCAGGCGGCGGCCCTCGTAGCGGACGCCGGCTCCGATGACTACGGCGCCGGGCTTTACGTGTTCGGGGCGGATTATGCCGGGGACGCCGGCGGCGCCTACCAGGATGTCGGCGCGCTGGGTATAGCGGGGCCAGTCGGCTACGCCGGTGTGGACGACCGTTACGGCGGCGTTGGCGGTGGGGCGCTTCTGGGCCAGGAGCATCGCCAGGGGGCGGCCCAGGGTGGCGCCGCGGCCGAGGATCACGACCTCGCGGCCGGCTACGGGGATCTCGTAGTGGGCCAGCAGGGCCTCGATGCCGGCGGGGGTGCAGGGGAGCGGGCCGGGCATGCCCAGCGCCAGGCGGCCCATGTTGAGGGGGTGCATGCCGTCGACGTCCTTGTCGGGGTCGAGGGTCTGCAGCGCGGCGTCGTAGTCGAGGTGGGCGGGGATGGGGTACTGGATGAGCACGCCGTGTACCGCCTTGTCGGCGTTGAACTCGGCGATCACGCGGTGCAGCTCGTCCTGGGTGGTCCCGGACGGCAGGTGGCGGTGCGGGGAGTCGAAGCCGAGCTCGGTGGCCTGGCGCTGCTTGATGCGGATGTAGCCGGCGCTGGCGTCGTCGTCGCCGACCAGGATGGTGGCCAGGCTCGGCACGATGCCTCGGTCGCGGAGGCGGGAAGCGCGGGCGGTGACGTCGGCGAGCACGGCTTCGGCCACGGGGGCGCCGGGCAACAAGCGGGCGGCGGCGGAAGAAGAGCCGGGCGAAGAGGCAGCGGCCGAAGAGGCGGCCGGGGAAGGGGCGGCGGCCGAGGAAGGGGCGGCGGCCGAGGAAGGGGCGGCGGCTGAGGAAGGGGCGGCCGGGGAAGAGGCGGCCGGGGAAGAGGCGGCCGGGGAAGGGGCGGCGGGCGAAGAAGACGAGGGAGTGGAAGAAGACGAGGGAGTGGAAGAAGACATGGGGCGGCTCCTCGGCACGGGAACCCAGGCGGTCGACTCCCGTGGCCGGCTCCCCGATGGTTGACCCATCCTGTGCCGCCAGTTGCGCAGTGGGTCAAGGATGCCATATCCGGCATCTTGTGAGACAACTCACCGTTCTCAGCAATGTGCAGGTTGTGTGTAGGACCAGGCTCTGTCCGTTCGCGCGGCGTGCGACCCCACGCAGCGCCGATAGACTTCGCAGCCATGAGCGAAGCCCACCCCGCCTCGACCGGCCTGCTGGCGTCCATCACCTCACCGGGTGACCTGAAGCGCCTCACCCCGGAGCAGCTGACGCTGCTGGCCGCCGAGATCCGTGACTTCCTGGTGGCCAAGGTGTCGCGCACCGGCGGTCACCTCGGGCCCAACCTGGGCGTCGTGGAGACGACCCTGGCGATGCACCGGGTCTTCGACTCCCCGCGGGACAGCATGCTCTTCGACACGGGGCACCAGGCGTACGTGCACAAGATCGTCACCGGTCGGCAGGGCGGCTTCGACCAGCTTCGCCAGCGTGGCGGGCTGTCGGGCTACCCGAGCCAGGCCGAGAGCGAGCACGACCTGATCGAGAACTCGCATGCCTCGACCGCCCTCTCCTACGCGGACGGCATCTCCAAGGCGTACGCGCTGAGGGGTGAGGATCGCCACGTCGTCGCGGTGGTCGGCGACGGCGCGCTCACCGGCGGCATGTGCTGGGAGGCGCTCAACAACATCGCGGCCGCCAAGAACCGGCTGGTCATCGTCGTCAACGACAACGGGCGGTCCTACGCGCCGACGATCGGCGGGCTCGCCGACCACCTCTCCACGCTGCGGCTCAACCCGGGCTACGAGCGCGTGCTCGACCTGGTCAAGGACGCGCTCGGCTCGACGCCGGTCGTCGGCAAGCCGGTCTACGAGGTGCTGCACGCGGTCAAGAAGGGCATCAAGGACGCGGTCAGCCCGCAGCCGATGTTCGAGGACCTCGGCATCAAGTACATCGGCCCGGTCGACGGCCACGACGTGCAGGCCATGGAGTCGGCGCTGCGGCGGGCCAAGGGCTTCAACGCGCCGGTCATCGTGCACGCGGTGACCCGCAAGGGGTACGGCTACCGGCCGGCCGAGCTCGACGAGGCCGACCGCCTGCACGGCCCGGGCAGCGCCTTCGACGTCGAGACCGGCAAGCTGCTGGCCAAGCCGTCGGTGAAGTGGACCCACGTCTTCGCCGAGGAGCTCGTGCGGATCGCCGACGAGCGGCCCGACGTCGTCGGCATCACCGCGGCCATGGCCGAGCCGACCGGCATCGCCGCCCTCGCCCGCAAGCACCCCGACCGGGTGTACGACGTGGGCATCGCCGAGCAGCACGCCGCCACCAGCGCGGCCGGCCTGGCGATGGGTGGTCTGCACCCGATCGTCGCCGTCTACGCCACGTTCCTGAACCGCGCGTTCGACCAGGTGCTGCTCGACGTGGCCATGCACCGCCTGCCGGTCACCTTCGTGCTCGACCGCGCCGGCATCACCGGGCCGGACGGCCCGAGCCACTACGGCATCTGGGACATGAGCGTCTTCGGCGTGGTGCCGGGCCTGCGCATCGCGGCGCCGCGCGACGCGGCCACCCTGCGCGAGGAGCTGCGCGAGGCGGTCGCGGTCGACGACGGACCGACGATCGTACGGTTCCCGACCGGCTCCGTGGCCCCCGAGACTCCGGCGGTCCGGCGGCTCGGCCAGGTCGACGTCCTGCGGGAAAGCGCGGCCGACCGCAAGGACGTGCTGCTCATCCCCGTCGGCTCGTTCGCCGGTATCGGCCTCGAGGTCGCCGACCGGCTCGCCGAGCAGGGCTACGGCGTGACCGTGGTCGACCCCCGCTGGGTCCGCCCGGTCCCGATCGAGCTCATCGGCCTGGCCGGCCAGCACCGCATGGTCGTCACCATGGAGGACGGCGTCCGGGCCGGCGGCGTCGGCGACGCGGTGGCCAGCGCCCTGCGCGACTCGGCCGTGGACGTGCCGCTGCGTGACTTCGGCGTGCCCACCGGCTTCCACCCGCACGGCACCCGGGCCGAGATCCTCGCGGCGCTGGGCCTCACGGCGCAGGACATCGCCCGCGACGTCACCGAGTGGGTCTCCCGCCTGGAAGCGGTGGCGGAGCCGCAGACCCTGCCGTAGAACTTCCAAACCGCGCTAAAGACGCAGGTAACGGACCGCCGCGGGGCGGTTCCGTTATCCAGTCGTTATTTTTGGGCCATGGAAGACAACGGTGGCACGGTCGTCATCGATCTCGGGCTGGACCGTGGCGAGCCGCCGACGTACGACTCCCCGGGCCGCCCGACCCTCCCGCTGTGGTTCCCGGCCGCGATCCTGGCCGCCATCGTGCTGATGCTGACCGCCGGGTCGGTCGCGCCCACGAAGTCACCGCTGGCGGCGATCTTCCGGCTCCAGGTCGGCCCGGCCGACACCTATGCCCTGAGCGGCGACGGCCAGCTGCTCGCCCAAACCTTCGGGCTCCTGACCTCGTACGACCTGACCAGTGGCCAGATGCGCTGGCAGGCCGGCCAATCGACGCCCGCGTACCGGCTGCGGCTCAGCGACGACCTGGTGCTGATGCGTCCGTGGACGACCGGCGCCACCGAGCCGGGCACGACCGCGGTCTCGGTCTTCACCGGCGCCTCGCAGTGGGAGCGGCCCGGCAACGTGATCACGGTGGCCGGTTCCTCCCGGCTGCTCGCCGTCTCGTCGGTGCGCAGCCTGACCGGCACCGGCCGCCGGGTGCAGGGCCCGATCGAGGCCGTCGACGCCTCCACCGGCCGCACCCTCTGGACCGTGCGGGTTCCGTCGACCGCCGTCCTGCTCGGCGTGCCCGGCCTCGCCGACGAGGGCTCCCGGATGCTGCTGGTGAACGACGACCAGACGTTCACCGTGCACGATCTCGACACCGGCAAGCTGGTGGCCAAGGCCACGGTGCCGGCCGCCGACTACAGCCCGGACAACCCGGTGGTGGCCGACGGCAAGATCCTGCTGCGGCACCCGGGCAACTCGGGGGCGGAGATCTCGGCGTACGACCCGATCACGCTCAAGCAGCTGTGGACCGAGCCGGCCGGGAACGCGTACGAAATCCAGGCTTGTGGTGTTCTCGCCTGTCTGAGCGGCTCGAGTGGGGTGCGGGCGATCGACCCCGCGACCGGCGACACCCTCTGGACGCGGCGCGGATGGCAGGAGATCGAGCAGTTCGGCCGCCTCTTCGTCGCCTTCGGCGGATCCGACGGCACCGTCCCGCTCGGCGTGGTCGACGTGGAGACCGGCGCGCTCCGGCTCTCGCTGCGCGGCTGGCGACCGGTCACCGGTGGTGGGGAGGACGGCAACCTGCTGCTCGTCCGGGCCGCCGACGCTCAGGGTCGTACCATGGTCGCCGTCGCCCGCCCGGGCGACACACGACCGCAGGTCCTCGACAGCCTGCCGGCGGGCACCGGCGATTGTCAGGCCGCACCGAGCCGGCTGGTGTGCCGGACGATGTACGGCGAGCTGGTCGTCTGGTCGTACCAGGAGTCGTACCAGGAGGGTTGAGGCCTTGGCGTTGATCGAGCTGGACCTGACCGCCCAGCACGAGCCGCCGCCTCCGCGCGCGATCCCGCCCGCCTACCGCTACCGCCTGCCCGGCCTGGTGCTGGCCGCCGCTCTGCTGCTGGTTCTCGGCGGCGCCTCGACCGGCGGGCCCGCCCTCTGGCGCTACCTCGGCGCCGTGCCGTCGGTCGACAGCAGCGGCGTCCAGTCCCGGCTGGCCGGCGACCGCGTCTACACGATGACCTCGTCCGGCCCCGAGCGCACCGCCACCGCCTGGCAGATCGACGAGCCGCCGCGCAAGCTGTGGACCGTCGCCTATCCGGCCCGGGCGACCACCCCCGACGACGTCGGCTTCGGCGGCACCGACGCCCGGCCCGCCGGCGACCAGGTGCTGCTCTCCGACGGACCGGCCACCACGGTCGTCGACGCGAGGACCGGCGCGATCCGCTGGCGCTCCCCGGTCGACGTCACCCCGCTGCCCGGCGACCGGGTCGGCGTCACCACGACCCAGGTCTTCCGGGCCGGCACCCTCTACGACCAGTCCTCGGGCGATCCCGGCCTGCTCTACTTCTCGTCGACCGGCGAGCCGCACACCGAGCCCCCGGTCCGCACCGACGTGCACGGCGTCGACCTGCGCACCGGCGCCGTGCTCTGGACGGTGGCGCGGCCGGGCTCGATCAACGTCATTCCCGGCCCCGCGGGCGCCCCGGCCGTGCTCGTCATCGCCTCCGACCGCCTCGACCGGATCGACGCCGCCACCGGCACGGTGACGCACGGCGTCCCGCTGCCCCGGATCGGCAAGATCGGCCCGACCTACGGCGAGCTCGTCGGCGGCATCCTGGTGGTGCACTACGGCGCCTACGGCTCGCCCGGCCAGGAGGTCGGCTACGGCGCCGACCGCCTCGACCGGCGGTGGGAGCGGGCCGTCCCCGACCTGCTGGCCGACCCGCCGGCGTGCAGCGACGTGCTCTGCGTCGGCCCGCGGTCCCGCCTCGAGGTGCTCGACCCGTCGACCGGGCGGACCGCCTGGCGCGCGCCGAACACCGTCGACCTCGGCGCCCAGAACGGTCTCGTGGTCGAGATGGACACCTCCTCGGGCGCGCCGCTGCGGCTGGTCGACCCGGCCACCGGCGCCACCCGGGTGGACCTCGCCGGGTGGTACAGCGGGGTCACCAGCGACATCGGGCTGCCACTGGTCGTGCGCCGGTCGCTCGACGCCGGGCGCAGCGCGTTCGGGGTGGTGGCCGGCGACCGGGTGCAGCTGCTCGGCGCGACGACCGGGCCGGTCAGCGACTGCACCTCCGGGCCGCGCTACGTGATGTGCCGCGGCGGCGCCGGTCTCCAGTTCTGGAGATACCGGACGACATGAACGTCATCGACCTCGGTGAGGTGCCGGACCACCAGGCCACGCCGGTCGCGACGCGGGCGGCCTGGCCGCCGGTGCCCTACCGGCCGCTGCTCGGCGCCCTGGCCGTCGTGCTGGTCGTGCTGCTCGGCGGGGCGGCCGCCCGGCATCGGCCCGAGGCCCCGGTCGTCATCCCGGCCCGGCTCGGCGACACCACGTACCTCTCCGGGAATCTCTTGTTCCTGGTCGGCAGCGGCGGGGTGGAGAGGCCGACCGCCCAGGCCCGCACGATTTCCACCTATCGGCTGCCGGCCGCCCGCCTGGTCGCCCGGACCACGGTCTCGGTCGCCGGCGCGGTGGTCGGGGTCCAGCAGGCCGGCGACACGCTGGTGGTCGGCTACCAGCTCGACGCGAGCGGCAGCCAGGAGGTGGTGGCGCAGCGGGCGGGCGCGGCCACGGGCCTGCTCTGGCGGCGCTCGGCCCGGCTCATCGGCGTCTCCGAGGCCGACGGGCTGGCCCTGGTCAGCGAGGACGAGGGCGACGTCGCGATCGATCTGCGTACGGGCAAGGAGCGCTGGCGGGTCGCGCGACCGGTCGACGGTTTCGTCGCCGAGACCGGCCGGGGCGGCGACTACCCCGACTGGCTGGTCATCCTCACCGGCACCGGCGCGCTCGAGACCTGGGACGCGCACACCGGCCACCCCATCGCCTCCACCTCGGCGACCATCGGCGTCGACCGGGTCAACGGGCTGATCTGGCCGGTCAGCGACCTCCTGCTGGTCGCCGCCGGGGAGCACGGCTACGACGGCTACCGCCTGCCCGGCCTCGAGCGGATGTGGCGGACGACGGCGGATCTGTCGCAGAGCTGGCTCCAGTCCGACTGCGGCTCGGTCATCTGCACCTTCCGCCAGCAGCGCGGGATGACGGTGCTCGATCCGGCGACCGGGCGCCGGCTCTGGGATTCCGATCATTGGGCGTACGCGGAACCGCTCGGCCCCTATCTGCTGGCGACCGCCGGTCAGGTCGAGGGCGACGACGATCTGCCCTCGCTGACGGTGCTCGACCCGAAGACCGGCCGGGTCCTCGGCGACTTCGGCGCGTGGCAGGGGCTCGGCCTGGCCGGCGACGGCCTGCTCTACGGCAAGCGCGACGTGCCCGGCGGCAAGTACCAGGTCTACTACGGGCTGCTCGACCCGGCGAACCGCTCGATCGAGCCGCTCGGCCGGGCCGACCGCGTGTCCGGCGGCTGCGAGACGGGCGGCGGGGTGATGACCTGCCGGCTCATCGACGCCTCGGTTGCCGTATGGCGCCTTCGGTAGCCTTCTCTTACGGCCTCTTCACACCTGGTCGGGGAGGCTGTTGCCCTGCGGTTTGCTCGGGAGGTCGTGCGGTGCGCGTGCTGGTGGTGGAAGACGAGCGGAACCTGTGCGACGCGATCGCCCGGGGTCTGCGTCGCAAGGGCATGGCGGTCGACGTCGCGTACGACGGTTTGCAGGGCCACGAGATGGCGTACGTGACCCGCTACGACGTCGTCGTCCTCGACCGTGACCTGCCCGGCAAGCACGGCGACGAGATCTGCGCCGACCTGGTCGCGTCCGGGGCGCTGACCCGGGTGCTGATGCTGACCGCGAGCGGCACCGTCGCCGACCGGGTCGAGGGGCTGCAGCTCGGCGCCGACGACTACCTGGCCAAGCCGTTCGCCTTCGAGGAGCTGGTGGCCCGCGTGCAGGCGCTCGGCCGGCGCGCCACCCCGGCCGCCCCGCCGGTGCTCACCGTCGGCGACCTGATCCTCGACCAGACCCGCCGGGTGGTGACCCGCGGCGGCGCGCCGATCGAGCTCACCAACAAGGAGTTCGGCGTGCTGGAGGAGCTGCTCAAGGCCCGCGGCGGCGTGGTGTCCAGCGAGGAGCTGCTCGAGCGGGTGTGGGACGCGAACACCGATCCGTTCACGACCACCGTCCGGGTCACCGTGATGACCCTGCGCAAGAAGGTGGGCGACCCGCCGCTGATCGAGACCGTGGTCGGCGCCGGCTACCGCGTGCCCGAACCGGTCGGCCTGTCATGACCGTCTACCTCGGCCGCACCCGGCGAAAACTGGAGCTCAACCTCCGGCCCACGCTGCGGCTGCGCCTCACCCTGCTCAACGGCATCCTGCTGGTCGGGGCCGGTGCGATCCTGGTGCTGCTCGCCTGGCTGCTGGTCGGCGACGCCATGCACCCGGTCGACGCGCTCCGCGACGGCTCGACGGTCACCCTGGCCGACGGCACGCCGCGGGACGCGATCGCCTGGCAGACCGGGCTGGTCGACCGCGCCTCCCGCGAGGTGCTGGTCAAGGGCCTGGTGGCGTTGCTGGCCATCGGGATCATCGGCATTGCCGGCGCGTACGCGGTGGCCGGCCGTGCCCTTCGTCCGCTGCATCGCGTCACCCAGACCGCCCGGCGCCTCGGCGAGGAGACGCTCGACCAGCGCATCCGCTATTCCGGGGCGGACGACGAGGTCGCCGAGCTGGCCCGCACCTTCGACGCGATGCTCGACCGGCTGGCCGGCGCGTTCGAGGCGCAGAAGCGTTTCGTGGCGAACGCGTCGCACGAGCTGCGCACCCCGCTCGCCGTCATGCGCACCGAGATCGACGTGACCCTCAGCGACGACGAGGCCGACGTGGCCGAGTACCGCCGGATGGCGAAGGTCGTGCGCAACGCCTCCGAACGGGCGAACGGCCTGGTCGACGCCCTGCTGGTGCTGGCCCGCTCGGAGGCGCAGTCCGGCCGCCGGCTGGTCCGCAAGGTGCCGGCCGACCTGGCGACCAGCGTCTACAACGCGCTGTCGGCGGTGAAGGCCGAGGCCGAGCGGATGAAGCTGGACGTGACCACCGACCTCCAGCCGGCCCACGTGGTCGGCGACCCGAGCCTGCTCGACCGCCTGGCCGGCAACCTGATCGAGAACGCGATCCGCTACAACCACCTGCTCGGCAAGCTCTGGCTGCGCACCGAGATGGCCGACGGCCAGGCGCGGCTCATCGTCGGCAACACGGGCTACGAGGTCGAGCCGGCCGACGTGCCGGGCTTGTTCGAGCCCTTCCGCCGCGGCGGCTGGGAGCGCACCGGCTCGCGGGGGTCGGGCCTGGGCCTGTCGATCGTCCGCGCGGTCTGCGACGCGCACGGCGGCACGGTCTCGGCGGTGGCCCAGCCGGGCGGCGGCCTCGAGGTGACGGTGGCGCTGCCGTCCGCCGACGCTACGCCGGTGGTGGCGGCTTCGGCTTCGGTGCCGCGGGGCAAGAACGTGGGCCTCGCGACCTGAGTGCTCCGGCTCTGCTTACCTCGGCGCGCGGGTTGCCTGGGCTCGGCTCCGGGCGACCTGAGTGCTCCGGCTCTGCTTACCTCGGCGCGCCGGTTGCCCGGGGTGGCTCTGGCGACCTGAGTGCTCCGGCTCTGCTTACCTCAGCGCGCCGGTCGCCCGGGTCGGCTCGGCTCACGCATGCGCGCGCGGAGGCTCAGGCGGCGAGGGTGGCCTCGCGGCGCACCGCGCGCCAGCGTGACGCGGTGATGCCCAGCTCGGCGGCGATCTCGGCCTCGGTGAGCGACGGCCGCTCGGCCTTGATCTGGTTGCCGAGGGCCACGGTCTCGGCCGGGGTGCGCCGCGGCTTGGCGACGGCCGGAGACCTCGCGGCGCCACGGGCGGCAGGCACCGGGCTGGTGGCCGTGTGCGACCCGGCGGTGCCTCGCTGGGCGGGAACCGCGCGGGCGGCAGCCGTGGCGCGGCCCGCGCCGCCGGCGCCGGCGTTCACCGCGGTGCGGCCCGCGCCGCCGGCACCGGCGCTCGCCGGGGTGCGGCCTGTGGCGCCGGCACCGACGCTCGCCGCGGTGCGACCCGAGGCGCGACCCGAGGCGCGACCCGAGGCGCGACCCGAGGCGCGACCCGAGGCGCGACCCGAGGCGACGACGGCCGGGGCGGGGTGCTGCCGGGCTGTGGGCCGCATGTCGGCGGAATCGTCGCCGTTGGTGCGGGAGAGGGCGGCCGCGATCTCGGCCCGAGCGCGGCGGTCCATCGGCGCGGTGCGCCCGGCCGGGGCGGCGGGGATGGTCCGGATGGGCGTCGGGATCAGATCGGGAATCGCGGGCTCGGCCGACGCGACCGGGCGGAGAACCGGCGCGACGGCCTCGGGCGGCGCTTCCTCGGCGGCGCGCTCCAGGGTGGAGATGCGGCCGCCCAGCTCGACCAGGCAGATGCTGGCCACCACGATCAGGCCGTCCACCGACAGCGGCAGCAGGTACGGCGACGCGCCGGTCTCGCCGTAGCGGGCGGCCACGCCGGCCATGTGCCAGTACGAGACCCAGGCCGCGATGCCGGCGATCGTCGCGGTGGCGATCAGGCGGGTTGCCGCCAGCCAGCGGCGGTGGACCGGGACTCGGGAGATCAGCTCGACGGTCAGCAGCAGCGCGAGCGGGGGCCAGGCGGCGATGGCCTGGCTGATCGGGTTGTCCAGCGCGTGCAGGACGTTCGCCACCACGGAGGCGGCGACGCCCAGAAACAGGGTGGCGCGAACCGCCCACCGGACGCGACGCAGGTGCTGCAGTACCACCACCGGAACTACTCCTCGGGCCGTCGGGAAGGTCCGGACCATCCTGACCGAGGCGGGTTACAACAAAGCTCCCGGCACGGAACCGTGTCCGGTCCGTGCCGGGAGCGATACGACCATGTGATCGTGTCGAGCGGCGTGTCGGCTTGACTAGCTCTTCTTCTCGACCTGGGCGCGGAGCTTCGGGAACTCGGTCTTGGCCTTGGAAACCGACTTGTCGTACCAGATGAGCATGCCGATGCTGCCGTCGTCGGCCCAGCTGCACAGGGTCATGTCGGTGCCGGACGCGTCGGCGGTGCCGCACTTGGCCGAGCCGCCGAGCGAGCCGGTCGGGGCCGTCGAGATGCTGGAGACCTTGAGGCCGCCGATGCCGAGGCTCGAGAACATCTGGTCGAGCGTCTTGGCCGGGTCGTCGACCGGGGCCTCGGCCGCGGCGACCACCACGATGTCCTGCTTGCCGACGGTGCCGTAGAGCGCGCCGACCGAGTTGGTGGCGCCCGGGTACTGGCCCAGCGCCGACTTCAGCGCGTCGGCCATGCCGGCGAACTGCTCGTCGGTCAGCTTCGGCCGGCCGCCCAGCGTCTTCGGCGCGGCGATCGTGACCTTCTGCGCCGCCGGCTGGGTGGGCTCGTTGGTCGGGTCGGCCGTGTCGGTGGTGGGTGCCGTGGTCGCGCCCGTGTCGCCGCTGGTCGTCGTCTTGTCGTCGGACTTGTTGTTCAGCGTCATCGCGGCCGCGATCGAGCCGCCCACGCAGAGCACCAGCACGATGCCGATGACCGTGAGCACGATCGGCAGCGCCTTCGACTTCTGCTTCGGCGGGGTGGGCGGCGGCGGGAACCCGGGCTGGCCGAAGTCGGACTGCGCGTACGAGGGCTGGCCGTACTGCGGCTGCTCGTACGAAGGCTGGCCGTACTGCGGCTGCTGCTCGTACGAAGGCTGCGGCTGGCCGTACTGGGGCTGGCCGTACTGCGGCTGCCCCGAGGACGGGTAGGCCTGGGTGGGCGGGTAGCCCGGCTGCGGCGGCACAGAGGTCGGCACATCGGGGTTCGGCTGGCCACCATAGTTCGGCTGCTGGCCCTGATACGGCTGGCCCGAATAGGGCTGGCCGGAGGAAGGCTGCCCGGGATAGGGCTGGCCGGAATATGGCGGCTGCGGGGGCTGCGACATCAGGGCTCCATCAATAGCTAGACCGTTGTCGAGCCTATCGGTACCGGGCAACCGTGGTAGCCCCCACCAACGGGCGGTAGATCACATCCGACCGGACAAAACCACCGGCAAGGCGACAACGCCCCGCACCGGACGGGTGCGGGGCGTCGTCGATCCGACTTTCTAGGCCGGCAGGCTCGCCACCCCGCGGGGCAGGAACCGCTTGCCGGTGACCTGCTCGGCGATGCCGCTGCGGTCCAGGTAGGGCGTGACGCCGCCGAGGTGGAACGGCCAGCCCGCGCCGAGCACCATGCACAGGTCGATGTCCTGCGCCTCAGCTACCACGCCCTCGTCGAGCATGATCCGGATCTCCTGCGCGAGGGCGGCGAGGGCTTTCGCCCGTACCTCCTCGGCCGTGAGGGGAGCGGAACCGCCCGCGACCAGCTTGACCACCTCGGGGTTGATCTCGTCGTCGTCCATCAGAGGCAGCCCGGCGTCGACGATCTTCTTCAGGTTCGGCGAGTCCGCAAAACGAGAAGGGAACGCGTGGTGCAGCGTCTCGCCCACGTGGTAGGCGACGGCCGGCCCGACCAGCTGCAGCAGCGCGATCGGGCGCATCGGCAGGCCCAGCGGGTCGAACGCGGAGTCGACCACGTCGAGCGGGGTGCCGGCGTCGACGGCCTGGAAGACCTCGCTGGTGAAGCGGGTGAGCACCCGGTTGACCACGAACGCCGGGGCGTCCTTGACCAGCACCGACGATTTCTTCAGCTCGCGGCCGACCGCGAACGCCGTGGCCAGCGTGGCGTCGTCGGTCTGCTCGCCCTTGATGATCTCGAGCAGCGGCAGGACGGCGACCGGGTTGAAGAAGTGGAACCCGACCACCCGCGACGGGTGCTCGAGGTCGGCCGCCATCTCGGTGACCGACAGCGAGCTGGTGTTGGTCGCGAGGATGGCCTCGGGGGAGACGATCTTCTCGAGCTCGGCCCAGATCTGCTTCTTGAGGTCGAGGTTCTCGAAGACGGCCTCGATCACGAAGTCGGCGTCGGCGAAGGCGGACTTGTCGACCGAGCCCGACACCAGGCCGCGCAGCTTGGCCGCGGTGCCCTCATCCATCCGGCCCTTGGCGACCGTCTTCTCGATCTGGCCGAGCACGTAGCCGACGCCCTTGTCGACCCGGGTCTGGTCGAGGTCGGTCATCACCACCGGCACCTGGAGGCGGCGGGCGAACAGCAGCGCGAGCTGGGACGCCATCAGGCCGGCGCCGACGATGCCGACCTTGGTGACCTTGCGGGCGAGCGACTTGTCGGGCACGCCGACCGGCCGCTTGGCCCGGCGCTGCACCAGGTCGAACGCGTACAGCGAGGCCCGCGCCTCATCGCCCATGATCAGGTCGGCGAGCGCCTCGGTCTCGGCCGCGGTGCCGTCCTCGAAGGACGCGTCCTTGGCCAGGGCGAGCAGCTCGAGCGCCTTGTTGGCGGACGGGACGGCGCCGTGCAGCCGCGCGTCGAGCTGCTGCTTGGCGAAGAACAGCACCCCGTCCCACATGTCCTTGTCGACCTCGGGTCGCTGCGGCGTGACGTCGCCGTTGACCACGCCGGCGGCCCAGGCGAGCGAGCTCTCCAGGAAGTCGGCGGCCTCGAAGATCTCGTCGGCCACACCCAGCTCGCGGGCCTGCTTGGGCCGGAGCACCTTCTGGGTGAGCGGGTTCTGCAGGATGACCTGGGCGGCGCCGGGCGCGCCGATCAGGTTGGGCAGCAGCTGGCTGCCGCCCCAGCCCGGTACCAGGCCGATCGCGACCTCGGGCAGGCCGAGCGCGGCCGCGCCGGTCGACACCGTGCGGTAGTGGCAGTGCAGCGCCACCTCGAGACCGCCGCCGAGTGCCGCGCCGTTGATGAAGGCAAAAGTCGGAATTGTCGAGTTCTTCAGCCGCGCAAACACCCGATGCCCCAGCTCGCCGAGCTCCAGCGCCTGCGACTTGTCGGTAATATACGGAATCCCCGTGATATCGGCGCCAACGCAGAAGATGTACGGCTTGCCGGTCACCGCGATGAACGCCGGATCGCCATCGGTGGCAGCCGTGATGGCGGCGTCGAGAGAAGCAAGCCCCCCGGGCCCGAAGCTGTTCGGTTTCTTGTAGTCGAAACCGTTGTCCAAAGTGATCAGTGCGGCCTGCTTGGCCAGGCCGGGCACCCGGACGAACCGGACGAGGGCCTTGGTAACTACCTCATTCGGGTGCTCGATCACTTCGACTCCCAGTTCGGGTTCTCCCAGATGACGGTCCCGCCCATGCCGATGCCGATGCACATGGCGGTGAGGCCGTAGCGGACCTCGGGGTGCTCGGCGAAGTGCCGGGCCAGCTGGGTCATCAGCCGCACGCCGGACGAGGCGAGCGGGTGACCGATGGCGATCGCGCCGCCCCACGGGTTGACCCGCGGGTCGTCCTCGGCGATGCCGTAGTGGTCGAGGAACGCCAGCACCTGCACGGCGAACGCCTCGTTCAGCTCGAACAGCCCGATGTCGTCGATCGTCAGTCCGGCCTTCCGGAGCGCCTTCTCCGTAGACGGGATCGGCCCATATCCCATGATTTCGGGCTCAACACCGACAAATCCGAAAGAGACCAGCCGCATCGCGACGGGCAGCCCCAGCTCACGCGCCGAAGCCTCATCCGCGAGCAGTGCCGCCGTGGCGCCGTCATTCAGCCCCGCAGCGTTACCGGCCGTGACCCGTCCATGAGGGCGGAACGGCGTCTTCAGCGTCGCCAGCTTCTCGAGCGAGGTCTCCCGCGGCGCCTCGTCGACGGTCGCGAGCCCCCAGCCCTCCTCGGCGCTGCGAATCGCCACCGGCACCAGGTCGGGCTGGAGCTTGCCGTCCGCGTACGCCTTGGCCGTCTTGATCTGCGAATTGAGGCCGTACCGGTCGACCCGTTCCTTGGTGATCTCCGGCAGGCGGTCGTGCAGGTTCTCCGCGGTCGAGCCCATGACCAGCGCCGACGGGTCGACGAGCTTCTCGGCCAGGATGCGCGGGTTGGGGTCGACGCCCTCGCCCATCGGGTGCCGGCCCATGTGCTCGACGCCGCCCGCGATCGCGAAGTCGTAGGCGCCCATCGCGATGCCGCCGGCCACGTTGGTCACCGCGGTCATCGCGCCCGCGCACATGCGGTCGATCGCGTAGCCGGGCACCGTCTTGGGCAGCCCCGACAGCAGCGCCGCCGTGCGCCCGATGGTGAGACCCTGGTCGCCGATCTGGGTGGTGGCCGCGATCGCGACCTCGTCCACCCGCTCGGGCGGAAGCTGGGGATTGCGCCGCATCAGCTCCCGGATGCAGCGGATGACCAAGTCGTCGGCGCGGGTCTCGGCATACATGCCGCCCGCCTTGCCGAACGGGGTGCGGACGCCGTCGACGAAGACGACCTCACGTACTTCACGGGGCACTGCAGCCTCCTCGCGGATGTTTCGTACGATGCTACTCGTCAGTAACTAGCGGGAGCCAGCGGTCCCCAGAAATGTCACAGCGCGCGTCCAGCGGTGCGTTTCGGGAGATCAAATTCATGATGTCCTACGTGGGTGGGGTGTACGGACCGTCGCTCCCGCGGGGACCCGGCCGGGCCGAGCAGGGCGCCGGAGCGCCCAAAACACTCGACCCACCCGGGCGACGTGCGTGAGCGGTGGCGCTCACCCCACAAAACCACGCGGACCGTCACCCCGGGCGACGGTCCGCAGGTATTCAGATGCACTCAGCCCGCGCAGGCTCTCTCGCCCCGCGCCGGCCCGCTCAGGCCCTCAGGCCCGCTCAGGCCTCAGGCCCGCTCGGCCCTCAGGCCCGCTCGGCCCTGCGTAGCCCGCCTCAACCCTCAGTCCCGCCCAAGCCCCGCGCGAGTCCGCTCAGCCCGTCAAGCCTCGCGCGGGTCCGCTCAGCCCTCGCAGGTCCGCTCAGCCCCGCGCGGGCCGGGTCAGGTCGCGGGGGTGGGTGTGGGTGCGGGGTCGGGTAGGGCCTCGGCCAACTGAACGGCGAGCAGGCCCACCTGCCAGTTGCGGGCGCCGAAGCCGCGCAGCGTGTCGCCGACCGTGGCGGCCGAGACCTCGTCCGGCGGAGACCACGCCAACCGACGGATGAAATCCGGACTTATCAAGTTTTCGGGGGGCAGGTTGTTGGCCTCCGCGGTGGTGATGACGACCTGACGGCACCGGGCGAGCCGGGCCGCGGCCACCGGGTCGCGCTCGGCCCAGCGGTGCGGCGGGGGCGGTCCGTCCATCGGCTGGTTCACCGGCAGGGCGTCGTCGGGCAGGGCGCGCGCCTCGTCCAGGGCGTCGAGCCACACCCGGGCCAGCCGGCGGACCGATCGGCCGCCGAAGCCGGGGATGCCCAGCAGGGCACGCTCGTCCTTCGGGTCGATCTCGGCCGCGGCCACGATCGCCGAGTCGGGGAGCACGCGGCCGGGCGCCGAGTCGCGGCGGGCCGCCACCCCGTCCCGGGCGTACCACAAGGCCCGCACCCGGGACTGCGCCCGGGCTCCGCGCACGCGGTGTATCCCGGACGTGCGGCGCCAAGGGTCGGGGCGGACCCGTGGCGGGCGGTCGGCGCTCGCCACCAGCGCGGCGAACTCCTCCGCCGCCCACGCCGACTTGCCCTGCCGGTCGAGCTCGGCGGCCAGCAGGTCACGCAGGTCGGTGAGCAGTTCGACGTCCAGGGCGGCGTAGGTCAGCCACGACTCGGGCAGCGGCCGGGTCGACCAGTCCGCCGCCGAGTGGTGCTTCTCCAGCGAGAACCCGAGCAACTGCTCGGTCAGCGCGGCCAGCCCGACCCGCTCGAAGCCGGCCAGCCGGGCGGCCAGCTCGGTGTCGAACAGCCGGCGCGGCTTCATGCCCAGCTCGGCCAGGCACGCGAGGTCCTGGCTGGCGGCGTGCAGGACCCACTCGCTCTCGGCCAGGGCGGCGTCGAGCGTCCGGAGGTCGTCGAGGGGCAGGGGGTCGATCAGTACCGTGCCCGCCCCGGCCCGGCGCAGCTGCACGAGGTACGCACGTTGCGTGTAGCGGTAGCCGGAGGCGCGTTCGGCGTCCACGGCGACCGGCCCGCTGCCCGCCGCCATCTTGGCCACGACCTCGGCCAATTCGTCGTCGGACTCCACGGGGCGGGGGGTGCCCTCGCGGGGGGCGGTCAGTGGGACGGCGGCGGGCAGGGGGTCGGGACCGCCAGACGTCGGGTCGGGCGGCTCGGGGAGCGGTCGTCCGTCCCCTGCCGGCTCTGGCTCGTCCCGACGGCGCAGGGGTGCTTCGTCGGTCACTCCGTAACCGTACGGGTGCGTCACCCCCGCATCATGCAGCCGGGTACCGGCGCGTCGGTTCTCGATCGAATCCGGACTCATCCGAAACGGCTTCTCGTCCGTACTACCCCTCGCAGCGCCGATACCCGGGAGGCCGTGCCGGATGACCACCACGTACGACCCGTTCATCCCTGCCGACGGCACCGACCAGCGCCGATACGACGGCCGGAGGCGTGCCGAGGAGCGGGCCTCGTGGGGCGCCGATCCGTGGGGCGCCGAGCCGCAGCCCCCGCAATACCAGCAATTCGGGCAGCAGCCGCAGGATTTCGGGCAGCCGCAGGATTTCGGGCAGCCGCAGGATTTCGGGCAGTCGCAGTTCGAACAGCCGCAGCGCACCTGGTCGAGCGGCGCGTTCCCGGTCACGGCCGACCCCGAGCCGATGCCCGCCCGGTCCCGGGGCCGCGTCAAACCGGTGCTGGCCGGGCTGGTCGCCGTTCTGGTCGCGGTCGCGGCCTGGCAGGCGTACCGGCTGGAATCGATGAACAGCGACAACGCCGCCATGCACTCCGTCCTCGCCGCCGAGAAGGACCGCACCGACCGGCTGGAGAAGCAGCTCGCCGGGGTTTTCGACCCCGAGGCAGTCAGCTCGCGCGTGCTGCCGAGCGTTTTCCGGGTACGCGCCGGCGAGTTCACCGGCACCGCCTGGTCGGTCGGCAAAAAGGCCGCCGACGGTCAGTCCAACCTGCTCACGAACTATCACGTGGTCGCCGAGGTGTGGACCGGCGGCGGCAAGTTGGTGACGCTCGAGCGCGGCAGCACGAAGATCAACGCGACGATCGTGAAGGTCAGCAAGGGCAAGGACCTGGCGCTGCTGCGCGCCAACCAGAAGATCGTCGGCCTGCCGACCGCGACCGCCCAGGTCAAGCCCGGCCAGCAGGTGGTCGTGGTGGGCGCGCCGCTCGGCCTCGACGACACGGTGACCACCGGCGTGATCAGCGCCTACCGCCCCGACGACCCGGACGGCCCGACGATCCAGTTCGACGCGCCGATCAACCCCGGCAACTCGGGCGGCCCGGTGGTGAACGCGAACAACCAGGTGGTCGGCCTGGCCACGGCGAAGGCCAAGGACGCCGAGGGCATCGGCCTGGCCATCCCGGTGAAGACGGCCTGCGCCACGTTCGATGTTTGCTGAAAGGACCTAGCCGACCCGGTGGCGGTCATTCAAGGCGGTGACCCCCGGCGGCGGCAGGCCGGCCGTGGACGCGAGCATCGCGCACCACCCCAATAGGTGCGCGGCCGTGTCGGTGGAGGTCGGCGTCCACGAAGCGCGGACCTCGAGGTCGGCCGTGGGCGCCGGCCCGGCCAGCTCCCCGAACCGGGTCGAGGCGGTCTGCGTGATGGTGCCGCCGATCGCCGTGTAGGCCGCGTCGTGCTGCTCGAGGCCGTCGGTCAGCCAGGTCCAGGCCACGGCGGGCAGCAGCGGGTCGCCGGCCATGTCCGGCTCCAGCTCGGCCGTGACCAGCGTGACCAGCCGCACGTCGCCGCGCCAGGCCTCGTGCCCGGCCGGGTCGTGCAGCAGGATCAGCCGGCCGCTCGCCACCTCGTCGCCGGCGCGCAGCACGGTGGCGCTCAGCGCGAACGAGAACGGCGCCAGACGCTGCGGCGCGGCGATCTCCTCGAGCAGGATCTCCGGCCTCGGCGCGGCCGCCCGCAGCCCGTCGACGGCGCGGGTGAACGCCTCGGGGGTAGCGGAGGGGGTCGCCATGCCCGGAAGCCTATGCCGCTCGCCCGTGTCAGTCGTCGATCGCCGCGCCGAGGGGACATGGCAGGATTGCGCGGTGACTGCGAACGATTCAGCTTTCGTGCGGGCGTGCCGCGGCCGCGACGTGCCGCACACCCCGGTCTGGTTCATGCGGCAGGCCGGGCGCTCGCTGCCCGAGTACCGCAAGATTCGCGAAGGCATCGCGATGCTGGATTCCTGCCGGCGTCCCGACCTGGTCACCGAGATCACCCTGCAGCCGGTCCGGCGGCACCACGTCGACGCGGCGATCCTCTACAGCGACATCGTGGTGCCGATCGCGGCGGCCGGCGTCGACCTCGACATCGTGCCCGGCACCGGGCCGGTGGTCGCCGATCCGATCCGGACCGAGAAGGACCTCGAGCGCCTGCGCCCGATCGGCGCCGAGGACGTCTGGTTCGTCGCCGAGTCGGTGCGGCTGCTGGTCGGCGAGCTCGGCCCGACCCCGCTCATCGGCTTCGCGGGCGCGCCGTTCACCCTGGCCAGCTACCTCATCGAGGGCGGTCCCTCGCGGACGTACACCAAAACCAAGGCGATGATGTACGGCGAGCCGGGCCTGTGGCATGCCCTGATGACCCGCCTCGCGGGGATCACGCTGGCGTTCCTGCGCACCCAGATCGCGGCCGGGGTCAGCGCCGTGCAGCTGTTCGACTCGTGGGCCGGCGCGCTGTCCGAGGCCGACTACCGCGAGTACGTGATGCCCCACTCGCGCGAGGTGCTCGCCGGACTGGCGAACGAGGACGTGCCGCGCATCCACTTCGGCGTCGGCACCGGGGTGCTGCTGCCGGCGATGGGTGAGGCCGGGGCCGACGTGGTGGGCGTCGACTGGCGTACGCCGCTGGATCGCGCCACCGAGATCGTCGGCCCGGGCAAGGCCCTGCAGGGCAACCTCGACCCGGCCGTGCTGTTCGCGCCCTGGGAGGTCGTCGAGCGGGAGGCCCGCCGCGTGGTCGAGCAGGGCCGCGCCGCCCCCGGTCACGTCTTCAACCTCGGGCACGGCGTGCTGCCCGAGACCGACCCCGACGTGCTCACCCGCCTGGTCGAGCTGGTGCACTCGCTGTAAGGGTCACACCGGCGGACCCCGGTGGCCGCCGGGGCGCCCCGCCTGGGATGGTGGACTACGTGCGGAAGCGGGTTGCGGTCATCGGCGGCGGTATAGCCGGCCTCGCCGCCGCCGTGCGTCTGCGCGACCTGACGCCGGCGACGACCGACATCATCGTGTACGAGCAGGGCGGCGTGCTCGGCGGCAAGCTGCGCACCGGCGAGCTGGGCGGCCTGCCGGTCGAGCGCGGCGCCGAGTCGTTCCTGACCTCGGCGCCGGACGGTGGCGACTCGGCCGCCGTCGCCCTGGCCCGCCATCTCGGCCTCGACCTCGCGCACCCGGCGAAGGTGCCGGCGGCCCTGTCCATCGGCGGCCGGCTGAACCCGATCCCGGCCGGCACGCTGATGGGCGTCCCCGCCGATCCCGGGTCGCTGGCCGGCCTCGCCCGGGCGTCCGGCCACGACACCGACCGCGGTCAACCGCTGCTG
This sequence comes from Actinoplanes sp. NPDC051537, assembly GCF_055586105.1. Taxonomy (NCBI): domain Bacteria; kingdom Bacillati; phylum Actinomycetota; class Actinomycetes; order Micromonosporales; family Micromonosporaceae; genus Actinoplanes; species Actinoplanes sp. NPDC051537. Next base: position 305,990 of record NZ_JBVJIU010000006.1, read on the forward strand.
GCCGAGGGCGCCGACGTCGCCGTGGGCCGGCTGGTCCGCGAGCGCTACGGCGACCAGATCGTGGACCGCCTCGTCGACCCGCTGCTCGGCGGCGTCTACGCGGGCCGCGCCGACCGTCTGTCGCTCGAGGTGACCGCCCCGCAGCTGGCCCGGGCCGCGCGCGTGGAGCACACCCTGGGCGCGGCCGTGCGCGCCGCCCAGCGGGCCAAGCCACCGTCCGGCCGGCCGGTCTTCAGCGCGGTCCGCGGCGGCATGACCCGGCTGGTCTCGGCGGCGGCGACGGCCAGCGGCGCTCGCATCAGCCTGGGCCTGCCGGTGCGCGACATCTCGCGTACGGCGCATGGTTGGCGGTTGCTTCTGGGCGCCGCGCCGATGCCCCAGACCGATGATGTCGATGCCGTGGTCATCGCCGTTCCCGCCCGTCCCGCCTCGCGCCTGCTCGCCGGCATCTCGGCCGAGGCCGCCGAGGCCGTGGGCGTGCTCGACTACGCGAGCGTGGCGCTGGTCGGCCTCGCGCTGCCGCCCGGCACGCCGCTGCCGACCCTCTCCGGGTTCCTGGTGCCGCCGAGCGAGGGCACGCTGGTCAAGGCCGCGACCTTCTTCACGCAGAAGTGGCCGCACCTGGCGGCGGACGCGGGGCCGGTCATCGTCCGGGCGTCGCTGGGGCGGGCCGGCGAGCAGGCGCGTCTCCAGTTCGACGACGAGGTGCTGCTCGACCGGGCCCGCCGCGAGCTGGGCGAGCTGATGGGCGGGGAGCTGCCGCCGCCGGCCGCGGCCTGGATCCAGCGGTGGGGCGGCGGCCTCCCGCAGTACGCGCCGGGCCACCGCGACCGGGTGGCGTTCGCCCGGGCCGCGCTGCCGCCGGGGCTGGCGCTGGCCGGCGCCGCCTTCGACGGTGTCGGCATCCCGGCGTGCATCGCCAGCGGCGAGAAGGCCGCCGAAGACGTGAGCAAGTCCTTGGAGGAAGCATGAGCGAGCAGTCGAACGCGTCGCGGATCAACGAGCTGAACGCGACCATCCGCTACACGATGTGGTCGGTGTTCCGGGCCTCGACCCCGTTGCCCGCGCTGCGCGACGAGCTGGCGAACGAGGTGGACGGGCTCTTCGAGCAGCTGGCCGGCAAGGACGTGACGATCCGCGGCACGTACGACGTCTCCGGCCTGCGCGCCGACGCCGACCTGATGATCTGGTGGCACTCCAGCTCCTCCGACGCGCTGCAGGAGGCGTACGGGCTGTTCCGCCGCACCGGCCTGGGCCGGCACCTGAGCCCGGTCTGGTCGCAGATGGCGCTGCACCGGCCGGCCGAGTTCAACAAGAGCCATCTGCCCGCGTTCCTGGCCGGCGAGGAGGCGCGGTCGTACATCTGCGTCTACCCGTTCGTCCGCTCCTACGAGTGGTACCTGCTCCCCGACGAGGAGCGCCGTTTCATGCTGGCCGAGCACGGGAAGATGGCGCGCGGCTACCCGGACGTGCGGGCCAACACGGTGGCGTCGTTCGCGCTCGGCGACTACGAGTGGATGCTCGCCTTCGAGGCCGACGAGCTGCACCGGATCGTCGACCTGATGCGCGACCTGCGGGCGTCAACGGCGCGGCGGCACGTGCGCGAGGAGGTCCCGTTCTACACGGGTCGCCGGCGCTCGGTCAGCGAGCTGGTGGCCGCGCTTCCCTGAACATCGGAATGTGCGGAATGCCGTCTTCGATGAACTCTGGGCCGGTCTGTTCGTAGCCGAACTTGGCGTAAAAATTCTTGAGGTACGCCTGGGCGTCCAGAACGCTGCCCCGCGCGCCGATGATCGTCAATGCCTCGGTCATCAGCCGGGCCGCCAGGCCGTTGCCCCGCGCCTTCGCCGCGGTCACCACCCGGCCGATGCGCTGCACGTCGCCGTCATCCAGAACGCGGAGATATGCCCCGATCTCCCCGTCGTGATTTATCCAGACATGGCGGGTGCCGGGCTCGGTGTCCCGGCCGTCCGGATCAAGGTAGACACACTCCTGCTCGACGACGAAGACCTCGCTCCGCAGCCTCATGATCGCGTAGAGCGTGCGGGCGTCGAGATCGGCGAACGACGAGGCGCGCACGTCGTCGCGGGGTTCCGGTCGCATGTGGCAGATCGTATGGCGGCGCGCCGTCACCCGTATCGCGGCCGCCCGTTGTACGGATGGAAGCCCGAGCTGTGGAGGACTTCATGATCAAGCGAAGCAGGCTCTTCGGCAACAAGACCCGGGTGACCTTCTGCCTGCCGGCCGACGACCCGTCGGGCACGGTGAGCGTGGTGGGCACGTTCAACGGGTGGACGCCCGGAGAGCACGAGCTGAAGCTGCGCCGGGACGGGACGCGGACCGTGAGCGTGCCGCTCCCGCCGGGCCGGTACTCGTTCCGCTACCTGGCCTCGGACGGCGTGTGGATGGACGACGACCACGCCGACGCGGTGGGGCCGCACGGAAGCGAGTTGCGGCTCTAAACGCGAAAAAGCCGGAAAAAGCCTCACTTATGGCTAATCTGGCAGCATGACCACGTACGAGGCCTCGGACCTGCAGAAGCGTGTCGCTCGGTACGAGGCGGCACTGGACGAGTTGCGGGCGGCACATCAGGACGTCCGGAACATCCTGCACGATCAGGTGCTGTACGAGCGCTGGCAGCTCGTCGGCGCCGACCTTGGATTCGTCGCGCCGGCACAGGCGCCGGGGCAACAACAGATGGCCGAAGCCTGGGCGGGGTGAGCACTCCGCCGTCGCCGCCCCCTCTGCCACCGGGGTGGCGCCGGCGGAGCCACCTGTAGGTTTGCAGCCATGGCTGCTGTCGACACCCAGTACGAGGACCTGCTGCGCCGCGTCCTCACCACCGGAACCCCGAAGAGCGACCGCACCGGCACCGGCACGGTGAGCCTGTTCGGCGAGCGCCTGCGCTACGACCTGTCGGCCGGGTTCCCGCTGATCACCACGAAGCGGGTGCACTTCAAGTCGATCGCCGTCGAGCTGCTGTGGTTCCTGCGCGGCGACAGCAACGTCGGCTGGATGCGCGACCAGGGCGTCACGATCTGGGACGAGTGGGCCGACGCCGACGGCGAGCTCGGCCCGGTCTACGGCGTGCAGTGGCGCTCGTGGCCGATGCCCGACGGCTCGCACGCCGACCAGATCTCCGGGGTGCTCGACACGCTGCGCAAGGACCCCGACTCCCGCCGCATGATCGTCTCGGCGTGGAACGTGTCCGACCTGCCGCGGATGGCGCTCGCGCCGTGCCACGCGATGTTCCAGTTCTACGTGGCCGACGGCAAGCTCTCCTGCCAGCTCTACCAGCGCAGCGCCGACCTCTTCCTCGGCGTGCCGTTCAACATCGCGAGCTACGCGCTGCTCACCCGCATGATGGCCGATCAGGTCGGGCTCGTGCCCGGCGACTTCATCTGGGTCGGCGGCGACACCCACATCTACAACAACCACGTCGATCAGGTACGCGAGCAGCTCTCCCGCGAGGCGTACGAGTTCCCCACGCTCGAGATCGCGCCGGCCGCCTCGCTGTTCGACCATGCCTACGACGACTTCACGCTGGTCGGCTACCGGCACCACCCGGCCCTGAAGGCGCCGGTGGCCGTGTGACCGTGCACATGATCTGGGCCGAGGCGCGCGGTCGGGTCATCGGCGCGGGCGGCGACATCCCGTGGAAGCTGCCGGGGGAGCAGGCCCTGTTCAAGGAGCGCACGACCGGCGCGACCGTGGTCATGGGTCGCGCCACGTGGGACTCATTGCCACGGCGGCCGTTGCCCGGGCGCCGCAATGTCGTCATTTCCCGCGATTTATCGTGGCGAGCGCCCGGCGCCGAAGTGATCCACGATCTCGATGAGACACCGGTCGACGACAATGTGTGGATCATAGGCGGCGCCGCGATCTACGCGGCATTTCTGCCGAAAGCCCGCCACATCGTGCGTACGCGTATAGATCTGGAAGTGGAGGGGGACACGCACGCGCCCGCGCTCGGCGACGAGTGGACCGTCTCCGCCGACTCGGGCTGGATCACCGCCCCGAACGGCCTGCGCTACGTCGTGGAGGACCTCACGCGGGTCTGACCTGGGGGGAAGCATGGTCACCGTCTCGGTCGTCACGCCCATGTACGACGAGGCGACGGCCGTCGACCGGTTCGCCGCCCGGCTGCGGCCGGTGCTGGACGGGCTCGGCCTGCCCTACGAGGTCGTCGCGGTCGACGACGGCAGCCGGGACGCCACCGTGGCTCGCCTGCTCGCGCTGCACGCCGGATGGCCGGAGCTGCGGGTGGTCGCCCTGCGCCGCAACGCCGGGCATCAGTCGGCACTGGCGGCCGGCCTGCGCGCGGCGCACGGGGACTACGTGGTCACGATCGACGCCGACCTTCAGGACCCGCCCGAGGTGATCGCCGCGATGGTGTCCGCCGCCCGGGTCCGGGGCGTCGACGTGGTCTACGGCGTACGAGTCGACCGCCGGACGGACTCGATCTTCAAGCGGCGCACGGCGGGGCTCTACTACTGGCTGATGCGGCGCCTGGTCGGCGACTTCGTCGGGACCCAGGCCGGCGATTTCCGGCTGATGAGCCGGGCCGTGGTCGACGTGCTCAACGACCTGCCCGAGCAGCGGCCGGTCTACCGCCTGGTGGTGCCGTCGCTGGGGTTCGCGAGCGCGTCGGTCGAGTACGCCCGGTCGGCGCGCGTGGCCGGCCGGACGAAATACCCACTGGGCAAGATGATCAGGTTGACCGTGGACAGCGTGACCAGCTTCTCGGCGGCGCCGCTGCGGGTGGCGACCTGGCTCGGCCTGGTCAGCTTCGTGGCGTGTCTGGCGCTCGTCGTCGGCGGCCTGCTGGCCTGGTCGCTGGGCGGGACCGTGCCGGGGTGGACGTCGCTCTACATCGCGGTCCTGCTGCTCGGCGGCATCCAGCTGATCTGCCTGGGCCTGCTGGGCGAGTACATCGGCCGCATCTACGCCGCGACCCAGAACCGGCCGTCGTTCCTGGTCGCCTTCGACACCGATACCGACACTGAAACCGGCACCGACACCGACTCTGAGTCCGGCACCGACACCGGCGATGAGGGGACCGCGCCGGCTCCGGTCGAAGCCGGCGCTGATACCGGGGCTCGGGCCGCCTAGGCCTTGGGGTCGAGGCGGATCGAGAGGCTGTTCACGCAGTGCCGGGTGTTCTTGTCGGTGAAGTGCTCACCGCGGAAGACGTGGCCCAGGTGCGAGTCGCAGCGGGCGCACCGGATCTCGGTGCGGACCATGCCGTGGCTGATGTCGTCGATCTCCTTGACCGCGCCGGGGATGGCGTCGTCGAAGGACGGCCAGCCGCAGTGCGAGTCGAACTTGTAGTCACTGGGGTAGAGCTGCGCGCCGCAGGCCCGGCACTCGTACGTGCCCTCGGTCTTGGTGTCGACGTACTCGCCGGACCAGGGCGCCTCGGTGCCGGCCTGACGCAGCACCCGGAACTCGGCCGGGGAAAGACGGACCCGCCACTCGTCCTCGGTGGTGGGCAGGGTGGTGTCGTTTGTTGCCATGTTCCAAATCTACGTCGGTGAACGCCGACGCACCCCGAGTGCGGCCGTTGCCGTCGCCACACCCGTTGGACCGGACATGGAAGATGCATCGCCCGCGACGTTCCGGCCCACCTGCCAGCAGGCCCTCGGCCGCGGCCTCTACCTCGGCGCCCTGGTCGCGGCGGTGGGCGTCGTCGCCGCCGTCCTCGCCGCCGCCGTCCTGGCCTGGGCCGACGCCGAGGCGCCGCCACCGTGGCTGTGGCCGCTGCTGGTCTTCGGGCCGCTCGGGCTCGGCGCGCTGACCGGCCTGCTCGTCGGGCGATGCACCGGCACCGAGTTCTGCCCGGGCGGCATCCGGACGCGGTCGCTCTTCGCCCGCGGCCTCGCGCCCTGGCACCGCGTCGTGGACATGCGGGCCGAGCGCCGGGGTGGCCGGACGGTGGTGTCCGTCTATCTCGACTCCGGCGCGAGTGTGCAGCTCAACGCCCCGTACAGCGGTGGTCTCCTGACCGCGGACCCGCAATTCGAGGTAAAAATGTTCGCTTTGTCCTATATATGGCGGAGTCACCGTTTCGGTGGTCTTCCGGGATGATGACCCGCCGGTGGGCATTAGCGGGTAAATCGGGCAATTGCCGCTATGCTCCCCACCGGACATGGAAATACCGCAACAGAACGGAAAACTCCTCATGAGTGCAACTCGCCGAATTCTCGTCGCCGGACTGCCCGCGGCGGCAGCCCTGTTCTTCGCGGCCTCGCCGGCCCTGGCCGCGCAGAGCCACGGCGCCCGCCCGGTCGTGACGGCGTCCCCGTGCGCCTCGGATCAGCGCGACAAATGCGACTACGGCGCGACCGGCGCCGGTGACACCGCCCCGGCCACCGCCGCGCCCACCACCGGTGGCGTGACCGGCCAGGGCCAGCACACCCGCGGTCACGGCGGCTACGGCACGCCGACCACGCCGGCGACCACGCCGGCGACCACCCGGCCGTCGAGCCCGGCCCCGGCCACCACCACGCCGACCGCCCACGTCGACACCGTTCCGCCGGCCGGCCCGAGCGTGCAGGGCGTCATCACGCCGTCGCCGACCACCAGCACGGGTGGTGGCGTCAGCGCCGGTCACGCGCTTCCGGTGACGGGCGCGCCGATGGGCGCCATCATGTCGCTGGGCGGCCTGATGGTGGCGGCCGGTGCGGCCTCCGTCTTCTACACCCGCCGTCGCCGGTCGGCCTGATTGGGCGTACGCCCGATTTGTCAGTGTTTGTGGTTGGAAGCCGCTCGGTCCGCCGGGCGGCTTCGCTGTTTCCGCCCGCCCAGCTGTTTCCGCCCGCATGGTGGGGCGGCTCCGGCCGCCTCGGCGGCATAGGGTCGGACGCATGCCGAAAGCCGCAGCGGAAGAGCACGAGATCGCCGGCCACACCGTCCGGCTGAGCAGCCCCGACAAGCTCGTCTTCCCGAGCAAGGGGTACACCAAGCGCGACGTCTTCGAGTACTACCTCGCGGTCGGCGACGGCATCCTGCGCGCGCTGAAGGACCGGCCCACCACGCTGCAGCGCTTCCCCGACGGCATCGAGGGCGAGGCGTTCTACCAGAAGCGCATGGCGACCCGCGGCGTCCCGGAGTGGGTGCAGTCGGCGCGCATCACGTTCCCCAGCGGCCGGCCCGCCGACGAGCTCTGCCCCGCCGACCTCGCGCACGTCGCCTGGGCCGCCCAGATGGGCACGATCGTCTTCCACCCCTGGCCGGTGCGGCGCGCGGCCGTCGACAACCCCGACGAGCTGCGCATCGACCTCGACCCGCACACCGGCACCGGGTTCGCGGAGGTGGTCGCCACCGCGAACGTGGTCCGCGAGGTGCTGGCCGACCTCGGCTGGGTCGGCTACCCGAAGACGTCCGGCGGCCGCGGCGTGCACGTCTACATCCGCATCGCGCCGCAGTGGTCGTTCGTGCAGGTGCGGCGGGCGGCGATCGCGCTGGCCCGCGAGGTGGAGCGGCGCAGCCCCGACCGGATCACGACGGCCTGGTGGAAGGAGGAGCGCGGCGAGAAGGTCTTCATCGACTTCAACCAGATGGCCCGCGACCGCACGATCGCCTGCGCCTACTCGCTGCGGGCGAACGGCCGGGCCACGGCGTCGGCCCCGGTCACCTGGGACGAGCTCACGGACGTCGAGCCGGACGACTTCGACCTGCGCACGATGCCCCCGCGCTTCGCCAAGATCGGCGACCCGCACGCGGCGATCGACGACGTGGCCCACGACATCACGCCCCTGCTGGAGTGGGTCGAGCGCGACGAGAAGAACGGCCAGGGCGACATGCCTTATCCGCCCGATCACCCGAAGATGCCGGGCGAGCCGCCGCGGGTGCAGCCGAGCAAGATGAACCACGCGAACTGGACGCAGCCGTAGCTTCCCCGCTCCCGGCCCTCGCGGCGCCCCCTTCAGCCCTCGCGGCCCTCACCTGAAGCCCTATGCGAGCCTCATGCCCTCGTGAGCGCGAGCTTCATGCCCTCGTGAGCGCGAGCTTCATGCCCTCGTGGGAAGCGGTGAAGCCGAGCGACTCGTAGAAGCGGTGCGCGTCGGCGCGGCGTTTGTCGGTGGTGAGCTGAGCGAGGCGGCAGCCGCGTTCGCGGGCGCGATTCAGCGCGTACGCCATCAGCTGTTTGCCGATGCCGCCACCGCGCCGGTCCGCGCTCACCCGGACCGCCTCGATGGTCATCCGCCAGCCGCCGCCGCGGCTCAGCCCGGGCGTGAACGTGAGCTGGCAGGTCGCGACGACTTCGCCACCGGCCTCGGCGACGACCAGCTCGTTGTTGGGGTCGGCGTCGATCGCCTCGAACGCCGCCCAGGTCGCCGCGTCGATCTCCTCGGGCACCACCCCGAAGCCGCGCTCCCGGCTGATGTCGTCGTCGGCGAGCAGATGGAGGATCGCGGGCACGTCCGCCCGGCCGGCCAGTCGGAAATCCAACGGTTGTTCCTTACCGTGTGTGCGCCGCTCGGGCACGATGTTCGCCATGTACGTCCTGCTCACGCCGATCCGGAGGGCCTACCGCGGGCTCGTCTGGCTGGCGAACTCACCGCGGACCCTGATCCTCGCCTACGCCATCCTGATCACGATCTGTAGCTTGCTCTACCACTTCTTCGAGAAGAGCGCGTCCTTCGGTGACTCGCTGTGGTGGGCGATCGTGACCGCCTCCACCGTCGGCTACGGCGACATCTCGCCCTCGACGTGGGAGGGGCGGGTGCTCGCCGGGTTGCTCATCTCGGTCATGGTGCTGGTCGTGATCCCGCTGATCACGGCTCACTTCGCCAGCAAGCTGATCGTCGATCAGGACGCCTTCCGCCACGAGGAGCAGGAGGAGCTCAAGAACAACCTGCGACGCGTACGGGCGCTGCTCGAAGCCTTCGCCGAGCGTGAGGGAGTCACGTTGCCCGCGCCGGACGGTTTCGCTCCGCCCGCGCCGGACGGTTTCGCTCCGCCCGCGCCGGACGGCCTCGCGTCGCCCGCGCCGGACGGCCTCACTTTGCCGGACAGCGCAGGCCCTCCTGCGGCACCTGGAGACCGATGAGGTAGTTGTCGACGGCCTTCACGATGCAGGGCGTGCTCGGGTAGGCCGTGTGGCCCTCGCCCTCCCACGTCAGCACGTGCCCGACGCCCAGCATGTTGGCCAGGTCGGCGGTGTTCTCGTACGGCGTCGCGGGGTCGCCGGTCGTGCCCACCACCACGATCGGCGGGGCGCCGGTCGCCGGGCCGGCCGGGTAGGGCTCGCGCTCGCCCGGCCAGAACGCGCAGGGCAGCATGCCGACCGCGAGGGACGCCCCGAACAGCGGGTACTTCGCGCGCCACTCGCCCTGGAGCTTGCGGATCTCGTCGACGCCCGGCGCGTCCTTGGTGTCGGCGCAGTTCACCGCGAGGTTCGCGTCGAAGAGGTTGCTGTAGGAGCCGTCCGGTTTTCGTTCCGCGTACTGGTCGGCGAGCGTGAAGATGCCCTTGGCGTTGCCCTGCTTGAGCTGCGCCACCGCCGCCGCCAGGGTCACCCAGCTCGACTCCGTGTAGAGCGACGAGATCACGGCCAGGAAGATCCAGCCCGAGGTCGCCTTGCGGCCGTCGGAGTAGGGCACCGGGTTCTTGTCGGCGGCGGCCATCGCGTCGGTGACCGCCTTGCGCGCGTCGGGCGCGATCGGGCACTTGGCCGGTGTCGCCTTGCACCAGGTGCTGAAGTTGGTGAACGCGCGCTCGAAGCCCTTGGCCTGCGACTCGGAGCCCTCGACGTAGCTCTGCTTGGGGTCGACCGCGCCGTCGAGCACCATCGCCCGGATGTTGCCCGGGAACTCCTGCGCGTAGGTGGCGCCGAGCAGGGTGCCGTAGGAGAAGCCGAGGTAGGTCATCTTGCTGTCGCCGACCGCCTCGCGGATGGCGTCCATGTCCTTGGAGGCCTGCACGGTCGAGAAGTTGACCAGCTCGTCGCCGTACTTGCTGCCGCAGGTCGTCGCGATCTTCTTGTTCAGCGCGACGTAGCTGTCGAAGGCGGCCTGGCTCGCCGGGTCGGGCGGGGCGGCGAAGCTCGCGTCCTGGTCGGCGCTGCTGATGCACTTGATCGGGTTGGACCGGCTGACGCCGCGCGGGTCGAAGCCGATCATGTCGAACTGGTCGGTGATCGCCGTCGGCAGGCCGCCGAGCGCCTCGCCGTAGGACAGGTAGACCGCGGTGTCGATGCCGGAGCCGCCGGGGCCGCCCGGGTTGATCAGCAGGGAGCCGATGCGGTTCTTCTGCGTCTTGGACCGAACCCGGATCAGCGCGACGTCGTACGTCTCGCCGGAGCTCTGGTCGCCCCAGTTCTTCGGCACCTGGACGGTGGCGCAGTCGTAGCTCATCCCGGCGGCGCCGCGGCCGACCAGCTCCTCGGGGATGTCGTCGCAGTTCTGCCAGTCGGCGGTGCCGGCGCCGGGGCTGGGCGCGGCCGAGCCGGTCGGGGTGGCCTCGCCCGACCCGTCCGGGGCGAACGTGGGCACGGTGCAGCCCGCGACGGCGAGGACCGTCGCGAGGAGGATCCCGGCGACGAGGCGGAGACGACGCGGCACGATTGCGGCCTTTCGACGGCTGGGTTGCTGGGGTCGAGGCTAGCCGGTCGGTCCGACAACTTCGGTCAGCGGCTGGTGAGCACCTCGGCCAGATTGAACTGCACCGGCCGTTCCAGCTGGTCGTATGTGCACGAGTGCGGCTCGCGATCGGTGCGCCAGCGCTCGAACTGAGCGGTGTGCCGGAACCGGATGCCCTCCATGTAGTCGTAGCGCACCTCGACCACGCGCTCCGGCCGCAGCGGCGTGAAGGACAGGTCCTTGCCGTTGTTCCACCGGCTGTACTCGTTCTTGCGCGGGGTGCGCTCGCCCTGCTCGTGCGCGGCCCAGTCCCAGGGGTGGCCCTCGAACGTGGTGACCAGCGGCTGGAGCTCGCGGAACAGCTCCTCCCGGACGGCGACGGGAAAGGCGCCGATCACCCCCACCGAGACCAGGACGTCGCGTTCGTCGTACAGGCCGAGGAGAAGTGATCCGATCCGGTCCTCGGCGGACTTGTGCACCCGGTAGCCGGCGACCACGCAGTCCGCCGTGCGCTTGTGCTTGATCTTGGTCATCACCCGCTTGTCGGGCTGATAGGTCAGGTCCCGGCCCTTGGCGATCAACCCGTCCAGCCCGGCGCCCTCGAACTCGGCGAACCACCGCTCGGCGGTGGGAAGATCGTCGGTGGCCGGGGTGATGTGCACCGGTGGCCGCGCATCCTTGAGTACGTCGAGGAGCCGCTCGCGGCGTTCGGCGAAGGGACGCTCGGTCAGGTCCTCGTCGCCGATCGCCAGCAGGTCGAACGCCACGAAGCTGGCCGGGGTCTGCTCGGACAGCAGCTTCACCCGGCTCGCCGCGGGGTGGATGCGCTGCTGGAGCGCCTCGAAGTCGAGCGTGTTGCGCTCGGTGTCGGCCACGATGATCTCGCCGTCGATCACGGCCCGCTCCGGGAAGTTGGCCAGCACGGCCCGTACCACCTCGGGGAAGTAGCGGGTCATCGGCTTCTCGTTGCGGCTGCCGATCTCCACCTCGTCGCCGTCGCGGAAGATGATCGAACGGAAGCCGTCCCACTTCGGCTCGTAGACCTGCCCCGGCGGTATGTCGGCGACGGGCTTGGCGAGCATCGGCTTGACCGGCGGGTTGATCGGCAGATCCATGGCAACCAGTGTGCCGCTTCCGCCGCTTTCCGGAAGCCCCTCTTGACTCTCCCCCAGGGGGAGACTCCAAGCTCCGCACATGAACGTCTCGCTTCTGGCCATCGGGGAGTTCGGCCGTCAGGCCGGGCTGTCGGTTAAGGCGCTGCGCCTCTATGACGTGTCCGGCCTGCTGCCGGCCGACTCGGTCGACCCGGTCAGCGGCTACCGGCGATATCGCGCCGACCAGGTCGAGCGCGCCCGCCGCATCGCCTTGCTCCGCCGGCTCGACATGCCGCTCGCGGTGGTGGCCGAGGTGCTCGAGGCCCGCGACGACGAGCACGCGCTGGTGCGGCTCGACCGGTGGTGGGTCTCGCAGGAGGCCGCCATGCAGGCCCGGCGGGGGAGCTTCGGCTGGCTGCGCGCGCAACTCGCGGACGGCGCGGCGCTGCCCGAGCGGCGGTACGCGGTGGGCGTCCGCGACGTTCCGGCGGTCAAGGTCGCCAGTATCCGTGCCGAGGTCTATCAGCAGTCGCTGGTCGAGGCGATCCGGCTGTCGGAGTGTGCGATCCGCTGCCATCTCGACGACCAGCTGGCGGTCAGCACGGCGGAGCACTGGGTGATCTACCACGGCCCGGTCACGCCCGACACCGAGGCGACGATCGAGGTCTGCGTGCCGTTCCGGGGCAGCGTCGAGCCCGAGGGCGAGATCGTCATCCGGCTCGAGCCGCCGCACCGCGAGGTGTTCGCCACGGTCGCCCGCGACGACTGCTTCTATCCCCGCATCATGCGCGCCTACGAGGCCGTCTACACGCACATCGCGGCGCACGGGCTGAGGACCGCCGGGCCCGAGCGCGAGATCTACCTGAACTACTGGGACCGCATCGGCGGCGCCGACCCGTTCGCCCACGTGGCACAACCGATCGAGGAGTGACGAGATGGATTACACCCGCCAGACCAGGTTCTCCGACCCCCGCGCACACGCCGCGCTGTTCGACCCGTTGCCCGCCGACCCCGGCGCGATCGGGGAGGTGATCCGCAACCTCGTCGTGCACTACCGCGCCTCCGGCATCGCGTTCCCGCCCGACCGGCTGATCGAGATCGACAGCCGGTGGGCCGACCGGCTGCTCGACTCCGACCGGCGCCGGTTCGACAAGCCGCTGGCCGAGTCGCGCGCGCCCGAGGAGCGCATCGTCGGCTGCTGCCGCGACTTCACCCTGCTCACCGTCGCGGCCCTGCGGCACAAGGGCATCCCCGCCCGCAGCCGGATCGGCTTCGCCGACTACCTCGACCCGAGCTACCACTACGACCACGTGATCGCGGAGTACTGGGACGGCGCCCGCTGGGTCGCCACCGACACCCAGATCGACCTCGACGACGTGCGGCTCGACCAGGGCGGCCTGCGCCCCGCCTCGCAGGTGTGGGCGGCCCACCGGCGCGGCGAGATCGACGTGGAGACGTTCGGCGTCAGCCCCGACATCGCCGACCTGCGCGGCGAGTGGTTCGTCCGCAACTACGTGATCTACGAGCTGGCCCACCGCCGCGGCGACGAGCTCCTGCTGTGGGACATCTGGGGCGACGTGTCGGTCGAGACCGGCGACGATCTCGCGTCGATCGACGAGCTCGCCGACCTGCTCCAGTCCGCCGACGCGGGCGACACCCGCGCCGAGGAGAAGCTGGCCGCCCGCTACGCCGGCGACCCGCGCCTCCATCCGGGCGATCAGGTCCGGTGCCTGAGCCCACGCGGCGAGGACTACCAGGTCGACCTGCGCCGGTGACTACCTGACCAGCAGCTCCAGCAGGCGATCGAGCTCGGCCTCCGGGTCGGCGGCCAGGCCCATGTGGACCGGGCCGGCCCGCAGGATCGTGCTGCGCGGGGCGACCAGCCAGCGGAATCGCTCGCCCGGCTTCATCGCGGCGGCGGCGCCCGCGCCCGTGCAGGTCGCCTCCCACGACGCGAGGGCGGTGGCGATCGCGGGCACGTCGGCGCCGGGGTCGAGCGTGCGCAGCCGGTCCTCGTGCAGGTGCGTGCGGGCGGCCAGGAAGTCGGAGCGCTGGCTGTAGAGCACGACGCCGACGTTGATCAGCTCACCGCGCTCGATACGGGGGACGGCCTGGATGACGGCATATTCGTACGGGACTCTCATGGCAGCCACGCCTCCGGCCGCTCGGCCCGCTGGGTCAGGTGGCTCAGGTAGGCGTCGCGGCCGCCGTCGTCCAGCCATTCCTCGGGAACCAGGTCGATCACCTCGGCGAGCAGGGCCGGCGTCAGCCGCTCGGCCAGCGCGGGGCCCTCCGTGGCGAGCTCGGTGGCGTACGGCTTGAGCACGTGGTCGTCCCACTTGTAGGGGCGGTGCACCACGGCCTCGGCCCGCGGCCAGTTGTGGTGGAAGTAGAGCGTGGCCCCGTGGTCGATCAGCCAGAGGGCGTTGTGCCAGATGAGGAGGTTCGGGTTACGCCAGCTGCGGTCGACGTTCTCGACGAAGGCGTCGAAGGCGATGACGCGCGACGCCAGACCGTGGTCGACGGCGTGCACCACCGGGTCGTAGCCGAGCGAGCCCGGCAGGAAGTCCATGCCGAGGTTCGCCCCGGCGCTCGCCTTGATCAGCTCCTGGACCTCTTCGTCCGGCTCGGCGCGCGCCACGACCGGGTCGAGATGCACCACCGCGAGCTCCGGCACCGGCAGCCCGAGCCGGCGACCGAGCTCGCCCGAGATCACCTCGGCCACGAGCGCCTTGGGCCCCTGCCCCGCGCCGCGAAACTTCACCACGTAGGTCCCGAGATCATCGGCCTCGACGACGCCGGGCAGCGAGCCGCCCTCCCGGAGGGGCGTGACATACCGGAGAGCGGTGACCTCACGAAGCACGACGCCAACCCTAACGGCCGCGCCACCCCCCGCTCTGCTTACCTCTGCGCGCGGGCTTTCGCTCTGCTTACCTGTGCGCGCGGGGCTTTGGCTCTGCTTACCTCTGCGCGCGGGTGGGCCGGCCGCGACGGCGTCGGGGCCGGCCCACGTGCGCGGCGGTCAGACCGTGTTCGGGCCCTGCCGGCGCAGCTCGTCGACCTTGGTCATGGCCGAACGGAGCTCGCCCAGCCACTCCTCGGTGTGCTGACCGACCAGCTTCACGCACCAGGCCAGCGCCTCGGAGCGGGAGCGGGCCACGCCGGAGTCGACCAGCGTGTCGAGGATCTGGCGCTCGGGCTGGCGCAGGCGCGTCATCACCGGAGCCGCCAGGTGGGTGAACAACTCGTTGGTGTCGCCGCAGCGGATGCCCCAGGCGACCTTGCGCTGGTAGCGATGCTCGACCTGACGGGCCACCCGGATGCGGTCGTCGCGGGTGTCCTCGCGGAACTGGTTGATCCGGCCGGCCTGAGCGGCGGCCTTGTCGGCGTCGGTGACCTCGGCGCCCAGGTCGGGCTCGCCGATGCGGCCCCAAATGATGATCTCGTCGCGGTCGATGACCACCTCGGGCCGCTCGGTGAACCAGCCGTCCGGGATCGCGCCGGTCACCCACGCGGCGGCGTCATCGGCGTTGGGCGGCTCGGCACGGCCTCCGGGCGGTGCAGGACGAAAACGCATCTCCAACCTCCCCTTGCTTACTTGATTACATAGTTACACCGTTACAGCGCATACGGCCAACCTTCTCGCCCGGCCTCACTTGACGTTACGCAGGTATCTGCCTGCATAATGGGAAGCATGGATCAGGTGTTCAAGGCGCTCGCCGATGCCTCCCGGCGCCGGCTGCTCGACAGCCTGCGCAAACGGGACGGCCAGACGCTCGGGCAGCTCTGTTCGCAGCTCGACATGGCGCGGCAGTCCGCGAGCCAGCACCTGGCCGTGCTCGAGGAGGCAAACCTGATCAGCACCGTGCGTCGCAGCCGGGAAAAGCTGCACTACCTGAACCCGGTGCCGATCCACGACATCCAGCGGCGGTGGCTCGCCCCGTTCGACGAGCCCCGGCTACGGACGCTGGCCGCCATCAAGCAGAACGCGGAGGACGCGATGACCACCGAGAAGCCGCAGTTCGTCTACGTGACCTACATCGAGAGCACGCCCGAGAAGGTGTGGCACGCCCTGACCGACGCCGATTTGACCGCCGCCTACTGGGGGCACGGCAACGTCTCCGACTGGCAGCCCGGCTCGCGATGGGAGCACGTGCGCACGGACGGCTCCGGCATCGCCGACGCGGTCGGCAAGGTGCTGGCCGCCACGCCGCCCACGCAGCTGGTGATCACGTTCGAGTCGCCGGGCGAGCAGGTCGAGAACCCGTCCGCGGTCACCTTCGACATCGAGCGCTACCAGGACATCGTCCGCCTGACCGTCACCCACGAAAACCTGGCCGGCGCCGAGGAGCTGGACGCGATCTCCCAGGGCTGGCCGGCCGTCATGGCCAACCTCAAGTCGCTGCTCGAGACCGGCCACGTGCTGCCGCAGGCCCCCTGGGAGATGCACGCCGAGATGCGCGACGCCCAGATGGCCGCCAACGACGCCCGCCGCTGACGGCGACGACCCAGCCGCGCGGGTTTCCGATCGCCTGGGGACAACCCGCCGAAAATGTCGTACTCAGGCCGTATGGTGCCGCCCACCCAACAAGGGCGGGGGAGGCGGCGGTCTCGGCGATCTGAACGATCAGGCGATCTGCTGCCACCAGCCGTCGACGGCGGGTGGGTTGTCGACGTCGACGCGCTCGCCGGGGCGGGGGATGGCCAGGCGCACGTCGCGGGCCTTCGCCTCGGTCCAGGTGCGGTCGGCGGGCTCGGACCAGTCGTGGAGGGCCAGGTTGAAGGTCGCCCAGTGCACCGGGATCATCAGGCCACCCCGTACGTCCACGTGGGTTGCCACCCCGTCCTCGGGAATCATGTGAATGTCGGGCCAGGCGTCGCCGTACGCGCCGACCTGCACCAGCGTGACGTCGAACGGACCGTGCTCCTCGCCGACCTCGGCGAAGCCCGGGAAATAGCCGGTGTCGCCGGAGTAGAAGGCCTTGCGGGTCGGCCCGTTGATCACCCAGCTGGTCCAGAGCGTCTCGTCGCGGGAGAAGCCGCGGCCGGAGAAGTGCCGGGCGGCCGTCGCGACGAACTCGAGGCCGCCGACCTTTGCCCGCTCGTTCCAGTCGAGCTCGATGATCCGGGTGGCCGGCACGCCCCAGCGCTCGAGGTGGGCGCCGACGCCGAGCGGCACCAGGAACGGCGCGGCCTGCAGGTCCACCAGGTTCTGGATGGTCTCCATGTCGAGGTGGTCGTAGTGGTCGTGCGAGATCAGCACGGCGTCCAGCGGCGGCAGGTCGCGCAGTGCCACCGGCGGCTCGTGCAGGCGCTTCGGGCCGGAGACCCGGCTCGGGGAGCAGCGCTCGCTCCAGACCGGGTCGAGCAGCACCCGGCGGCCCTCGATCTCGACCAGCGCCGAGGAGTGGCCGTACCAGGTGACGTGCAGGCCGTCGGCGTCGAGGCCGGGGACGGGCTTGACCAGCGGGATCGGCTGGTGCGGGTGACGGGCCTCGCGGTCGCGCATCGCGGCGAGGGCGAGCCGGGGCATCGAGGAGGGCGTGACCTCGCTGGCGGGGACGGTGTTGCGGAACTTGCCGCCGGCGTACTGCGGGGAGGCCAGCATGCGGGCCAGGCGATCACCCTTGGCCTTCGCGCCCATCTGGCGCGGGATGTCCCGCGCGACCCACGCCACCGCGGCGCCCAGCGCCAGCGCCACCAATGCTCCGGTACGTCCTCGCTTCGCCATCAGACCAGTCTGACGAACAAAGCACGGGTACGGCCACCGAGCCGCCGAGGATCTAGACTGCGCGGCCGTGACTATCGACACCCTTCAGATTCAGCAGCAACTCTTGGTCCGTCAACGCCTTCGCATGATGGTCAACCAGTACGAGATCCACGCGGTCACCCCGGACGGGCAGGAAGCGGGCATTCTCGCCTTCGCCCAGCAGAAGCGGATGGCGTTCAAGGAGCAGGTCACGCTGTACTCCGACGACACCAAGCAGAAGGCGGTGCTCGGCTTCAAGGCGCGCCAGGTGATGGACCTGGGCGCGACCTACGACGTCACCGACGAGAACGGCTCGGCGATCGGCCTCTTCCGGAAGAACTTCAAGGAGTCCCTGCTCCGCTCGACCTGGCACCTCGAGCAGCCGGGGTACGCCGACATGATCGGGCGCGAGACGAACATGACCGTCGCCGTCCTGCGCCGGTTCATCGATTCGCTGTCCTGGCTCCCGTACCACTTCGAGTTCCTGATCGGGGATCGCCCGGCGTTCTCGGTGGTCAAGAAGTGGGGCCTGCGGGACCGCTACCTGGTCACGATCCACGACCCGCAGGTGGACCGGCGCCTGGTCGCCGCCATGTCCGTCGCCCTGGACGCGCTGCAGGCCCGGTAACCTTCCCTCGCATGGACGATTCACGGGCTCAGCGCCTTTTCGGAGACAGCCTGGTCGCTCCCGGTGACCTTGCCTCCAGCCCGTTCCGGGTCGATCGCGACCGGATCGTCAGCTCACCGTTCTTCGCGCGGCTGGCCGGCGTCACCCAGGTGATCAGCCCGGGTGGGGCCGGCCTCCTCGTGCACAACCGGATGACCCACAGTCTCAAGGTCGCGCAGGTGGCCCGGGCGATCGCCGAGCGGGTCACGGCCGGCGCCGGCAAGGCGGACCTCGCCGACAAGCTGGGCGGCTGCGACCCGGACGTGGTGGAGGCGGCCGCGCTCGCCCACGATCTCGGGCACCCGCCCTTCGGCCACCTCGGCGAACGCGTGCTCGACCAGCTCGCGCGGCATCGGCTCGGGATACCGGACGGGTTCGAGGGCAACGCTCAGTCGTACCGGATCGTGACCAGCACGGAGATTCGCGGCCAAGCGACAATAGGCTTGAATCTCACCAACGCCGTACGCGCGGCAATCCTCAAATATCCCTGGACCAGGCACGGCGAGGCTCGTTTCATGGACCCGCCCCCGCGTGGCGCCACGTCCCCGCCGGACGACCCCGAGGGCGGCTCGGCGAAGTTCGGGGCCTACCTGACCGAGGTCGACGACATGGTCGCCGCCCGGATGCCGTTCGCCGGCCGGGTCGCCGACTGGCAGCAAACGGTCGAGGCCTCGGTCATGGACACGGCGGACGACATCGCGTACGCCATCCATGATCTTGAAGATGT
The DNA here is from genome assembly GCF_055586105.1 of Actinoplanes sp. NPDC051537. Lineage (NCBI taxonomy): Bacteria > Bacillati > Actinomycetota > Actinomycetes > Micromonosporales > Micromonosporaceae > Actinoplanes > Actinoplanes sp. NPDC051537. The sequence continues at coordinate 324,813 of NZ_JBVJIU010000006.1, forward strand.
GCACCGGGTCGGCGTGCTCCAGCAGGGCGACGTCGCCACCGAGTTGATGGCCTGGCAGCGCTGGGGCCGTTCGTCGGACCCGAACCGGGCCGGCGGCGCGATCGAGTCGTTGCGCCGGCAGCTGCACCGCAAGGACGGCTGGATGGCCGACGACGAGGCGTTCGCGGCCGCCGTCGAGCTGGTCCGCGCCGAGCTGGTGGATGGTCTGCTGCGCCGTCCCTTCGACGGCTCGCTCGAGGCGGAGTCGCAGGTGGCGGCGTTCTCGGCGACCTGGACCCGCCGTCTCGTCGAGTCGGCCGAGCTGGTCGAGCTGCCCGCGGTCCGCTCCGGGCACGTGCAGCTGGCCACGATGCAGTGGCACGAGGTGCAGATCCTGAAGTTCGTGCAGAACCGGTTCGTGCTGGCCCGCCCCGACCTGGCGCTGCACCAGCGCGGCCAGGCCCGCCTGCTGGCGTCGCTGGTCGAGGCGCTGCTGGCCTGGCTGACCGACCCCGACGAGGCGGAACGCATCCCGCGGCGGCTGGCCGATCTGGTCGAGCTGGCCGAGGCCGAGCTGCCGGAGGGCACGCCGGACCCGATCGGTCAGGCGCGCGGGCGTGCGGTGGTCGACTTCGTGGCCGGGCTGACCGACAACCAGGCGGTCGGCTTGATGGAGGCCCTGTCCGGCCGGTCGCGCCAGCTCTGGACCGATGCGTTCGTGCTCTAGTTTTCCCGGGGTGACAAGGGTTCGGCGGTGGGCGGTTGCCCTGACAATCGGTTCGCTCGCGCTGGCGTTCGGGATCCGCGCGTTCACCGGAACGTTCGTGGAGTCGACCGGCCTGCTGGAGCAGGCGAGCGGCACGGCGTTGTACGCCTCGGCGGTGTACGGCGTGGCGCTGTTCCTGTGGCCGCGCGGCCGGGTGGCGGCGCTGTCGGCGGTCGCGCTGGGCTTCTGCTGGGCGGTCGAGCTGTTCCAGCTGACCCCGGTGCCGGCCGACCTGTCAGACCACAGCGTGGTGGCGCGGTTGGTGCTGGGGCGGAGCTTCGATCCCGCGGACCTTTTCTGGTACGTGCCGGGCGTGCTGCTGGCGGCGGGTTTGCATCGCTGGTTCCGAGCCACTGTGGACAACGGTGAGGAAGTGTCATAGGCGGGACGCGATGTGCGGCGTGGACAACCGGACCGCGTACCCCATGAATGCTTTAGAAGGTTCTTGCCAGTTGAGCCAGCTTCACCAGGGTTGACCAGTTGCGTTCGGTGCCGTGCAACGCCAAGCGACGGGCGACCATGGCCGAGTTGAGTGGGTTGCCGTGCACCCCCGTTCGGTAGTCGATGTAGACCTCGCGGTCCCGGACCCGGACGTCGTCGTGCTCCTCCAGCCGCTTCGCGCGCTCGGGTGACGGATGCTCGGCCAGGAAGATGACGCGCATCAAGGTCGGGCGCTCGGTCGCGGCCGCGGGGAACGGGTTGGCGGCGAGGATCTCCTCCAGGCGGTCGCGGCTGCGGACCATGACGGGCTGGTCCACGCCGAAGCTCGCGCGGACGACCTCGCGGATGATGGGCGCCACCTCGTGCTCGGAGTCGACGACCACGTTGCCGCTCTGCAGGTGCGTGCGGGCGCCGGGCAGGCCGGCCCCGGCCAGGCGATCGCGCAACTCGGCCATGGGCACCTTGTTGCGCACACCGAGGTTGACCGCTCGCAGCAGCGCGACCCACACCGTCATCCCGTTTGTCTCCATCGCAGGTTGCTGACGCCCCAGATCTCGGCGACGCGGTCGTCGGCGACTCTGATCATCTCCATCGTCGTGGCCGGCTCGGCCGAACCGTGGAAGACACGCGCCCAGACCGCCACGCGATCGCCGTTGCTGATCATCTCGGCCGGCTCGATGCGAAGATCGCCCCCTGACCGGCGCCCGCCCCACGCCGGCCGAGCGGGCCGAGCTCGTCGAGGCCGCCCTGCGCGCCCTGGCCTGAGAGCGCGGGTCGGCGATGCCGAACGACTCACACCATGTGCGACTTTCACGTTCGACGCCGGCGCCTGGCACCAATTCGGCCATCGTGAGCGTTGCGGGACACCTGGGTGGTTTCTAGGCTTCCTCCTGTCCGTGAGCGATCAGGCGTGAGCGATCAGGCGTGGGGGGTCCTTCGATGACCAACAGCAACCCGATTTCGACGAACGCGTACGAATATCTCGACAATGTCGGTCCCGAGGAGCAGGCCCGCCTCGAGGCCGTTCGCCGGTACCGGCTCGTCGATCAGCCGGTCGAGGACGCGTACGACCGCATCGCGTTCGTGGCCGCCGCCATCTTCGACACTCCGATCGGGACCGTGAGCCTGGTCGAGCAGGACCGGGTGTGGCTCGCCGCCTGCAACGGGCTCAGCGGCGTACGCGAGGTGGGCAAGGAGCCCGGCCTCTGCGCCTCGGTGATCGCCCAGGACGACGTCTACGTGATCAACAACGCGGCCGTCGACCCCCGTACGCTCGAGCACCCCCTGGTCCGCGGCGAGCTGGGCCTCCGCTTCTACGCCGCCGCGCCGATCCGCACCCACGACGGCTACCGCCTCGGCACCGTCAACGTGATCGACAACCGCCCCCGCGAGGCCACCCCGCGCCAGCTCCAGGCCCTCGAGCACCTGGCCTCGATGGTCTCCGACGAGCTCGAGCTGCGCCTCATGGTGATCCGCAGCGCGGCCGCCGAGCAGCGCATGCGGGAAACCGTGAACTGATTACCGCGCGTCGATTTCGGGTAGTGCGCAGCACATGCGCACCCCCCGAACGATTGCCGTGGTCGCCCACCAGCGCAAGACGCTCGACGGTGGACTCGATGAGCTGCGCCGCCGCCTGACCAGCGGCGGCGGCGACAAGATCGACGACCTGATCTGGCACGAGGTCCCCAAGAGCAGCAAAGCCCCCAAAAAGGTGAAGAATGCGCTGAAAAGCGACCCGGACCTACTCGTCGTCTGGGGCGGCGACGGCATGGTCCAGCGCTGCCTGGACGTCGTCGCGGGCAGCAAGATCCCGGTCGCGATCATCCCGGCCGGCACCGGGAACCTGCTCGCCACCAACCTCGGCATCCCGCACGACCTCGAGCAGGCCGTGGACATCGCCTTCCACGGCCGCCGCCGTCGCATCGACCTCGGCAAGCTGGCCGGCGAGCACTTCGGCGTGATGGCCGGCGTCGGCTTCGACGGCGCGATGATCCACGACGCCGACCGCAAGATGAAGGACCGGCTGGGCAAGCTGGCGTACGTGTGGACCGGCCTGCGCCACGTGAACGGCGAGGCGGCGACGGCCCGGATCACCGTGGACGGCGTCAAGTGGTTCGACGACGAGGCCAGCTGCGTGCTCATCGGCAACGTCGGCACGATCACCGGCGGCATCCGGGCGTTCGACGACGCCGAGCCCGACGACGGCTGGCTCGATGTCGGCGTCGCGACCGCGCAGGGCGCACTCCAGTGGGCGCGGGCGCTGGGCACGATGGCGGTCGGCCGCTCCGATCGGTCACCCTTCGTGCGCACGACCCGGGCCCGGCACATCGACGTCAAACTCGAGAGCAAGATGGAGTACGAGTTGGACGGCGGCGCCCGCACGAAGACCAAGCACTTCACGGCGGCCGTCGAGCCCGGCGCCGTGAAGATCTGTGTCCCACGGCAATGAAACGTCCAAGTTAGACAAAAGCTATCGACACAGAGCGCTGCTGTGTGATCACATTCGGCTATGACGCACCCGAATCTGGATCGGGAGTCTTGGCAGCGCGACTTCGAGCGGCTGATGCGCGACGACCCCGGTGGCGCGGCGGACGCGTTGCTGGCGGTGTGGCCGGAGGTCGAGCGGGACGCGGCGCTGGTCGACCTGCTGCGAGCCGACGCCGAGGCGTTGCTGCAGAACTCGGGCGGCGAGCTGTGGCGGGACGGGTTGCATCAGGTGGTGTTCCGGGCCGGGAACAGCCTGCCGCGGCGGGGAATGCTGGCGGCCGCGGTGACGTACTGGGAGCGCCTGCTGCCGACGGCGAGCGAGCGACTCGGCCCCGAGCACCCCGACACGCTGACGATCAAGAACAACCTCTATTGGGCGTACGGGCGATCCGGTGACGTCGATCGGGCGCTGGCCGGCTTCCGGGAGTTGCTCGCCGCCCGCCGTCGCGTGCTCGGCGAGGACGACCCGAACACGCTGGCCACCCGGCACGCGGTGGCGACCTGGCGGGACGAGGCCGGCGACCGGCCCGCCGCCGTGCGGCTGCTGCGCGAGCTGATCGCGGACTACCGGCGCGCGCTCGGCCCCGACCATCGCGACACGCTCAACACCCGGATAGCGCTCGCCGAGATCCTCGGCAACGAGTCGGCGGCCGGCGCCGTGGCCGAGCTGCGCCCGTTGCTGGCCGACTTCCGGCGGATCCTCGGTCCCGACGATCCGGAGGTGCTCGAGGTCGAGGTCGAGCTGTGCGGCTGGCTGGCCGAGACCGGCACCCTCGACGAGGCCCTGGTGCGCATTTCCCGGCTGGTCGACGACTATCGGCGGGTGCTGGGCCCGGAACATCACGACACATTGACCGTACGCTTCGTGGCCCTCGACATGCGCGGCCGCATCTCGCCCTCGGCCACCGACGACATGCGTTCGCTGCTGGCCGAGGTGGACGAGTTGCTGGACCGTGGCCGCGACGACGTGGCCGACATCAAGGACTCGATCGAGTCCTGGCTCTCATGACAAATTACCGACAACAACGCCTGTGCCCGCTTAGGCCGTTTATATCGGTATAAGCCCGTGTATCCCCTGGAATTTCGCGCGGTGGTGCCCGCACACTGGCCTTCCATCCGGCACCGCTACGCCTCTCCAGGGGGTTCGACATGACGTACCACCAGGGTTCCGCAGTGAGCGTCGCCGTACTGCTGACCGCCGCCACCGTCATAGTCGCCGGCTACCGGCTGGGCCGCACCCACTCCGCCTGGCGTGACCTGCACCGGGCCCGCCAGGCGCTGCGCACCACCCGCCGAGACGCGCTGGCCCACACCATCCAGTTCATCACCAGCGCCGTCCTGATCCTGGCCATGCTCTTCGCCGCCGCCTTCAACGCGGCCCGCTGACCGGGGTTCGCCCCTGCCTTCAACGCGGCCCGCTGACCGGGGTTCGCCCCCGCCTTCAACGCGGCCCGCTGACCGGGGTTCGCCCCGCCTTCAACGCGGCCCGCTGACCGGGGTTCGCCCCCGCCGCGCTGCGCGTTGCCCCGCCGCGCGTTGCCCGCCGCGCGTTGCCCGCCGCGTCGCGTGTTATCCCGCCGCGCGCCCGCCTCGTTGCCTCGCCGCGTCCGCCTACCTCACCCCACCCCGTTACTGGGTGGGGTCGAGTAGAGCACCCGCCTACGACATTTCCTCGTCGTTGTCCACAGTCGCGATCCAGCCACCCGCCGCGCACGAGCATGACCTAGCGGGTCGCGCGTTCAACCAGGGCGCCGATCGCGGACCGGTGGTCCATGCCGATGATCAGGTCGCCTTCCGGGTGCCCGGGGGCTGCTGCGGGGCCGCGCCCGGGCCGGGCAGCAAGTCGACGTCGGTGGCGTGCATCGGCTTGCCGCAACGGTGGCAGCGCAGGTCTGTCGTGGCGATCTCGCCGCATGCGTGGTGGCGGTAGAGCACCGGCGGGCCGGCCTCGCCCGCCTCCCAGCGGTCGCCCCACGCGGCCATCACCATGAGCACGTCGACCAGGCCGAGGCCCTTCTCGGTCAGCACGTACTCGTAGCGCGGCCGGCGGTCGTACGGGCGCCGGTCCAGCACGCCCTGCTCGACGAGGTGATGCAGCCGCTCGGTGAGGACCTTGCGGGAGATGCCGAGGTCGGCCTGGATCTGGTCGAAGCGGGTGAAGCCGGCCCACACGTCGCGCAGGATCAGGGGCGTCCAGGGCTCGCCGAAGACGTCCAGGGTGCGCGCGATCGAGCACACCATCTCGCCGAAGTCGGTGCGTTGCATGGGGCTAGTCTAACCGCTGGGGTTCCTTCAGGGAACTCAGACTGCTACGGTCTTGGAGTCTCGTCAAGGAACTCTGATCGCTGGGAGAATCGCGATGCTCGAGCCCGAGGTACGCCGCATCCTCGACACCACCGTTGTCGCGCACCTGGCCACGGTCTTGCCGGACGGGTCGCCGCACTCGGTGCCGCTGTGGGTTACCACTCGGGGTGATCAGATTCTGTTCCTGACCGGGCCGGGGGCGCGCAAGGCCCGCAACCTGCGCCGCGATCCGCGGGTGGCGCTCTCGCTGACGCCGGCCGACAACCCGTTCCTGCCGGTGGTCATCCGGGGGCGGGTGGTCGACTGGATCGAAGGGGACGAGGCCTGGGAGTACGTCGACCGGATCGCCATGAAGTACCTCGGTCAGCCGTATCCGCGGGAGCAGGAACGGGTCATCGCGGTGATCGAGGCCGAGCGCCAGACCGTCGGCGTCGGCTGATCAGCGGGCCCGGGGGGTCAGTGGTTTTCGGTCTCCTCGGCCCAGACGCGCCAGTTCTCGATCACGCCGTACAGGGGCGGGGTCAGCCAGCCGGGGGCCGAGCGGCGGAAGACGCCCGGGTCCATGCTGCCGGCGCCCTCGGGTAGGGCGCCTACCAGGTGCGGGGCCAGGTCGCTCAGGTTGGCCCAGTGGACGAGTTCGGGCTGGGCGGGCCAGGCGCCGATGACCACGCCGGCCGGTACGCCGCGGCGGCTCAGGGCCTCGAGGGTCAGGGCCGTGTGGTTGAGGGTGCCCAGGCCGGCGCGGGCCACGACGATGGTCTTGACGCCGAGACTGATGGCCAGGTCGGCCACGGTCCAGGGCTCGCCGGACGGGCGCACGCCCATCGGAACCAGCAGGCCGCCGGCGCCCTCGACCAGGACCAGGTCGTGGGTTTCGGCCTCGGCGCGGATGGCGTCGACCACCTCGTAGAGCTCCAGCGGCGGCAGCTCGGCCACGGTCGCGGCGGCCAACGGTGCCATGGGCTCGGGGTACTCGGCCAGCACGCGCGTCGTCTCGGGGGCGGCCAGGCGGGTGACGACCTCGATGTCGGTCGGTGCGCCGGTCATCGTGCCGGTCTGGCCGGGCTTGATGACGGCTACCCGCAGACCGGACGCCTGGGCCGCCGCCGCCACGGCGGCGGTGACGATGGTCTTGCCGACGTCGGTGTCGGTGCCGGTCACCAGGACGATGCCGCGCCATTCGCCGGTGTCGGGACGCTGCGGGGCGGGCTGGGGATCGGGGGCCTGGGCCGAGAGCTCGGCGGCGATCTCCTGGCCGAGGGCCTCGCCGCTGGGGAGATCGTCGGGCGTGAGGTCGGGGGCCATGGCCGGGCCGACGGGGGCGGGCGAGACGGGGGCTTCGAGCGGAGGTGGCTCCGGGACGTCCTCGGCGGGGTGGGGGACGGGCTCGGCGGGGGGCGCGGTGTCCGACTCGGGAGCCGGGATGAATGCCGCGGGTCCGGCGTCGGGCGAAATTTCCGGGGAAGAGGGGGGCTCGGGCGAGATGCCGTCGCTGCCGAGGAAGTCGTCTTCGGACAGATCCGCGAGCGCGGTGCCGGGGGAAGGCGAGGTGGGGAAAGGCGAGGTGGGGGAAGGCGAGGAGGGGGAAGGCAGGGAAGGGGAGGAAGGCAGAGAAGGAGCGGAAGGCAGGGAAGGGGAGGCGGGGGACAAGGCAGCGGTGGCCAGGGCCGGCTCTCGGTCGGCGAGCGGGGGCGACGGGACGGCGGGACGCAGGGTCACCGAGCCGTCGGTGATCGCGGACGACGCCGGGAACGGGAACGGCGGCAAGGTGAAACCCGCGGGACCGGCGGTGAAGACCACGTTGGCGGCCGGCAGGCGGCCCGCGACCTCGGGCGAGCTGGGGGAACGACTCATGGTGCGCACTCCACGATCACGTCGAGGGCGTGGGCGAAGGCGTCCTCGCCGACGCCCGCGTTGAGGGTCAGGCGCAGGCGGGAGCTGCCGTCGGGGGTGGACGGCGGGCGGAAGCAACCCACCGCCACGCCGCGGTCGCGGCAGTCGGCGGCCCACGTCACGGCCGCCTCGGGGCCGGGGGCGAGCACCGACAGGACGCCGCCGGCCGGGGTGGCCACGGGGAAGCCGGCGGTGGTCAGGCGGGAGACCGTCCGGGCCGCCCGCGACGACAGCACCGCGCGGCGGTCGTCGGCCGCAATCGCCAGGGACACGGCGGCGCGGACGCCGGCCACGACCGCGGGCGGCAACGCGGTGTCGTAGATGAACGTGCGGCCGGTGTCGATCAGGTGGCGGATGAACGGCGGCGGGCCGGCCACGACGCCGCCCGCGCCGCCCAGGGACTTGGAGAGGGTCGCCGTGACGACCACGTCGTCGAGGCCCGCGAGGCCGGCCGCGAAGACGCCGCCGGCGCCGGTCTCGCCCAGGACGCCCAGGGCGTGCGCGTCGTCGACCAGCAGCAGGGCGCCGCGGCGGGACGTCACCTCGTGCAGCTCGGCCAGCGGGGCGAGGTCGCCGTCGACGGAGAAGACCGACTCGGTCACCACCACCGCCGACTGGCCGGGATGGGCGTCCAGGATCGAGGCGACACCTGCCGGATCGTGGTGCGGCGCGATCACCGTACGGGCGCCGGAGATCTTGCATCCGTCGATCAGGGAGGCGTGGTTGTACGCGTCGGACACCACCAGGTCGCACACCGCCGCCAGGCCGCGCACCGCCGCCAGGTTGGCCAGGTAGCCCGACGAGAACACGAGCGTCGACGGGAAGCCGAGCCAGGCCGCCAGCGCCGACTCGAGCGCCTCGTGGGCCTCGGTCGATCCGCGCACCAGCCGGGAACCGGTCGCTCCCAGCCCGTACCGCCGAAGTGCCCGGGCGGTCGCCTCGATCACCGCAGGATGGTCGCTCAGGCCGAGGTAGTCGTTGCCGGCCAGGTCGACGACGGCGTCATCGGCCGCACGCGGGCGCAACTCACGGGTGAGCCCGGCCTTGGACCGGCTCCCGGCGAGGCGCTCCAGCGCTTCCAACCAGCCCGACAAGGCACCTCCAGAGCGAGAAGGGAAGACAAGAGAGCGAGAAAGGGAACCTATCAACAGGCCTGTAGGGTACGGGCATGCAAGACCAGGTGCTGTCGACCGGCGTGGGCCTCGACGAGTCGGAAATTCTCGAAGTTCTCCGCACGCCCGACGAAGAGCTCCCCGAGCTGTTGCAGTTGGCCCACGACGTGCGCATGAAGTGGTGCGGCCCGGAGGTCGAGGTCGAGGGCATCGTCTCGCTCAAGACCGGCGGCTGCCCCGAGGACTGCCACTTCTGCTCGCAGTCGGGCCTGTTCGCCTCGCCCGTGCGCTCGGTCTGGCTGGACATCCCGTCCCTGGTCGAGGCGGCCCGGCAGACCGCCGCCACCGGCGCCACCGAGTTCTGCATCGTCGCCGCCGTGCGCGGGCCCGACCAGCGCCTGATGGACCAGATGCGCGAGGGCGTCAAGGCGATCAGGGACGCGGTCGACATCCAGGTCGCGGCCAGCCTCGGCATGCTCACCCAGGAGCAGGTCGACGACCTCGTCGAGATGGGCGTCCACCGCTACAACCACAACCTCGAGACCTGCCGGTCCTTCTTCCCGAACGTGGTGACCACCCATTCGTGGGAGGAGCGCTGGGGCACCCTCACGATGGTGCGCGACTCGGGCATGGAGGTCTGCTGCGGCGGCATCCTCGGCCTCGGCGAGACGATCGAGCAGCGGGCCGAGTTCGCCGCCCAGCTCGCCGAGCTCGACCCGCACGAGGTGCCGATGAACTTCCTCAACCCGCGCCCGGGCACGCCGCTCGGCGATCAGCCGGTGGTGGAGGGGAAGGACGCCTTGCGCGCCATCGCCGCCTTCCGCTTGGCGATGCCGAAGACCATCCTCCGGTACGCCGGGGGCCGCGAGATCACGCTTGGTGACCTGGGTACGCGCGACGGCCTGCTCGGCGGCATCAACGCGGTGATCGTCGGAAACTACCTCACCACGCTGGGCCGCCCCGCCACCGAGGACCTGGCCCTGCTCGAAGACCTGAAGATGCCGGTCAAGGCCCTCTCGGCGACGCTCTGATGTACTGCGACCGGTGCGGTCTCGTGGCCGCCGACGGTGACCACGCGGAGTGTGCGGCGGCCCGCGCTTTCGAGCCGCCGCGTTACTGCGCCGAGTGCCGCCGCCGGATGAAGGTGCAGGTCGTGCCGACCGGCTGGACGGCCACCTGCGTCGAGCACGGCGTTATTGGACCGGCTCCTCGACCTTCTCCCGCTTCTCCTGGCCCGCGACCGGCAGCGTCACGCTGACCATCGCGCCGTCCCGCTCGGCCCGACCGGCGCCGAGCCGCCGCAGCGTGCGCAGCATCGCCACGTTGTCGGCGGCGGTGTGCGCCACCAGCGCGGCGAAGCGACCCTTCTCGGCCCACGCCAGCAGGCGGCGGACCAGGGCGGTGCCGATGCCGCGCCGCTGCCAGTCGTCCTCGATGAGCACCGCGATCTCGCCGAGGTCGCCCTCGGCCAGCAGGTTGGCCATCGCCACGACCCGGCCGTCGGCGGCGACCGCGAGCAGCGTGCGCCCGCCGGCCGGCTCGAGCAGCCGGCGCAACCGGGACTCGGCCGGCGCGCCGCCGCCCAGGTAGCGGCTCGCGAGCGAGTCGGCCGAGGCGCGCCGGTGCAGGTCGATGACGCCCTCGGCGTCCTCCGGCGTGGCGGTGCGGACGGTCAGCTCGCGGCCGTCGGGCAGCAGCAGCACGGTCTGCTCCTGCCGGTGCCGGCTGCCGGCCACCTCGACCAGGGCGCGGGCTCGCGCGTACTCGGCCGGGGTGAACGCGGGGCGAGCGCGCAGCACCTCGTAGGACCCGCCGGCCGGGTCGGCCAGCGTCATGCGCGCGTCGTCGTAGCCCGGGCGGCCCGGCAGCGGCTCGGGCCGCCAGCGCACCTCGGCCGCGTCGAACAGGGCGACCAGCGCCTCGCCCAGCGTGTCGGGGTCGCGCACCAGCCGCCCGGCCAGGGCGAGTGCCCGGGTCGGCTGGTCGGCGAGGCCCTCGGCCTCGGCCCGGGAGACGAACGCGTTGCGGCCGCGGCCCTTGGCGATCGCCGCCAGCAGGTCGGACTCGCTCAGCGCCTCGGGCGCGTCGACGAGGAAGTCGTCCACGGCGCCGGCCTCGGTGGTGTGCACCTGGACGGCGAGGATGTTGACCGATTTCAGCGCCAGGCTCGCGGTCAATACGGAAAGGTAGCCCGGCCGGTCGTCGACCGTTGCCCGGATCCGCCACAGCGCCATGTTCGGCACCCCTTTCAGGTTCCTACCGAACTCCATCCTCCACGTCAGGTGTTAACCGCACATTGCTTGAGCTGGGCCTATACCGAGAGTCCCATCACATGACGGCGGGCACACCGGCGGTGTCGAGCCGGTCGCCGAGGATCACCGCGGCGGCGCGCACCAGCTGCGCGATGCGGTCGACCTCGGTCACGTGGAAGCCGGCCGCGGGCAGGTCGTCGTCGTCCTGCCGGGCGATCACCAGCACCAGGCCGGCCCGGCCGAACGGGGCGACCGCGTAGCGCGTGCCGTCGGGGCCGGTGAGCGGGCGGGCCCGCAGCGGGGTGATCTCGGGCAGCGCCAGCGGGCCCGGGGCGCGCCACGAGGCGTAGACCACGGTCGGGTCGGCGCCGAGGCTCGGCGACGGCTCGGCCGGCAGCGGGCGGGGCACGCCGCTGCGGGACGCCCAGTCGGCCGGGACCACCGCGGCGGCGGCCCAGTCGGCGGCGAGCAGCCCGGGGACGGCGTCGATCAGGGTGGCGAGGCCGTCGGCCGGGTTGGCCGCGACCTGGGCCAGCAGCTCGGCGTCGTGACCGCCGTTGACCGGGGCGCCGATCGCCTTCCACACGCCGTCGACCTGCACGCCGGGAATGGCGGCGAGGCCGGCGAGAAGCCGCTCCACGCGCGAGGCGCCCGGCCAGACCACGGTGAAGTCGTCGACGGCCCGGCCACCGAGCCGCTCCAGCACGACGACCTGCACGATGTCCGCGCCGGCGACGCCCAGTGTGCGCGCCACCTGGCCCAGGGCACCGGGACGGTCCGGCAGAGTGACTCGAACCCGCAGCAACATGCGACTCCTCCCGTCGTACGAACGCTGATGTCGTACACCTTGCCAAGGTGGCGTTTCGCACCGGTTGCGCGGTCGTGTCCCGCGGGTCAAGACACCCAGTAGGGTCGAGGGGTGATCTGCCAGGCCTGCCGGGAACGACGCCACGAGGAGTGCCGCGGCGGCTCGTGGTGCGACTGCCAGCACCGGGCGCCCGAGCCGACGCCGCCGGTGACCGGCCCGCCCGGCCCGTGAGCGTCTTCCGCTCCTGGCCGGAGTCCGATGACGGCCTGGTCGAGCTCTATCCGCGGAACCCCGATCCGACGCTGCGGGTCAACTTCATCGCGAGCGCGGACGGCGCGGTGACCGTCGACGGGCTCTCCGGCGGGCTGCACGGCCCCGGCGACAAGCAGATCTTCGACACGCTGCGGATGGTGTGCGACGCCCTGATCGTGGGCGCCGGCACCATAAAAGCAGAAAAATACGACGCCTTGCGCCTGTCGCCGGACGCCCGCGCGTGGCGGCTCGACCGGGGCCTGCCCGAGTTCCCGCTCATGGTGATCGTCTCGGGCTCGCTGCGTCTCGACCCCGACCAGCTGATCTTCAGTGACGCCCCGATCTGGCCGATCGTGCTCACCCACCGGCGCGCGCCGGCCGCTCGTGTAGCGCACGTCGCCGAGGTGATCGCGGTGGGTGACGACGAGGTCGACCTGGCCGCCGGGATCGCGGCGCTGCACGAGCGCGGCGCGACCCAGCTGCTCTGCGAGGGCGGTCCGGCCCTGCTCGGCGCCATGACTGCCGAGGATCTGGTGACCGAGCTCTGCCTCACGGTCTCGCCGCTGCTGGTGGGCGGCGGCCCCGGCCGCATCGCGACCGGGACGCCGGGCCCACCGCGGAAGATGTCACTGCGGCACATCCTCTCCGTCGAGGACATGCTTTTTCTGCGGTACGCCCGTCAGGGCGCCTGACCGGCCCGGTCGACGATGGCGACCTGCAGCCGGGCGGTCCACCGCGAGACCACACCCTGGGGGTACGGCGGGAGCTCGCCCACGACCACGATCCGTTCACCCAGGAAGTCGTAGGTCCCGGCGTCGAAGATGTAGTCGAAGCGGACCTCGTGCTCGACCCGGGAGACCGCCACGCCCTTGCGCCCGGCCAGGTCGGCCTGCCGCACCACGGTCGTGCCGGGGAACCGCGCGGCCGCCTCGAACAGGGCCGCCTGCTCCCGCGGCGTGAGGTACTGCTCGCGCAGCACGTCGCCGATCGTGCCCCACGCGGCGGCGTCCGAGCCGTCGCCCTGGACGTGCAGCCATCGCCACATCCCCGTCGCGTCGGTGGGCAGACTCGTCACGTACGCGGGCACGGTGTTCTTGTCGAGCGTGAGGTCCTCGTCCTGCTTGCCGGTCCGCACGTCGGTCACGCGCAGCAGCCCGGCCGCGACCCCGTCGACGGCGAGCCAGATCTCGCGGTTCTTCGGCCGGGGCGGCACCCAGACCGGGCCGCTCTCGAGGCTCTCGACGGTGTCGGTGGCGTCGATCGACTCGACGTAGACGAACTGCCCCGGCCGGGCCGGCAGCGCGGGCTCGTCGCGGATCTCGGCCGCGGCCAGGCGCAGCACCCCGGCGGCGTCGGTCGGGGCGCCGGGATCGGGGCGTGGCGTCGTGCCGCTGACGACCACGGCCACGACCACGGCTACCGCCACCGCTCCCGCCGGGACCAGGCTCCACGCCCACCGGGCGCGGCGGCGGGGCTCCGGCTCGCGGAACATGCCGGCGCGGGCCCGTGCCAGCACCGCCGGGCCGGCCGGCGGCAGGTCGTCGCGGAAGCGCTCGACCAGGTCGAGGTCACTCATCGTCGGCTCCTTCGGAAAGCGTGGGGAGGGCCTCGCGGATGCGCCGGCGGGCGCTATGCAGCCGGGAGCGGACCGTCCCGACCGGAATGTCCAGCGCCCGGGCCACCTCGGGATAGCTGAGCTGGGCCTGACCGACCAGGGTCAGGACGTCGCGCTCGCCGGGTGGCAGCGTCGCCAGCACGCCGGCCAGCGCGCGCACGTCACCGGCGGCGATCACCCGGTCGTCCGAGTCCGCGTAGGCGTCGACGACCGGGTCGGCGCCGGTGCGGGCGAGCGCCCGGTACTGCCGGATCTCCGCCCGCTGGTGGCCGTGGAGCAGATTGGCGGCGATGCCGTAGAGCCACGGCCGGCTGTCGACGTGCGACGTGTCGTACTTCAGGCGCCCGCGGAACGCGATCAGGAAGGTCTCGGCCATCAGGTCGTCGGCGAGCGAGCGGCCGGCCCGGCGGGCCAGGTACCGGTGGATGGTCGCGGCGTGCCGGTCGAAGATCTGCCCGAAGGCCTCCGGGTCGGCCGCGGACTGCCGGATCAGGTCGTGGTCGCCCACGACCTCCACGGCGGGTGGACTCATGCGGGTCCCCTTCTCGGAAGTCGTCACCCGTCATTGGCCGATCGGCTCGGATCGGTTCGATTGCCGGGCGCGCCTCCACAATCTGGGCCAGATCTTGTGGATAAATCTGTGGATGGCCACCAGAAGTTGTGGACAACCCGTGCCAACCCCCGCCACCTGCTGGTTCTGTCGTACCCCTGGTGCACGATGATCGGCGTGTCTGACGAAGCTGAGCTTCCCCGCGGCGGAAAACTGAATGACAAATCGGGCGTTGACCCCGTCGGGCGGGTGCTCGGAACAGCTGATGCCACACCGCTCCAGTTCTGGACGGCCGTGACGCCCGGGAGCTACCTCCAGCTCGACGACGTCGTGGTGACCAAGCGTGACCTGCCCGATCGCGAGCCGGTCACGATCGCCGGCGTGGTCACCCAGGTCCGGGCCCGGCACGAGGGCGCGCAGTTCGACTCCGACGTGTTCGCCATCGCCGAGGGCACGCTGCCGGCCCTGGTGCAGGAGGCGGCCGAGATCACCACGACCCGGGTCGACCCCGAGCTCTACGTGCCGCCGGCGCCGGGCGCGGTCGTGCACCGGGCCACCGGCGAGGCCCGCGACGCGGCGCTGCACTTCGACCGCATGGAGCGGCGCATCCCGATGGGCACCGGCCGCGACGGCGTCCCGGTCTTCCTCAACGCCGACTTCCTCGACGGCACCCGCGGCGCGCACGTGTCCATCTCCGGCATCTCCGGCGTGGCGACCAAGACCAGCTTCGCGACGTTCCTGCTCTACTCGGTCTTCCGCTCGGGCCAGCTCGGCGCCGACGGGGCCAACGCCCGCGCGCTGATCTTCAACGTCAAGGGCGAAGACCTGCTCTTCCTCGACCACGCGAACGTCAAGCTCGACGAGCAGACCACGGCGGCCTACAAGCTGCTGGAGCTGCCGGCGACCCCCTTCTCGGACGTGCGGGTCTACGCGCCGCCCCGGGCCGGCGACTCCTCCGGCGCTCCGGATGTCAGCAGCCGCCTCACCGGGGTCGACGCCTTCTACTGGACTCTCGAGGAGTTCTGCGACAAGAAGCTGCTGCCGTACGTGTTCGCCGACGCCGACGACGAGCGCCAGCAGTACACGATGGTCGTCCACTCGGTGACCGCCCATCTCAACCGGTTCGCGGTCCCGGCCGAGGGCGGCATCAGCATCGACGGGCGGCGCATCTCGTCGTACGGCGACCTGGTCGATCACATCGTCGAGCAGCTCACCGACGACGAGACCCGGTCGACGTGGGCCGGCAGCGCGGTGAACATGGGCACCGTCAACGCCTTCGCCCGCCGGCTGATCGGCAGCAAGCGCGACCTCGCCCGGCTGATCCGCGGCGACCTCGCCCAGCGCCGGCCGCACCAGATCAAGACCGCCGAGTCGGCCCAGGTCACGGTCGTCGACCTGCACAACCTGCCGGACCGCGCGCAACGTTTCGTGGTCGGCGTGACGCTCAAGACCGAGTTCGAGGAGAAGGAGAAGGCCGGCACCGGCCGCCCGCTGCTGTTCGTGGTCCTCGACGAGCTCAACAAGTACGCGCCGCGCGAGGGCAGCTCCCCGATCAAGGAGGTGCTGCTCGACATCGCCGAGCGCGGCCGGTCGCTGGGCGTGATCCTGATCGGCGCCCAGCAGACCGCGAGCGAGGTCGAGCGCCGCATCGTGACCAACTCGGCGATCCGGGTCGTGGGCCGGCTCGACCCGGCCGAGGCGGCCCGGCCGGAGTACGGCTTCCTGCCGCCGGCCATGCGGCAGCGCGCCCTGCTGGCCCGGCCGGGCACGATGTTCGTGAACCAGCCGGACATCCCGGTCCCGCTCTGCGTCGAGTTCCCGTTCCCGGCCTGGGCGACCCGCAAGTCCGAGTCCGGCCCGCCGCCGGCGGGCTCGATGCGCTCGATCGTCCAGGGCATCGATCCGTTCGCCGTGGTCGGGCGGGCCTCCGCCGCCGACGACGACATTCCGTTCTAGGGTTTCGCGATGCGCATCCTGCACACCTCCGACTGGCACGTCGGCAAGGTACTCAAGGGCCGCACCCGGCATGAGGAACACATCCGGGTGCTGGCCCAGGTCGTCGAGATCGCCCGGGCCGAGCGGCCCGACCTGGTCATCGTGGCCGGCGACCTCTACGACACCGCCGCGCCGACGGCCGAGTCCACCCGGGTGGTCACGCGGGCGCTCTCCGCCCTGCAACGCACCGGCGCCCAGGTCGTCGCGATCGGCGGCAACCACGACAACGGCGCGGCCCTGGATGCGCTGCGGCCGTGGGCCTCGGAGGCCGGCGTCACCCTGCGCGGCTCCTTCCGGGAGAAGCTCGACGATCTGCTCATCTCGGGCACCACCGCGGATGGCGAGCGCTGGCAGCTGGTCGCCCTGCCGTTCCTCTCGCAGCGCTACGCGATCCGCGCGACCGAGATGTACGACTTGTCGGGCGCGGAGGCGAACCAGACCTACGCCGACCACGTGGCGCGGCTGATCGAGAAGCTGAGTGAGCCGTTCGCCCAGCCCGGCGTGATCAACCTGGTGACCGCCCACCTCACGATCGTCGGGGCGGCGGCCGGCGGCGGGGAACGCGAGGCGCACACCATCATGGGGTACGCGGTGCCGGCCACCGTCTTCCCGAAGAACACCCACTACGTGGCGCTCGGCCACCTGCACCGCGCCCAGTCGGTGATCGCGCCCTGCCCCACCCGGTACTCCGGCAGCCCGCTCGCGGTCGACTTCGGCGAGGAGGAGAACGTCGCGTCGGTCGCGATCGTCGACGTGGCCACCGACAAGGCGGCCCGGGTGCGGGACGTGCCGGTCACCTCGGCGCGGGCCCTGCGGACCGTTCGCGGCACGCTCGAACAGCTCACAAAGGTGAACCTGCCGGAGGCGTGGCTCCGTGTCTTCGTGCGCGAGACGCCCCGGGTCGGCCTCCGCGAGGACGTGCAGGAGCTGCTGCCCAACGCCCTCGAGGTGCGGATCGACCCGGAGATGATGCCGACCAGAGCGGGTGAGCAGATGGCGCAGCGGGCCGGCCGATCGCCGCGCGAGCTCTTCGGCGACTACCTGGACAGCCGCGGGAACGCCGAGGACGGCGTCCGCGAGCTCTTCGACGAGCTGTACGACGAGGTGAGCACCGCGCAATGAGCGAGCAGAGCGAGCGCCAGTGGCTCAGTGGCCGGGCCTCTGGCCCTGCCGAGCGCAGCGAGGCGGGGTCATGAGGCCCATTCGTTTGGACATGTCGGGGTTCACGGTCTTCCGTGACGACACCACGGTGGACTTCACCGACACCGACTACTTCGCGCTGGTCGGGCCGACCGGCTCGGGCAAGTCGACCGTGCTCGACGCGATCACGTTCGCGCTCTACGGCACGGTCCCGCGCTGGGGCGGCACCCGGGGCATCACCAACGCGCTGGCGCCCTCGGCCGCCGAGGCCAAGGTGCGCCTGGTCTTCGAGTCGGCCGGCGACCGCTACGTGGCGACCCGGGTGGTGCGCCGCGACGGCCGGGGCAACGTCAAGACCGCCGGGGCCGGCCTGCAGTTGATGCCGAAGGGCTTCGACGTCGGCAAGCTGGACACCGGCATGGACCTCGACGACCTCGGCGAGGTGCTGGCCGGCACCCCGGCCGAGATGGACGAGGCGGTGCTGCACGCGGTCGGCCTGCCCTACGAGCAGTTCACCAGTTGCGTGGTGCTGCCGCAGGGCCAGTTCGCCGACTTCCTGCACGCCAAGCCGGCCACCCGCCAGCAGATCCTGGTCAACCTGCTCGGCCTGCACGTCTACGAGCGGGTGCAGGCCCAGGCCACGGCCCGGTCGAACGCGGCCGAGGCCAAGCTCGGCGTGGTCGACCAGCAACTGGCCGGGCTGGCCGAGGCGAACGACGAGGCGGTCGAGGCGGCCGAGCGGCACCTGACCCGCATGCGTGAGCTGACCGCGGCCGTCGAGGCGGCGGTGCCGGGTCTGCGCACGGCACGCGAGGCCGAGGCGGCGGCCGCGGCGAACCGGGACGCGCTCGATGCCGAGTTGCGGGCGCTGGCTTCCGTCCGTACGCCCGAGGGAAGTGCCGAGATCGCGGGCGCGACGGCCGCGGCCCGCGCGAGTGCCACCGAGGCCGCGGACGAGGTACGCGCCGCCGAGGAGCGCGAGGACAAGGTGCGCGGCGAGCTCGCCGCCGCCGGCGACGCCGGATCGCTGAAGCTGCTGCTCGACCGGCACGCCGAGCTCGACCGGCTGCTCGGCCAGGAGGAGTGGTTCGCGGGCGAGGTGCAGGTGGCCGAGGTCGAGTTCAAGGACGCGCAGGCCGCGGCCGAGCTCGCGCACGGCGCCCGCCTCGGCGCCACCCAGCTGCTCGAGCAGGCCCGCCTCGACTACACCGAGGCCCAGCGGATCGACCGGGCCGCCGCCCTGCGCGCCCACCTGAGCGCCGGCGACCGCTGCCCGGTGTGCGAGCAGACCGTCGCCACCGTGCCCGAGATGCCGGTCGGCTCGGCCGTGCGCGAGGCCGAGGCCACCGGCAAGGCCGCCCGCGCCGCCGCCGAGGTCGCCGAGTCGGGGTGGAAGCAGCGCGACGCGGTGGCCCGCAAGCTCGAGGGCAACCTCGAGCGCAAGCGCGCCCAGCACGAGCACCACGTCGCGCGGCTGGGCGAGGTGCGCGCCGTGGTGGCCGGCTCGCCCGGGGTGCCCGCGCTCGAGCGGCAGCTGGCCGAGCTCGACCGTCTGCAACGCAACCTCGACCAGGCCGGCGTCGCGGTGCGCACGGCCCGCGAGGCCCAGCGCCGGGCCCAGCAGGCCGCCCATCAGGCCGAGGAGCGGGAGCGCGCGGCGTGGCGCACGTTCGACGGCGTCCGCGACCGGGTGGCCCGGTTCGCCCCGCCGCCGGCCGAGCGCGACGACCTCGCCGCCGCCTGGGCGACGCTGGTCGACTGGGCCCAGGGTGAGCACCGCAGCCGGGCCGCGGCCCGGGAGGCGGCCGAGGCCGCCGTCGCCGCTGCCCACGAGGCGACCGTCCACGCGCACGCCGCGGTGGCGGCGCTGTTCACCGCGGCCGGCCTCACCACGCCGGCCCACCGCGAGGGCGACCTCATCCGCGCCGCCGCGGTGGCCGCGACGGCCGCCGAGGGCGACTGGAAGAAGATCGTCGACCTGCGCGAGCGGGCCCGGGAGCTGAGCGAGCTGCGCATCACCCTCCAGCGCGAGGGCCGGGTGGCCAAGGCGCTGGCCGGGCACCTGCGGGCCAACAACTTCGAGCGGTGGCTGCTCGAGGAGGCGCTCGACCTGCTGGTCGACGGCGCGTCGCGGATCCTGCGGGAGCTGACCGGCGCGCAGTACGACCTCGTCCACGACAAGGGCGAGTTCTACGTGATCGACCATCACGACGCCGGCCTGCGCCGCGGCGTGCGCACGCTCTCCGGCGGCGAGACGTTCCAGGCGTCGCTGGCGCTGGCGCTGGCCCTCTCCGAGCAGCTGGCCGGCCTGTCGACCACCGCGGCGAGCCTCGAGTCGATCGTGCTCGACGAGGGCTTCGGCACGCTCGACGCCGCCACCCTCGACGTGGTCGCCGCGACGCTGGAAAACCTGGCCGCCCGCGGCGACCGCATGGTCGGCGTGGTCACCCACGTGAACGCGCTGGCCGAGCGGGTGCCGGTGCGCTTCGAGGTGAGCAAGGACGCCCGGTCCGCCCGGGTCGAACGGGTGGGCCTGTGACCAGGATGTATGTCGACGCCTGGGATCCGTCCTACGGCTCGTCGTTCGAGGGCAGTGGCGACGACGGCCCGGCGTCGCCGTCGAGTGCGCAGGTCGACACCGATGTCGAGGTGCCGGCCGCGGAGTGGGCGCCGATCGACGCCGGTCCGTCGGCGCGGCCGCCGGATGTGGTGTTCCTGGTCGACGGCGTGCGGCGCAACGACGCCGGACTGTGGACGGCGGAGGAGGACGGCACCTCGTACGCGGGGCTGGCCGCCTCGTTCGCGGCCGGGGTCGTGCGCTGCGACCTCGCGCGCGGGTCGGCCGAGCTGGTCGACGCGAGGGTCGGGCGTGGACTGTTCACGGCGAGCCCGTCGGCCGGCGACCTCCAGGCCGGCTCGGTGCGCTACGAGGTGCACCGGGTCTCCGGCACCGGCGAGGCGAGCAAGCTGCCGGCCGCCGTCCAGCCGTCGCTGACCGCCCTCGAGATCGACATCTCCGGCACCGCCCGGGACGGCGGCGACGACCTGCTGGTGGTGGACGGACCGTTGCGCAACCGGCGCCAGCTGCCCCGGACGATCGGGTACGTGAAGACGCAGCAGAAGCAGTACCTGCCGGCCGCCCTGACCGCCGTCGTCACCGCGCTGCGCCCGGGGCAGCGCACCCCGGTCTTCCACCTCGGCACGGTCTGGGGCGGCTGGTCCTGGTACCTGCGTCTGCCCGGCGGCACGGGCGCGCCGTGGTCGGGGATCGTGCGGGTGGAGTGCTCGCCCGACCTGACGCCGGAACAGGCGATCGAGCTGGCCGAGTTGTCCAGCGCGACTTTGCCCCGTTTCGCGTCCTCGGCGTACAAGGACCCTCGCGCTCCGCAAAATCTTGTGCCGATCGCCGGGCTGGAGCGCCGGCTGCGCGGGATGCTGGGCGACTCGCGGGTGCTGCACCGGGCGTTGACCCTGGCCACGGCGCGAAATCGGGCATAGCGACGGCCCGTCGGCGAATGGTCCGACCGGCGGCCGAACATCCTCCGATCGGAGTGGGTGAGTCCATGGGAGCGCTCCCAAATGCTGAGAACTCAACGCTCCGAGAGCGCTTGCCTACACACCGGTAATTTCGCACCGCCAGTGCGTCGCCCCTGCTCAGGAGGGCGTTTTCTGGGACGCGTGTGGCTGAGTATTATTCGGCTGCCCTGGTAGGTATATCGGTGTAGATGGATGAATTTGATCGTCCCCGATGTGCCCCGTGACGCCCCCACACGACACCGGAGGACAGTTGATCACCCGCGTCCCGGAAATTCTCGCGCCACCGTTGATCCCGACGGCCGCCCCCAGCCGTATCTCAGGCGACGGGGAAAGCGCCGGGCGGAGGTATCAATGCATGCGGTGGTCGCGGAACGACGCGCGCCGGACAGGGAGCGCCTGATGACACAGCAGCGTTCTGGTGGTCATTGGCAGTCTCTCGACGGAGGCCGCGGCGTGAACGACGGCAGTTCTGTTATTCCGCGACAGGCGCCCCGGCACGGCGCGACCGAGCCCAGCCACGAGGACACCCTCGTCAAGATGCTCTACGAGGAGCACGCGGGTCCGCTGCTGATGTTCGTGCTGCGGCTGACCGGCGGCGACCGGCAGCGCGCCGAGGACATCGTGCAGGAGACCCTGCTGCGGGCCTGGCGCAACGCGCACCGGCTCGGCGCGCAGGGCCAGCAGTCGCTGCGCCCGTGGCTGGTCACGGTGGCCCGGCGGATCGCGATCGACGATCACCGCAGCGCCAGCGCCCGCCCGGCCGAGACCTACGACCGCGAGCTGGAGAGCTTCCCGAGCACCGCCGACGACACCGACCGCGTCCTGCAGTCGATGACCGTGTCCGACGCGCTGCGCGAGCTGTCCCAGTCGCACCGCGAGATTCTGATCGAGACGTACTTCCGGGGCCGGACGGTGCCGGAGGCGGCGGAGAAGCTCAACCTTCCGTTGGGTACCGCCAAGTCACGGGTGTATTACGCTCTGCGTGCGCTGCGGACAGCGCTCCAGCAGCGGGGGGTGACGGAGTAATGACGCAGGAAGAGCACTACGACGTCGCGTCGTACGCGCTGGGGGTGCTGGACGACCACGACGCCGCGCGGTTCGAGGACCATCTCATCGAGTGCCCGCGTTGCGCGTACGAGTTGGAGTCCTTCGTGCAGGTCGCCGACCTGCTGGCCGATGTCGACGCGGGCGCCGTGGTGGCCGCCGAAGAGGTCAAGCAGGACGGCGTCGTGCTGCACAAGATGCTCGGCGAGGTACGCCACGAGCGCCGCCGGGCCAACAGTCGCCGGCTCTACTCGCTGGCCGCCGCCGTGGTCATCTTCGCGATGCTGTCGATCGGCGCGCTGTTCGCCGGCGGCAAGTGGTTCGCGCCCGACCAGAAGGCGACGACCAACACGGCCCAGCGCGGCAGCAGCCAGCTCGACCCGCTGCCGAACTCGGACGATGCCGGCTTCGGCGGCCCCGACCTGACCGGCCAGCGGTACAGCGGCAGCGACCCGCGCACCGGCGTGCACCTCGACGTGGCGATGGAGAAGAAGGACTGGGGCACCCAGATCTCGTTCGCCATCTCCAACATCAAGGGGCCGAAGGAGTGCCGGCTGCTCGCGGTCCACACCGACGGCACGACCGAGCCGCTCATCTCGTGGAACGTGGGCGAGACGGGCTGGGGCACCCCGGCCAAGCCCGAGCCGCTGCTGCTCCAGGCGATCACCGCGACCCCACGTGAGGACATCGCGCACATCCAGGTGCAAGAGGTCACGACGGCCGGCGCCGGCGACACGCTGGTACGCGTACCGTAAAAAGATCTTGAAGGAAGCGGGGCCCGGCCATATCGGCCGGGCCCTTGCTGTTTTGTGTTCGCGCGACCACACGCCGTACTTCAAACAAAATTAAGGGAATTGATTCCGCCGATTGTTCAACCGTCGTGACCCCGCCCTCGTACTACTGCCCGGAAACGCCAGTTGTACTGAGTCACTGGAGGGCACGTGGTACCGCAGAAGCGAAAGTTGACGGTTGTCGGCGCCGGCATCGCAGCCGCGTTCGCGCTTGCTGCCTGCGCCCCGTCCGGATACAACGCCGCCGACTACGGAAATGCCGCCGAGCCGGCGTCGAACGACGTCGCCGCCTCGCCCGGCGCGACCGCCGACCCGGCGGCCACGAGCGACCCGGTCGCCCAGGCCGACCCCGACGCCACCGCCCCTCCCGGATCGGATGAGAGCACCGAGCTCACCGACGCCCAGGTCACCAACAAGCTGACCGGCACCGCCGTCAAGCGCATGGGCCAGGTCGTGGAGAACGAGGACGGCTTCGTCCTCTACCGCTTCGACGGCGACGACAACGACCCGGCCAAGACCAACTGCAGCGGCGACTGCGCCAAGATCTGGAAGCCCGCGCTGACCAACGACGGCAAGCCGACCCTCAAGGGTGTCTCGGCGAGCGTCGTGGGCACGGTCACCCGGGCCGACGGCACCAAGCAGCTGACCATCAAGGGCTGGCCGCTCTACGCCTACATCGGCGACAAGGAGCCCGGGCAGTGGAAGGGCCAGAACGTCTCCGGCAAGTGGTTCGTGATCAAGCCGGACGGCGCGAAGAACCTCACCTGCCTGCCGTCCATCTCGAAGCCGGTCGCGCCGCCCGCCGACGAGTCCGCGGGCGCCGACGACTCCGGTGATTCCGATACCGGCAGTTCCGGTGGCGATTACAGCTACTGACTTAAGCGCCCTTTAAGAAACTGCTGATCCCGGAGGTTGAAAGAATGGTTGCCGCCCGCTCCTCTCGCCGGTTGTCGCGCTGGCTTGTGGGCATTTCGGCAATGGTCCTGACCGTGCTGCTGGCGCCGGTCTCGCCGGCCCGCGCCGACTCAGGGATTCCCGTTCCGGCCACGACGTTCAACGCCAAGGGCGCCGGCGCGGTCAGCCCCGCCGACCGCGACTTCGTGGTCAAGGTCCGGCTCGCCGGCCTGTGGGAGATCCCGGCCAGCAACATGGCCCAGGAGAAGTCGGACGACCCGCGGATCGTCAACGTCGGCAAGTCGATCTCGGCGCAGCACGTGGTGCTGGACAAGCTGGACCGCGAGGTCGCCAAGAAGCTGAGCATCGAGCTGCCGAACCAGCCGAACAGCGACCAGCAGTACTGGCTCAGCGAGATGAAGAACGCCAACTCGACGACGTTCGACCAGATCTACATCGACCGGCTCCGCGCCGCGCACGGCAAGATCTTCCCGGCCATCGCGACCATCCGGGCGAGCACCCGGAACGACTCGGTCCGTCAGCTGGCGCAGCAGGCCAACCAGTTCGTCATGACGCACATGACGCTGCTGGAGTCGAGCGGGATCGTCGATTACGGCGCGCTCCCGACGGCGGCGGCCCCCACCACTCCCGGCGCGGGCCCGGTGCCCGTCGACGGGCAGATGCTCGCTGCCGCACACAGCAGCACCGGCGGCATCCCGGGTGTCAACACCACGGTGATCCTCCTAGTCCTCGCCGCCGCACTCGTGGCCGGCGTCATTACGACCATGCGCATCTTCCGGGCGAGGTAGTCCCCGTAACCCCGTCCAGGTCGACGAGACAGAGAAAGGTGTCCCCCCATGCGAAGGTCCAAGTACCGGCGCGCATCATCCAGGAGTTCGGGTTGGTTCAGCGGCCGACGCCGGATCATCGCGGTCGCCGCCACCTTGGTGGCGTTCGGCGGCATCGTGACCGTTACCCAGGTCTCGAACGCGGCGACCAACCGGACCCAGAAGAAGGCCCTGACGGCATGTGACCGAGTCGCGACGCCGCCGCCGGCCAAACTGTCCACGAAGACCCGGAAGGGCACCTGGACCCAGGACAACGGCACCGTCACGCAGCACGCGGACGACGGCGCCGGCGACGTGGTGACGATCGCCGAGCTGCGGGCCCGTTGCCGCCGCTGGGTGATGAACAACGTCGGCAACAACAATGGTGGCGGGGAAGCCACCACTGCGCCGACCCAGGCTGCCACGTCGACCGCCGCCGACCCGAACGCCGGGGACCCCTCGGCCGACCCGACCGCCGCCGACCCGTCGGCCGACCCGAGCGCCTCGGGCGACACCGGCAACAACGGTGGCGGCGACAACAACGGTGGCAACACCGGCGGCGACAACAACGGCGGGAACAACGGCGGGAACAACGGCGGTCAGCAGACCACCGCGCCCGCGCCGGACCCCTCGGCCTCGGACGCCGGCACCACGCCGCCGCCCGGCGCCGGCCTCGGCATCCTGACCAACAACTGCGACACCAGCAAGCTGCAGCTGCACGATGGCTTCCAGGTCGGCGACCGCTGCGTCACCACCGAGTTCGGTGAGGTCTCCACCGCCGCCAACAACTCCTCGCTGCTGATCACGCAGGCGCCGCGCTCGGTCACCGTGAACACCCCGTTCACCCTGACCGTCAGCACCCGCAACCTGATCCGTGACCGCTTCCTCGCGGCCGGCAAGGGCGGCTACTACGTGGAGAGCTCGGTTCTCCAGGACGGCATCGTCCGCGGCCACTTCCACACCGCGTGCCGCATGCTGCCGAACACCAACGAGGCGCCCGACCCGTCGCCGGTTCCCGCGTTCTTCGTGGCCACCGAGGACAGCAAGGGCGGCAAGGCTCCCGACTCGGTGCAGATCCAGGTGGCGGGCATGCCCACCACGGGCATCGCGCAGTGCGCCTCGTGGGCCGGTGACGGCTCGCACCGCATTCCGATGATGGAGCGGGCCAACGAGACGCCGGCGTTCGACGTCGTGCGGATCCCGGTCCGGGCCGCCCGCGGAGGCGGCGGCAACTGATCGAGGAGCGTTGCCGCTAAAGCCGGAGCCGAACCTGGCCGGGCGTGGTCGCCGACACGACCCCGTCCGATTCAGGACCCCCCGTCGGCAACGGTGGTCGCCCTTCCCCCTGACGGACGACGCCAGCGGCCTGCTCCACCGGCGACCCGGATCACTCGGGTGTCCGGTCGCCCCACCGATGGCCCTGACCGGGAGCGCGGTCAGGGCCATCGGCCTGTGTCCGGCCGGGCCGGCCTGTGGCACAGTTGCCCGGTGACCCGCCGCCTGACCCCGCCCGAGCGATTCGCCTTCGGCGCGTCGCTCTCGGTGCTTCAGGCGCCCAAGCACGACCCGTGCGTGCGCGTCACCGCGGACGAGCTGTGGATGGCCGCCCGCACTCCGGATGGGCCGGGCACCTTCCATCTGGCCCGGTCGTCGGGCGAGCTGCTGGCCGAGGCGTACGGGCCGGGAAGAGACTGGCTTCTCGATCGGGCCGATGCGATCGCCGGCCTGCGCGACGACGTGAGCGGCTTTCCGGCCCTCGCCCGGCAGAATCCGCTCGTCCACCGGCTGGCGCACACCTTCGCCGGGCACCGGATGCCGGCCACCGGGCTGATCTTCCATCGCGTGCTGCGGGCCATCCTCGAGCAGAAGGTCACCGGCGTGGAGGCCTTCCGCGCGTACCGCAAGATCTGCCGGAAGTTCGGCGAGCCGGCGCCGGGTCCCGCCGATCTCCTGCTCCCACCCGATCCGGCCGCGATCGCGGCCACCCCCTACTGGGTCTTTCACCCGTTCGGGGTGGAGCAGCGCCGCACCCAGGCCCTGCTGCGGGCCGCGAGCGAGGCCGCCCGCATCGAGCGCTGCGCCGACGCGGCCGAGGCCGCCCGCCGGCTGACCGCGCTGCCCGGCATCGGGCCCTGGACGGCGGCCGAGGTGACCCGCGTGGCGTTCGGCGACGCGGACGCGGTGAGCGTCGGCGACTACCACGTGCCCAACACGGTGGCCTGGGCCCTGGCCGGCGAGGCCCGCGGCACCGACGAACGCATGCTCGAGCTGCTCGAGCCGTTCCGGGGGCACCGCGGCCGGGTCTGCGACCTGTTCGCCCACGGCGGCATCGGGGCGCCCCGGTTCGGCCCGCGCATGTCGATTCGATCCTTCGCGAAGTTCTGACGGGCGTATCGGTGCCACTCTGTGTACGTTGATCCCTTCGTGATCGCTTTGGCCCGGGAGAGCTGACGATGGGTGGCACAGGCGGAGAGATCGTCCTGGTCCTGGTGCTGGTGCTGGTCAACGCCGCCTTCTCGGGCAGCGAGATGGCGCTGGTGTCGCTGCGGGAGAGCCAGGTGCAGCGGCTCGAGCGGCAGACGCGCAGCGGCAAGGTGCTGGGCCGGCTCACCCGCGACCCCAACCGGTTCCTCGCGACGATCCAGATCGGCATCACGCTGGCCGGCTTCCTGGCGTCGGCGGCCGCGGCCGTCTCGCTGTCGAAGCCGCTGCTCGGGCCCCTGAGCTTCCTCGGTGACGCGGCCCAGCCGGTGGCCATCGTGATCGTCACGATCGCGCTGACCTTCGTGACCCTGGTGATCGGCGAGCTCGCGCCCAAGCGGATCGCCATGCAGCGCACCGAGGGCTGGGCGCTCGTGGTCGCCCGGCCGCTCGACGTGCTCTCGATGATCTCCCGCCCGGTCGTGTGGCTGCTCGGCGTGTCGACGAACCTCGTCGTACGGCTGGCCGGCGGCGACCCGACCGCCCAGCGCGAGGAGGTCACCACCGAGGAGATCCGCGACATGGTCGCCGCCCAGCAGGACTTCTCGGCCGAGCAGCGCACGATCATCAGCGGCGCGTTCGAGATCGCCGACCGGATCCTGCGCGAGATCCTGGTGCCCCGTCGCGACGTGCTCACGCTGGCCACCGGCGCGCCCGCCCACGAGGCGCTCCGCGCGCTGATCGCCGGCGGGCATTCCCGGGCTCCCGTGGTCGGCCCGGCCGGCCTCGACGACGTGATCGGGGTCGTCCACCTGCGCGACCTGATCGACGCCGAGGGCCCGGTGGACGGGCTGTGCCGGTCCGGGCTGTTCCTGCCCGAGACGCTGCGGGTGTCCGACGCGCTGCGGCAGATGCGCGGCGAGCACGTCCAGCTCGCGCTGGTGGTCGACGAGCGCGGGGCGATCGACGGCATCATCACGATGGAGGACCTGGTCGAGGAGATCGTCGGCGAGATCTACGACGAGACCGACCGGGACGTGGCGGCGGTGGTACGCGAGGCCGACGGCGCGCTGCTGATGCCCGGCTCGTTCCCGATCCACGACCTGCCCGACATCGGCCTGCACGACGAGTCGAACGCGCACGACGACGGCGACTACACGACGATCGCCGGCATGGTGCTGGCCGCGCTCGGGCACATCCCGACCGAGCCCGGCGAGGTGGTGACCCTGCCCGGGTTCACGGCCGAGGTGGTCGAGGTGACCGGGCGGGCCATTACCCGGGTCCGGTTACGTCCGCTTTCCGCGGCCGCCGAGAAGGACGGATAGCGGGCGTACGGGTCACAATTGCTGTGCGAGGAGGTGACCTCCATGCAGACTGGCGGCGTGGCTTTCACCCTGACGATCGACTGCGGCGGCGGCGGCATCAAGGGCTCGGTGCTCGACGAGGCCGGCACGATGCGCGCTCAGCCGCTGCGCGTGCCGACGCCGTACCCGCTGCCACCCGATCTTTTCGTCAAGACGCTCGTGCAGCTCGGCGAGCGCCTGCCGACCGCCGACCGGGTCACCGTGGGCATGCCCGGGATGCTGCGCCACGGCGTCGTGGTGGCCACCCCGCACTACGTCACGCGGTCGGGGCCGCGTACCAAAATTGATCCGGAATTGATCGACGCCTGGCACGGGTTCGACGCCCGCACGGCGCTGGCCGAGGCGTTCGGGCTCCCGACGCTCGTGCTCAACGATGCCGAGGTGCACGGCGCCGGCGTGGTGGCGGGCACCGGCTGCGAGCTGATGCTGACCCTCGGGACCGGCCTGGGCTGCGCGCTGTTCGACGGCGGCGTGCTGGCCCCGCACCTGGAGATGTCGCAGGCGCCGGTGCGGTGGGGGATGTCCTACGACACGTACATCGGCGAGCACGAGCGCCGGCGGCTCGGGGACGCGCTCTGGTCGCGCCGGGTGCGCAACGTGGTCGAGGGCCTGCGCCCGGTCTTCCTCTGGGACCGCCTCTACCTCGGCGGCGGCAACTCGCGCCTGATCACCCCGACCCAGCTGGCCCGGATGGGCGATGACGTGGTGGTCGTGCCGAACACGGCCGGCATCGTGGGCGGGGTCCGCGCCTGGCAGTTGGGCACCGCCCGCTGAGATGCGCCCCGCGGCACTACTCCTCGACTTCGGCGGCGTCATCGCGGACGCGCCGCCGCAGCGCTCGGCACCACCCGCCCTGGTCCTGCGGATCTACAACCTCGCGCGGGGCGCGCTGACGCCGGGGGAGATCCAGCGGTCGCTCACCTCGGGGGCCGAAGCGTGGGCGCGCTGGCGGGACGAGGACTGGCCGGACGAGCTGTCGCAGGCTTCGGTGTGGGAGCGGTTCGTGCTGCCGGGGTGGCCGCCGGCCGCCTCGGTCCCGGTGCGGGGCGCGGTCAAGCGGCTCAGCTACGAGTGGGCCTGGCGGGACAATTGGAAGATTCGGCCCGGGATTCGGGAGGCGCTTCTGGCCGCGTCCGATTTGTCGGTTCCGTTGGCGGTCGTCAGCAACACCCTCAGCGGCGCCGCTCACCGGGACTTTTTGGACAAATCGGAAATAAGTGGATCTTTTGCGGCGCAGGTCTACAGCGATGAGGCCGGGGTGCGGAAGCCCAACCCGCAGATGATCTGGAATGCCACCGACGAGCTCGGGGTGCCGCCGGAGGGCTGCTGGTTCGTCGGGGACACGCCGCGCCGCGACATCCTCTGCGCCCGGCGGGCCGACGTCGCCCGGGCCATCCTCATGCGGTCGCCGCGTACCGACTCCGAGCCGTCCGGGCCCCCGCCCGACGAGACCGTCGACGACGGCTTCGGGCTGCGGGATCTGTTAATTCGAGAGCAGTGCTCTTGACTGTGTGCGGTGTTCGGGTGTTCACTGGTTCCAAGAGAGAGCACTGCTCTCCATTTGAGCCAGGGAGCCCGTCATGCGATACCTCGCCCCGAACCGCACCGCCCACCTCTTCAACGCCCTGACCAAGTGGCTCACCGCCCGCGGCATCAGCCTCATGGGCAGCCGGGTTCTGGCCGTCCGCGGTCGCAAGAGCGGCGCCGTCCGCACGACGGTGGTCAACCTTTTCACGTACGAGGGCTCGCGCTACCTCCTCGCGCCCCGGGGCCACACCCAGTGGGTCCGCAACCTCCGCGCCGTCGGCGAGGGCGAACTCCGCCTCGGCCGCCGGGTCGAGCGCTTCACCCCGGTCGAGATCGCCGACGCCGACAAGTCCCCGCTGATCCGCCTCTACCTGCGCAAGTGGGCCTGGGAGACGGGCGCCTTCTTCGACGGACTCAAGGCCGACTCGCCGGAGGCCGACATCGAGGCGGCGGCCCCCGGCTTCCCGGTGTTCCGCATCGTTCCCGCCTAGCGGCGCGGAGCTTCCCGCTCGACCGGACGGTAGGGCCGGCTGTTCCACGCTCCCGCGGCCCATTCCCAGTTGGCGTCCTCCCCGACTCCAGCCACCGGGCGCTCCTCGAGGTTGTCCCCCCGCGTCGCCACCCGGTCGGCCCGCAGCCGGCGCGCCTTCACCGCCACGTCGAGGGCGGTCCAGAAGCGCAGCTTGCGCGAGCTGTCGCAGGCCGCGAGGAGGCCGGCCAGTTCCCGCCGCTCGTGCGCCGGAACAAGCGTGATGACGATCAGAAGCGGAACCGCCGCCGCGACGATCTCGGCGAGCACGATGACGAGCACGACGGCGGCAACGACGAACGGCAGAACCGGGTTGTTCATGGGGTACCTCCAGAGCGGACCATCCCGAAATAGGTGTGCGGGTCGCGCCGCCCGATACACGGGCGGTGCCTTTGGTTGCGGGGAAGCCCGCTCAGCGCGCGGTCAGAGCCGCGGCCGCGAGCAGGGCGACGGCCAGCGCGATCGCGACGAAGACGAGAGCCGCCGCGCCGACCGCCTGGACGAGCGCCTCGATGGGCGCGAAGGCGCGCTTCATGAAGCGCAGCGCGATCAGGAGCAGAAGCACGGCAAGGACCAGATAGACGGTCCGGGTGCCGGCGTGGCCGAGGGCCTGGATGAACATCGTGCACCTCCAAGTCGGGCGCCTAAGGGTGGGCGGTGCCCCATGCGGAGAGCCGAGAGCCGCGAGCGTCGTAGGTCGCGCCTCCTGACATTCATCGTGAGCGCTGTCGGCGTGAATCTCAATGACTATTCACCAGCCGTGAATAGTGCTTGACTCGCTACGCACTGTTGATCTGCGGCGTATCGTTATCCAACGGTGATGCCACCTCGGCATCCAGTACTGGCCCCTGGCTCGTTGTCCGAGTTGGATATTCACGGCTCGATGAATGTCCGGAGCCTCGCTCTACTGCATATTCCTGACTGGAGCACTTGTGATCGATCCGGAAACGCCGGTCGCACTGACGCGGCTGGCAACGGTTTGCGGCGGGGGAACGTGCCCGACGCTCTATGAGACCAACCGAGGCACGTACGTCGTGCAGGGTTACGTCGTCGGTTCGGATGTCGGCGTCGACGTGCCCGAGGGGGAGTCTCTCGTCGAGATCCCCGCCGAGCTTCTGGCGGAGGCCGTTCGTACGCTGCGGTGACTTGAGTTCGTGCCGCTTCGAGAAAGGGGATGGGATGACCGAGGATTCGACGGGCACCCCATCCCCTGACGAGTCTCTGGGTTCGATTCTGGCGCGCCTGCGGCACCGGGCGGGCCTGACCGGAACCGGGCTGGCGCGGCGGGTCGAGATGAGCCAGGCCAAGATCTCCCGGTTGGAGAACGGCGTCGGCGTCCCGGCGGTCAAGGACGTCCGGCGCATCGCGGCCGAGCTGGAAGCCTCGGCCGCCGAGGTGGAGCGGCTCGTGGAGCTGGCCGAGCGCGCGGGCGACCAGATGATGGATCTTCGTTCGTTCCGCGGTCCGGCGGTGGTGGGCGTGCAGCGTGGAATCGAGCAGCTCGAGGCTTCCACGCGGGTCTACCGGGTGTTTCAACCGGCGGTGATCGTCGGATTGGCTCAGACCGTCGAGTACATGAGCGCCATCTTCGCCTCCAGCGCCACGGAGAACAGCCAGAATGTGGCGGAGGCGGTCTCGATCCGGGTCAGTCGGCAGGAAGTGCTGTCCGATCAGGAGCGTGAGTTCCGGTTCGTGATGACCGAGTCGGTCCTGAGTAACCGGGTCTGCAAGCCCCCATACATGCCGGCCCAGATTCAGCGGCTGCGTGACCTGGCCGGGTTGCCGAACGTGTCGTTGCGCCTCATCCCCGCCGACGCGGATCTGGATGTCCCGCCCTACCACGGCTTCGAGCTGCTGGACGACCGCGTCGTCACCGTGGATACCTTCAATACCGTGGTGCGAACGCACGGGCGGGCCGACGTCGAGTTCTACCAGGGTGTGTTCGATCGGCTGGAGCGAAACGCTACCGAGAACATCGACCCGATCCTCGACAGATACCTCGAGCGGTACCTTGAGCTTGCCTGGCCCAGGCAGCGTCAGCAGGCCTGATGCCCTTGTCGCGCTGTCCGGACATCCTTAACGTTGGTTCATGACGAAGGATGACGACCGCGACCAGGAGGTCACCCTCCGACCCATTGCGACCGTGTGCGGCCACGGGTCCTGCCCGACGATCTACCGCACCGACCGGGGCACCCTCGTGATCCAGGGGTATCCGGTCTCCGCCGAGGCTGTGGGCGTCGTTCTGCCCGACGGTGAGGTGCTCGTGGAGATCCCTGAGGAACTGCTAGGCGGGGCTGCCTGAGGGGGATCTGCCCGGCCGCAGGGCGGCGGTCAGGGCGATTGCCGCCACGGCGCACGCCAGGCCGGTCCAGTGAGCGACGCCGGCGAACGACTCGTAGACCGGTGCCGGGTCCGAAGGAGCGCCCGGGCCGGTGGTGAAGACCGCTATCACCTGGCGATAGACGAATTGCGTGGGCAGGGCCAGCACGTCAAAGGCGCCCAGGGCCAGCAGCGCGGGGGCGATCCGGTGGGCGCGGGGCAGGGCGCGCAGGCGATAGCCCGTCCATCCGGTCAGCAGCCAGCCTGCGACCAGGCCGAGCAGGAGGCCCGTGCCGGTCAGCCAACCTGTGCGGGGCGGCTCGGCGACCGTCAGCGCCAGCATGGTGGTCATTTCACCGTGGAACGTCGTTGACGACAATCGCTGGCGAATGCCGTCCCGCACGGCCACGATCGTCGTCCGGGTGGCGGGGGCCGCCTGCTGAGCGGTGCCGTAACCGACGGTCGTGGTCGTGGTCGATGCAAGATCTACGCGCCAGCCCGCCTCGCGCATCCGGGCGACGGCCAGCTCCGGCGTCCAGCCGGGGAAGGCCTGCGCCACGGTGACCTCGGGGCCAACTCCGGAAGCCCGCCCGCCCACGGCCGACGCGGCGGCCGCCCGGGCCGCGGGACCGTCGGGTGGTGGGGGTGCGGTCGCCCAGCCGAGCGCCGAGCCCGTCGCCGCGCCCAGGGCGCCCACGGTCAGAGCGGCCAGCACGGCCACGACGACATAGGCGCGGCCGAGCGGCAGCCGGAAACGCTGTCGTAAGCCGTTCAGGAGCAACGCCAGGGCCTCGCCGAGGTGCGGGCGGGGACCACCCGACTCCGCCAGCGTCGTGAGGATCTCTTCGCGGTGTGCTCGGCGGTACGGGCGCGGGTAGGCGAACAGCAGCAACCGGTACAGGGTCACGTCAGAAGACAGTAAGCCGGCCGCTATATATCGTCAACCGGTATACAGGCCCAGCTCGGCCAGTGACTTGCCCAGGTCGCCGGTGGTGGGGTGGCGGTACAGGAAGGCGTCCCACGTGTGCAGGTCGTGCGTCCAGGCCGAGACGAAAGCCTCGCACAGGTGTGGCGTGATGAAGGCGCTCGCGCCCTGGGCTGCCTTGAGGGCCGACCGGATGGCGGCGGACCGGGCCGGGTCGGCCACCCGCGTGCCGACCTCGGCCAGCACGTGGTCGAGCAGCGCGCGCCGGCGGAAGACGAAGTCGCCCCAGAAGGCGCGGTCGCACGTGGCCGGGTCCTGGCGGTTGTCGAGCATCCAGAACAGACCCTCGGCGAGGGTGTCGCCCAGCTCCTCGTTGGCCGCTCGGCGCGGGGAGGCGAACGGGTCGTACGAGCGCTGGATCATCGTTCCGGAGCGGGCGGCGCGGAACGGGACGCCGTCGCCGAGCAGGAAGAACCAGTCCTCGTTGTAGATGTTCGGGAAGAACGAGCGGGTCGCCAGCGGGTTCACGATCATCGCGCCGCCGCCGATGAAGCTGTCCTGCTCGGCGCCGATGGCCCGGTAGGCGTGGCAGACGACCGAGTTGTCGGGGTAGCCGTCGTTGCGGAGGCCGACCGCGCGATAGCGGCCCGAGTCCAGGGTGGCCGCGGCGCCCTCGAGCTCCTCACCCCGTACGCCGAAAATGTCGTCATCGAGAAAGAGCACGCGATCCCACCCGGTCAGCCGGGCGATCAGCAGGCCGAGATTGCGTTTGAGGCTCAGGTCGCCGGTCGGGCCGAACCCGGCGTCGCGCAGCACCGCGTCGGCGCGGAAGGCGGGCAGGCGCGGGTGCACGTCGTGGAGGTCGACCGCGTGCGCCTCGGCGCCGAACAGGACGGCCAGCGCCGACACCTGCCGGGCCTGCGCCTGACCGCTGCACAGCGCCACCAGCGGACGGCCCAGGTCGCGGGCGAGCGCCAGCGAGTCGCGCAGGGCGTCGGCCGCGCGGAAGGTCGGCACGATGATCGCGTCCAGCCGCCCCGACGACGCGGGCGGCACCTCGTCGAGCAGGTGGTTGTGCGAGGCGTGGTGTAGCTCCGACATGGACAGAACCGTCATGTGGTCTTCTCCGACCAGGTGTGCAGCACGGCGTCGGGCGCGGTCCAGTCGGGGGTCACCACGACTCGTTGGTCGATGATCGGGACCCGGAACAGGATGCTGTACGAGTCGTGATCACCGAAGGCGCGCGAAATGTATTCCGCGTTGCCGTCGCGAAGCTGCTTGTCGGTGAGCGCGCGCACCGCGCCCAACACTCCGCGACTGAACATGCCATTGCACAGCGTAACGGTCCGCTGCTGATTGAACGGGTTGGGTCCGCGGAAGAAGTAGCCGACGTCCTCGAGCAGCATGTCCTCGCCGGCGACCTGGTCGATCACCGGCGGGAACGAGGTGGTCTCGTCCCCGGCCACCTGGAAATAGCCGCGGCGCAGCGGGTCGTCCCGGGAGACCTGCTCGACGGGCGCGTCGATGCGCTTCATGACGAGCCGCTGGGCGGGATTCCAGTCCACGCCTCCGAGAACGACCAGATGCCCGGTCGAGTCGTCCCGGCGCATGTTCTTGACACTTCGGTACTCCACCCGGACGTCCGGGTTGACCGCCCGGATGTGGCCGTGGAGCTCGAACAACGCGTCCAGATCGGTGAGCCGGGAGAGCTCGGAGTAGTCGAGGTCGGACTGGTGCGCGTGCGGCATGTGCGCGAGCACCGGCGGCGGGAGCTCGGGGCACACGATGACGATCGGCCGGTCGTCGTCGTAGTCGGGGAAGCGCCAGGGGCCGTGGCCGACCAGCGTCTCGACAACGGGAACACCGTTCGTAATCGACTGGCGCAGCCCGAGCAATTCGTCACGCAGAGTGTTACGGGTGGCGATCTCCGTCTGGTTCAACTCGCCCTCGGCCGGCACCCGGTAGGGATGGCCGGCCACCGACCGGGTCGAGCTGAAGAACGTCGCGTACTTGACGAGTTGCTCGGCGGGCGGGGTGACCGGGTCGGCGCGCCGCTCCCACGAGGAGATCAGCGCCTCGCTGCGACCGAGGGCCTCGGCCAGCTCGGCCTGCGTGATCTTCACGCGGAGCGCCGTCTGGCGAAGGGATCGGAGCCGCCGGGCCAGCGCGACGGCGGCACCTTCAGTCGGCTGCACCACGCCTCCCTTGAACTTCAGTTACGGGCGGAGAAGGTATATCGCAGGTGACCGGCAAAGTCGAGTATCACGATTGCCTAACGGGCCTACTGAAGTCTAGCCTTATCTCAAGCCACCCGGCTGAGGAACTGAATTTCCAACTGAAGTTCACTCCCGGAGGTGCACATGCCGCACCGGAAGATCAGAGCTCCGACCGCGAAGACAGCAGCGCAGCCGTCGTAGAGCCAGAGCGAGAGCCGGCGCCAGAGCCGTGTGAAAACGGCGAAGCACCCCCGGTCGGCCAACCGGAGGTGCCCCTGAAATGCGAGCAGTCCCTCTCGGCATGAAAGGCGCTACCCAAATGCACACTCTAGCCCTTTTTCTCAGCAACTCGACCGGCGCCGCGGCCACCGAAGCCGCCCCCGGCGCCGGCAAGGTATTCGCGATTCTCGGCGCCTCCGGGGTGCTGGTCTTCGCGTTCGCCTCGATGCGCCGGGCGGTCGCGCCCTTCGCCGAGGTCCTCAAGGCCGCCCTCTTCGCCGTCTCCACCTTCCTGCTGATCGGACTGGCCGTGGTGCTCCTGCTGGTCTCCTTGATCAAATAGGAGACCCGCAGTGAGACAAAGCACGCGGCTGTCTCTACGGATCGACAGTCGCGTGCGGCGCGGGGAGGATCGAGGTCGCGGCGGTTGGCGGGGAGGACGGGCGGGTCTTGACCAAAGTGCGCATTGAGACGGCGACCAAGAAGGAGGTGCTCGAATGCGTCACCGAGGAGGCCGACCGGCGGTTCTTCCTGGATCGCCTTCGCCGGCGCTCCTTCCGGCGCGGCCGGGTCTACCTCGCCTTCGACGGTTCCGCGCTCGTCGGCTACGTCTACCTGCGACTCGAGGAGGCCGAGGAGGCCGATCTGCGCGACCGTCTCCCGCGTACCCCCCTGCTTCAACGCCTCCGCGTCTTCCGGGGCTATCGCCGGCAGGGCATCGGCCGGGAGCTGGTGGCGGCGGCGGAAGAGGGCGCCCGGCAGAAGCGTCGCCGGGGCATCGCTCTCGGAGTTGACGAGCACGAGGCCGATCCGATCGGCTTCTACCTGCGTATCGGGTATCAAGAATGGCCGCACGGCCTGGTCGAGACGTTCAAGGAAGAGCGGCGAGACGATGGGACCTGGACACGCAAGACCGAGTACTGCCGGATATTCGTCAAGGACCTTCCGCGCGCGTAAGTTACCCCGGTGACCTGGATCGTGACCGGCGGCGCCGGTTACATAGGCGGGCATGTCGTGCATCGGCTCCACGCCGCCGGGCACCACGTGGTCGTGTTCGACGACCTGTCCACCGGGCGTCCCGAGCGGCTCCCCGCGGGGGTCGAGCTGGTGCGGGGCTCGGTCACCGACCCGGAGAGCCTGGCCCGTCTGTTCGCCGGCCGCGAGGCGACCGGCGTCGTCCATCTCGCGGCGCTCAAATCGGTGGCGGAGTCGGTCGCGGACCCCGGCCGCTACCTGAGGTGCAACGTGGGCGGGGTGCACAACCTGCTGGCCGCGATGGGCGCTTCGGGCGTACGCCGGATGCTGTTCTCCTCCTCGGCATCGGTCTACGGGGAGCCGGCCGGCGAGACGGTCGACGAGGATTCGCCCGCCGAGCCCACCAATCCGTACGGCGAGACGAAGCTCCGCGGGGAGCGGGCCATCCGCGACGCCGGCATCCGCTCGGTGGTGCTGCGCCAGTTCAACGTCATCGGGGCGGGCCGGCACCCGTACGCGGCCGACACCGGCGCCACCAACCTGCTGCCGGCCGCCTTCCGGGCGCTGACCGGCGGGCCTCCCGTGGCCGTGCTCGGCGACGACTACCCGACCCCCGACGGCACCGCGGTCCGCGACTATCTGCACGTGGAGGACGCGGCCGAGGTCTATCTGCGCGGCGTCGAGCACCTGCTGGCCGGCGGCGACGAGCCCCAGCTCGTGGTGAACATCGGGGCCGGCGCCGGCCGCTCGGTCGCCCGGATCCTGCGGGACGTCGCCGCCGCCTCCGGCCGCCCGGTGCCGCACGTCATCGCCGGCCGCCGCCCCGGCGACGCCCCCTGGGTGGTCGCCGACGCGGCCCGCGCGCTGATGCGGCTGAACTGGAAGGCCGGGCGCGACGTGGCCGGCGCGATCACCTCGGCCTGGCGCGCGTGGGAGTCAGCGGCCGCCGGTGAGCTGCCAGACCGTGGTGCGCCGGACCGGCACGCTCTCCAATGACTCGATCACCGGCACGTCGTACGCCCGCTGCTTGATCATGCCCTCGACCGGCAGATAGGCCCGGCCCGGATCGCCGACCAGCACGAGGCACCCGCGGCCGGCGGCCCGGCGCAAGAAGGGCAGCACGCGCGCGGCCATCGCCCGGCTGTAGAAGACGTCGCCGGCCAGGATCACCTGCTCCTCGGGGTCGGTGTCGAGCACGTCCGCCTCGACCGTCGCCACCCGCACCCCGTTGGCCTCGGCGTTCACTTCCGCCGCGGCCAGCGAGTACGGGTCGATGTCGTTGGCGACCACCGGATCGGCCCCGGCCAGCGCCGCCGCCACCGCCACCAGCCCGGAGCCGGTGGCCAGATCGAGCACGCCGCGCCCGCCGACCAGATCGGGCTGGTCGAGCACGTGCCGGGCCAGCGCCTGCCCGCCGGCCCAGGCGAACGCCCAGAACGGCGGCGGCTGCTCGGCGCCCGACTCCTCGGTCTTCGCCCAGAGCTCGATCGGCTCCGCGGCCTGGAACAGCTTGACCTCGGGCACGAACGGGACCGGCGCGAGCGTGGTGTGGGTGCGAATGAACTCCAGGAGCACCCGCCGATTCTCTCAACCTCCGGTTCCGGATACCGAACAGGTGACGTCAGGCAACTCGAAGGGAGCAGGATGCCGGTCTTCGGCGGCTGGATGCTGGCGCTGACGCTGGCGTTCGGCCTGGCACCCGACGCTCGCCCGGCCCTTCGCCTGGCGGCGGGCCTCTCCGCGGTGGCAGCGATCTGGTGGGGCGTGCGCCGCAACCGAGCCCTCGACCGTACGCCGTGGAGCTGGCTCGCCGCGGCGACCGGCGCCTCGGCCCTGGGCACCTTCGTCTGGTTCGCCCTCCCGTCGCTGCGCGTCCCCGCCTCGGCGCTGATCGTCGCGGCCTACCCGGCGATCGCGGCGGTCCTGCTGATCTTCATCCGGCGGCGGACCGGCGGCGGGCGCGACCGGGCGGCGCTGCTCGACGCCCTCG
The DNA here is from genome assembly GCF_055586105.1 of Actinoplanes sp. NPDC051537. Classification (NCBI taxonomy): domain Bacteria; kingdom Bacillati; phylum Actinomycetota; class Actinomycetes; order Micromonosporales; family Micromonosporaceae; genus Actinoplanes; species Actinoplanes sp. NPDC051537. Next base: position 363,985 of record NZ_JBVJIU010000006.1, read on the forward strand.
CCGTGACGGCCGGCGGCGGCCTTCTGGCCTGGACGTTCCTGCTCGGCCCGAGCGTGGCCGACCGGGACTGGACCATGTTCGCCTGCACCCTCGGCGACCTGCTCTGCCTCGGCGTGCTGGCCCGGCTGCTCACCAGCTCCGGCCCCCGGGTGCCGGCCGCGAACCTGCTCGGCGCCGGCCTGCTGGTCCTGCTGCTGGCCGACGTCGCGTACGAGCTGTCGTGGCTCGGCGACAGCGCCGGGCTCGGCCGGTTCGCGTTCTACGCCGGCGCCGGCCTGGCCGCCCTGCACCCGTCGATGAGCACGCTCGCCGTGCCCGCCGACGAGCCGCCCACCGAGATGGGCCGCGGGCGGGTGGCGCTCCTCGGGCTCGCCTCGCTGGTCGCGCCCGCGGTGCTGATCGGCGTCGGCGGCCCGGCCGTGGTGGCCGTGCTCAGCGGGCTCACGGTCCTGCTGGTCCTGGCCCGGATGACCGGGATCGTCGCCAACCACCGGCTCGCCCTCGCCCGGGAGCGCGGCCTGCGCCAGGCGTCGGCCGCGCTGGTCTCGGCCGCCGACGTCGAGGCGGTGGGCGACGCCGTACGCCGGGCGGTCGCCCAGCTGCTGCCGGCCGACACCCCGCACGGCGTCGTCCTCGCCCTGGCCATCGAGCAGGACGGTCCGCTCTCGGCCGAGGCCGCCGCCCAGGCCGCCGTCGACCGGGCGGCCGGCACCGCGGCCCGCAGCGTCGCCACCCGCGACGTGGACTGGGCGGTCGCCGTCCGGCTCACCCACTTCAGCACGACGCTGCGCTGCCCGATGGTGCTCAGCGACCGGCCCACCGGCGAGCCGCTGGTCGGCGTGCTGCACGTGGGCGCGCCCGCCGAGACGCTGCCGGGGCTGCGCCGCGCCATCGAGGTGCTGGCCGGGCAGGCGGCGCTCGCCCTCGAGCGGATCCAGCTCAGCCACGAGGTGATCCGCCGCAACAGCGAGACCTATTTCCGGACGCTCGTGCAGCACACCGCCGACGTCATCCTGATCGTGGACGACGCCGGGACCATCCGGTACGCGAGCCCGTCCGCCGTACGCGTGCTCGGTTTCGATCCGACCGCGACGCCGCTGCCGGAGCTGTTCCACCCGGACGACCGCGCGCTGCTGACCGGGCCCTACGACGGCCTCGACCTGCGCGGGCCGCGCGATGTGCTGCTCGAGGCGCACTGCGACGACCTGCGGGCCGAGCCGACCGTGGCCGGCCTGGTGATCACCCTGCGGGACGTCACCGAGCGCCGCCGGCTCGAGAAGGAGCTGACCCACCAGGCGTTCCACGACTCGATGACGGGCCTGGCCAACCGGGTGCTCTTCCACGACCGGCTCGGGCACGCGCTGGCCCGCGGCGCCCGGGACGGCTCGGTGGTCGGCGTCCTCTTCATCGACCTGGACGACTTCAAGATCGTCAACGACACGCTCGGCCACGCGGCCGGCGACGCGCTGCTGATCGGCGTGGCCAACCGGATCGCGGGCGCGCTGCGGGCCGACGACACGGCCGCGCGGCTGGGTGGCGACGAGTTCGCGGCCCTGATCGAGAACGTGCAGGACCCCGGCGCCGTCGAGGAGACCGCGGCCCGGATCCTCGCCGCCCTGGCCGAGCCGATCGTGATCGACGGCGAGACCTCGCTCACCGCGGTGGCCAGCATCGGCATCACCACGACCCCCGAGGCCGACACCGCCGACGAGCTGCTGCGGCAGGCCGACCTCGCGCTCTACGTGGCCAAGGGCGCCGGCAAGAACCAGTGGCGCCGCTACCAGTCCCACCTGCACGGCGCCATGGTGGAACGGCTCGAGCTGCGGTCCGCGCTGGATCATGCCGTCAACGAGGGGCACTTCCTCCTCGCGTACCAGCCGATCGTCGATCTTTCCGACGACCGCCCGGTCGGCTTCGAGGCTCTGGTCCGCTGGTTCCACCCGACCAAGGGGGTGGTGTCGCCGGCCGAGTTCATCGAGGTGGCCGAGGAGAGCGGGCTGATCGTGCCGATCGGGCGCTGGGTGCTCCAGCAGGCCCTGCACACGGTCGCCCAATGGCGGCGCATCCTCCCCGCCGACCGGCTGCCCTACGTGAGCGTGAACGTCTCGGTGCGGCAGTTCCGGGAGAGCGGCTTCGTCGACGAGATTCTGCAAGCGCTCGCGTACGCCGAGGTGCCGCCCGCGGCGCTGATGCTCGAGCTGACCGAGACGCTGCTGGTCGGCGAGCACGAGACGGTGTGGCAGGACCTGGCCACGCTGCGGTCGCACGGCGTGCGGGTGGCCATCGACGACTTCGGCACCGGCTACTCGTCGCTCGGCTACCTGCGGCAGCGCCCGATCGACGTGGTGAAGATCGACAAGGTGTTCATCGACGACATGGTCGAGAGCCGCCAGCAGCTCGCGCTGGTCACCGGCATCGTGAGCCTGGCGCAGTCGCTCGGCCTCACGGTGATCGCCGAGGGCATCGAGTCGGCCCTGCACCGTGACGTGCTGGCCCGGCTCGGCTGCCCGCTCGGCCAGGGCTACCTCTGGTCGAGCCCGGTCGACGGCACCGAGGCCCTATCCCTGCTGACCTCGGGTATTTCGATGGCCGCCTAAGGTCTACGTTGCGAGGTATGAATATCTCCGCACTCCGCACACCCCGGCGGATGGCCGTTGCGGCGGCCGCCATCACGGTCGCCGTCCTCGGCGGCGCCGGCGTCGGCTGGGCCGCCGCCGAGACGACCGCCCAACCGGCGATCAAGACCATCACCCCGCGCTCCGAGAAGGACGTCACCAACATCGACGTCCTCCGGCAGCAGCTGCGCAACTACTACGGCGACGCGCTCGGCACCGGCACGTTCGGCGCGGACAGCAACTACGCCCGCGAGGCGAGCGGCGTGGCCGCCGACGGCGCGCGCTACCTGAGCCACAACCGGTCGCACGGCCACGGCACCCGGGCGATCGTGCTCGACGTCGACGACACGACGCTGGCCACCTGGAACTACGAGGTGTTCAGCAACTGGGCGTACAACCCGGTCACCAACGCCGACTACGTCACCGGGCAGAAGTTCCCGGCCGTGCCCGGCATGGTCGCGACCGCGAAGGCGGCCGAGCGCGAGGGCTACGCGATCTTCTACCTGACCGGGCGCCCGACCTCGCAGGAGGCCGCGACGCTGGGCAACCTCACCGCCGACGGCATGGGCGTGGACGCCGGCTACCCGAAGCCGACGACCCTGCGCGGTGGCGAGGACGGCCTGTTCACCAAGCCGGACGTCAGCGTGTACCCGGACTACCTGCAGAAGGCGTGCGCCGCGGACCCGGGCGGCAAGTGCACGACGATCCACTACAAGTCGGCGACCCGCGCGCACATCGAGTCGCTGGGCTACGACATCGTGGCGAACTTCGGCGACCAGTACAGCGACCTGAAGGGTGGCTACGCCGACAAGACCTTCAAGCTGCCGAACCCGAACTACTTCCTGCCCTGAGTTCCAGCCTTGAGTTCCAGCCTTGAGTTCTAGTAACTCTCATCATTAGAGTCGTCCGATGAGGACGACGTCGTTCGCCGGCATGACCTGCTCCATCGCGAGCACGATCGAGGCGATCGGTGATCGGTGGGGCTTCCTCGTGCTGCGCGACGTGATGCTCGGTCTGTCGCGCTACGAGGAGCTCCGCCGATCCACCGGGATCCCGGCCCAGACGCTCGCCGACCGCCTGCGCCATCTCGAGGCGAACGGGCTGATCGAGCGGCAGCCGTACGAGACGAGGCCGCGCCGCGACCGGTACCTGGTGACCGATCGCGGCCGCGATCTGTGGATCATTTTCGTCGCGCTGCGGGACTGGAGCGACCGCTGGGGCGAGTACGGCGAGGGCGGGCCGCCGCTCGAGCTGGTGCACCGCGAGACCGGCCGCCGGCTCGAGGCCCGGGTCGTCGACCCGGCCACCGGCGAGATCGTCGAGCCGCGGGACACGGCGCTGGTGGCCGGCCCGGGCGCCGACGAGCTGATGCGCTGGCGCCTCGCGATCCGCGCCGCCCGGTGACCCGCGTTCCGCGCCGCTCGATCACCGCGTCAGGCGCCGCCGTTGCGGTTGGCCCGGCCGCCCCGGGCCGACAGCGTCGCCGGCGGCAGGTTGACGCGCTTGGAGAGGTTGAAGAACGTGGGTGGCCCGCTGCTCACCGTCTCCTTGTAGAGGATCGCCGCCCGCCCGGTGAGGTAGAACCGCCGCGGCGTGTCGTCGGCCCGGGTGAACTGGATGACGGCGTCCCGGCGGCCGAGCGACACCGGCTGGTGGATGTACCCGAAGCGGAACGGCCGGGGCGTCCGGCCCCGCATCCGCGCGTCGATGGCGTCGGCGGCGTAGGCGCCGGTCGGGATGCCGCTCTGGCAGGTCCCGTGGATCATGCCCCAGGACTGGCGGACGGCCGCGGCGTCGCCGACCGCGTACACCGACGGGTGCGACACCGACCGCAGCGTGGGATCGACCCGGATCCGCCCCCGCTCGTCGACCGCCAGGCCGGCGTCGGCGGCGAGCGGCGGCACGTGGAAGCCGGTCGTCCACAGCACCGCGCCGGCCGGCACGATCTCGCCGCCGGCCAGCTCGACGCCGTCCGGCAGCACCTTGGTGATCTCGACGCCGGAGCGGACTCGGACGCCGAGCCGCTCCAGGCCCCGGTCGAGGTAGGCGCGGGCCGGTGCGGACATCATCCAGCCGGGACGGTCCCGGGTCAGCACGGTCACGGTGGCGTCCGGGAAGCTCTCGGCGATCTCGGCGGCCGCCTCGACGCCGGTCAGCCCGCCGCCGCCGACCACCACGGCGCCGGCCGGGTTCGCCCGCAGCCATCCGGCCAGCCGGGTCGCGGCCCGGGGGTCGTCCAGGGTGTGCGTGTGCACGGCCGCTCCCGGCACCGTGATCGTGTCGGCGACGCTGCCGATGGCGTACACCAGGACGTCGTAGTTGATCTTTTGATCGCCGACCGTGACCGCCCGGCGCTTGAGATCGACGGCCGTCGCCCGGCCGAGCACGAAGCGGACGCCGGTTCCCTCGAGGATCCGCGGGATGCGCCGGTCGGCGAGCGTCTGACCGGTGGCGATCTGGTGCATGCGCAGCCGCTCGGTGAAACGGTCGGAGGGGTTGACCAGGGTGACCCGCCCGCCGCGCCGCCGGGTGCGATGGGCGGTCCGGATCGCCGCCAGCATGCCGGTGTAGCCGGCGCCCAGGACGAGTATCTCGGTGTTCCGCATGGGACTGCTCCTTCGGTTCGGGTTCGCGCTTCCTCTCGATGGCAGCAGCGCGGCGGCCCGGCGGTCCAACAGCAGTCGTGGTCGTGGCGCCAACGATCATTTGTCGTCCGAGGCCGGGCGCGGTTCGTTTCTGGCCGGGCGGCGCCGTGAACTTCGACCTCGGCCAGGTGGAGGCCTTCGTGGCGGTCGCCGATCACCGGCATTTCGGCCGGGCCGCGGCCGCGCTGCACCTCACCCAGCAGGGGCTGTCGCATCGCGTCTCCCGGCTCGAGCGGGTGTTCGGCGAGGCGCTGTTCACCCGGGGGCCGGGCGCGGTCGAGCTCAGCGCGGCCGGGCACCGGTTCCTGCCGCGGGCGCGGGAGCTGCTCGGGACGGCGCGGCGCGCGGTCGACGAGGTGCGCTCGGTGCGGCGCGCGCTGCGGGTCGACGTGTGGGGGCAGGTGCACGCCCCGCTGCGCTGGCTACGCCGGCTGAACTCGCCGGCCGTGCGCTTCGACGTCGAGGTCAGCATGCGCCGCAGCACCCTCTCGGCGGCCGAGGCGCTGGCCCGCAACGAGATCGACCTCGCCTTCGGCCGGGTGGGCGACGCCGGCCGGCTGCCGGACGGCCTGGCCGTGGCGGTCGTGTGCCGGGAACCGCAGGGGCTGGTGGTGGCGGCCTCGCATCCGCTGGCCGGCGCGCCGGTGTGCCGCCCGGCGGACCTGGCGCCGTACGGGCTGTGGTGCCCCGCCGGTGGCACCGCGCCCGAGGTCCTCGGCTTCGCCCGGCACTTCGCCGGCGACTTCGGCGTGCCGCTCGACGAGTCCGGCCTCAACCTCGGTCTCGACCAGCTGCTCACCGAGCTCGAGCGGAGGCCGGACCGGGCGGTGCTGGTGCCGCCCGGGCTGACCGTGCCGCCGGGCGTCGGGCTGGTTCCGGTCGCCGGGCCCGAGCCGCGCTACACCCACTCGATGATCTGGCGCCGCGACGACGGCGAGAAGACGCTGACCGCGCTGCGGCGGGCGGTGATCGCGCTCGCCACCGCCGAGGGCTGGCTCGACTGGGATCCGGATCGCCACTGGATGCCGGCCGTCGATCATCCTTGATCCATTAGCATCGTCGGCGTGGCGACTCGACTGGTGCAGATCAACATGAAGGCCCACGACGACGCGGCGCTGGGCGGCTTCTGGGCGCGGGCGCTCGGCTGGGCCGTGTCGAGCGAGGCGCCCGGCGTGACCAACCTCGAACCCGAGGGCTTCGCCTACCCCGACCCGATCGCGGTCTGCATCGACCTCGTCACCTCCACCGAGCCCAAGACGGTGAAGAACCGCGTGCATCTCGACCTCGCCGCCCGATCGGCGGACGACCAGGCGGCGCTGGTCGAGCGCCTGACCGGCCTCGGGGCGACCTTCGCCGACGTCGGACAGGGCGACGACGTCTCCTGGACGGTCATGGCCGACCCCGAGGGCAACGAGTTCTGCGTGCTGGACTCGCTCTACGAGGAGACCGGCCCGATCGCCTCGGTGGTGGTCGACTGTGCCGACCCGCGGGCGATGGCCGGCTTCTGGGGCGAGGCCATGGACTGGACGCTGGTCAAGGTGACCGATCACAGCGCGGTGCTGCGCTCGGCCGCGGGGGTCGGCCCGTACCTCCAGTTCCTGCGCTCGCCCGACCCGAAGACCGTCTGGAACCGGGTCCACCTCGACATCCGCCCCTACCCGGGCGACGACGTCGAGGCCGAGGTGGCCCGGCTACGGACCCTCGGCGCGACTTCGGTCGACGTGGGGCCGGCCGAGATCTCGTGGAAGGTCATGGCCGACCCGGAGGGCAACGAGTTCTGCCTGCTCGCACCGGGCTAGCGTTTGGGCGCCGCTTTTCCGGCGTAGATGCGGTCGGTCAGGAACGGCAGCGCGTTCGACAGCGTGATGGCCGCGCGGTACCTGGCCGGGACGACCATGCGGCGGCGGGGGCGGCGCAGCGCGCGCTCGACCGCGGCGGCGACGATCTCGGGGCCGGGGAGGTTCGTGCGGCTGTTGAAGCCGGTGTCGATGTAGCCGGGCTCGATCAGCGTCACGCCGATGCCGGTGCCGGCCAGCTCGCGGCGGACCGAGTCGGTCATGCCGCGCAGGGCGAACTTCGTGGCCGAGTAGGCGCCGCTGATGCCGACCTCGCCGGCCACCGAGCCGATGTTCACGATCGAGCCGGAGCGCTGCTCGCGCATGATCGGGACGACCGCGCGCATGAGCCGGATCGGGGCCATCAGGTTCACGTCGATCATCTGGGCGACCACGTCGTCGTCGGCGAGGACGGACGCCTTGCCGCCGACACCGGCGTTGTTGACCAGGCCGTCGATGCGGCCCTCGACCTCCCGGGCCCGGGCCACCAGCGCCGTGATCGCCGACGGGTCGCGCACGTCGGTCGGCACCGCGACGGCGGCGCCGATCTCGCCGGCGACCGCTCGCAATTCGTCGGCGCGGCGGGCGGCGAGTACGACCGTGACACCGCCCCGGCCGAGACGCAGGGCGGTGGCGCGGCCGATTCCGCTCGACGCTCCGGTGACGATTACGACCGGCATCGTGTCCCTCTTTTCCGCAAAACGGCGCCGCCGATACCGGCGGCGCCGTTTTTTATCCGGCGATGGGGATCAACCTATCGCTTGCTGTGGTACGCCTCGACGATGTGGCTCGGGATGCGACCGCGCTCGGACACCTCGTAGCCGTTCTTGTTGGCCCACTCGCGAATCGCCTGATTCTGGTCGCGGCTGGCGCGGCCGGTGCTCGCCACGGCGCTGCGGCGAGCGGGCGAGACGACGCCGCTGCGCCCGACGCGGGTGGCCGCGTTCAGGAACGGGTCGAGCGCCTTGCGCAGTTTGCCGGCGTTCTTCTCGGAGAGGTCGATCGTGTAGTTCACACCGTCGAGTCCGAACTCGACGGAGCGATCAGCCTCTCCGCCGTCGAGGTCGTCGGTCAGGAGGGTTATTACCTGCTTGGCCATGGTGTGCCTGCTCCTACAGCGATGTCATTTGAGTGACGACTATGCGCACGCGGCGTGGCGCCGCGAATGTCCATACACATTCATTCTGTCTTCCGTCAGTTCTCAGTGCAAATTGCGGCCGCGCATGTCGCAATTCTGTCTCCGCCGAGGCGACACCGGGAAGACCCGCGGAAGACCGTCGCCGTCACACACTTTTCATGAAGGTCAATGTCCTGTAACGTGTCGTGGGAGCGCTCCCACCGACCCGTCCCCGCGGGAATCCCCTCTCAAGGAGCTTCGCAATGAGACGTGCCATCCGTGCCCTCATGGCGGCCGGCCTGCTGGCCGGCGCCGCCCTGACGGCCTTCGCCGTCGCCGGACCAGCGGCGGCCGACACGCAGATCTGCGACCAGTACGGCTCCACGACCATCGGCGGCCGATACGTGGTGATGAACAACCGCTGGGGCACCTCCGCCCAGCAGTGCATCAACGTCACCAGCACCGGCTTCTCGATCCAGAGCCAGCAGGGCACCGGCAGCACCAGCGGCGCGCCGGTCTCCTACCCGGCCGTCTACTACGGCTGCCACTACACCAACTGCTCGCCCGGCACCAACCTCCCGATGCAGGTCAGCTCGATCTCGAGCGCGACCAGCAGCATCAGCTACCAGTTCGTCTCGGGCGCCACCTATGACGCCGCGTACGACATCTGGCTGGACCCGTCGCCCAAGAAGGACGGCGTCAACCAGCAGGAAATCATGATCTGGTTCAACCGCCAGGGCTCGATCCAGCCGATCGGCTCGGTCGTCGGCAACGCCACCATCGGCGGACGCAGCTGGGAGGTCTGGCGCGGCAGCAACGGCTCCAACGCGGTCGTCTCGTACGTGGCGCCGTCGCCGGTCGCGAGCTGGAGCTTCAGCGTCCTCGATTTCATCAACGACGTGAAGAACCGCGGCGCGATCACCAGTTCCTGGTACCTGACCAGCATCCAGGCCGGGTTCGAGCCGTGGATCGGCGGCGCCGGCCTGGCCGTCACCAACTTCTCGGCGGCCGTGAACGGCGGCGGTACGACCAACCCGCCGCCCACCACGCCGACCACCCCGCCCAACGGTGGCAACGCCTCCTGCCGGGTCAATTACGCGACGAATGTCTGGAACAGCGGATTCACCGCGAATGTCACGGTGACCAACACCGGAAGCAGCGCGGTCAACGGCTGGGCCCTCGGATTCACCCTTCCGAGCGGTCAGTCGATCACCAGTTCGTGGAACGCGAGCCTGACCGGCTCGTCCGGCGCCATCACGGCCCGCAACGTCACCTACAACGGCGGCATCGCCCCCGGCGGCAACCAGTCCTTCGGATTCCAGGGGACCTACTCGGGCAGTTTCGCCAACCCCGGGAGTTTCACGCTCAACGGATCGACCTGCACCACCGCCTGATAGCCAGGCTCGCCAGACCCGAGCCGCCTCGTCGCCGATTCTCCGGTGCCGGGGCGGTTCGTCCAATTCTGCATTCTTCACCGGTGGGAAAGTCGCAGGGCGGCCGGAGCGTGTTCCGGAACGGCCGGCGTTCGCGGCGCGATCGGGTCGAGCCGGCGATAATCGTCGCCGGCTGGTGGGCGTACGTCCGCCTCGCCTTTGTTGGGCCATAGGGACATCGCACGCTCGGCCATCGCCGTGATGGTCAGCGACGGATTCACCCCGAGATTGGCCGGGACCGCCGAGCCGTCGACCACGTGCAATCCGGTGTACCCGTAAACGCGGTGATAGGGGTCCACCACGCCGGACTCCGCCGAATCCCCGATCGTCGCGCCGCCGAGAATATGTGCGGTCATCGGAATGTCGAAGATGTCGCCGACCGTCCCGCCCGGGAATCCGCCGATCTTCTCGGCGATCCGGCGCACCGCCTCGTGCCCCTGCGGAATCCAGGTCGGATTGGCCTCGCCGTGGCCGGGACCGGTGGTGAGCCGGCCGCGCCGGGTGCGCCGCACGGTCAGCGAGTTGTCCAGCGTCTGCATCACCAGCGCGATGATGGTGCGCTCACTCCAGCGCCGCACGGACAACGAGCGGAGGAGGACGTACGGGTGACGCAGCGCCTGCCCGAGAAACCTCACCGGCCTCGGCACCCCGCTGCCGCCATCTACCAACAGGGTGGCGAGCAGTCCCATGGCGTTGCTGCCCGGGCCGTACCGGACCGGCTCGATGTGGGTCGTGGCGTCCGGATGGAACGAGGACGTGATCGCCACGCCGCGCGAGTAGGGCTCGGCCGGCACCTTGGCGGCCTGGGCGCCGAGCAGGGCCTCCGAGTTGGTCCGGGTGAGCGAGCCGAGCCGCGCCGAGACCTTCGGCAGTACGCCGGTGTCGCGCATCGCGTGCAGCAGCCGCTGCGTGCCGAGCGCCCCCGCCGAGAGGATCACGTGATCGGCGGTGAAGTGTCCCTTCCGCGTCTGGACGATCCACCGGTCGCCCGTTTGCCGCAGCGCCGTCACCTCGGTGTCCGGGTGCACGGTGGCGCCGGCCCGCTCGGCCAGATACAGGTAGTTGACGTCGAGCCGGTTCTTGGCGCCGACCTTGCAGCCGATCATGCAGTTGCCGCACTCGGTGCAGCCCGTGCGGTCGGGTCCGGCGCCGCCGAAGAACGGGTCCGGGACCGTCTCGCCCGGCTTTCCGAAGAAGACACCCACGGGCGTACGCCGGAAGGTCGCACCCACCCCCATGTCCTCGGCGACCTCTTTGATCACCACGTCGGAGGGCGTCATGGTCGGCTGCTGGGTCACCCCGAGCATGCGCGAGGCCTGGTCATAGTGCGGCGCGAGCTCGGTGGCCCAGTCGGTGATGCCGGCCCAGTGCCGATCGTCGAAGAACGTCGCCGGCGGGCGGTAGAGCGTGTTCGCGTACACCAGGGAGCCGCCGCCCACCCCCGCCGCCGACAGCACCACGATGTCCTTGAGCAGGGTGATCCGCTGGATCCCGCGGAGCCCGAGCTTCGGCGCCCAGAGGAAGTTGCGCAGATCCCACGAGGTCTTGGGCAGCATCGCGGGGGTGAAGCGCCGGCCGGCTTCGAGCACGCCGACCCGATAGCCCTTCTCGGTGAGGCGCAGAGCGCTGACACTGCCGCCGAAGCCGCTGCCCACGATCACGACGTCGTAGTCCGCCATCGACACACCCTGTCATTACCGACCGGTAACCGAAAGGGGTGCCGCCCCTCATTTCCATGTCCGAATACCCGCCGCCCGATATGCCGGGCCGATTTGTCGGTGCTGTCGCTCGTCGTCCCCTGGTGCTCGTGGTCCCGCCGCCCGCTGCCCCAGCTGCCCGCTGCCCGCTGCCCCAGCTGCCCGCAGCCCGCCGCCCCGGCCGCCCGGCTGCTCGCTGCCCCGGCTGCCCGCCGCCCCGGCTGCCCGCTGCCCGCCGCCCCGGCGGCCCGGCTGCCCGCCGCCCCGGCCGCGCCGACCGTCGGGCCGCCCGGGCTGCCCGCCGCCCAGCTGTCCGTCGCCCGGGCTGCCTGCCGCCCAGCTGTCCGTCGCCCGGGCTGCCCGTCGCCCCGGCTGCCCGTCGCCCGGCCGCCCGTTGCCTGCCGCCCGCCGCCAGTCGGCGCCGACCGTGTTGGCCGGCGCCGGCTCTCACCGAGGCAGCGCCAGTCGATCGGCCGACCGCGAAACCTCCGTAGGCCCCGCCGCCGCCCTGGATGTCGCGCTTGAACGCCGTGCCGACCGTCCCGAGCCGGAAAGAATCTCCGTCGCGCCTGTGGACAACGCCGGAAATCTGTCAGACCCGGCTGCTTTAGTCACCCCCACCCGAAACGGGGTGGGGGTTGGGTTGGGCGGGGTTGGGGTCGAGCGAGGCGGGTTGGGGTCGAGCGAGGCGGGTTGGGGTTGAGCGAGGCGGGTTGGGGTCGAGCGAGGCGGGTTGGGGTCGAGCGAGGCGGGTTGGGGTCGAGCGAGGCGGGTTGGGGTTGAGCGAGGCGGGTTGGGGTCGAGCGAGGCGGGTCGGGGTCGAGCGAGGCGGGTTGGGGTTGAGCGAGGCGGGTTGGCGTTGAGCGCGGTGGGGTCGGGGTCGAGCGAGGTGGTGCCGGGCGCGGTGGGGCACCCTTCTTTCCGGCGGTGCCGGCCGACCACGACGGCTCGCCTGCCGAGCCGGACAGGATCGGCCGGCCTCAACCGGCCAAGGTGGCCCGCAGGCGTCCGGCCTTCTCACCCACCGCGCCATCGCCGCCGCCCCACGGATCCTCAGCGATGCGGTCGGCCGAGAGCACCTCGCCACCGCGAACACCACCCGCTGTCGTGGCCGGCCCCGGTCCACCGCCCGGCCGCCGACGGTCGCCGCAGCGGGCCCAGCACCCCCAGGCGGCCGCTCAGCCCCGCAACAGCACCTTGATGTGCTCGCCCGAGGCGGCGTCGGCGAACGCCTCGGCCGCCTCGTCGAGTGGCCGCTCGGCGGTGGCCAGCGCCGAGACGTCGACGGCGCCGGAGACCAGCAGGTCTATCGCCTCCGCGAAGTCCTCGGGCAAGTACGTGGCGCTGCCCTGGATGCGCAGCTGGCTGTCCTGGATCGTCGGCAGCGGGATCGTCACCGGGGCCGGCGGCACGCCCACCACGATGACCGTTCCGCCCTTGTTCGCCATCGCGAGCGCCTGGTCCATGGTGGACTGCTCGGCCACGCAGTCGAAGACGACGTCGGCGCTCTCGCCCAGTGCCGCGAAGGCCAGAGGCACCGTCTCGGCGCCGGTTGCGTCGATCACCGCGTCCGGGCCGAACTTGGCCGCCCGCTCGCGGCTGCGCGCCGAGCGGGCCGTCATCACCACGCGGGCGGCGCCCTGGGCCCGCGCCACCATCAGCGTCAGCAGCCCGATCGTGCCGGCGCCGAGGATTGCCACGGTCTTGCCGGTCAGGCCGCCGGCGAGCCGGGACGCGTGCACCGGCGTGCCCAGCGGTTCGATGAACGCCGCCGTCCGCCAGTCGAGCGCGTCGGGGATGACGTGCAGCCGGCGCTGGTCGACGGTGAAGTAGTCGGCCATCCCGCCCTGGTCGTGGGCGCAGCCGAAGAAGCGCAGATTTTCGCAGACGTTCTGCCGGCCGGCCACGCACTGCTTGCACCGCCAGCACGGCAGGAACGGCTCCATCGTGACGCGCTGCCCGGTTCGCACCGACGAGACGCCCGGGCCCAGCGCCTCGATCGTGCCGCTCACCTCGTGGCCGGGGGCGTAGGGCAGCACGATGAACGGGTGCTTGCCCTGGAGCGCGTGCACGTCGGAGCCGCAGACGCCGGCCACCGCCATGCGGACCAGCACCTCGCCCTCGCGCGGCTCCGGGATGTCGGCGGACGTCAGCGACACCCCGGACGGGGTCACGACGACCCGCCTCACGGCAGGTATCCCAGGCGGCGTGCGGTCACGATCGTCTCCATCCGGCCATGTGTGCCCAGCTTGCGCATCGCGTTGCGCAGGTAGCTCTTCACCGTCTCGGGCAGCAGGCCCAGCCGCCGCGCCGCCTCCGCGTTGCCGCAGCCGACCGCGGCCATGGCCAGCACGTCGAGCTCGCGCGGCGACAGCGGGTTGGGGGCGGCGCCGCCGGAACGGCACGCGATCAAGCGGTCGGAGATCTGCTCGAGACGCGCCTTCAGCGCGGGGTCGGCGGTCTCGGCGGCGAGCGTACGCAGATCGGCGTGGGCCAACCGCACCTCCTCCCACTCGCGCGCGCCGGCGTCGGCCGAGCCCCGGGCGGCGGCGGTGGCCAGCTCGGCCAGCCGGCGGTCGACCTCGCGGCGGACGGTCACCTCGGTGCCGAGCCGCAGCGCGACCTGGTTCATCGACTCGAGCGCCCGGCCGCCGACCGCGATCGGCTCGCGCGTTCCCGCGTACAGCACCGCGAGGACCGTGCCGCTCATGGCGACCGGCACGGCGGCGATGGCGCGCAGGCCCTCGGCGGTGACCGGGCCGTCGTACTCGTGGCTGATCCGCGGGTCGGCCGCGTAGTCCTCGACCCGGTCCGGCCGCACGGTCGTCACCACCCGGCCGCCGAGCCCGTTGCCGGCGCTCACGATCAGCCCGTGCAGGGCGACCGTGGCGGTGCCGGCGAAGTCGCTGAGCTTCATCTGGCGGGCGTCGACCGTCACCAGACCGCCGAACGCCACCGGAAGGCCGGTGATCCGGCGGATCCGGCCGAGCGCGGCGGGCAGGTCGGCGGTTTCGAGCACGTGGACAGCATGTCACGACGACCCGGGTCGGCTCCTACCCCCGAACAGGGGTGGCGGCGCGCGGCCGAGCGGCTCATGCTGCGGAAATGTTGTCCTACGCGTCCGGCACCAGCAACGCGCCCCTGCTCGGCGAGACGATCGGGGCCAACTTCGAACGCGCCGTCGCCCGCTTCGGCGATCGGGAGGCCCTGGTCGATGTGGCGGCGGGGCGGCGATGGACGTACGCCCAATTGGACCTTGAAGTGAATCGCCTGGCTCGCGGCCTGCTCGCCCGCGGCATCGCCAAGGGCGACCGGGTCGGGATCTGGGCCCCGAACTGCGGCGAATGGGTGATCACGCAGTATGCGACCGCGAAGATCGGGGCGATCCTGGTCAACGTGAACCCGGCTTACCGGACGCACGAGCTCGAGTACGTCGTGAAGCAGTCGGGGCTTTCGCTGCTGATCAGCGCGGTGTCGTTCAAGACGAGCGACTACCGGGGCATGATCGAGTCGATCGGGTTCGGCGATGTCGCGTACATCGGAGAACCCTCCTTTGATGATTTGTCGCTCGACGGTGACATGTCCGAGATATCGGGACGGGCCGCCACGCTCGCGTTCGATGATCCGATCAATATTCAGTACACGTCGGGGACGACCGGCTTCCCCAAGGGCGCGACGCTCTCGCACCACAACATCCTGAACAACGGCTACTTCGTCGGCGAGCTGATCAGCTACACCGAGCAGGACCGGGTCTGCCTGCCGGTGCCGCTCTACCACTGCTTCGGCATGGTCATGGGCAACCTCGGCGCGACCTCGCACGGCGCCTGCATCGTGCTGCCCGCGCCCGGCTTCGATCCCGCTGCGACGCTCGCCGCGGTTTCCGCCGAGAAGGTCACCTCGCTGTACGGCGTGCCGACGATGTTCATCGCCGAGCTCGGGCTGCCGGATTTTGCGAGTTATGACCTGTCATCGTTGCGCACCGGGATCATGGCGGGCTCGCCCTGCCCGGTCGAGGTGATGAAGCGCGTGGTCGCCGAGATGAACATGGCCGAGGTCGCGATCTGCTACGGCATGACCGAGACCTCGCCGGTGTCGACGATGACCCGCCCCGACGACAACCTGGCCCGGCGCACCGAGACCGTCGGCCGGGTGATGCCGCACCTCGAGTCCAAGGTCGTCGACCCGGCCACGGGGCTGGTCGTCGAGCGCGGCGAGCCGGGCGAGCTGTGCACCCGCGGCTACTCGGTGATGCTCGGCTACTGGGAGCAGCCCGACGCCACGGCCGGGGCGATCGACGCGGCCCGCTGGATGCACACCGGCGACCTGGCCACCATGGACTCCGACGGCTACCTCAACATCGTGGGCCGGATCAAGGACCTGGTCATCCGCGGCGGCGAGAACGTCTATCCACGCGAGGTCGAGGAGTTCCTGTACGGCCACCCGGACATCGCCGACGTGCAGGTGATCGGCGTGCCCGACGCCAAGTACGGCGAGGAGCTGATGGCCTGGATCGTCATGCGTCCGGGGGTGACCGCGCTGACCGCCGAGTCGGTTCGCGCGTACTGCTCGGGCCGCCTGACGCACTACAAGATCCCGCGGTACGTGCACGTGGTGGACGGCTTCCCGATGACCGTCACCGGGAAGGTCCGCAAGGTCGAGATGCGGGAGCGGGCGGTGGAGATCCTCGGGTTGGGGGATGCCGCCGCGATCCGGAACGCGTAGTCGCCCCGGGCCTACCGGCGCGCGGCGTAGGCGTCGATCTCGGCCAGAATCGTCGCCTTGCCCGGCTCGTCGAGGAACGAATATCGCACCGCCGCGCGGGCCAGCCCGGCCACGCCCGCCTCGTCCAGGCCGAGCAGGTCGGCCGCCACCCGGTACTCCCGGTTCAGGGTGGTCGAGAACATCGGCGGGTCGTCGGAGTTGATGGTGACCGGTACGCCGGCGGCCACCAGCGCCGGCAGCGGGTGCTCGGCCAGGGACGACACCGAGCGGGTGCAGACGTTGGAGGTCGGGCACACCTCCAGCGCGATGTCGTGCTCGCGCAGGTGGGCCATCAGCTCGGGGTCGCGGGCGGCGGCGATGCCGTGGCCGATGCGCTCGGCGCCGAGGTGGCGCAGCGCGTCCCAGACCGTCTGCGGACCGGTCGACTCGCCGGCGTGCGGCACGCTGCGCAGTCCGGCGGCCCGGGCGGCGGCGAAGTGGCCGGCGTACCGGTCGCGCGGCACCCCCGCCTCCGGCCCGCCCAGCCCGAAGCTGACCAGCCCGTCCGGCCGCTGCTTCAGGGCCACCTCGAGCGTCACGTCGGCGGAGGTCATCGTCGGCTCGCCCGGGATGTCGAAGCACCAGCGCAACTCGATGCCGTGGTCGCGGGCCACCCGGCGGCGGGCGTCCTCGACGGCCTCGCAGTACGCCTCGGCCGGGATGCCGCGCCTGACCGACGAGTACGGCGTGAGCGTCACCTCGGCGTACCGCACCGACTGCGCCGCCAGCCCGGCGCCGACGTCGTAGGTGAGCGTCGCGATGTCGTCGGCGTCCCGGATCAGGTCCACCACCGACAGGTAGACGTCGACGAAGTGCGCGAAGTCGGTGAACGTGAAGTACTCGGCGAGCAGCCCCTCGTCGGCCGGCACCGCGGTGCTGCCGGCGTGCCGCGCGGCCAGGCGAGCCACGGTCTGCGGCGTTGCCGACCCGACGTGGTGGACGTGCAGCTCCACCTTGGGCAGTCCGGCGATGAATGCGGTCAGGTTGGTTGCCATGCGTTGGCCTCCCACGATGCGGAGGCGCCCTTGTGACAACGCGCGAGCCGAGCGTGGCGGATGGCCATCCGTCGCAGCGCCCCTCGGCCCACACCCGGAACGTTACAAAGACCGGCGGAACTCCGCAAGGCAATTCGCCCGAGGGTTGGCACGATCAATTACTGACATGCGCGGCTCGGGTTGCGGGACAATTTATCCATGCGGCAGATGCAGTTGTTCACGGCGGCGGAATTGGCCGCCATGCGTGATCGGTCTGCGTCGCGTCGCCATTCCGCGCGGGGCGATGAGTTTCGCCGGGAGCATGAGCGTCATCGCGCGTGGGGTTTGGCTCGGCGGCATGCTGGACGGCTGCGCCGGGCGTGGGGTGGGGCGTGCGTGAGCCCGGCGCTCAACGGGACAATGGACTGCCGCGGTGGGCGCCGGACCGAGGCGGAGCAGGTGGGGTCCGGCCAGGTCGAGCAGGCTCGCGCCGAGTCCGAGCAGGTGGAGCAGGGTCGCGCCGGGGTCGGCCAGGTCGGGCAGGCTCGCGCTGAGGCCGGCCAGGTCGAGCAGCGTCAAGCCGGGTCCGGGCAGGTCGTGCACGGTGAGATCGGGCGGAATGTTCGCGGGTCGAGCCGGGTCCGGGGAATGCGGCTTTCGGGAGGCGGGCAATTCGGGAATCGGCGCTGCGTTTTCGGTGGCGCGCTCATGAATGGCGAGAAGGGCCCTTCAGGACGGCATCACGCGCGCTATTTTGATGGAGCTGGTCGTGCTTCCGGCGGCTGGGTAGGCGGCGCTGCCATCGGCGTACGACTTGAAGGCCTGGTAATGGTGATCCTTGACGGCGATGGTCAGTTGTCTGCCGACGGGCGAGCCGGTGCCGGCGTCGTAGACCTGCGCGCGCATCGACGTGCCCGAACCCCAGGTCAAGAGCATTCTTGCGCCGTACGTCACCAGATGCGGATGCTGCGACGAGGCGGCCGTGGTGATGTTCCTGGTGGCGGCCGCGCTGCCGGTGAAGCGCGCGAGCCGGACCTTGCCGCCCTGGCTCCACGCCGTCCAGTAGCCGGACGACTTGGCCAGCACGAGGTCGCCGCCGAAGAGGGTGCCGTCGCAGGTGCCGGACGCGACCGTGCGGTAGGGGCTGGGCTGCGCTATCCGGCAGTCGTTGTCGGTGGCGCACACCATCGCGAACTTCTTGGCCCGCGGGTCCCAGACGATCCGCGACGTCCACGCGTGGCTGCAGCCGACCTCGAAGCTGCCGTGCCCGCTCAGCAACGCGCCCGACTTGCTGACCACCTGCATGCGGTCGCCCTCGTGGATGTCGACGCAGCTTCCGTTCCGGACGGTGATGGCGACCCCGAAGTACGCGGCGTAGTTGCTTCCGTCGTACGCGAGCCGCCCGTGATGCTGGTACCACCAGACGAACCGGGCGCCGTCGTCGTAGCCGCCGCGGCTCGCGGTCAGGTTGGTGACCTGCCGCTCCCAGACCTGGTGGCCCGCGTTGTCGAAGCGGACCATCCACATCGTGTTGCACGGGCTGGACTCGCCGCCGCAGAGTGGCCCGGTGTGGCAGTCGCCCTTGCGGGTGAGCAGCAGGACGCCGCCGGTCGCGTCGGCCTGTACGTCCTGGAGGTCGATCCCGGTGAAGCTGGTGGGCGTGCCGGTGAGCTTGTCGTCGCAGCCGAGCCTGCCGAGGTGGACCTTCCCGTCGGCGCCGAGCCAGGCCAGCCAGGAGGTCCCGTCGGGGGCGGCGGCGATCGCCATCGGGAGGGGATCGGTGTCGCCCTCGGCGCCGTAGCTCTTGACCGCCGAGCCGACGCCGACCTGGGTGATCCGGGTGGCCGGTGCGGCGCCGACCGGGCGGGCGCAGCCGCCGGCGGTGGCGGGTTTTCCGGCCGCGGCGGCGGGACCGGACGCGGAGGCCGATGCGCCGGCCGCGCCGAGGCCGGGGCCGGAAGACGTCGCGCCGGAGGCCCCGCCCGATTTAACGGATAAATCCGGTGTGGAGGTGGGGTGGGAGGCCGCCGGGCGGGAGGAGTTCGCCGAGGACCACCAGCCGCTGGCGCCGGCGGGTAGGACAAAAGCCGCGATCGCGGTCGCGGCCACCACCCCGGCCACGACGCCGATCAGCGCGAAGCGGCGGAACCGCGTTCCGTTTCTGCGGTGTCCGGCGGGTGCCGGGGGAGTGGCTGGGGAGACCGCCGATCCGGGCGGGGACGCGAAGCCGTGGGGGGCTGCTGCGCCGGGCGGGAACGCTGGACCGTGTGACGGCGCCGCGCTGGGCGGGAACGCGGAGCCGTGGGGTGCCGCTGCGCTGGGCGGGAACGCGGAGCCGTGGGGCGTCGCCGCGCTGGGTGGGAACGCGGAGCCGTGGGGCGTCGCCGCGCTGGGTGGGAACGCCGGACCGGGTGGGGTCGCGCCGGGTGGGGGCGCGAAGCCGCGCCGGGGCGACGACCCCCGCGGGGCCGGGGAGCCGGGCGGGGCTGGCGAAGCGGGCGGGTCGTCATGCGTGCTCATCAGGGCGGGACTCTAATGGGAACGCTCCCACCCCGGCATGCCCCGGAGCTTTGGGCAGACTTAAATTCAGCGGCGATAAATGGTGATGGAATAGCCCACCTCGTCGATCTCGGTGCTCGAGTCGATCAGCTGGCGGAGCTTGCCCGTCGCCAGGGCCACCCGGGAATCGGAGACCACCAGCAAACCGTGGACCTGATCACTGGGCACGCTGAGCGGATTTTTCGCATTTATCCCGTAATAGCCGGGGACGCTGGCGCCCTTGTAGACCAGCCACACGGGCTGATCAGGGTACTTCTGCCGCAGATGCGTGCCGAGGCGGGCCAGGTCCTGGCCCCAGTCCACATTCGAGTCGTGCAGGCGCAGGTGGGTCTTCGACGTGCCGCCGAAGGCCTCGTTCGAATAGGGCAGGTAGTACGGGAACGTCAGCGCCGAACTCACCGCCACCCAGCCGACCAGGGCCGCCGTCGCCGCGTGCGCCCAGCGTGGGCGGAGCAGCACCACCGTGCTCGCCACCACGGCGCCGAAGATCGGCATGAAGATGACGTAGCGGCTGCCGTAGTCGCGGGCGCCGGTCATCGCCACCAGCATCAGGACGCCGGCCGGGACGATCAGGTAGAGCGTCGCCACCCGCAGGGCCGGCCGCACCAGCATCGTGATCGCGCCGGCCAGCCACAGGGCCATCATGGCGAGCGGGGTCTTGATCACCAGGGCGGCGGGGGCGTAGTACCAGAGCGACCCCCGATAGGCGTGCCCGAACAGGAACCCGTTGAAGGTGCGCGACTCGAACTGGAACTGGACCAGCACCCCGTCGCGGTACGCCTTCGGCAGCGGCAGCAGGTCGACGGCGAGCCCCTTGAGGCCGCCGGGATCGACCGCCAGCGCCGGCGTGGTCCAGCGCAACCGCGGGTCGACCGCCAGGTAGACCACCCAGACCACGGCGATCGCGATGAGCCCGACCCCGATCGCCCCGGCCACCCGCCAGGCCAGGGTCTTCCACCAGCCGACCGGCTTCCCGATCGCGAACGGCGACAGCAGCGCCAGCAGCATGACGACCGGAACCGCGGGCAGCGCGCTCATCCGGGTCGCGAGCGCGGCGCCCAGCGCGAGGCCGGCCAGCGGCAGGTACAGATGGGGCCGCTTTCGGGAGCGCCACAGCATCCAGAGCGCGGTGAGCAGCATGCCGGCGGCCGGCACGTCGAGCGTGGCCAGCGAGCCGTGCGCGATCACGTCGGGGGAGAAGGCGTAGAGGGCCAGCGCGACCAGCCCACCCCACGGCCCGGCCAGGTCGCGGGCGAAGCCGAGCACCACCAGCCCGAACGCCAGGGTCAGCACGATCATCGGCAGCCGGGCGGCGAGCATCAGCCGGTACGGGTTGTTCCCCGTCTCGTACAGCAGATGGCGCCCCAGCAAGGTCTGGTCGTCGTTGTAGCCGGGGTCGAGGTAGGGGTGCGCGAAGGCCAGCCCGGCCGCCATCACGAGCTTGCCCAGCGGCGGGTGCTCGGGGTTGTAGCGCAGGCTGTGCTGCTGGACGAGCACCTGTGACGTGGCCACGTAGACCGGCTCGTCGATGGTCGGCGACTGCTGCAGCGCCGTGGTGACCATGGCGAACGCCATCTCGCCCAGCAACGCCGCCACAACGAGCAGGTAGATCAGGCGTCGGCGCGGCACTGCGCAAACTTAGCCGGTGAACTCGCCGTCCGGCCGCGAGGAGGGGTCGGCGTGCTTCTCCCGCTCGGCGGCGCGCAGCTCGACCCGCCGAATCTTGCCCGAGATCGTCTTGGGCAGATCGGCGAACTCCAGGCGGCGGATCCGGGCATAGGGCGGCATGTGCTCCCGGGCGTACG
Source organism: Actinoplanes sp. NPDC051537 (assembly GCF_055586105.1). NCBI lineage: Bacteria > Bacillati > Actinomycetota > Actinomycetes > Micromonosporales > Micromonosporaceae > Actinoplanes > Actinoplanes sp. NPDC051537. Next base: position 385,426 of record NZ_JBVJIU010000006.1, read on the forward strand.
CGAAAATGATCTCCGCGGTTTTTTGATCAGCCGACCAGCCGGAGGCCAGCACCACATACGCCTTGGGCACCGCCAGCCGCAGGGGATCGGGCGAGGGCACGACGGCCGCCTCGACCACGGCCTCGTGCTCGATCAGCACGCTCTCCAGCTCGAACGGCGAGATCCGGTAGTCGGACGCCTTGAAGACATCGTCGGTGCGCCCGACGTACGTGATGTAGCCGTCCTCGTCCCGCGAGGCCACGTCGCCGGTGTGGTAGTAGCCGCCGGACATCCGCTCGGCCGTCAGCGATTCGTCGCCGTGGTAACCCACCATCAGGCCGGTCGGTCGTGGGTCGAGCGCCACGCAGATCTCGCCCTCGGCCGCCGGCGAGCCGGTCAGCGGGTCGATCAGCTCGATCGTGTAGCCGGGCACCGGGCGGCCCATCGAGCCCGGCTTGACCGGCTGGCCGGGGGAGTTCGCGATCTGCACGGTCGTCTCGGTCTGCCCGAAGCCGTCCCGGATCGTCACCCCCCACGCCTTGCTCACCTGGTCGATGACCTCGGGGTTGAGCGGCTCGCCGGCGCCGACCACGAGTCGCGGCGGGGTGCGCAGCGCGGAGAGGTCGGACTGGATGAGCATGCGCCAGACGGTCGGCGGCGCGCAGAAGCTGGTCACGCCGCAGCGCTGCATCTCGGCCATCAGGCGGCCGGCGTCGAAGCGGGTGTAGTTGTAGATGAAGACGCAGGCCTGCGCGTTCCACGGGGCGAAGACGTTGCTCCAGGCGTGCTTGGCCCAGCCCGGCGACGAGATGTTGAGGTGGACGTCGCCGGGGCGCAGGCCGATCCAGTACATCGTCGAGAGGTGCCCGACCGGGTACGACTGGTGGGTGTGCTCGACCAGCTTGGGCCGCGCGGTCGTCCCGCTCGTGAAGTAGAGCAGCAGCGTGTCGGTGGCGTACGTGACCGCGTCGGGAGCAAAACCGACATTTCCGGAATAGGCATCCGAGAAAGACAGCCAGCCCTCGACCGGGTCGCCGACGGCGATCTTGGTGGCGTCGACATTCAGGAACTTGGCGGCGGCGGACGAAGCGGCGATCACGTGCTTGGCGCCGCCCCGGGCCACCCGCTCGGCCGAGTCGACCGGGCCGAGCAGGGGCGTGGCCGGGATCAGCACGGCGCCCAGCTTCATGGCGGCGAGGATCGTCTCCCACAGCTCGGTCTGGTTGCCGAGCATCAGCACGATCCGGTCGCCCCGCGCGACGCCCTGCGCCCGCAGCCAGTTCGCCACCTGGTTCGAGCGGCGGGACATCTCGGCGAACGAGACGCGCTGCTCGGTGCCGTCCTCCTCGACGATCCAGAGCGCCGGCGCGTCGTTGCCCTCGGCGATCACGTCGAACCAGTCGAGCGCCCAGTTGAACTCGTCCAGCTCGGGCCAGGCGAACCCGTCGCGGGCCGCGTCGTACCGGTCGGAGTGGGCGAGCAGGAAGTCGCGCGCCGCCCGGAATGCCGTGGTGCCGTCCATCCGCTCAGACTGCGCGCGGCCGCGTCACCGCGCCACCCCCGGACGGGGGTGGATCAGATCGCGACGGTCCGGGTGGCGACCAGGCCGCGCCGGACGTCGCCGGTCATGCAGGCCATCTCCAGATGGGCGCCCGGGTGCACGTGCGCCTTCTGGTAGACGTCGGCCGGCAGCATGACCGCCGCGGTGTGCAGCCGCCCGGCGCCGGACAGATCCGGGTAGACCTCGAAGTGCAGGTGCGGCCAGCGGCCGTCGTGCCCGCCGGGGAAGATGCTGGCGAACCGCACCCAGCCGGCCGAGTCGGCGACCTGGACGCCGCGCAGGTAGTTCTCGGCGGCCAGCTCGGGAGAGGTCAGCGAGTAGTTGCCGTCCCGGTCGGCGTGCCAGAGGTAGACCGCGTGCCCGGGCAGCGGGCGGCCCGAGTTCGCGCTGGTCAGGCGCAGGCGGATGTCGAGCGGGACGCCGCGGGCCACGCCGTGGGCGGTGCCGAAGCTCCGCCGGATGTCGCCGCGCACGATGCCCGAGCGGCCGATCGGGCCGGCGCCGCCCCGGGTCAGGGCGGCGACCGTGGTGCCGCCGGCCAGACCCGTCATCCGGCGCCGCCGCAGCAGCCGGAAGTCGTGCGCCAGGCCACCCTCGTGTCGCGTCTCCAGCTCGATCATGCCGCCCATTCAGCCACCCGCCGGTTGCGCCGTCCGGCCGGTTCCGGTTGCGGGACGGTTGTTTTCGCTCCCGTCCAGTAATGTCCATTCATGGGCGGTGATCGATATGTTGCCGAGAGCGACCCACCCGCCGTGCACTACGACGACGAGGAGCTGCCGGCCCGCGACCTGACCGGCCGGATCGGTCTCGGCGTCTCGATCGTGGCGTTCCTGGTCGCCCTGCTGGTCCTCTGGCAGGTGTTCCGCCCGCTGGCCCGGGGCAGCCAGTTTTACCTGATCATCTTTCTGGCCGGCACGCTGCCGCTGGTCTTCCTCGCGTACCGCGCCCGGTCGAGATCGCCCAAGATCCCGACGCTGCTCGACTGGCTCCTGGCCGGCGCCGCCCTCGTCGTGTGCCTCTATCCGGTCAACCCGTTCCGGGGCGGCTACGACGGCTTCCTCGACCGGCAGGGCCTGCTCGAGCCGATCGACGTGATCTTCGGCGCGGTGCTGCTGGTGCTGGTGGTGGAGGCGTGCCGGCGAACGACGGGACTCGCGCTTCCGATCGTCTGTCTCGCATTCCTGGCGTACGGGTACTACGGCGGGCTGCTTCCGCAGGACTGGCCGATCGCGCACGCCGGGCTCGACTTCTCCCAGATCATCGACGCGCTCTACAACTCGGGCAGCGGGTTCTACGGCACGCCGCTGGACGTCGCGGCCACGTACATCGTGCTGTTCACCATCTACGGCGCCGTGCTCGACCTCTCCGGCGCGAGCCGCTTCTTCGTCGACCTGTCGGTGGCCGCGTTCCGCAAGTCGCGCAGCGCCGCCGGTCGCACCGCGGTCGCGGCCGGCTTCCTGCTCGGCACCGTCTCCGGCTCGGGCACCGCCACCGCGGTCAGCGTCGGCGCGGTCACCTGGCCGATGCTGCGCCGGGCCGGCTACCCGGCCGAGCAGGCCGGCGGCATGCTGGCCGCGGCCGGCGTCGGCGCGATCCTGTCGCCGCCCACCCTCGGCGCCGCCGCGTTCATCGTCGCCGAGTACCTCGACGTCTCCTACCTGACCGTCCTCGGCTGGGCGACCGTCCCGACGCTGCTCTACTACCTGGGCATCCTGCTCGCCGTCGAGATCGACGTGCGGCGCTTCGGGGTCCGCGCCCTGGCCGTGGGCGACGTGAGCGCCCGCCACCTGCTTCTCCGCTTCGGCTACCACTTCTCGTCGCTGATCCTCATCGTCGTCCTGCTCGCGCTGGACGTGAGCGCCCAGCGGGCGGTGGTCTACGCGACGCTGGCCGCGTTCCTGCTGTCCTTCCTGGACCGCCGGGCGTGGCTGACCCCGCGGCGGATCTTCGCGGCGCTGTCGGCCGGGGTGCGCGGGGTGCTGCCGGTCGTGGCGGTGTGCGCGGCCGCCGGCATCATCACGGCCGTCACCACGAAGACCGGGCTGGGGGCGCAACTGGCCTCGCTGCTGGTCTCGGGGGCGCGCGCGGTCACCGACAACCCGACCGCGGTGCTGGCGCTGACCGTGGTGCTGGCCGCCGTCGCGCTGGCCATCCTCGGGCTGGCCGTGCCGGTGACGGCCAGCTTCATCATCGGCTGGGTCATCATCGGGCCGGCGCTGCTCGGGCTGGGCGTGCCGGCGCCGGCCGCGGCGATGTTCGTCTTCTACTACTCGGTGCTCTCCGAGGTGACGCCGCCGACGGCGCTGGCCGCGGTCGGGGCCTCGGCGATCACCGGTGGCCGGACCGTGCCGACCATGTGGCAGGCGCTGAAGTACGCCCTGCCCGCGTTCCTGGCGCCGATCGCGTTCGTGCTCACCGACGCCGGCTCGTACCTGCTCGGGCGCGGCTCCTTCGTGGACATCCTGTGGGCCACGGCGGTCGCGATGCTGGCGGTGGCCGGGCTCGCGATCGCGAGCGGCGGCTGGGTGTTCGGCATCGGAGCGGCCGGTACGCCCGCCCGGGTCCTGGGCGGCGCCGCCGGCCTGCTGCTGCTCTACCTCTCGCCGATCGCCATCGCGCTCGGCGTCGCGGCCCTGATCGGGGCCGTGGTCCTGACCGCATTCACCACACCAAGAACGGGGACGACATGAGACGAACGGCAGCAACCGCGCTCACCCTCGTACTCCTCGGGGGTCTCTTCGCCTGTGGCGGCCGTCAGGACGCCGCCTCCACCGACGCCGGCGGCGCCGTCACCTGCGAGGTCACCAAGGACACCCGGGTCGGCATCGCGACCGGCAACGCGACCGGCGTCTACTTCGCGCTCGGCAACGCCTACGCCGAGCAGATCGGCGAGACCGGCGGCAAGCTCAAGGCCACCGCGGCCGAGACCGGCGCCTCGGTGCAGAACATCCAGCAGGTGGTGGCGGGCACGTACAACGTCGCCTTCTCGCTCGCCGACACCGCCGCCGACGCCATCAACGGCACCGGCAGCTTCACCGCCAAGCAGCCGATCGCCGCGCTGGCCCGCATCCACACCAACTACACCCAGGTGATCGTGCGCAAGGCGGCCGGCATCAAGAACGTGGCCGGCATGAAGGGCAAGCGGGTCTCGACCGGCTCGCCCAAGTCCGGCACCGAGGTCATCGCCAACCGCGTCCTCAAGGCGGCCGGCCTCGACCCGGCCAAGGACATCAGCGCCCAGAAGCTCGACCTCACCAAGACCGTCGACGGCATGAAGGACGGCTCGATCGACGCCCTCTTCTGGTCCGGCGGCCTGCCCACGCCGGGCATCACCGACCTGCTCACCACGTCGGCCGGCAAGGTCGAGTTCCTGGACGTCACGTCCGTGCTCGGCGACCTTCAAAAGATCAATCCGGTGTACGAGACGGGCAGCATCCCGGCCACGACCTACAAGACGCCGTCCGACGTCCCCACGATCATCGTGCCCAACCTGCTGCTGGTGCGCGACGACCTCGACCCGGACGTCGCGTGCGCGCTGACCAAGGTGCTCTTCGACCGCAAGGCCCAGCTCGTCCAGGCCAACGCCGCGGCCAAGGAGATCACCCTCGGCAACGCCCGCAAGACCGACCCGGTCCCGTTGCACCGCGGCGCCGTGAAGGCCCTCGACGACCTGGGCGCCCCCAAGTAGCGCTACGGCAGACAGGAGTCGAGGGCGTTCCGGGCGATCGCCTGGAGCGCCGGGTCCTCGACCAGGCTGCCACCGAAGGAGATGGAGCCGATCGCGAACACGAAACCGCCGGCGTCGTTCTCGTAGTAGGTCACGTGTCCCGTGTAGCCGTCGGCCGTGACCAGCTCGCCGTGCGCCAGAATCTGCTCGCCGGCGGGCGCCGCGCCGTTTCCCTCGCCGAAGTCGATGGCCGTGTCGACCTCCCAGCCACACGCCCCGCCGCCGTTGCGGCCGAGGCCGCCCACCACCTCGCCGGCCTTGAGCCCGGTGCCGGCCAGGAACGGGTGCTCGGGCGCGTCGATGAGGTAGCCGCAGCGCGCCGGGTAGAGGCCGTCGTGCGCGATGTCGTAGGCCACGCCCAGGAGCGTCCGCGGCTTGGGGCCGTCCGCCCACGCGTTGCCGCAGAACCAGGCGGGCGAGCTGCCGGTGGTCATGGCATGGCCGTCGCCGGCGAACAGCACCTGACGGAAGATGCCGTTCCCGCCCCAGTACAGCACCCGGCCACCGCTCGCCACGTAGTCGGCGAGCCGCTGCGCCATGGTCTGACTCCAGTACTCCGGATGGGTGGAGAGGATGACGGCCCGGTAGTCGGCCGGATCGGCGTCGCCGTTGTGGAAGTCCCAGTCCGAGCACGTGTCGAAGGCGTACCCGGCGTCCTCCAGCCAGGTCGACACCCAGATCTCGGCGGCGGTCAGGTGGTTGGGCGTGTAGGCGGCGCCGTCGAACGCCTGCGGAGCGGTCCCCGGGTTCGGCCGGTCGAAGCTCAGACCGACCACCTCGGCATGTCCGCTGTAGTTCGACACCCCGCCCCAGGCGTTGTACGCGTTCCAGCAGTTGGTGTTGGCGATCAGCAGGAACGGCTGCTTCTGTTCGCCGGCCCGGGCGACGAAGACGACATCGGCGACGGCCGAGCCGTCCTCGGCGGTGACGCGGGCGCTGTACAGCCCCGACGGCCAGGCCGGGTCGATCGGGATGGCGGCGACGGTCGCCCACCCGCATCCGGACTCCCAGGCGTCGGGCGGGACGGGCTGCCGGGGGACCGTCACGTCGAACGCGTCGGCCACCGGCACGCCGACCGAACGATCGGCGTTCTCGCGGAGCCGGAAGACCTGCACCGCGCAGGGCGTGGCCCGGGGCGCGCTCAGCTTGACCTCGACGGTCTCGCCGGGACCCGCGCTGAGCGGCGAGGCGTAGCCGGCGATCGGCGTCCGCGGCTCGATCGACCAGCCGATGCCGATCGCCGATCCGCTCCGCGCGGCCCAGCCCCGGGCCGCGTCGGCGCCGTTTGTGCCGTCGCGGAGGTCGTCGCGGTACCACAGAAGATCGCTCGTCGAGGCGATCGCATAGATGATGCCCACCGGCTCGCCGGTGGTGAACACCGCGTCGAAGGTGTTCCAGCCGCGGCCGATCTGGTTGCCGCTGCCGGGCGCCCAGCCGCGTTCGGCGTTGGGCCCGTTGGTGCCGTTTCGCAGGTCGTCGCGGTACCAGAGCAGTTCGCCGGTCTCCCGGATGGCGTAGATGATGCCGTTCCCGCCGGAGAACACGGTGGTGAAGGTGTTCCAGCCGACGCCGATCTGGTTGCCGCTGCCGGGCGCCCAGCCGCGTTCGGCGTTGGGCCCGTTGGTGCCGTTTCGCAGGTCGTCGCGGTACCAGAGCAGTTCGCC